>JBDSMG010000029.1:0-81389 GCA_039915925.1 Sphingomicrobium sp.
CCCGGATCATGAATGCCCGTTCGGTGTTCGTGCCAAGGCGATGCTTGAGCAAGCAGGGTTCGAAATTGAAGAACATATCCTTGCCTCGCGCGCGGAGGTCGAGGCGTTCAAGAACGAGCATGGCGTGCATACCACCCCGCAAATTTTCATCGATGGCGAGCGCGTTGGCGGAAGCGACGATCTGGAGGCCTATCTGGCGGAGGCTTAAGCCGCGATCGTTCTGAGGGCTTCCCGGACTGCCACAATCGCATCTTCAGCCTTGGCACCATCCGGCCCGCCGCCCTGTGCCATGTCGGGGCGGCCGCCGCCGCCCTGCCCGCCTAGTGCGGCCACCGCTGCCTTGACGAGGTCGACCGCGCTGACCTGACCCACGAGGTCGTCGGTCACTCCGACGGCGAGGCTTGCGCGGCCGTCGTTGACGGCAACCAGCGCGGCGATTCCCGAGCCGACGCGCTGCTTCATCGTGTCGATGGTCGAGCGCAGCGCCTTGGGATCAAGCCCTTCGACCACCTGGCCGAGGAAGGCGCGGCCGGCGACCTGTTCAGGGCCGGCGGCTTCGGACTGGGCCCCACCTCCGCCCATCGCCAGCGCCTTCTTGGCTTCCGCAAGCTCGCGTTCGAGGCGACGGCGATCCTCGATTAGCGAAGCCACGCGGGCGGGCACTTCGTCGGGTGAGGATTTCAGCGCGGCCGCGGCTTCGCGAAGGCGGCTATCCCGTTCGACCAGCCATTGACGGGCGGCTTCGGCGGTCAGCGCCTCGATGCGGCGGACGCCGGATGAAACCGCGCTCTCCGAGACGATCTTGAGCAATTGAATGTCGCCGAGCGCGTTGACGTGGGTGCCGCCGCACAGCTCGACCGAAAAATCGGCGGCATCGTTGCTGCCCATGCTGAGCACGCGGACCTCGTCGCCATATTTCTCGCCGAACAAGGCCATGGCGCCGGCCGCGATGGCGTCATCCGGGGTCATCAGGCGGGTGGTGACCGGCTGATTGCCGCGAATCTGCGCGTTCACTTCGGCTTCGATCACCGCGATATCTTCAGCGCTTAGCGCGGAAGGATGCGAGAAGTCGAAGCGCAGTCGGTCGTGCGCGACGAGGCTGCCCTTTTGCGTGACGTGGCCGCCGAGCCGATGGCGCAGCGCCGAGTGCAGCAGGTGCGTTGCGCTGTGGTTGGCGCGGATTCGGCTGCGGCGATCGACATCGACGCTTTGCGAGAGCGTATCGCCGACCTTCACCTCGCCCGCGGCGATGTTGGTCAGGAGTGCGTGAAGCTTTCCGAGCGGCTTCGATGTATCCTCAACAATGCCTTCGAAGCCGTTGAGGTTGGCTAGCAAACCGGCGTCGCCAATTTGCCCGCCGCTTTCGCCGTAAAAAGGAGTCTGGTTGAGCAGGATCTGCACCTTCTCGCCCTCGCCTGCCCGCTCAACGCGTTGGCCGTCCTTGACGATGGCGAGGACGACGCCCTCCCCTTCATGGCCCGAATAACCGATGAACTCCGTGCTTCCGAGCTCCTCCGCGAGGTCGAACCAGAGCTCGTCGCTGCCCTTGTCGCCGGAGCCCTTCCAGGCGGCGCGGGCGGCGGCTTTCTGCTCGGCCATGGCGGCATCGAAGCCGGTACGGTCCACCGCCAGGCCACGTGCGCGCAAGGCATCCTCGGTCAGATCATAGGGGAAGCCGAAGGTGTCGTAGAGCTTGAACGCCGTCTCGCCGGGCAGCGTGCCGCCTTGCGCCATGGTCTCGGTCGCTTCGTCGAGCAGGCGCAGGCCGTTGGCGAGCGTCTGGCGGAAGCGGATTTCCTCCTGCGCGAGCGTTGCCTCGATCAGCGGCTGCGCGCGGACCAGCTCGGGATAAGCGGCGCCCATTTCGGAAACGAGCGCGGGCACCAGTCGGTGCATCAGCGGCTCCTTGGCGCCAAGGATGTGCGCGTGGCGCATGGCGCGGCGCATGATGCGGCGCAGGACATAGCCCCTGCCCTCGTTCGACGGGAGAATTCCGTCGGCGACCAGGAAGCCGGCCGAGCGAAGATGGTCGGCGATGACTCGATGGCTGGCCTGTTGCTCGCCCGCAGCCTTGGTCTTCGTGAACTCCTCGCTGGCGGCGATCAGCGCCTTGAAGGTGTCGGTGTCGTAATTGTCGTGCACGCCCTGCATGACGGCGGCGATGCGCTCCAGCCCCATGCCGGTGTCGATCGACGGGCGCGGAAGGTCGCCGACGATCTGGTCGTTTTCCTGCACGAACTGCATGAACACGAGATTCCAGATCTCGACGAAGCGGTCGCCGTCCTCGTCCGGGCTGCCGGGCGGGCCGCCCGGGATATCGGCGCCATGGTCAAAGAAGATTTCGGAGCAGGGTCCGCAGGGTCCGTCCGAGCCCATTGCCCAGAAATTGTCTTTGGTCGCGATGCGGATGATGCGGCCGTCGGGTAGGCGGGTGATCTTTTTCCACAGATCGAACGCCTGGTCGTCGGTGTGATAGACGGTGACGGTCAGCCGGTCGGGGGCAAGTCCCCACTCCTTCGTCAGCAGGGTCCAGGCGTGGGTGATCGCCTGTTCCTTGAAATAGTCGCCGAAGGAAAAATTCCCGAGCATTTCGAAGAAAGTGTGGTGACGGGCGGTGTAGCCGACATTGTCGAGGTCGTTATGCTTGCCGCCCGCGCGGACGCACTTCTGGCTGCTTGTCGCGGTCGAATAGGCACGGGTTTCGAGGCCGGTGAAGACGTTCTTGAACGGCACCATGCCCGCGTTCACGAACATCAAGGTCGGATCGTTGTGCGGCACCAGCGGCGCGCTGGACACGCGCGCATGTCCCGCCCCTTTGAAAAAGTCGAGGAAGCTGCGGCGGATGTCGTTAGTCGATGTCATGAGTAGAGGATGTAAATGGCTTGCTGCATTGCGGCAAGGACGGGCTTCTACGGGTTCGGCGCTGCAGGCGGCTCAGGAGCTTGTTCGGCTGGCGGCGGTGTTTCGACAGTTTCGGGCTCTGCCGGAGGTTGGGTCGCCGGCGGTTCGGCAGAAGGCGGAACGTCCGGTGCGGGCGCTGCCTGAGGCAGATCTTTCACCACATCTTCATCTTCCAGCGGCGGCAGCGGCTTGGCGGTTTCATATTCCTCGCCAGGCACCGCCTGTGGCTTGCTGCTCTTGGGCGGAGTGCGGTTCACCGGCGGCGTCGTGCCGCGATAGACGCAGGCGTCCAGCCCGTCGCGGCCGACGACGCCGATGCGCGCGGTGATCGAATTGCCGTAGCGGCGGGTGAAGCCCTTTGGCGACAGCACTCCGCGCTGCTTGGGAAGCGGGAGGACGGCGGCGATGCGCGCGGCTTCGGTAGGGCTCATCGCGCTTGCGTCATGGCCGTAATAGCGCTCGGAACCGGCGTTGACGCCGTAGGTGCCAATGCCGGTCTCCGCGAGGTTGAGATAGACTTCCATGATCCGGCGCTTGTCCCACAGGTGCTCGATCAGGAAGGTGAACCAGGCCTCGGCGCCCTTGCGGGCATAGCCGCCGCCCTGCCACAGGAAGGCATTCTTCGCGGTCTGCTGGCTGATCGTCGATCCGCCACGGATGCGTCCGCCCGAGGCATTGCGCTTCATCGCATCCTCGATCGCCTCGAAGTCGAAGCCGTTGTGAGTACAGAACTTGCTGTCCTCGGCCGCGATGGCCGCGCGCACCATGTCGCGGTCGATCTCGCCGATCGGCATCCAGTCCCGAGTTGCGCCACGGCCCGCGACCATATCCCCGATCATGGTCGCGGTGAGGGGCGGATTGATGAAGCGGTAGGCGAGCACCCAGAGGAGCGAGCCGAAGACGAAGGCGAAGACCAGCTTGAACAGCCAGCCGATGATCCGGGCGGGCCACGACCGCCGCCGCGCACGCTTGTACTTCGGGATCTTGACCGCGCTTCTTGCCATGCCGCGCCCGTTAGCGAGCCGCGCTCTTCGCGTCGAGTTTGGCGAGCAGCGCCAACGCTCCGGGGTCCTTCGGCCGAACCTTCATCGTCGCTTGGGCTTCCACGCGCGCACCGGCCAGGTCGCCGGCGGCGAATTTCGCGAGCGCAAGTTCGCGCCTCACGGGCGACCGCCACAAGGGCGGATCGGCCGCTTCGGTGAAATCCTCTTCTTCCTGCAGCGCCGCGCCCGTGGCGAAAGCGGTGACGGCGGCCCCGAACTGGCCCCGCAACATCTTCGCGCGCCCGTCGAGTACCTTTTGTGCGATCTTCAGCGTCTGCGACGCCTGCCAGCTGAAATCCTCGGCGCCACGCTTTGCGTCCGGCACGGCAATCGCGTTCATCTCGCGCTCGAGCGCGGCAATATCGCCGGTGCGCGCATAAGCTTCGCCCCGGGCATAGTGCCACATGCCGAGGAGATAGGGCAGCTTGGGGGCGGCCAGGCTCAGCATCTCGCTCGGCTCCGCGAACAGCGCCATCGCCACATAACCGCCGCCACCCAGCGCCTGCGAATAGGGCGGAGACTTGTCCTGCGCCGCGGCTCGCTCGACCAGCGGCCGCGCGAGCCACAAGGCCGTGTCCTTGTCGCCCGCCATCAAGGCTCCCCCGAGACCGAACACGACATTATGCCCGTGATAGGGAAGGCCCCACACGCCTTCCGGCGGCGGCACGTGCATTGCGCGAGCCTGAGCAATGCCGATCTCGACCGCCCGGCGGTTCACGTCCGCCGCCTCCTGATAGCGGCCGACCCAATAGAATGTGTGGCTCGGCATATGGACGAGATGCGAGGAATTGGGCGCAAGCGCCGCGAGCCGATTCGCATAGGGCTCCGCGCGCGGGCCTTCGCCATATTGTTCGGTCGCGTGGATGTAGAAGTGGATCGCCGGTGTGTAGTTGGGGCGCCTGGCAAGCACCGGCTCGAGCAGCGCGAGCGAGCGCAGGAGATTGGTCTTCTCGGCGGCGTCCCCTTCGGCGGGGGCCTGCAGCCAGGCGTCGGCGGCGATGGTCGCGAATTCATCGTTGGCCGGGTTGGCGCGAGCGAGCGAATCCATCGCCACAGCGAACGCCATGTCGCCCTGCTCGTGCCCTCCGCCATTGCGGTACCGGACGACCAGCGCGTCGATGAGCGCGATCTCGGTTGGATTACCGTTCGCGCGGGCCAGCTTCACCGCGCGCTTGGCGGATTTGATGAGCGGCTTCAGCTCCTTCTTGTTCTTGCCGAAATTGATCGTCGGCCCGCCCGCCCAGGCTTCACCCCAGGCACACATGGCGCACGAAGGGTCGAGACGTTCGGCCTCTTTCATCGCGGTCACGGCCGCGTCGTGGGCGAAGGCGTGGGCCAGCTGCATCCCATTGTCGAAGAAGGCCTGCGCCTGCGCGTTGCTGGTGATGATCGGGAACCCGCCATCGCCATAGCCTGGCAGGATCATCGCCGACTGCGGAGCGACCATGTCGGCGTGGTTTTGGTGCTGGGCCAAAGCCGGTACCGAAGCGGCGGCCAGCAAGGCGAACAGTGCGGCTTTCATGGCAATTCCCCTCCGGATGGCAAGCTAGCACGCAGGCCGGACCAGTCCAGTGTTGCTGCGCCAGTGGCAGGTGCGAACCGTTTGCAACAGGAACGGGAGGGTAGGCCCATCGGTTGAAGCTTCGAACTCTCAAACAGGAGACTGTCATGGCGACGCGTACCCACAGCCGCACTTCAACCCGCACCGCGAACCGCAAGGAAGGGTCCGAACGCAGCGCTTCCGAAAGCCGCAGCAACGGCAGTGCAAACAGCCAGAACCGGTCCAAGGACGAGCGGAGCGCCTTTTCCTTCGGCGAGTCGAACACCGGCGCGCTCGTGGGCGCGGCGCTGGCCGGCGCGGCGATCGGTTTCGCGGCCAATTACGGCCGCAAGCTGCTGATGCAGGGCCTGGAGGCGAGCGCGGGCGACTGGGACGCGATCCTTGCCGCCGAGCATGATGCATCTCTCGCCCTCTTCGACCGAATGCTGGCTACCGACGAAAGCCAGACCTTCAAGCGCAAGATGCTGCTGATGAAACTGACTCGTGCGCTCGACAAGCATGCGCATCAGGAAGAAACGGTCGTCTACCCGGCGCTTCGTGAAGCCAATGAAGCGGTCGACGCCGACCATCTCGAAGGCGAGCACGGCTATATCAAGACGTTCATTTACGAGCTTAACGAAACGGGCCCGGATTCGCCGACCTGGCTGGAGAAGGTCCGCGAGTTCCGCTCGCTGGTCTCGCGCCACGCGCATATGGAGGAAGAGCAGGTCTTCCCGCGCTTCAAGCAGGCGCTGGGCGAAGAGCAGAATGCGCGCGTGACGAGCCTGGTGAACCGCGACGGATTCTGGATGGCGTGATTCGCGCGCAGCCTGTCCGGGGGACAGGCGAGCACGGGTCACACTGCTGTATCTGTAGAGCGGTCTCGCCATGCCCCCGGCATGGCGAACTGCGCTTTACCCCACCAGCGCCAGCCTTGGCGGCTCCTGAACCGACAGTTCGACGCTGCCCTCCCCTGCGATTCGCTCGATCTGGCTCGCCAGTTCCGCATCGAGGCGGAAGTCGCGCCCGGCGAGGACGACAGCCTCGCCACCAGTGGCGAGAGGAACCGTGAAGCGCAGTGCACCGGTCCCGCCGCGTGCATTGGCAAGCAGCGGCGCGAGCAGCGCAATCGTCCTGCTGTCCGCGAGCTTCACGTTCATCTGCAGCCGCGATCTTTCGGCAAGTTGTTCCAGCGGTTGCAGGCGCTTGATGGCGACCCGCGGAGTCTCATCGCCTTCGCGGCGGTCGAGCTCGACCGTGAGCAGCGCGCAGCTCTGCTGGCGCGCGGCGTTCTCGAGCGTCTCGCACACCTCGTCATCGAACGCCGTCGCCATGAACTGCCCGGATGAATCGCTGAGCGTTGCCATCATGTAGCGGCGGCCCTTGGCGGAGGTGCGCCAACGCGCTTCCTCGACCAGGCCGGCCATGGTTGCCGGCGTGCGCCCCTCGGTAGCGATCGGCGTTGAAGTGATCTCGGCGAACGTGCGGACCTTGTGCGCGGCGAGCAAATGCTTGTGGGCATCGACCGGGTGCGCCGAATAATAGAAACCGAAGGCGTCGCATTCCGCGCTCATCCGCTCCGCGAGCGTCCACTGCGGCGTGCGCGGGAGCCGGATCGGCGCCACCTCGACGCCACCCCCGCCGAACAGGCCGCCCTGCCCGCTCGATTTCTGCTCGGCCGCGCTCGAGGCGTGAGCGAGGATCGTCTCCGCGCCTGCGAATACCGCCGCACGGTCCGGGTTGATCGAGTCGAACGCGCCGGCACCCGCGAGGCTCTCGATCTGCTTGCGGTTGAGCTGGCGCGGGTCGATGCGGGCGGCGAAGTCCTCGAGGCTGGTGAAGGAACCGTTCGCCTCGCGCTCGCGAACGATCGTTTCCATCGCGCCCTCGCCGACGCCCTTGAGCGCTCCCAGCGCATAGCGGACCTTCCCGTCCTCGACGGAGAAGTCCGCCCGGCTGGCATTGATGTCGGGCGGCAGGCATTCGACCCCGCCACGCCGCATATCCTCGACGAACAAGGCCAACTTGTCGGTCTGCGCCATGTCAAAGCTCATCGAGGCGGCGTAGAATTCGGCGCGGTGGTGCGCCTTGAGCCAGGCGGTGTGATAGGCCACCAGCGCGTAGGCCGCGGCGTGGCTCTTGTTGAAGCCGTAGCCCGCGAACTTGTCGATCAAGTCGAACAGCTCGTTGGCCTTTTCGGGGCCGATGTCGTTCTTCGCACAACCCTCGATGAAGCGCGCGCGCTGGGCGTCCATCTCGCTCTGGATCTTCTTGCCCATCGCGCGGCGGAGAAGGTCGGCTTCTCCGAGCGAGTAGCCGGCCAGCACTTGGGCGGCCTGCATCACCTGCTCCTGATAGACGAAGATGCCGTAGGTTTCGCTGAGCACCTCCTCCAGCATCGGGTGCGGATAAGCGAGTTCGGCGCGGCCGTTCTTGCGGTCGCCGAACATCGGGATGTTGTCCATCGGGCCCGGACGGTAGAGCGACACGAGCGCGATGATGTCGCCGAAGCCGGTCGGGCGGACAGCCGCGAGCGTTCGGCGCATGCCTTCCGATTCCAGCTGGAACACGCCGACGGTATCGCCGCGCTGGAGCAGTTCGTAGACGGCCTCGTCGTCCCAGCTGAGCGCGGTGAGGTCGACCTCGACGCCCTGATCGGCGAGCAGCCGTTGCGCCTCCTTCAGCACCGACAGGGTCTTGAGGCCGAGGAAGTCGAACTTCACGAGGCCGGCAGCCTCGACATATTTCATGTCGAACTGCGTGACGGGCATGTCCGAGCGCGGGTCGCGATAGAGCGGCACCAGCTCGTCGAGCGGACGGTCGCCGATCACGACTCCGGCGGCGTGGGTCGAACTGTGGCGCGGCAGGCCTTCGAGCTTCATCGCAAGGTCGACGAGGCGTTTCACGTCGGCGTCGTTGCGATATTCGGAAATGAATTCCGGAACGCCGGCAAGCGGCCCGCCCGACTTGTCGCGGGCGCGGCCGAGACAGCGCTCCAGCGTCCACGGATCGGTCGGGTGGTTCGGGATTAGCTTGGCGAGGCGATCGACCTGGCCGTAGCTCATCTGCAGGACGCGGCCGGTGTCCTTGAGCACTGCTCGTGCCTTCAGGCGCCCGAATGTGATGATCTGCGCGACTTTGTCCCGCCCATATTTGGACTGGACGTAGGTGATGACCTTGTCGCGATGGGTTTCGCAGAAGTCGATGTCGAAGTCCGGCATCGACACGCGTTCCGGGTTGAGGAAACGTTCGAACAGCAGGTTGAGCGCGATCGGGTCGAGGTCGGTGATGGTCAGCGCCCAGGCGACGACCGAGCCCGCGCCGGAGCCGCGGCCGGGGCCTACGGGAATGTCGTTGGCCTTCGCCCATTTGATGAAGTCGGCGACGATCAGGAAGTAGCCGGCGAAACCCATTCGGATGATGACGTCGAGTTCGAAGTCCAGGCGCTCCGCGTAGAGTTGCTTGTCTTCGTCGGTGCGCCCCTTCAGCCGATCGGCCAGACCGGCATGCGCGTCTCTGCGCAGCGTCTCGTCCTCCGCATCGGAAAGGCGTGGCAGAATGGGACGGCGCTTGGGCGCGGAGATTGCGCAGCGCTTTGCCACCACGGCCGTGTTGGCCAGCGCCTCGGGCAGGTCGATGAACAACTCCGCCATCGCGGCGCTATCCTTGAGCCAGGCTTCCGGCGACGACCTCACCCGGTCATTGCTTTCGACATAGGCCGAGTGGGCGATGCACAGCATGGCGTCGTGGGCGGCGTGGAAGCTGGGATCCGCGTAGGCGGCGGGGTTGGTAGCGACCAGCGGCAGCTCGCGGGCATAGGCAAGCTCGATCAGCGCATGCTCTGCGGCATCCTCGACCGGATCGTGACGGCGCGCGATTTCGATATACAGGCGGTCCGGGAATAGCCGTTCGAGCGAGGACAGATAGGCGGCCGCGATGTCCGCCTGGCCGTCGGCGAGCAGGCGGGCGAGCGCCCCGTCGCGTCCGGCGGTGAGCGCGATCAGCCCCTCGCTCGCTTGCTCCAGCGCGGCGAAGCCGACGTGCGGCTCTTCGCTGATCGGGCGATCGAGATGGGCGGCCGAAACCAGTTTGCAGAGGTTGGCGTAGCCGCTCTCGTCCTTGGCCAGCAGGACCAGCCAGTCGATCTGCCCAGGCTGACCACCGATATCGAGCGGGCGCGCGACAGCGAGAGTGGTGCCGATGATCGGCTGAACGCCTTTCTTCTCGCAATAATCGCTGAACGGCATCGCGCCGTAGAGGCCGTTGCGGTCGGTGAGTGCGACCGCCGGGAAGCCGAGCTTGGCAGCGCGCTCGGCAATTGTCGCCGGCTCCATCGCCCCTTCGAGCATCGTGAAAGAGGAGAAGACTCGAAGCGGGACGAAGGGGTGGTTCACGCTTCGGTTATGGGGCATGTCCCGCGCGCTCGCAAAGCGCCGTCCATCCCTTTTCCACAACTATTTAGGCCGTTTCACCCGGCGGTAGAGGAAGTCGAACGAAGGCGCCCATTGCTTGCCGTCGGCCGATTGTTCGGCCCATTGTCGGACTTCGCCGGAAGGCAGCTGCTGATAGTGCATGATCACCCGGGCGTCCTTGCCGGGGCCGCTCAGATTTTCCCAAGTGCCGGCGATGGTCATGACGCCGTCCCTGAAGCCGCCGTCGAAATCGACGCGCGTCCCGCTCGAGTCGATCCACGCCTGGCGCCACTGATGGCGGCGCTGGTCGTACAGGCTGAGGCTGCCGCCTCCGCCCGTTTTCTCCTTACCAAGCGGCATCCAATTCTCGCGGATCGCGCAACCGGCGTAGCGCTTCTCAATCAGCGAATGGGCAATCACCTTATCGCTGCCGTTGGGCCGCACTTCCCAATAGCCGACCCAGAAATCGAGCTGGTGCGACTCCGGGCTGTCGCAACGGGCGGGCGCCGGCTGCGTGGACGTCTGCGCGTGCACAGCGGCCCCGCCGCCAAGCAGCAGCGCGAGACCGATTTTCCGGCCTAAGTTCATGATCGCCTCCCTTCGCCGGAAGACTGACCCGACTTGGGCGCGAGGGCAAGCCTAGCGGGGCGCGCTCCACTGGCCGCTCATGATGTCGCGGATTTCGGCGATGCGGTCGCGATAGGCGCCGGCGATGCAGGCGTCGGAGCCGCAGCCATCACGGTAGCTGAGGAAGCGCGTCCGCGTGCGAGTCAGCATTGCGCGCTCGCCCGGCCCCGCCTCGCTCATGGCCCGATTGAAGTGCGACGCCATAATGCGATCGAGCTGCGCCAGATCCTCGTTCCGGCAGACTGCGATTTCGCCGCGTGTGCGGGCAAAGCTGCAGTTGAAGCTGGGCAAGGCGACGGTCTGCCGCGGCCTTGGCGCCGGCTCGGGAACCGGCTGGGGCGTTGGGGCGGCGACTGGCGGCGGTGGCGCAGGGATTGGATTGTTGACGGTCGGCAGTGGTGCTGCCGGGCCTTGCGCCGGAGCGACGATATTGCCGGGTTCCTGCGCCGTCTGGCTGGTGCGTGCTAGCGTCGCGAGCGGTGTAATGATCGCCTCCGCATTGCCGAGGGTCAGCACTTCGCCGCTGCCGTCGGCGGCGCGCTGAAGGCTGTAGTCAACGTCGGCGCTCAACGTCCGCCGTCCGCCGACCACCGCGACGCCGGGGGGCAAGTCGAGTGAAATGAAGCCCGAGCAATTGACCTGGCCCTTGTCCTTGTCCTCGGACTCTAGGACCGGGCGTTCCATGCGCACGGCCGCATAGCCGGCAAGGCCGTTGAAAGCCGCCTGGTCGCTTCCGCGCAGCTGCGCCGCTCGGCGGAACAGTTCGCGTTTGATGAGGTCGTAGGTGGCTTTGCTTGCGCAGCGCTTTTCCGGGTCCTGGGCAGCAGCGGCCGCCGTTTCGTTGGCGGTCGTCAGCTTATCCTGATCTTCGTTGCCGCCGCGGAGGAAGAGGAAGGCGACCAGCAGGAGCAGAGCGGCGCCGGCGATGAGTGCGATGGTGGTGGGATTGATCCGGCGCATGGCGACGCTAACGCGCTGCGCCACCGCTGGGTCCGCGACACCGCAAAGCTTTAGTCAAGGCGGCCCTCGTGAAGGCGAACGACGCGATCCATACGCGCAGCGAGCCGCTCGTTGTGGGTGGCGACGAGCGCCGCGCTGCCCTCCTTGCGCACAAGGTTCAGGAATTCCGCGAAGACGGTGTCGGCGGTCGCTTCGTCGAGATTGCCGGTAGGCTCGTCGGCAAGGATCAGCGGCGGACGATTGGCGAGTGCACGGGCGACGGCAACGCGCTGTTGCTCGCCGCCCGAGAGCTTCGATGGGCGGTGGTCGAGGCGCTTGCCAAGCCCGAGCGTGGTCAGAAGCTGCTCGGCGCGTTCGCGGGCGGCCGGATGGTCGGTGCCGCGAACGAGCTGCGGCAGAATGACGTTCTCGCGCGCGTCGAATTCCGGCAGCAGATGGTGGAACTGATAGACGAAGCCGAGAAGGTCGCGGCGAAGCGCGGTGCGGCCGTCGTCATCGAGGTCGGCAGCCTCCTTGCCACCGAGCCGGATCGTCCCCTCAAAACCCCCTTCGAGCAGCCCTACCGCCTGCAGCAAGGTCGACTTGCCCGATCCCGACGGGCCGAGCAGCGCGACGATCTCGCCGGGCTTGATGGAGAGATCGACGCCGCGGAGCACGTCGATGGTGACGTCGCCCTGCGTGAAGCTTCGGCGCAGGCCCACTGTTTCGAGGACCAGCTCACTCATAGCGTAGCACCTGCACCGGGTCCGTCGCCGCCGCCCGGCGCGCCGGGAACAGCGTCGCGAGGAAGGTCAGCACCAGCGTCACTAAGATAATCGCAAGCACCTCGAACGGGTCGGTCTTCGACGGCAGCTCTGAGAGGAAACGGACCGAAGGGTCCCACAGGTTCTGGCCGGTCAGAAACTGGATGAAGTCGACGACCGACTGCCGGAAGTACAGGAATACTGCGGCAATGACGGCGCCGGCGACGATCCCGACGATGCCGATCGTAAGCCCGACCGTCATGAAAATCTTGGTCATCGCCCGGCGGGTTGCGCCCATGGTCCGAAGGATTGCGATGTCGCGAGTTTTGGATCGCACCAGCATGATCAGCGACGAAGCGATGTTGAACGCCGCAACGAGGATGATGATCGACAGTACAACGAACATTGTGATCCGTTCGATTTCGATGGCCTCGAACAGCGCCGAATTCATTTGCCGCCAGTCGGTGATGACGCCGCGGCCCTGAACCAACGGCTGCAGCGGCGCGAGAATCTCCTGAACCTTGTCGGGATTGGTCGTCTGAATCTCGACCATGCCGACCTGATCGCCCATCATCAGCAGCAGCTGGGCGTCCTGCATCGGCATCATCACGAAGCTTTTGTCATAATCGTAGATGCCAACTTCGAAGACCGCGCCGACCGTGTACGACACGATACGAGGCACCGTTCCGACGACGGTGGATCGCCCCTCCGGGCTGATCAAACTGATCTCGGATCCCGGATATGCCCCGAGCATCTCCGCCAGGCGCGAGCCGATCGCGATATTACCGCTCCCCGGCGTAACCGTTCGAAGGTCCCCTGCCTTGATGTTGGCAGTGATCGTCTTGTTCGAGCGCATGTCCTCCACGCGCATGCCCTGCACAATCACGCCTTCGACGCGGCCGTTCGCCGACGCCATGAGCGGTTGCGAAATCAGGGGGCGCGCGAAGGTGACGCCAGGAGTCTTCGCCGCGGCCTCCGCGATTTTCTGCCAGCCGACCAGCTGGCCCGCATAGCCCTGGATGACGGCATGGCCGTTAAGTCCAACGGTCTTGTCGAACAGCTCCGCGCGGAACCCGTTCATGACGCTCATGACGATGATCAGCGCGGCGACGCCAAGGGCGACCGCTCCAACCGAGAATCCCGCAACGATGAAGATGAAGCGCTCGCCTTTCTCCGGCAGCAGATAGCGGCGGGCGATCATCCGCTCGTAGCGGTTGAGGATCACGGATTGAGCTCCTGATCGTCACTGACCGGAAGCTCGTCACCCTGAACTTGTTTCAGGGTCCATGTTCGATCTTCACTGGCGCTGGTCGATGGATGCTGAAACGAGTTCAGCATGACGGAAGCGGAATTCACGCTTGGCGGCCCGCGAAGTTGGTCAACATCGAAAGCGCCGACTCAACGCTGACCTCCTGACGTTCGCCAGTGCGACGGTTTTTCAGCTCAACCGTCCCCGCCGCGATGCCGCGCGGGCCGACGATCAGCTGCCATGGCAAGCCGATGAGGTCCATCGATCCCAATTTCACGCCGCCGCGCTCGTCCCGGTCATCGAACAGCGTTTCGACGCCCGCGGCTGTCAGTTTGCTGTACAGATCCTCGGCCGCGGACGCACTCGGCTGATCATCCGCGCGCATGGTCACCAAGCCAACCTGCCACGGCGCCACGCTTTCCGGCCAGATAATGCCATTGTCGTCGTGGCTCGCCTCGATGATCGCTCCGACCAGTCGCGAGACGCCGATTCCGTAGCTGCCCATCATCGGCGTCAGCATATTGCCGTCCGGTCCGGACACCTTGAGCCCCATCGCCTTCGAATATTTGTCGCCGAAGTAGAAGATATGGCCGACTTCGATGCCGCGGCCCGTGCGCCGGCGATCCTCGGCGACTTCGGACCAGCGGGCCTGATCATGGGTTTCGTCGGTTGCCGAATAGGTCGAGCTGACCTGGTCGAACAGGCCCTGCAAGCCTTCGGCATCGCCATATTGAAGGCTCGACTGCGCCCAGTCGAACTCCTCGAACGCGGCGTCGTAGAACACCTCACTCTCGCCGGTCGGCGCAAGGACGATGAACTCGTGGCTGAGATCGCCGCCGATCGGGCCGGACGCCGCCTTCATCGGCACCGCGCGGATGCCGAGCCGCTGGAACGTGCGCAGATAGGCAAGCAGTTGCGTGTAGTAGCTCTGCCGTGCCCCCGCCTCGTCGAGGTCGAAGCTGTAGGCGTCCTTCATCAGGAATTCGCGCCCGCGCATCACGCCGAAGCGCGGGCGGACCTCGTCGCGGAACTTCCACTGGATATGATAGAGCGTGCGCGGAAGGTCGCGGTAGCTCTTCACATCGTCGCGGAACAGCGCGGTCAGCATCTCCTCATTGGTCGGCCCGTAGAGCATTTCGCGGTCGTGCCGGTCCTTGATCCGAAGCATCTCCGGCCCGTAGGCGTCGTAGCGGCCGCTGGTCCGCCACAGATCGGCCGACTGGATCGTCGGCATCAGCATTTCGATAGCGCCCGCGCGGTCCTGTTCCTCGCGGACGATCTGCTCGATCTTCCTGAGCACGCGATGCCCGAGTGGAAGCCAGGCATAAATGCCGGCGGCCGTCTGGCGGACCAGCCCGGCACGGAGCATCAATTTGTGGCTGACGATCTGGGCGTCGGCCGGACTTTCCTTGAGGACGGGCAGAAATGCTCGGGAAACACGCATGACCGGCGCTCTAAGGGGAGCGTTGGCGGCTGGCAATGCACGCGACTGCTGTTGCCGGGCCGACACAGAGAGTGCGCAAAACCTTCTATGGATACGTTAGCTTGATGACAAAGCGCGCAATCCGCACCAAGCATTGGCCTCTCGAATGCAGTGACCTCTTTGGTCCGTGTTCGGGGAGAGCCGCGCTTGGGAGAGAGCAGCGCTCGAACGACAAGGGGGCTGGCGAGCAATCGTCACGCAGGACGCCCGGACCGCCCGTCGGTTCGGGCGTTTGCTTTTTCGGACCGCCGAGGCACGATGGAGCCATGGACGATCCCCACCGCGACCGCCCGCATCGGCTTTCACCCGTTCAACCCGGCCGAAACATCAGCGTCGTTCCATTTCTGGCTATGTCGGTTGTCGCGGCGGCGCTGTTCTGGGGCTTCCAGCAACAGGACGTCGAAGAACCTAACTCGGCGCCCGATCGCGCCGGGGCGATTGAAAGGCCACGGCCAGAGCCCCCCGACATACCTCCTCCGGTGACAGCCGGAAGTTCGTCAGCGCCACCGAGAGGAAAAATCCTCGGCCCCTTCTCCGACAGTGACTATCCGGAAGCGGCGATCGAAAATGAAGAGGAAGGAAGCGTGACTGTTCGCGTGAACGTCGATCGCGGCGGAACAGTCACGCGCTGCAATGTGATTGAGAGCAGCGGCCATCCCTTGTTAGATCAGACCACCTGCAAGATCGTGAGGGATCGTGCTCGATTTACTCCTGCGCGAGACGAGAATGGCGATCCGATCGAAGGGTCACTTACCCAACGCGTGGTCTGGCGCCTTCAATGAGCTTCAGGCGACCTTCTTTCCACGGCCTGGAATATCGTTTTTCACTCCAAGCAGAATATCCACTGCGGTGGCATTCATCGGGCGCGAGAAGAGGAATCCCTGCACCGACGAGCAGCCCTGATTGCGCAGCTCGGTAAGCTGGCTTTGCTCTTCGACCCCTTCGGCCGTGGTTTCCATACCGAGCGCTGCGGCCAGGTCCGTGATCGCTCGGACCACGGCAACGGCGCCGGGTCGCGTGAGCAGGTTCTGGATGAAGCTTCGGTCGATCTTCAATTTGTCGAACGGGAAGCTCTGCAGATAGCTGAGCGACGAATAGCCGGTGCCGAAATCGTCGAGTGCGATGCGGACCCCGAGCGCGCGCAAATTGTGCAGCAGCTTCAGCGTCGTCTCGCTGCCCTTGAGGAAGATCGATTCGGTGATCTCGATCTCGAGCCGGCCGGGGTCGAGATTGCTGGAGGCGAGCGCCTGCATGATGATCTCGTGCAACCCGTGACGGTGAAACTGCACCGGCGACACGTTGACGGCGATGCGGACATGCTCGGGCCAACGGATCGCCTGACGGCACGCCTCGCGCAAGACCCAGGCGCCGATGGGAACGATCAGGCCGGTATCTTCCGCGATCGGAATGAAATCGATCGGTGAAATCTGGCCACGGGTCGGATGATTCCAGCGCAGGAGCGCTTCGAACGACCCAATCGTGCCGCGCTCGAGGTCGAACAAAGGCTGGTAATAGAGCTCGAACTGGCCGTCTTCGAGGGCGACACGGAGGTCGCGCTCGGTCTTGCGCCGCTCCTGCGCGCGCTCGTTCAGAGTCTCTTCGAAAAAGGCGAAGGTGCTGCGGCCCGCTTCCTTGGCGCGGTAGAGCGCAAGGTCGGCATTCTTGAGCAATTCGCCGGTGGTCGTTCCGTCAATCGGGCCGATGGCGATGCCGATGCTGGTGGAAGGGACGATTTGCTGACCTTCGATCTCGAGCGGGTGACCGATGGCTTTCAGCAGATCACGCGCGAGCTGGTCGACGCTATTCGGTCCGTCGGAAGCATTCTGCACTACCACGAACTCGTCGCCGCCGAGTCGGGCAACGAAATGGCCGCGTCCCGCCTGGGCGATCCGCTTTGCGGCAGCGACGAGCAGCGCGTCGCCCGCCGGATGGCCCATGGTGTCGTTGACGGTCTTGAAGTGATCGAGGTCGAGGCAGTGTAGGGCGAGCGTGGTCGGGCAATCCTTCATGTCGCGGAGACATTGGTCGAGGTGCCGCTGGAACATCGTCCGGTTGGGAAGTCCGGTGAGCACGTCGTTGAACGCAAGGTGCGTGATCTTGCGTTCGCGCTCCTCGATCTTCTCGGCCATGTCGTTGAAGCTTGCTGAGAGGCGCGCGAGCTCGTCATTGCCTTCGACCCGAACCTCGGAGCGCTCACCGGCCGCAAGAAGTCCCGCAGCCTCGTCAAGCCGGGCGAGCGGGCGGGTGATGCGTCCGGAAGCCCGCCACGTGGCGAAGGCCATGAGGGCGAGGCCGATGATCGTCAGGGCCGCGAGCGTCCACTGGAGACGGCGGGTCGCGGCAAGCGCCCGCGCCTTAGGGTAGGCGAGCAGGAGAACCGCATCGTCGCCGCCCGAGAAGGTCGGAAGCCGCTTGGCGAGCGTTATCGACGCTTCGCCATCGACCTTGAGCTGGAAGGCCGATTGCGAGCGGACGTGCTTGTCGATTGTCCGCGTGGCGGAGGCGTCGAGCTTGGCGGCCTGACCCGCTGCCTCGACCCACGCGCCGTCCTTGCGCACGAGCACGTTCGCCTTGAGGGGAATTGCCGACAAACGCTCGAGCCCGCGCATTTCCCGCTGATCGAGATCGGCGGCGAACACGACCCAGCCGAGGAGGTTGGGCGCAAGCACCGGCGCCGCCACCAGTCGGCGGGCGTGGCCGCCGAAATTGGCAATGCCGGACATGTGCCCGCTGTCCAGCGACTTCCACAGGCGCGCCGCCTCGGGGTTGGAGATTCCAGTAGCGCGACCGTCGACGCGCACGACAAAGGCGGTTCCGACGTTGAGTCGCGCCCGCACGTTGTTGAGAGCAGACAAGGTTGTCGCGCTATCGCCGGTCGCGACCGCGGCCCGGAATCCGAAATCGCGCGCAAGCAACTGGCCGGCATTCTGGAGCTCGCTGCTGCGCATCTGCCACAAGCGATCGTAGACCGCACCGCTTGATTGCAGCTGGCTTTCGACTTGACGCGAGGCGGCGCCGGAAATGAGGGTCGATAGAGTCGCCGAAACCGCGATCATGGCCGCGGCAAACAGAAGTGCGAACTGGACGGTCAGACGCGCGCTGAGTGATCGGAAGCGGATCAAGGTCAATAGCCGCTCATGTCATGCATCGGCGGCGGTCGGAGCCGAACGGCAACCACTTCGCTCGTTTCACCCGCGGGCAATGGACGGCTTATCTGGCTGCCGGGAGCACGTAGATAAGGGTGCCAGATCGTCATTGCCGCAGCCGAACCCGGAAGGTCGGGGAAGCGGACGAAGCCCTTTGAGTCGCTGGTAGCCGTCCAAGCGCTGTCCGTCACGATGATGAATGCGCTCATCGAATCATGGATGTTACAGCCGAGCGCGATCACGCCTGGCCTGTCGAAACGCACGCTGCGCGACTGGTCCTTGGCGAACAGTTTCAGTTCGAAGGTCTTCGCTGGCGAGAAACTGTAGACGTGGTGCTTCGTCGAATCGAGGTTTGGGAACGACACCGTAGCGCCTGCGGGAACGACCATCACGAACGGGTGGAACTGAAGATTCTTCTGGGTGACGGTGAAGGCGCGGCCGACCTTCATCGGCCGCGCGCCCGCGGCTGGGCGGACCGTCACAACCGCGTCGCCGACCGGCCTGCCCGACACGTCAACCACCCGCACCGTGAACGGAGCAGCCTGCGCCGGCGAAACTAAGCCGACAAACGCCAAAAGAAGGATCATCAGTCGAGGCATGCAAACATGGATTAACCTGACAATGTGAACAGGGTTTAGCGAACTATGGTTACCAGCGGGCTCGTGCGACGAGTTGAAGCTGGGTCTGATCTTGAGCTGGAGCGAAACCTTCGAGCGTCCGCTGGGCACGTTTGCTGTGCACGTGGAGCAGTTCCGCCAAAAGGGTGAAATTGTCCGAAATGTCGCGCCTGTAGGCCGCGGTCGTTGCCCAACCGGCTTCATCTTCCTCGGTCGTCACCAAGCTGCCGCGATTGCGGGTCCGGAACAGCTCGACCCGGGCCGCGACGCGCGACTTTCCGATTGTATGCGTCGCAAGCAGGAAGGCCGAGCTGAACTTGGTGTCGATCCACAGCCGATCGGGGCTCGCGAAACCCATCAGTGTCGAGCCCTTCATCGCCTGCGCCTTTATCTCGATCGCCGGTCCGACGCGCGCCACCAGCCCGACATTGTCGAAGCGCGTGCGCCAGCCCCATTCCACATCCTCGTTGACCGCCTCCGGATCGGCGCGATTGTCGTAGTGGAAGACCTCGACGCGCACGGGCACCGGAAGCTGCCACGCAATCTTGGCATAATATCCAGGATGCTTTGCAAAGCCCGGAGCGACATCGAGCAACGGTGTCGTGAATTGCGGCTGCGAATATTCCAGCAGCTCGGGCAGTGGTGGAAGCCGCTGACGGTGGAACGCCAAGGTTTTGCGGTCGTGAAGCGCCCAGCCGCGCAGCGTCAGCAGTGTGCCGGCGGTGTCGTTGGCGGCAAACACGCCGATGGTTGCGCTAAGATCGTGGGCGCCCGCTTGCGTCCCCAACGTGCCCTCTATGGCCAGCGGACGAACCTCCTCCCCTACCCAGCTGTTGATGGCCGAGGGGGTCACGGTGTCGAGGACGTGCCAGTCGGCACCGCCATGCTCGAGGGAGATCGCGGGCCACATCAAGCCGGCGCGCGCGGAAAAGCGCAACTTCTGCCTACGCATCGGCTTGTAGCTGATGAAGGCTTCGCTGAGGCCCGCCTCCGTTCGTTCCCCGCCCTGAAGGGTGCCGACGACCGTCGCCGACCAGGCGAAACCGACCTGTGGCTGCCAGACCAGATCGACGCTGCCGAGTTCCGGCTTTACCCGAAAACTGGCGTCGCGAGATCCGCTTCCGCGGAGCTTGCCGAATTCCTCATGAAGCCAGGATGCTTCTCCGTCGGCCGCAACCAGGCGGAGGTCGCCGCTGATCGCAAGCACGTTCGGCGACAGCAGGTCGCCGTCGGCCGCCCTCGCTGAAACAGGCGCGAGCAAAGCGGCCAACGCTGCCCACCAGGTTACTCCCCAACGCATGCTGCGCCGAGCAGCCAAACAGGATTAAATTCTGCTTGCCGCCTAATCTGCATCTTGCACCGGCTCCCTCCTTGCTCTTGGACCGCCTCTCTCCGCCCGGATTGACCAGGTAGCGGATCATCGACCATTGCAGCCGTCAACCAAGCCTACTTCTGTAATAGCCCGGGGTTCGGTAGACGAGTTCAGCAAGCAGCACCGACAACTCCCAACGATCGGAATACGAATGAAGACACGCGCCGCGGTTGCTTTCGAGGTCAGGCAGCCGCTGGAGATCGTCGAGGTCGACCTCGATGGCCCCAAGGCCGGGGAGGTGCTGGTCGAGATCATGGCGACCGGAATTTGTCACACCGACGCCTACACGCTCGATGGCCTGGACAGTGAGGGCATCTTCCCGTCCATCCTTGGCCACGAGGGAGCCGGCGTGGTTCGCGAAATCGGCGCCGGGGTCACGTCGGTGAAGCCAGGCGACCATGTCATCCCGCTCTACACGCCGGAATGCCGCCAGTGTAAGTCGTGCCTGTCCGGCAAGACCAACCTGTGCACCGCGATCCGCGCGACCCAAGGCAAGGGTCTGATGCCGGATGGCACCAGCCGCTTCAGCTACAAGGGGCAGCAGATCTTCCACTACATGGGCTGCTCGACCTTCTCGAACTTCACCGTGCTTCCGGAGATCGCTGTCGCGAAGATCCGCGAGGACGCGCCGTTCAAGACCAGCTGCTACATCGGCTGTGGAGTGACGACGGGCGTCGGTGCGGTGGTGAACACGGCCAAGGTGCAAGCCGGCGACAATGTCGTGGTATTCGGGCTCGGCGGGATCGGGCTGAACGTGGTCCAAGGCGCTAAGCTCGTCGGCGCTGGCAAGATCATCGGCGTCGATATTAATCCGGACCGCGAGGAATGGGGCGGCAAATTCGGCATGACCCACTTCATTGACGGGCGCGGCAAGGACCGCGAGGTGGTCATCGCCGAAGTGCTGCGGATTACGGACGGAGGCGCGGATTATACGTTCGATTGCACCGGCAACACCGAAGTGATGCGCACGGCCCTGGAATGCTGCCACCGCGGATGGGGTACCAGCATCATCGTCGGTGTGGCGGAGGCCGGCAAGGAGATCTCGACGCGCCCGTTCCAGCTGGTCACTGGCCGCAACTGGCGCGGCACCGCGTTCGGCGGCGCGAAAGGCCGCACGGACGTCCCGAAGATCGTCGACTGGTACATGGACGGCAAGATCGCAATCGACCCGATGATCACGCACGTGTTGAGGCTCGAGGAAATCAACAAGGGGTTCGACCTGATGCACACGGGAACAAGCATCCGCGCCGTGGTCGTCTACTGATGCCCGACAAGGTCAATATCCCCGAAAAGCTTGCCAGCTTCTCCGACCTTTGGGCGCCGCGCATCGTCGCCCGCTACAACGGCAACGAAGTGCGATTGGTGAAGGTCGAAGGCGAGTTCGTCTGGCATCAGCACGACGATACAGACGAGCTGTTCCTCGTCCTCGACGGCGTACTCGACATGGAGCTTCGCGACCGGACGGTCGAACTCCACGCCGGCGAGCTGTTCGTGGTACCGAGAGGCACCGAGCACCGGCCCTGCGCACGCAAGGGCGAGGTGAAGTTGTTGCTGATTGACCTGGCGGACACGCCGAATACCGGAGATCGGGCGACCGCCACAGTCGCCATCGAGATCTGATGGAGATGGTCTCCGAGAACCGCGCGCACGGTGGACGCCAGCTGGTCGTCAAGCATGCCAGCACCGCGACGCGCACCGACATGACCTTCTCGATCTTCCTGCCGCCGCAAGCGCAGCAAGGCGGCAGGCTGCCGGCGGTCTGGTTCCTGTCCGGCCTCACCTGCACGCATGCGAACGTCACCGAGAAGGGCGAATATCGCGCCGTCTGTGCTGAGCTCGGCCTGATCTTCGTCGCGCCCGACACGAGCCCGCGCGGGGACGGGGTGCCGGATGATCCCGCCTACGATTTTGGATTGGGTGCGGGCTTCTATGTAGATGCGACCGAGGAGCCCTGGTCCGCGAATTACCGGATGTGGACTTACATGACCGAGGAGCTTCCGCACCTGCTCGCGGCGGAGTTCCCGGTCGATATGGCGCGGCAGGGGATTACCGGCCATTCAATGGGCGGACACGGTGCGCTGACGATCGCGTTGCGTCATCCGGAACGCTTTCGCAGTGTGTCCGCCTTTGCACCGATCGTTGCTCCCTCGCAGGTGCCTTGGGGAGAGAAGGCGCTCACCGGCTATCTGGGCGCCGACCAATCGCTGTGGCGCGGTCACGACGCGGTCGCGCTGATCGAAGACGGCGCTCACCTCGCCGGACTGTTGGTGGATGTCGGCGACGCCGATCCGTTTCTTGAGAAAGAGCTTCGGCCGGAGCTCCTCGAAACCGCGTGCCGTAACGCTGGCATCCCACTTCAGTTGAACCGGCGCGCCGGGTACGATCACAGCTATTATTTCGTCTCGACCTTCATGGCCGATCACCTGCGGTGGCACGCGGAGCAACTCGGCTAGATACAAGGGAGGTTGGTAGCGGAGGAGGGACCCACCACGGGGATATATCCTACTGAAATCACGCGACTTCTTTTGCCATGACGCGCAAAATACCCCCATCGATACCCCACGTGCGCCGAATCGTTGTCGGACTGCGGCGATACGACTGGACCAAGTTCAGCATGACGATTCTCCAGGGAAACCCGCCGCCCATAGACGCGGTATCTGCTCGCGATTCACGAGCGGCGTGGCGTCGGGAAGTTGATCTCTCGGCACCGGCCGAGGCGCAGGGAAACCGGGCGGCGATCGGGTCGGTCGGTGCACTGTTGTGCCAATCTCCTGTGAAGAGTCCGCCGCCTGTCCTGTCGGGTGGTGGTGGACCTTTCACTGAGGCATCTCGGCGGGTGCGAGTGGCCTGACGATCGCGGCGGATGGTGGGGAACAGCTTGCATATCCCATTGAGCTGTCCCTGCCGCCGCTTGTAACCAGTTCCGGTTGCCTCGCTCGACGACTGCCGGGAGCTATTGAGCCGAAAGTCCGCAGCAGCATCCAGGAAAGCAGGTTAGAATCCCGGATTCCGAGTGAGCTGCGGATCGACAATCCTCTCCAGGTAATCGGGTCAATCCCGGGGCGCTCCCTCCCCTCTCTTCCGCAACTTGGCCCAACGTGCACGATAGCGGCCCGGTCACTCCCGATCCCACACGCGAAGAAGCGAACGCGTGGCTGAGGACTACAACCTTGGATCGATTGGCTCGCTCTCCATCGCCAGAACGCCGAACACACGATGATGCGCGCGCGTCAGGATGAGAGCTTTACGTGTCGGTGGAGCGCTCAAGGCCGAGCGTAAACTCGCGCAACGCCATCGAGCGCTTGTGGTCGAGGCTGAGCTTCTTGAGCCTCGCCAAAAATCCGCAGTTTAATGTCAAAGGTTTGCGCAGAGTCGCCGCGGTTCGCGATGGTGACATCGACCTCGACACGTGGGCCGTCCCCGACAGGCGCGGCCTTCGCGAACGTGCCCCATTGGGCGACGTGAAGCGGATTGGTCTTGGTCAACAACACATGCCGGTAATGCCCGCGCCTTCATAGAACCAGCCTTCCTCGGCCGTCGCATCTGCTCGAACTGCGACCTGGTTGGGGCCGCAAAAATTTACACAATCGGTAATGTCGTAACGAAAGCCGGATTAGCCGCTCGGCTCGGTGCCGATATAGTGACCGTTGACCCACAAAACGCTGTCCCGAAAGACGCCCTCGGACTCCAGTGAGTGCGCTTTCCCTCATCCGCGAAATATTGAGCGTCTTGCGGTACCAGCCGACGCTATTTTCGGGAAAGGCATTGCCGATTGTCTTTGAACCGCGGTTGCGGGTGCCCCTTTTGTCGAATGGGAGCTCGACGGCCCAATCCTGAGCAAGATCCACCACGCGCCAGGAAGCATCGTTGAACTGGGCACTGGCCGGTCAATCACCAAAGCTGGCCCAAATCGACGAAACCATTGGAAAGGCAGGCCGCGCAGCGAGCATCCTTGCCGGAAATGGCGGTGTCCATAGGTTCAAGGTTCATTGGCCGCCCAGCGGTGCGCCGACGGTCGTCCCTCCATTGCGGGATGAAGTGTCTGATACACGCTGATCATCCGAAGGGCATCTGAGCAGCATTCCCTCCATCCTTCGGGAGAGCCCGTCCGGCTGGCGCAAATCCCCGATGCGACCCGTTCGAAAAGTGTCATCGCAACCTCCGGAAAACGAGCATATCGGGACCGGCCAACCTGGCAACCGAAAAGATTCGCAACACATACAGACTGATACATGTTAGCGCTCGGACAAATCGCGAACAATATGTTGCTATTCCAACAGGATTTGCCGTGAATGGCGTTTTCAGTTATGTAGGTGTTACATACTTAATCAGGCGAAGGAGGCGGTCCGATGAATTTGGCCACAGCATCGGTTCCGGATGCTCCCTTCGCTCGATCGATCCTGGACGATCCGTCGATCGAGATCACTGCCAACGACGAAGCAAGGATCGAGCAACTACGATTCAGCCTCCCCTCACGAACCGAAGTTGCGATCACCTTCTTGCCGCGAGAAACTTTGGACGGACGGGTCCGCGCGGCACGCCGAGTGCGAGAAAATGGCTTCATCCCCGTTCCCCATCTTTCCGCCCGACGAATCGGGTCCGTCTGCGAGCTCGACCGCTTTCTCGGCTCCCTAGTTGACCAGGCCCAGGTCGATCGCGTCTTCGTGGTGGGTGGCGACATTGGCATGCCGGCAGGCCCCTATGGCGACGCGCTCGCGGTGATCCAATCCGGACTGCTGGAGTCCCACGGAATCCGGCGCGTCGGAATTGCCGGATATCCGGACGGGCATCCACAGATCTCGCAAGCCGATCTTGAAGCCGCCCTGCACGACAAACTCGCCGTTCTTCGGGCTTCGGACTGCCAATCCTGGATCACCACCCAATTCGGATTCGATGCAGTACCGATCGCAAGCTGGCTCGACAGGTTGCGTGGCCAAGGCATTCACGTTCCGGTGCGGATCGGTGTGGCGGGGCCGGCCAAGGTCAAGTCGCTGCTAAGCTTCGCGGCACGCTGTGGAGTCGGAGTGTCCGCGCGGGTGATGGCGAAATATGGGCTGTCGCTGACCCAGCTTCTGGGCAGCGCCGGCCCGGTTCCCCTGATTGAGGATTTGGGTCAACAGCTCGACCCCGTTCGGCAGGGCGAGGTAAAGCTGCATGTGTACCCGTTCGGCGGCATCGAAAAGACCGCCAGCTGGATGGCGGACAGTTTAGCAGGCTAATAGGCGTGCCAGTTAAGCCAATTTCGACCGCCATCCTTCGGCATATTCCTCGCGTGCAATGCGGGAATAAGGAACCGGGCTCACGATCGCGCGCACTTCAATCTGCTTGTGCGGTTCGACCGTCGTCTTGCGCGTGCGGCCATTAGGTTCACCCCATACGACCCGCAACTCCGCCCCGACCGGGATCGCGGGGTCGATGGTTGCGAGGCTCAGCGCCGTCTTTTCGTTGTAGCTGTAGCCGGTGAACATCGACAGGCCGACGGTGCGGCCGTCCGCATCGACGACCCGGTCGTAGTTTGACGAGGCGTAATTGGCGAGCGGCAGGTCGAAGAACTTGTAATGCTCCGCATCGGGATTGAACAAGGATCCGAAGATCTTGGCCATGTCCTCGCCGTTCCAGGCGAGCGTCACCTTGCGCCGTTGGGCGGATTGGTCGATCGCCTCAAGCGGCTCGCGCCCGTGGAAATCGTGATCGAACTTGACGAAGGGCCCGTACCCGAGCTCCCACGGATTGAGATAATAATCCTCGATATTGTCGGATACGAAGCTGCCGCCGATGCCGCCGGTCGCTTCATAGCTGTCGGCACCCAGCCACTCGCGATAGTCCTTGAGCTTTTCGCCGGTGTAGATCGCCGGCAATGGCGATGGGATCCAGCCGGACTCAAGCGTGTTCGATGGATAGGCGCGGCTGCCGCACTGGACGATGCCGAACTCCTTACCGGCCTCCAGGATCGCTGCCCGGATTTCTTCCTGTTCTTCGTAGGGGCCCCAGATCTCGAGGCCCGGAGCTCCCGACATGCCGTGACGCAAGGTCCGAACGGTCCGGCCGGCAATGTTCATGGTGCTCATGTTGAAGAATCTGAGTTGCTCGAGCGAGCCGCCGTGAAGCTTTTCGATGATCGCCCAGGCATTGGGCCCCTGGATCTGGAACCGCCAATGGTTGCGAATCACCGGCTTGCCCATCGGCCGCGACGGGCTGCGGTCGTCCTTGACGATCTCGACGTCGTAACCGCCGGTTTCGGCCTGGAACATCAGCCAGTTGGCCGCCGGCGCGCGCCCAACATAAAGGAATTGCTCGGGCGCGAGGTAGAACAAGATGCCGTCGCCGATCACATGGCCATAAGGGGTGGTCGGGACGTACTGCTTGGCCTTGTCCACGGTGAAAGCGGACATCGAGTTGATCGCGGTGTCGCTCAGAAGCTTGAGCGCATCGCGTCCATTGACGGCGAGCTCGACCATGTGGTGCGACTGATCGAACAGAACGGCGCTGTGCTGCCACGCCCATTGCTCCGACCGCCAGTTAGAGAATTCGGGCGCGACGACGGGATAGACATAGGCCCCGATTTGGGAATTGCGCAGCATTTCAACGGGATTGCCGGCCGAGGCCAATATCTGGTCCAGATTTTTCGCGGTCATAACTGGTTCCTCTCCTGCCCGGACCATGTTTAAGCGAGGCAAGCTCTGCTCTTGTATCACTCTATTGCCTCGCATATTGATACGCAAGACATACAATTGCGAAACGCGAGCCGAGGGCAGCTACCAGCTTGATCGGGAAGGATTACGGATGGCAGACCATATTCTGACCCTTTCCTGTGCGGATCGCCCGGGACTCGTCGCCGCGATTGCCGGCTTGCTGTTCGAAGGCGGCGCGAACATCCTTGAAGCGCAGCAATTCGACGATGTCGAAACCGGGCGGTTCTTCATGCGCGTCGTCTTCGATGTCCCCGACGAGCGGACCGAGGAACTCCGGACCCGTCTAACCGACGAGGCCCGCCCGCTCGATATGACTTGGCGCATGCGCGAGCGGAGCCGACGCACCCGCGTCCTCCTGCTTGTATCGCGAATGGATCATTGCCTGGGCGACCTGTTGTACCGCACGCGCATCGGCGAACTGGCCATGGACGTCGTCGGGATCGTCTCCAATCACCCGCGCGAAGTGCTCAACGTCTCGCTCATCGGCGACATCCCCTTCCATCATTTGCCGATCACTCCGGACACCAAGCCGCAGCAGGAAGCTCAGATCAAAGCGCTGGTGCAATCGACCGGTGCCGAACTGGTGGTGCTTGCCCGCTACATGCAGATTCTGTCAGCCGACCTCGCCACCTATCTTTCGGGACGGTGCATCAATATTCATCACAGCTTCCTGCCCGGGTTCAAGGGCGCCAAGCCCTATCATCAGGCGCATGCGCGGGGCGTAAAGATGATCGGTGCGACCGCGCACTACGTGACGTCCGACCTCGATGAAGGACCGATCATCGTCCAGGACGTCGAGCCGATTACGCACGCAGACAGCGCGGACGACCTGGTGCGAAAGGGCCGCGACATCGAACGGCGCGTGCTCGCCCGCGCCGTGCATTACCAGCTTGAGGATCGCGTCCTTCTCAACGGCACGAAAACCGTCGTGTTCACGTGACGGGAACTGGCGTTCGCCAAGGCCTGTTCCGCTCTGGACGGGAGACATTCTATCCCGCAGACAGTCGCTGGATTGACGGCAAACTTGGGGACAATAGTTGGCGCAAACCGAACCTGATCAATCGCGCGTGGAGGCCGATGTCGGCGCCCTGAGCGGTATTCTGGGGTTTCACATCCGCCTCGCCCACGGCGCCGTCTACCGTCACTTCACCGACACTTTCGGTCATCTGGAATTGACCCAAAAACAGGTGTCGGTGCTGTGGCTGATCGACGACCATCCCGGAATCGCCCAGGCCGATGTCGCCCGGCGGCTCCAGATGGACCGCGCGACGGTGATGGCGATCGTCAACCGGCTGCAGGCCCGGGATTTTCTGGAACGCGGTGAGTCGAAAGAGGATCGGCGCCGCCAGACGCTGTCATTGCGGCCGGCGGGGAAACAGATTCTCCAGGATGCCCGCAAGGCGGTGCTGGATCATGAAAGCTGGCTCAAGGGCCGGTTCAACAAGCGCGAAGTTAAGCAGCTGATCGGGCTTTTGTCGCGCATTCACGGCGCGGGAGCCCAGGATCCACGGTAGAGACTGGCTGGCGCTCAATCGACTTCGGGAAACGGCTGCTCTGCATCGGGCTTCGGCCAATGCACGTCCGATCGGGAACGGCGAATCGAGCCGAGCGCCAGCGCCGGCGCGATGAGCGCGATGCAGGCACTTGCAAAGGTCGCGGCCGGAACGCTCAGGATGCCGAGCGCCGCCCCAAGCAGCAATCCCCCGAACGCGCTTCCGCCCAGGCCGGCCATGCCCCAGAGGCTGGAGATCCGCCCGCGGACCCGGTCCTCGACTTCCATCTGTACGAGCGTCTGCGACAGGACCGCCGAGCCCGTCGCACCGAAGCCGATCACCGCAATGCACGGCAGCCCGACCCAGAAGCTGTCTGATATGGGCAAGGTGAGAAGCGCTATTGCGTTGAGGCCGGAGAGGACGACACTTCCGATCTGCAACTGACGGCTGTTCAAGTGGAGCCGGGATGCGCCGAAAGCGGCTGCAAGCGCCCCTGCGCCCGCAACAGCCGAAAGAATCGCGAGCCCGTTAGTGCCGGCACTGTAGAGCCGGTCCGAATAGACCGGCAGCATTTCCAGAATGGATCGTCCGAACAGCCCGTTCCAGGCGGTAAGCAACAATTGAAGCCGGATGAAGGGATGGGATGCCGCGTAGGCGAACCCCTCGGCCAATTGCCCGAAGAACGGTTCGCGAGCGCGCTGCGCGACGGGACGGGAAGGCGCAATCGCCAACGCGTAGATCAAGGGACCGTAGGAAATCGCATTGACCAGAAAAGCCGATGCGATCGGCAAGGTAACAAGCAGCGCACCGGCGATCGCAGGGCCGATCAGCCGCGACGCATTGAATATGGTCGAACTGATTCCGATCGCGCTCGGTACCATCTCTCGCGGCACCAGCGAGGGGATGATCGAGATGCGGATCGGCGCATAAGCGGCAGACGTCACGCCGATCATCATCGTTACTGCAAACAGCAGCTGCACGTTGAGCAAGCCGGCGAGGGAGAGCAACGCGAGCAAGGTCGCCCATCCCGCCATCAATCCATTAATGATGGCCGAAGTCCGGATCGGCTCCAACCGATCCACGAGCACACCGAAGAGAGGCGAAAGGAACAGGACCGGCCCGAACAGCGAGAAAGCGATCAGCCCAACCCACAAGGAGGAATGGCTGAGATCCCAGGCGAGCCAGGCAATCGCCAGCCGCTGCACCCACAGCCCGACCGACGAAAGACCGTTTCCGATCGTGTAAATTCGGAACTCGCGATTGGCGAGCGCCCCCGCCCCTCTGGCCAGCATCCTCAGAGATCGGTGACGAGCATTGGGCTGCGCGAACGTGAGCAGCAAGGAGTGAACTCGTTGTCGGTATCAATAATCAACATATCGCGGTGGTCCGGTTCGCCCTCGATCACGCGGGTGATGCACGTGCCGCAAATCCCCTGCTCGCACGAGGCGGGAATTTCAATGCCGTGGCGAGCGAGCGCCGCAACCGCTGTCTCGTCTGCGCCGACTTGTATCGCATCGCCGCTGCTGTCGATCTTGAGCGGGAACGGTCGATCGCCTGGGGTAAGCCGCGAACGCTCCACGATCAGACGCTCTCGACATTTGCGCCGAACGACGTCGCAACTTCGATTGCCGCCTGAACCCCGCCGGGCTTGTGCGGCACACCGAGAGTTCGCATCGCCGCCTCGATGCAGGCGATCGTGCCGAACGTAGCAGCGTCGCTGAAATCGCCCATGTGGCCGATTCGAAACACCCGGTCGGCGATCTGTCCGAGACCACCGCCGAGGGCGACGTTGCTCGTCTTGAGTATCTCGGCCCGTAACGCATCGGCCGACACGCCCTCGGGCACTCGAACGGCGGTAAGACCGGGAGAATGGGCGTTCGCATCCGCGCATTGCAGCTCGAGCCCCCAATGTTCGACCGCAGCTCGGGTCGCGGCCGCGGCGCGCCGGTGGCGTGCGAAGACATTGTCCAGCTCCTCCTCCTCCAGCATGTCGAGCGCGACCCTCAGGCCCCGGAGCAAATTTGTCGCGGGCGTGTAGGGAAAGAAGCCTTGGCGGTTGAACTCGATGACGTCGGCCCAATCCCAGTAAGCCCGCGGCAGCCGGGCCGATGCTGAGGCGGCAATCGCCTTTTCCGATACCGCGTTGAAGGACAGACCCGGAGGAAGCATCAATCCTTTCTGCGAGCCGCTGACGGCCACATCGACACACCATTCGTCGTGCCGATAGTCGGCCACTCCGATCGACGATACGCCGTCCACCATCAGCAATGCGGGGTGGTTGGCGCGGTCCAAAGCTCGGCGGACCGCGGCAATGTCGGAAAGGACGCCGGTCGAGGTTTCGTTATGGACGACGCATACCGCCTTCAGCGCATGCGCTTTGTCGTCGCGAAGTCGCGCTTCGATCGCGTCCGCATCGACCGTGGTGCGCCAATCGCCGGGAAGCACTTCGGCGATCAGCCCAAGCTTTTGCGCAAGCCGCGACCAGAGAGTCGAGAACCATCCGGTTTCGAACATCAGGATATGATCGCCGGGCGACAATGTATTGACGAAGGCAGCCTCCCACGCACCCGTCCCGGAAGAGGCGAAGATAATCACCGGCCCCGCCGTCTTGAACGGAACGCGAATGCGCTCCAGCAGGTCGAACATCAGGCGCTGGAACTCCGGGCCGCGATGGTCGATCGTCGGCCGGGCAATCGCTTCCAGCACGCGCAGCGGAGTGTTGGTCGGCCCTGGCAGCTGCAAGAGATGCCGGCCGGACTGGTAAGAGGAAGCGTTCATGATCAGGCCGCGCGTTCGGCCGTTCGCGGCGGGCTGCGGCGCATGCGCTCGATCGGCTGCGCTTGCCCCTTGCTCCAGGCATTGCGTCGCTCGTTGTAGAAATCGAGCCAGTCGCGTTCCTTGGGAAGCACCGCAAAGCCCGCCCGTACATTGTGAAAGACTTCCGATTCGTCCGCGCCGGGCGGCCGAGCGCCCTGATCGCGCAGCGCGACCGCGACGCGTATCAGCCTGCGCCGGGTCAGCGTGATCATCCGGTCGCTGGTGCCCAGATGCTCCCGCGTCCGATCGACGATCGGCCCCATGCTTTCGGTAATCGCCTGGTCCTGGACCGGAATGCCCTGGATTCCGGTGAAACTCTCGCCGCGCTGGACATCGCGCGAGAGGAGATGGTCGTTGCGCGGGTTCTGCTCGATACGCCAGCGGCCGAGCCAGTCGGTCGTGTTTGGGAGATATTTGATCGGCGCCGAAGTGCCGGGGACCGGCTTGCCCTCCCTGGTCAGGGTGGTTGCGCTACGGGGTCCGCCGATCACGACCAGCATCGAATGATGATCGTCGACCGGAACCCAGGCGCGCGCACGAATATGGTCAAGCGGCTCCGACGGCGCCATCGTCCAGAACGGCATCGCGAACTGCCCTATGCGATGATAATATTGATCCGGCCCGGCATGCCGATAAGCGCAGTACATGGCGCCATAATCGGTTTCGAGCGCTTCATATTTCGGCGCCAGATTCTCGGGCATCTGGCGGTAGTAGTTCAGCGACCCTTCCTCGAACGCCTCGGGTCCGACCGCGCCGAGATGGAGGAAACCGACATGGGCGGTGTCGATATCGCCCTCAAGCGCCTGAAGCCAGTTGCACTCGCGCATCATGAAGCTGACCGACAGCTCATGGCCCTCGGCCAACTCGTCCCAGTCGAAATGGGACAAAGGCGGCGGCGCTTGCTGCACCGCGAAATGGACCCAGATGGCACCGTAACGCTCAGCGACGTGCAGCGAACGAAGCTTCACCTTGGCCTTGTAGTCGGTCTCCGGCGGCTCGCTCGGCATCTCGATGCACTGGCCGTTCGGCGCGAATTTCCAGCCGTGATAGACGCAGCGAAGGCCGCCCTCCTCGTTGCGACCGTAAAAGAGCGAGGCGCAACGATGGGCGCAGCGATGGTCGATCACTCCGAGCGAGCCATCCGGCGAGCGGAAGGCGAGGAAATTCTCGCCCAGCAATCGAAGCCTCACCGGCGCGCCGCCTGCAAGAAGTTCGTGGGCCATGAGTGCCGGGATCCAATATTGCCGCATCAGCTGGCCCATTGGAGCCTCGGGGCCAACTCGCGTCAGCATCTCGTTCTCGTCAGCCCGCATCACGATCTCCTGACGCCCCATCCTGGGCCCCGTAAGATATAACTATATGATAGTTTGACTAGTCTCTTACCCCTGCCTGTCAAGGAACCGAATGGCGGCAAGTTGATCGTGAGGCGGCAGTTGCCCTACGAGTCATGGGGCCGATGCGAAAATCGGGCGGAAGGGCAATCGCAACTGTGACAGGTTCACGCACCGTTTTCAGTTCGGTCCGGACTCAATCGCTCGCCTCGCGGGTTGTCGAGCAGGTCATCGAGGCGCTTTTCGCTGGACAGATCGGGCCCGGCCAGTTTCTCGGCACCGAAGCCCAGCTGACCAAGATGTTCCAGACCAGCCGGGTACCGATCCGCGAAGCGCTCGGACGGCTTGAAGCCCTGGGAGTGGTCACGATCAAGACCGGCGCCGGCGGCGGCGCTACAATCGCCGAGGGGCGGCCGGACCATTTCGCGACGGCGCTCGCGGTGCAGTTCATGCTCGCCCAGGTCAGCCCGGCCGAGATTTTCGATGCCCGGATCGGAATCGAGTGCCGTGCGGCCGAACTGGCTGCCGAACATATCACCGACGAGGAAATCGCCGATCTGCGCCGGCTGCTCGACGCGGTGATGGCGCCCAATCTCAGCCGGCGTGCGTCCGTGGAACGTATCCTCGCCTTCCACGGAGCGATTGTGAAAGCTTCAAGGTCGCGCACGCTGATCACGTTGATGCACGCGCTGGAGCATGTCTTGCTCAACCTCTTCATCGCGGTCGATTCCAGTTCATCCAACCAGACGCGATACGAGGCACTGAACGGGATAATGGAGCGCATAGCCGCACGCGATTCGGAAGGCGCATTCATGGCCATGCGAAAGCATCTGATGAACCGCCGCGAGTCCCTGCTCTACCGTCTCAAGGAGACCAAAAAGGGGGGCCGGCGTCCCGCTTTTGCGCCGGCGGACGGCTGATCCCCGGCGGCATACGCCTGCGGATGGCGGATACCGACGCGCTTGCCTACGAAATGTTGGACGAGCCGAAATTGCTGGATGGCATCGTGACCACCTGCATTTCGGTGTAGGACAGCATTCCGGCGACGCCCTGTTCGCGGCCATAGCCGGAATGTTTCGCGCCTCCGAACGGCACGTCCTTGGCATTGCCGCCGTGCCGGTTGATCCAGACGCTGCCCGCCTCCAGCCGGTTGGCAATCTCCTGCCCCTGCTCCAAGTCGCGAGTCCAGACCGACGCACCCAAACCGAAATCGGTGGCGTTAGCCCGCGCGATGGTTTCCTCGACGTCGTCATAGACCAGGATCGGAAGCACCGGCCCAAACTGCTCTTCGGACACGAGCCGCGCGCCGTCGCCCAGGCCCTCGACGATCGTCGGATCGATGAAATACCCCGGACCGTCATGTACGATGCCGCCGGTTACGATTTGCGCGCCCGGAGTATGGCGTACTTCCTTCAGAAGGGCCGTGACCTTATCGAACTGCATCCTGTTCTGCAGCGGCCCCATCGTGCTTGCGGGATCGCTTCCGGGACCGACGCGGATCGCTTCCGCCCGCTGCTTCAAGGCTTCGACGAACTGCTTGCGAACGGAAGCGTGCACGAACACCCGCTTCACCGCCATGCACACCTGGCCGCAGTTGGCGAAGGCGCTGCGGGCTATGCCCTGGGCTGCGGAGTCGAGATCGGCGTCCGGCAAGACGATCGCCGGATCGTTGCCGCCAAGTTCAAGAGTGACTCGCTTGAACGTATCGGCAGCGCTTTCCAGTACCCGTCTCCCAGTCGCGACGGAGCCAGTGAAGCTGATCTTGGCGATGTCGGGATGGCTGGTGATCCATGCGCCAAGATCGTTCCCACCACTAACGATATTCACCGTGCCGGGAGGGACGAGGTCGGCAATCGCCTGACCGACGGCCAGCGTCGACAGTGGAGTGTACGGTGACGGCTTCAGCACCAGCGTGTTGCCGGTGTACAAAGCCTGGGCGATCTTCACCATCGCGAGAACGATCGGCACGTTCCAGGGCGTGATCCCTCCGACTACGCCGAGAGGGCGGTGGCGGATCCAGACTCGCTCGCGTCCATCGTCGCGAAGCAGCTGGTCGGAAATGTCGAGTGCGATCAGCCCTTCCACATGATCGGCCGCGCGCATGATCTCGCCGATCGCATCGCGGGTCGGCTTGCCCTGTTCGGCAGTGAGCAAGGGGGCGATTACGTCTGCCTGCTCGCGCAGCCGGGCTGCGACCTTGGCGATCGTGGTCCGCCGCTCCGTGAAGTCCGTCCGGCTCCAGGCGGCAAGTGCTCGCTTCGCAGCCGCGACTGCAAGCTCGAGCTGCGCGCGGCTGGCGTCCGGAGCAAGCGCGAACGGCTGTCCAGTCGCGGGGTCGATGACTTCGAAGAAGCTCTCTCCCGCAACGATCCGGCCATCGATGAGCATGCCGGAAGCAATCCCTGGCACCTGAAGGTGAGACGACTTCGCAATCATCGGCAGCTCAACTCCCATGTTCGTCGGTTGCGGCTGTCTCGCCTTGAACCCGAAGGATATTACAGTAGGATATTTCGAGCGGGCGGAGGAGCAAATATGCTGGACGATTACGTAACCTTCGGCCGCTCCGGATTGCGGATCAGCCGCTTCGGACTGGGCGCCTTCAATTTCGGCGGCGACCAGGGCTGGAGCCTGGATACGCCGACCGCGCACCGGCTCATCGCGCGCTATCGCGAACTCGGCGGCAATCTGCTCGACTCGGCGAACAGCTATGGCGGCGGCGAGGCCGAAACGATCATCGGCAATTATCTCGCCGCCGACCCCGGCAGCCGCGACCGGCTAGTACTCGCAAGCAAGTTCGGATCCAGCATCCGGGTTGGTGATCCGAATGCTGGCGGCGCTGGCCGAAAGGCGATCCTGCAGACGTGCGAACAATCGCTTCGACGTCTGCGCACGGACCGCATCGACCTCTACTGGATGCACTTGTGGGACCCGCTCACGCCGATGGACGAGACGCTGCGCGCGCTCGACGATCTCGTCCGCGCCGGCAAGGTGCTTCACATCGGCCTTTCGAATACGCCGGCGTGGAAGATTGCCGAGGCGCATTGGCTGGCTGAGCTTCGCGGCACCATTCCCGTGGCAGGCCTGCAACTGCAATATTCGCTGCTGGAGCGAAACATCGAGGTCGAGCATGTGCCGGTCGCCCTCGCCTATGGAATGGGAATTGCCGCTTGGTCGCCGCTCAAGAGCGGAGCGCTGAGTGGGCGGTATCGCAAGGAAGATTCTGAACGGCTGGATTTAGAAGGCCGCGGCGCGTTCCTTGCGCGAGCGCTGGATTCGCGGGCGGAAACGATCCTCGAAGTCGTCACCCGCATCGCCGATCTCCGGCACGTTGCTCCCGCGCAGGTCGCGCTGGCCTGGCTGCTTACCCGGCCGGCACTGAGCGCGATCATGATCGGCGCTCACGACGTCGGACAACTCGAGGAAAATGCGGGCGCCTCCTTGTTGACGCTTACTGCTGACGAGCTTGCAGAGCTTGACGAGATCAGCGCGCCGGCAATCCCCTACCCGGCCGACTTCACCCGCCGGGCGCATGGCACGATAAGCGGCGGCACGCCGATCAATGGGGTTTCCGCGCCGCCGGGTCAGGGTTCACCGTCTCAAGCAAAAAGCTGAGGTGTTTTAGCCCTGCTCAGTCGAGCGTCAGCGACGCGAAGCGCTCCAGATGTTCGTCGATGTCCCCATGACTGCGCTCGAACAGGCCAAGGCGCGCAAACAGATGCGACGCCGGATATTCCTCGACCAGCCCCATTCCGCCATGCAGTTGAACACACTGCTGGCCGACCTCCCGAGCTGACTCCCCGACCCTCACCTTTGCCGCCGACACGGCGCGCGCCCGTGCGGTCGGGACCGCGGCCTCGCAGGCAGCGATCGCGGCATTGGCGATCGCAATCGCAAGCTCTTCGGCGATGGCCATGTCGACCATCCGGTGCTGCAGGACCTGGAAGGAATCGAGCGTGCGTCCGAACTGACGGCGGGTGCTCGTATGCTCGCGCACCAGCCGGTTGGCGGCCCGGATTGCTCCCACCGCGTCGGCGCACGCCAATGCTGTAGCTTCGTCCAGGGCCTTGGCCAGAATGTCGGCGCTCGCCGGCAGCCGAGCTTCCTCGGCAACGACGACCTCGTCGAGATTGAGGTCGGCCGCGCCAGTCCAGTCGAAGCAACGATAGCCACGCCGCGGAATCTGTTCCGCCGACAGCAGAAACAGAGCGAGTTCGCCCTCGGCCATTGCCGTGACAATGAACAAGTCCGCCGTGTCGCCGCCAGCGACGACCGCCTTCCGGCCCGACAGGCGCCAGCCTGCCCCGTCGCGGACCGCGCGGGCCTGTACCGGGTCGCTGAGTCGGCCGCTCCCCTCGTCATGGGCGATGGCCGCGCGCGCGCTCCCCGCCGCGAGCCCCGGAAGCCATTGGGCCTGCTGGTCAGGCGTTCCCGCCGCAGCCAAAAGGCGCGCGGCGATAATCGACTGTCGATAGGGTTCGAGGGCCATCGCGCCTCCGAGCAGTTCGGCCACCATCGCGATATCGACGAGGCTGGCGGCGAACCCGCCATGCTCCTCGGGTAGGCTGAGGGCGGTTAGTCCGAGTTCGGCATAGGCTTTCCACGCATCTTCCGACTCGCCGGCCGCGGACTTGTGCGCCTCCCGCCGCTGTTCGAACGAATATAGCCGGCCGAGAACCGTCTCCAGCGATTGCCGAAGCAGGCCCCGGACCTCAAGTGCATCCTCAGCCGTGGATTGATCCACGGACGCAACCGTGTTCATCGCGATGCTCCCATGCCCATCGACTTAGCGATGATGTTCCGCTGGATCTCGTTCGATCCGCCGTAGATGGTCACGACCCTGGTATCGAAATGGTCTTTGAACAGCAGCCCGGACGAGGGCCGATCCGGGCCGGCTTCGGGTCCAAATGGAGCCGAGCGACGGCCGATCGCCGCGGCCAGCAATTCGGCAAGGCGCTGCTGCAGCTCCGATCCCTTGATCTTGAGCATGTTGGCCTCCAGCCCTGGCGCTTCGCCGGCGCGGGCGCGCTCAAGCATCTCGATCGCCATGGCCTCCAGCGCTTGCAGCTCGATTTCCGCCGCTGCGAGCTTTGCCCGGAACAATGGCGCCTTGGTCAATCCCTCGGCTCCGGCAACTCGCTTCAGCTTCGCGAGCTGGCGTCGGTTCATTCCGATGCGCGCAATGCTCAATCGCTCGTTGCCCAGCACCACGCGCGAATAGGTCCAGCCCTTGTGCGGCTCCCCGACCAGGTTTTCGGCGGGAACCTGGACATTGTCGAAGAAGACCTCGTTGGTCGAGCGCTCGCCATTCAGAAGGATGATCGGCCGGATGTCGATACCCGGCGTCGCAAGGTCGATCAGAAGCATCGATATGCCCATTTGCGGCTTGGGCGCGTCAGGATCGGTCCGCACGAGCGCAAACATCATGTTCGCCTCATGCGCCATGGTGGTCCACATCTTCTGGCCATTCACGACCCAGGCCCCGTCGACCAGTTCGGCACGCGTTTTCAGGGACGCGAGGTCGGAACCTGAACCGGGCTCGGAGAAGCCCTGGCACCAGAAATCGTCGCCGGACAGGATGCGCGGCAAATAACGTCGTTTCTGCTCCTCGCTGCCATAAACGATCAACGTCGGGCCGAGCATCTTGAGGCCGAAAGAACCGAGATAAGGCGCCCCCTCTTCGGAAAGCGTCTCCGCGAAAATATAGTTCTGCACCGCGGTCCAGCCCGTGCCGCCATGTTCGACGGGCCATTGCGGCGCCGCCCATCCCCGACGGTACAGCGACTTGTGCCAGGCGACCCGCTCGTCGGGCGTGATCTTCGCTGCGTCGATGACCTTTGCGCGAACGTCCTCCGGGCATTCGGAGCGCACGAACTCCCTCACCTCCTCGGCGAACGCAAGTTCCTCTTTGGTGTACATCGCCCTCTCCTGCCCCCGGACTCCCACTACCGAGTCGGCTGCTATCCCGTATAACAAGGCGCTTTATATAGGGAAGCTTGCGATGTATAGTTGTCACAAGCATTGATTCGGGCAACAATGCCTGAGCAACCGGTTCGGAATCGGGTCTTTGGAGGCCCGGGGCGATGGTGGGGAGAGGCCGCAAACGTGGCGTATGTCCGAGACAAGGTCGTCATCATCACCGGCGCCAGCTCGGGGTTGGGAGCGGCCGTCGCCAGAGAGTTTGCGTCGGCGGGCGCCGTCCTTGTCCTCGGGGCGCGTCGCACGGACCTGCTCGCTTCCCTGGTATCGGAAATCGAGCGCGACGGTGGCAAGGCGGTCGCGAAAGCATGTGACGTACGCGTTGAATCCGACGTAACGGCTCTGTTCAAGGCGGCGCTCGATCGATTTGGCCGAATTGATGTCTTGGTCAACAATGCCGGCATTGCCGACCACACACCTACCGACGAGCTGTCACTCGAGCGCTGGAGTGAAGTGATCGACACCAATTTGACCGGTGCATTCTTGTGCGCCCGCGAGGCGATGCGCATCATGAAAGCGCAGGGCTCGGGCCGGATGATCCATATCGGAAGCGTGTCAGCGCACGTGCCGCGGCCGGACACCATCGCATACGCCGCTTCAAAATTCGCACTGGCCGGGCTCAACCATTCGCTTGCAATCGATGGACGGGCACATGGCATTGCCTCGTCCATTTTTCACCCCGGGATCATCGGAACCGATCTCGGCGGATCCACGAAAGATGGAGCGAACGTCGGCCGGATCGGCTCGGATGTTGCCGCCAAAGCCGTCGTGGCGATGGCCGATCTGCCCGATCACGTGAATTTCTTCGAAGGCACGATGCTCCCGATTTCGATGCCACTGCTAGGTCGCGGATAGGGCCAACGATATTACACTAATATACTTTTATTGACGTTTGGACACAGAGTTAGACACAACGACGAAAGCGCGGAGACAAATGCCGCGGACAAACAGGAGAGGTAATATGGGCCGTCGCAATTGGTTGCTCGCATCCGTCGCGTTCGGCGGGGGTTTGTTGCCTTCCGCCCCGCTCTGGGCTCAGACAGCGCCGCAACCCGCGCCAGCGGAGGCTGAACCGCAAGCCGCCGGCACCGCTGCTCCGACGACGGACGGCAACGAGGTCACCGTGACCGGTTCGCGGGCCATTCGCGATGGCATGAAGGCCCCGAGCCCGACGACCGTGATCACGTCGGAGGCATTGAACGCCCGCGGCACGGTCAACGTCGGCGACTTCCTAAACGAAATTCCCTCATTCCGTCCAAGCGTCACCAACCAGACCAACACCCAGACGTCGAGCCTGTCTGGCGCCACCTTCGCCGATCTTCGCGGCCTCGGAAACGTCCGCACCCTCGTCCTGGTCGACGGGCGCAGGCATGTGCCGACATCCGCGACCGGCCAAGTCGACCTCAACCTAATCCCGACGACACTGATTCAGCGCGTAGATGTGGTCACAGGTGGCGCTTCCGCGGTTTACGGCTCGGATGCGATCTCCGGCGTTGTGAACGTGATCCTCAACAAGCGGCTCCAGGGTTTCAAAGGCGACGTCTCGCTCGGCATCGCGGAGGAAGGTGACGATTTCGAGCGCCGTGTCGGACTGGCATGGGGAAGCGAGATCGACGGTGGCCGCGGCCATTTCGTTATCGGCGGGGAATATGTGAACTCCGAAGGGATCGATTCCTTCATCGATCGCAAATGGAGCCGCAGGTTTAACGAAATCATCTCCTACCCCGCCACACGTGGGGCGGGGATTCCATCGCGCACCTATGAAAGCGGCGTGCGGTTCGTGAACTCGCTCGTCGGCGGCAACATCCTTGGCGTCAACGCCGACACGAACCCCGCCAATGGTGTCGATGTCTTTCGCGGAATCTATTTCCCAACCCCGGGGACGATCGGCACCTATACCTATGGCAACGAGACCGGCGGTTCATCCTACAACATGACGAGTTCGGTCGGCACCGAGCCGCGACTTGGGCATACGCTGGTTCTGCCGATCGATCGCCACGCGGTTTTGACGCATTTCGATTATGATTTGAGCGACTCCGTCGGCCTGTTCATTGAAGGCAGCTATGGCCGCTCGGGTTCCAGCTATTCCGGACCATTGCCGCGCGACACTGCGACAACAGGTGCCAATGCGATCATCATCCGACGAGACAATGCCTTTCTGCCTCCCCAAATTCTGTCGCTGATGGTCGCGAACGGAATTCAATCCTTCCCGCTCGGGCGCGCCAACCCGGACTACGAACGGAACCGGATCGTCAACTTCAACAATACCTACCGGCTCGCGGGTGGGTTGAACGGCAAACTGGGGGCCGGCTGGACCTGGGACAGCTATGTTCAATACGGCGAGAACAAGCTGGTTTCCAAAATCCACAACATGCGGATCCAGCAAAATTTCCTGTACGCTTATGACTCAATCAAATTGCCGACCGGGGAGATCGTCTGCCGCAACGTCACCGCACGCGCGCAGGGCTGCGTGCCGCTCAACCTGTTTGGCGAAGGCGCCATGTCGTCCGCCGCGATCGACTATGTGAACGGCACCCAGGAACAGGAAATCAGGATCGCCCAGCTGGTCGCGGCCGCCAACGTGCGTGGGGAGCCTTTCTCGACCTGGGCCGGGCCTGTTTCGCTCGCGACTGGTGTCGAGTTTCGGCGCGACAAAGCTCGGAGTGTTGTCGATCCGATCGCGGCTGCGAGAGGCTATAATTTCGGCAATCCGCAACCTTATCACGGCTCCTTCGACACCAAGGAGGTTTACGCCGAGGTCGCCGTACCGCTCGCGCGCGACATGACCCTGCTCAAGACGCTCGACCTGAACGGAGCTGTTCGTCACACGAATTACGAGACTTCAGGCGGCGTTACGACGTGGAAGATTGGCGGCATCTGGGCGCCGACCGAGGACATCCGCTTCCGTGCGACCCGCTCAAAGGACATTCGGGCACCAAACAGCGCAGAGCTGTTCGCCGTCACCTCGACCCAGTCGACTTTGCGCAACCCGTTCAACGGTGCAAACCGGTCGTTCCCGGTGATCTTCGCGCCCAGCCCGGATCTGCAGCCCGAGACAGCGAACACGCTCACCGCCGGCGGCGTCTTCACGCCTCGCTTCCTGCCCGGCTTCTCGGCGTCAGTGGATTACTACAATATCAAGCTGAAGGGCGCGATTTCGAGCTTCACTGCTCAGCAAATTCTCGACCGCTGCTACGCCGAAATGCAAGGGGGAACGCCCGGCTACTTCTGCTCGAACACCAGCCTGTCCGGGACCGGTACAAATACCGAGATCAATTCGGTCACGGTCCAGTTGCTGAACCTCGCCTCGATCAAAACCCGGGGCGTGGATTTCGAGGCGTCCTACCGGTTCAACGTGGGTCCCGGCCGAGCCTCGGCGCGCCTGTTCGGCACTCATGTCGCACATCTTATCGCGGACGACGGGCTTGGTGTCGCGCCCAAGTATAACGCGGCGGGAATCATCCAGACTCGAGGCAGCGTGATCGACCGCGCCGGACAATTGGGCGGATTCACGTCGGGCCTGAATACCGGCGCCACCAGCGTGCCGAAGTGGCAGCTGAACGGGACCCTGACTTACGAAACCGACAGATGGGGTACCAGCCTGATGGGCCGTTATATCGACGGCGGCATCGTCGATGCGACGCTCGTCCAGCCCGGAGACCCGGACTACAACGCGGCTTCGCCAATTTCGGTCGGACCGATGAACGTCGACTCCCGCTTCTACCTGAACTGGTCGGGTTCCGTGAACCTGGTCAACAACGGCCACCGCAAGGTCCAGCTGTACGCGGTGGTCAACAATCTGCTCGATCAGACTCCGCCCTTCCCGAACACGCAGCTTGCCGGATTCTATGATCGTATCGGCCGGTATTACAGGGCTGGCATCCGGTTCAGCTATTGACCGTCGGCAGTCACGGCATCCGTTCAATAATGCCTCGGACGGCCCGAAATTCCGGGCCGTCCCCTTCCCCCCGCGAGTTCAACAGCGATGAACCTGATTAATATGAGCCACTCGAAGAACGTTCCGTCCGGCGCCGAGGCTGTCGAACTCTTTATGCGACCGCGCTCGATTGCGATCGTCGGCGTCTCCGCAAAGCCGGGCACGGCCGGGAGGACGGTGCTCGCGAACCTGCAGGTCAACGGCTTCGCGGGCGAAGTGCACGTCGTCGGCCGGGCCGAAGGTGAAATCGAGGGACTGCCGGTCCGGCAAAGTATCGACGAGTTGCCAGAAGGCGTGGATCTGGCGGTTTTCGCGCTGCCCGCGGCCGGAGTGAAGGAGGCGATGCAGGCCTGCGCACGCCGCGGAGTACGCGCCGTCACCGTCTTCTCTTCCGGTTTCGCCGAAGTCGGCAACCGTGCTGATCAGGAAGAGCTTGCCGCCATTGCCCGGAACAATGGCGTTGCCATGCTCGGCCCCAATTGCCTCGGCTACACCAATCTCGTCGACGCAGTACCGATTGGTTTCGCCAACGTTCGGCAAGTCACCCCGACGCCCAGTGACGGTTCGACTCCGGCCGTTGCGATGGTTTCACAGAGCGGCGGGCTGATGGCCTATGCCGGCCTGACGCTCGGCGCCCGCGGCCTGCCGATGTCGTACACGGTCTCCACGGGCAACGAGGCTGGAATCGGAATTCCCGATTTCATCGACTTCTTCGCCCTCGACGCCGCAACGTCAGTGATCGCGCTTTACCTTGAGGAAGTCCGCGACCCGCCGGCCTTTCTGGCAGCGGCCGCGCGCGCGCGCGCGGCCGGCAAGCGCCTTGTTGCGATCCATCCGGGCCGTGGGGAAAAGGGCAAGGCCGCGATTCAGTCGCACACAGGTGCGCTCGCAGGCGACTATGCAACCATGCAGGTCCATCTGGCGCGTGCAGGCGTGGCGCTCGTGGACACGCTGGAAGAACTCGTCGACGTCGCCGAAATCCTTGCGCGCTATCCGAATGCGCCGACGGCCGGCCCTGGAATCCTGACCTTCTCCGGTGGCTTCTGTGCGATCGCTCACGATTTCCTTGAGGACGAGGGGCTTGAGATGCCCCAGCTTACCGAGGAGACGACCGCGGACCTCACGCCCAAACTGCCATCCTACATCCCGCCCAAAAATCCCCTCGATTTGGGCACACAGGCGATCTGGCAACCCGAGCTGACGCAGATCGGGACCGAGGCGCTGATGAATGATCCGAACGTCGGCAGCGTGATGATCGCCATCAACAGCGGGACGGCCAAGTCCCAACGCGCTTACGGCCCGCATTTCATCGGAGCGCTGAAGGACCGCGACAAGCCCGCCATTCTAGGCTTCCCGACGCCCGACCTCGATCCGGATTTCGAGGCGTCCGTTCGCGAGAACAAGCTGATCCTCAGCCGTTCGATCGAACGGTCAATGCGCGCACTGGCGCGCGTCACCCATTATGGTCGGGCGCTGCAACGCGCCCAACGTTCGGTCAGCCACCAGCCATTCGACAGCCTGCCACCGCTCGGCGCGGGTCCACAGCCGGAGTGGCTCGGCAAGCAATTGCTGAGCGCGATCGGTGTGCGCACGCCTGAAGGCGGTCTCGCCACATCGGTCGCCCAAGCCGAGGAGATCGCTGCCAGCGTCGGCTATCCTATCGCCATCAAGGCGCAGGCGGGCGACCTCGCCCACAAGACAGAGGCCGGCGGCGTGCTGCTTGGGATCGGCAATGCAGAGGAACTTCGCGACGCCTGGGCCCGGCTCCATGACAATGTCGCCAAGGCCCAGCCGGGACTCGTGCTTGAAGGCGTGCTGGTCGAAAGCATGGCGCCCAAGGGCCTGGAGCTCATGATCGGGGCCAAACGCGATCCGAAGTGGGGGCCTGTCGTTCTCGTTGGCCTTGGCGGCATCTGGGTCGAAGCTCTGGGCGACGTTCGGCTGCTTCCAGCCGACATGGCGGAGTCGGACATTCTTGATGAACTGCACAAACTTCGCAGCGCCAAGCTGTTGAAGGCCTTCCGTGGCGCGCCCGCGCCGGACGTGGCCGCTGTGGCACGAACCGCCGCGCTCATTGGCCGGTTGATGACGACTGTCCCCGAAATTCTCGAGATCGACCTCAACCCGGTCTTCGTTCATCCCGAAGGCGAAGGGCTGACGGCGGTCGATGCGCTTGTTATCACTGCGTCCGATGCAGAGTGAATGGTGACAGATCAGCTCGTAAGCTTTGAACTCGACGGCAATGTCGCGCTGGTCGGCATCGACCGCCCGGCCAAACGCAATGCCGTCAACACCGAAGTCATGAAACAATTGCATGCGGCCTTCGAACGGGCCGCGAGCGAAGCGCGGGTCGGCATATTGTTCGGTCATGGCGGCAATTTTTCCGCCGGACTGGACTTGGCCGAGGCGGCGTCGCGAATGAGCGGCGCATCCGCGCCCAAGCCCTGGGAGCGCGGCCGCTGGACGACGCCGCTCGATCTGGTCGCGCGCGGGCCGATTCCGTGGATTGCCGCGGTGCAGGGCGCGTGCATCGGCGGCGGTCTTGAGATCGCGGCCGCCTGCCACATCCGCGTCGCGGACGAGACCGGCTTCTTTGCCCTTCCCGAGGCCAAGCGCGGGATCTTCGTCGGCGGCGGCGGCGCGGTCCGGATCCAGCGGCTGATCGGCTATGCGCGAATGGCCGACATGATGCTGACCGGCCGCGCGCTCAGCGCTCAGGAAGGCGAGCGCGCCAATCTGTGCCAATATGTCGTTCCGGCCGGGCAATCGATTGAGAAGGCGAAGGAGCTGGCGCGCGTCATCGCGGAGAATTCGCCGCAAACCAATTGGGCGATTTGCGCGGCCCTCCCCCGCATCAACGACATGGGGCATGGTGACGGACTGTTCTTCGAAAGCCTGATCGGTGGCGCGTCGCGCGGCGGCGAGGGCGTCGACCGAATGAAGGCTTTTGTCGAGCGCGGCGAGAACAAGGTGGTCCCGCCGAGCAGGCGCGACGACGAGACCTGATCCATGGCGCTCAGCGATAATGCGATCGTCGGTTTTGCGGAAACGCCGATCGTACCCCGCAGCGAAGTCGACGTCTGGGAACTGGGTGCCCAGATCCTCGACCACCTGCTCGAGCGGACCGGCTTCGCCAAGGACGAAATCGACGGGCTAATCCTGTCGTCGTCGCAGACCGGTGCAGGAAACAATTTCTGGTCGCAGACGACGGCCGATCAGCTCGCGCTGGAGCTGAACTTTTGCCAGACCGTCGACATTGGGGGCTCCTCCCCGGTCGGATCGGTGGCGCGGACATGCGCCGCCATCGACGCCGGCCTGTGCGAGACTGTGTTATGCCTGTTCGCCGACACTGCGGTCGCCGAGAATAACGGCCGTCCCCGTTCCTATGGCGCGGAGTTTACCAACCCCTTCGGATATCTCGGTGCGACCAACGCGTTCGGCATGCTGAGCTGCTATTACGATCACAGGTTCGGACTCGATCTCCGCGCGCTCGGCAAGCTAGCGGTCACCCAGCGCGAGCATGCATTGCTCAACCAATATGCCTGCGAAAAGCTACGCAAGCCGATCACCGTGGACGATTATCTGAACTCACGTATGATCAACGACCCGATCCGCTTGCTCGACTGCGTGATGCCTTGCGATGGCGCCAGCGGCGTGCTGGTGACCAGCCGAAAACGGGCAGAGCAGCGCGGGCTGACCAAATGCGCCATCCCCCTCGGCTATGGCGAACGCACCAATCTGAGCGCGGGAGCAGCGATGGTGGATCCGACCGTCACCGGCCACCGAATCGCCGGCGAGAAGGCTTTTCGGCAGGCCGGTTTGAAACAGTCGGATATCGGCTCCTTCCACCCCTATGACGACTTCATCATCGCCATCATGATGCAGCTCGAGATGCTTGGCTTTTGCAAGCACGGTCACGGCGCAGCCTACATCCACGAAACCGACTTCCTGTTTTCAGGCGACCTTCCGTTGAACACCGGCGGCGGTCAGATTTCGGCGGGGCAATGCGGGCTGGCAGGAGGAGGCACCAATCTTGTCGAGGGGGTCCGCCAATTGTTCGGCGAAGGCGGCAAGCGGCAAGTCAAGAACAGCGGCACCGCGCTCGTGACCGGCATCGGCGGAATCCCCTACGGCCGGAACTGGAACACCAGCACCGTCCTGATCCTCACGAGCAACGGGTGAGGAAGCCATGAGCCAACTCAACGATCTGCTCGCCATCGACCGGCCCGTCCCGCCGATCCGCAGCTTCTCCGTGCCCTTCTGGGAAGCAACGCGCGAGAAGCGCCTGTTGCTGCAATATGACAAGGTCGTCGGTGCTTATCAGTTCTATCCGCGGCCAACGAGCATCCATACCGGGCGCCGGACCAATCTCGAATGGCGCGAAGTGTCCGGCAAAGGGGCAGTCTTCAGCTTCACGATCGTTCGCCGCGCCCGGCCCCCGTTCCGCGATCATGAACCCTATGTCGTCGCAATGGTCACGCTCGACGAGCAAGTGAACGTGATGAGCAACATCATCCGCTGCAGCGAGGCGGAGCTCCGTGTCGGCCTGCGCGTGAAACCTTTCTGGCATCCGCTGCCCGACGGTCGCCATCTGTTGCTCTTCGAGCCGGACAAGTGATCGTCCGCACTACCGCACGATCGGGTCAATGCCGTTGTCTAAGACAACAGATCGGTTGACAGGTTCACAGGCAGCACTGATAGCTTGGCACAACCAGGAATCGCCACAGCGGCGGTGCCACCGGCGGGAGAGGAGCTGGAATGGCAACGAACGTGTCCTCGACCGGCGCTCCGATCGCGAGCGGCCTCACCTACCCGGGCTGGAAGGTCGTTGCCGTCGGCTTCATCATCTTCTTCTTTGCCTTCGGCGGCCCGACCGCAAGCATGCCGCTGGTCTATAGCGAGGTCATTCGTGAATTCGGCTGGAGCCGCACCGAAGCCACTTTGATCTATACTACCAAGGGCCTGACCGGCGCCGTCGTCGCGATCTTCCTGATCGGGCCTCTCGTCGAGCGTTTCGGATTGAAGCCCGTATTCATTGCGGTTGTAACCGCGCAGGCGATCGGGTTCGCCGCATTCCTCTTCGTTCACTCGCTGTGGACCTATTATCTGACCGGCTTCCTGATCGGTCTCGGGCAGGGCGCCGTGCTTCTATGCATCAAGCTGCTCGTGTCGCGATGGTTCATTCGCAACGTCGGTTTCGCCGGAGCAATGGCGCTGGCCGGCGCCAGCTTGGGAGGCGTGCTGTTCCCCATGTATATCGTCTTCGCGATGCCGGAGCTCGGCTGGCGCCTCACCTTTGCACTGATCGGGATCGGCATCTTCGTGGTTGCTGTTCCCCTGATTGTTGCCGTCAAGCAGGATCCGTCGGAGGAGCAATTGCTTCCCGAAGCCAACCGGAAAAAGGATTCCGCGCCGAATCCGGCGATGGCCGAGGCCATGCGCTCAGCCGAGCTCGACATCACCTACGGCTCGCTCATTCGCCAGCCGACCTTCTGGTTCATCATCGTCAGCGTGATGATTATATCGGGCGTGGATCAGGGGCTGTTCCAGCACTCGCAGCTCTACTTCACGAAGGAAGCGGGACTCAGCAAGGCCGCGGCCGCCAGCGCTCTATCTTCGACGTTCCTGGTCGGGATGTTTTCGAAATTCCTTGCCGGCAAGATTTTCGATATCTTTTCGGTCCGTGGGATCGCCGTCTGGTACCTGCTGATCGCTCTGATGGTCGTGCTCGCCTTTCCCGTATCGGACCTGACGACGGCCCTGATCTTCAGCTTCGCGCTCGGTGTTGCGCATGGCGGACTGGTCTGTGAGGGACCGGTGCTTGCCAAGCATGTCTTCGGGCCCAGGCATATGAATCGGGTGCTGCCGGTCATCACGGGCTTCTACTCGCTGGGCTCGGCCGGCGGGCCTTTGGTGTTGGCGATAATCTACGACACGACCGGCGCCTACGCGGTGGGATTCATGCTGTTCATCGTTCTCGCGCTTTTGTCCGCGGTTATGCTGTTCAATGTGAAGCCACTTTATCGAGATCGTTTGCGGGCAGCGCTCGGACAGGGGTGAATCCGCCTACCCAAGTTGCCACGAGCGGCGGCTTTGTTTACTGAGTCTACAAAATAAGGGTGCGTCAAAGCTATGGCCGAAATTGTCTTGGGCATGTGGACGTCGCATGGACCGACACTGTCCACAACCGCCGAACAATGGCTGCTTCGGGTCGAAGCGGACAAACGCAACCGCCATCCGTTCCGCGGGCACATCTACGGCTTCGATGAACTTGTCGCCCTCCGCAAAGGCGAAGGGCTGGACCAGGCCTGTGCCCCCGAGGAGCGCGAGCGCAGGGCGGCATCGTGCCAGCAGTCGATCGAGGAAATGGCCGATCGCTTCGAGGCCGCCAAGATCGACGTCGCCGTGATCTTTGGCAACGATCAGCGCGAGCTGTTCCTGGAAGACATTACTCCGGCCATTACCGTCTATCTCGGCGATACCATCTGGGACCAGCCCGCGACGCCCGAGCAGGGCCAGCGGATGCCGCCCGGCATCCACGAGGCCGAATGGGGCCACAGCCCGCCGGAGCGGCGCGAATATCCATGCCTGCCGGATCTGGGCACGCACGTGTGCACGTCCCTCTTGCCCCAGGGCTGGGACCTCGCCGTATCCAAGAGACTGCCCGAGCCGCCCGGCCATTGGTCGAGCGGCGCGCCGCATTCGCTTGGCTTCATCTATCGCCAGATCATGCGCGACCGGGTGATCCCGAACCTTCCGATCCTCATCAACACCTTCTTTCCGCCCAACCAGCCGAGCGCGCGCCGCTGCTTCGAACTTGGGCGGGCGGTAGGCGCCGCGATCCGCAGCTGGAAGAGTGACGTTCGCGTCGGCGTCTTCGGCTCGGGAGGAATGAGCCATTTCGTGATCGACGAGCAATTCGACCGCATGTTCTTCGAAGCGCTGCGAACACGCGATGCGGAAACATTGTGCAGGATCGAAGACCGGCACCTGCAATCGGGCACGTCGGAACTGAAGACCTGGATCGCCGCAGCCGGCGCGTTGTTCGACACGGACCTGAAGGGCGAGGTCATCGGCTACGAACCCTGCTACCGCTCGGAAGCTGGCACGGGCACCGCAAATGGCTTCGTAGCCTGGCAATGAGCGGTTCCTTGGATAGCGGAGATATCGTCACCCGCTTGCGGCGTCTCGACGCCTGCGCGGTGTCCGACGCTTTGGACAAGCTCGACCTGGCCGGCTGCGTCACCGGGTTTCTGTCGGCCTTGCCTGGGCGGCGCATCGCCGGGCGGGTCCACACCGTCAAACTAGAGGCCGGCACTCCCCCGCCCGATCGCCCGCCCGTCCATCTCGGCGCCGCCGCAATCGACCTTAGCGGTCCGGGAGACGTAATTGTGGTCGAACAGTCCACTGGCGTCGAGGCCGGATGCTGGGGCGGCATTCTGTCGCGCGGAGCCCAGCAGAAAGGCGTCGCGGGCGTGATTTGCGAGGGGCTGGCGCGCGACGTCGACGAAGCGCGCGACATCGGCTTTCCGGTCTTCAGCCGGGGCTATACCGCCCGCACCGCCCGCAGCCGCGTCCATGAACAGGCGACCGACGTGGCAATCCAGGTTGGCGGATTCACGGTGGACCCCGGTTACTATGTGGTGTGCGATTCCAGTGCAGCGGTCTTCATCGCACCAGCCGATATCGAGCGCGTGCTTGCGGCGGCAGAGGAAATCGGCGCGCGTGAGGCGGAAATGACTCGGCGCCTGCAGGAGGGCGAGCGCGCAAGCGAGGTGCTCGGAGCCAATTACGAATATATGCTGCAACGGCACGATTGATGACCACCGACCTCAACGTCACCCGAGCGTCGGCGCTCGACACCGCAACGATCAGCGATGCGCTCGATCGCTTCGGGATCGCCGGCCAGTGCTACCGAATTGCGCCGCGCGACCCGGGCCTCCGGATGGCCGGCCGCGCCTTCACCATGCTGTGCGGCCCGGCCTCGACGCCCCCCGGTACGGTCGGCGATTATATCGATGATGTGCCGGACGGCCATGTCGTCGTGATCGACAATGGCGGACGTGAGGATGCGACCATCTGGGGCGATATCCTGACCGAGATCGCACACCGTCGCGGGCTCGCCGGCACATTGATCGACGGAATCAGCCGTGACGTCGCTCTATGCCGCAAGCTCGGTTACCCCATCTTCAGCCGGGGCCACTGGATGCGGACCGGCAAAGACCGCGTCCAGGTTGAAATGACCAACTGCCCGGTCAACATCGGCGGAGCGCGGGTAGTGCCGGGCGACATCGTGCGCGGGGACGCGGATGGCGTGGTCGTCATCCCCCAGGCGCATGAAACGGCTGTGCTCGACGCCGCCGAGGAAATTCAGGCCGCCGAGGACCGAATCCGCGAAGCCTGCCGCGACGGGATGCGGCTCGACGAGGCCCGCGCCCAGTTCAAATATCACAGCCTGCAAACGCGCCGGAAATAAGAAGGGACCGTCAGATGATCATCGACTGCCACGGGCACGTCAGCGCGCCGGTGGAGCTGTGGGCGTACAAGGCCGGCCTGCTCGCTCATCGCGGCTCGCACGGCCGTGGCGGCGTCAAGGTCACCGACGAGCAGATCATCGCCGCCGCGCATCACAAGGAGACCTGGCCCGACGGCCATATCGAGCTGCTGCACAGCCATGGCACCGACATCCAGTTGATCTCGCCGCGGCCATTTCAGATGATGAATTCGGCCAAGCCGACGCGCGTGGTTCACTGGTTCTGCGAGGAGGTGAACACCATCATTCACCGGCAATGCACTTTGCTGCCGGATCTGTTCATTCCGGTGGCCGGCCTGCCCCAGGTCGCGGGCGAGCCGATCGAGGCTGTGCTCCCGGAGATGGACCGCTGCGTGTCGCTCGGCTTCAAGGGCTTCCTCCTCAACCCGGACCCTTATGAAAACGGTCCGGAAGAAGCGCCGCCGCTCGGCGACCGTTATTGGTATCCGCTCTATGAAAAGCTGTGCGAGCTCGACCTTCCAGCGCACATTCATGCAACGGGATCGCAGTCGGAGCGCACGCCTTATTCGCTGCACTTCATCAACGAAGAGACGATCGCCACCTACAATCTGTGCACTTCGCAGGTGTTCGACGACTTTCCCGAACTGAAAGTGGTCGTGAGCCATGGCGGCGGCGCAATCCCCTATCAATTCGGCCGCTTCGAATCCCAGTCGCGACGGACCAAGCATCTGTTCTCGGAGCGCATGGCGAAGCTTTATTTCGATACGGTGCTCTACACCGAAGGCGCCCTGCGACTGTTGATCGAGACGGTCGGACCCGAACGGTGCCTGTTCGGGTCGGAGTGTCCCGGCGTCGGCTCCACCATCGACCCGGCAACCGGGCACACGATGGATCACATCGCGCCGATGATCCAGAAGTTCGACTTCCTGAGCGACGCCGACAAGAAGCTGATCTTCGAAGACAATGCCCGCAAGGTGTTTAGGTTGGACGTCTAGATGCTGGTAGCAGCTGAAAACTCAGCTCGGCGGGCGAACGTGACGCGTTGCCGGGCGTCCGCGAATTTAAGCAAATTGGAACCGATAGGCCCAGACATTTGGGTAGTGAGTGGCGAGATGATGACGTTTCTTGGCGTCCGGATCGGCACGAGGTCGACCATTGTTCGCCTTCCATCTGGTGATCTGTGGATCCATTCCCCCGTCTTGCTTGATGAGGCGCTGGCGACCGACTCGCTGGCCTCGGGAAAGTGGCGCATCTCGTCGCACCAAATAAATATCATCACGTCTACCTTAATCCTTGGATCACTCAATATCCCGACGCAAAGCTTTACGGAACCCGGCAGCTTATCCGGAAACGAAGCGATCTGACCTTTGACGAGTCCCTTGAGGAAGCAGCCCCTGAAGCTTGGGCAACCTGCATATCGCAGACGGTGTTCAGTGGAAGTCGAGCTTACGATGAGGCGATCTTCTTCCATCTACCAAGCCACACAGCGGTCCTGACTGATCTTATCGTCAACGCTGATCTACAAGAACAGACACTCCTGGGCGGACTGCTGGCTCGCTTTGACGGCATTGTTGCACCCAAGGGCTCCACGCCGCGACTGTACCGATGGAGCATCAAGGATCGAGTGAAAGCCCGGCATGGTGTCGAGACTCTGCTGAGTTGGGCACCGGAGAAATGCGTCATCTCTCACGGTGCATGGTTCAAAACTGATGCGGCGACTGAGTTGCGGATGCGCTTTGCGTGGATCCTGCAGTGATCAACTCAAGTGCCGCATCAAGGCTAAAAGGGGGATGATATGAACACGAACGCTGCAGCTCTCGCGCCTTTTGCTTTCGGCCCCGATCCACAGCCAAGGAACGAAAGCTGGGGGCCAAGCGATGGCGCGAGAAGGCGTCGCAAAAGTGCTCGCGTGGATGTAGCGCGGCCGATCTTGAATAGAATTAGCCCATCGCGGAACTGGAATATCCTTCGAACTGGGCAAGATCGTGCAATGCCACCTTTAAACCCGCACCGGCGGCGTCTGTGCTATCGCTGATGAGTGTTTCGGTCGGTTTATGATGTGAAGCTCACTCTGCGCGCAGGATTCAGGTTCTCCCTCGCGCCATCATCTGGAAATGAAACGGCGCCTCAGGCGTGAATATAGCCCTTTGTGTCCTGCTCAATGCCCATTGCCTGCTCCTGCATCCGCCGAACTTCTTCCGGCTGGCCGTACTGGAAGATGAAGCGCTTCAGGTGCAGCGCCCCGCCGGCCTTGATCTCCTGCGCGGTCATGCCCTCGGTCACGGCATCGCGGTCGATCGTTGGTAGCGGAATGGCCTTGTTGCGCGCGGGATCGCGAATGATGGCCTTCGGATCCTCGCCGTTCCGCACTCGCTCAATGTCGCGCAGGAACTGGCGCCGCATCAGGCCCACGCCCTTGTCGCTGAGGCCGAGATGTTCCTGCGTGCGGTCCGAGATGACGCCCTGCCCTATCCAGGCGACGAAATCCTGGTTCATCACATGCGTCGTGATCCAGTCCCCCTTCTCGTCCTTGATCGGACCGTACCAGACCGGAATTGATTTCTGGACATAAGGCTCGGATTCCTTCGGCACACGCGTGAAGAACCAGCCGACGCTCAGCATATTCTCGTCATCGACCGGCACTCGGAACTCGAAATGATCGCCGGTGAACATGCCGTTCGGCCAGAGGCAGGCGCGCCCGACGGTCCACAAAGGGTGGGTCTCGTCGGTGTCCTCGCGGATGCGATTATAGGTGAATCCATAATCATATTCGCGGAAGTCGATCTTCAAGTGTTTCGGGCCGTAAGCTCCGGTCTCCCCGCGCAGTCGCTGGCTCCAGTTCGAATGCATCCATTCGAAATGAATCGGATCGATCGAATTCTCCTGCCCCTGCAGCCAGTTGCACGGCAGTTCGGAGATTACGATCTGGCGAAACCCGTTGGGCCAGGAAAATGGCTCCCAATCGGGCAATTCGGGCGCCGGCGCCGGCCCCATATAGGCCCAAAGCAGCCCACCCAGCGGCCGCACCGGATAGGATTTGATCTTGACCTTGTCGCGAAAACGGCCGGCGGGATTGGCGGTCTGCTCGAACGGCTGCTCGAGGCACCTGCCGTCCTGGTCGAACAACCAGCCATGATAGCTGCAGCGCAGGCCGCACGCCTCGACCATTCCATAAGCCATATCGGCTCTTCGGTGCGGGCAATGGCGATCGACCAGCCCGTAATTGCCGGACAGATCCTTATAGAGAACCAGGTTCTCGCCCATGATGCGGACCGCCTTGGTTGGCCGCTCGTCAAACTCGCTTTCCCCGGCGATCGGGTGCCAATAACGGCGCAGCAATTCGCCCATCGGCGTGCCCGGCCCAACCTGGGTCAGTAGCTTGTTGCGTTCCTCCGTGAGCATGCCCGCCTCTCCCGACGCATATTGGTCCCTCCTCGTGACAGATTTGATTGTCTCAGACAACAATATTGATCGATCGCTCAGCTGCGTTGGCGCAATTTTGTTGCGTGACCGGGCACGCGTCTTATGGTTCCACTGTGGCACGCAAAACCAAAGCAGCAGCGAACGGCGGGGATCGCGCGGGAAAGCCGCCCAGCTTCCGTAATCTCATGACCTTCCGCCTCCACCGGGTGGCGCGGATTTCCGAGCGGATTTCCGAACAATATTACCGCAAGCATATCGATCTCTCGCTGGCCGAATGCCGGGTCATCGGAATTACCGCCGGGTACGGGAGCGTCTCCTTCAAGCGCGTCGCGACCGCGGCAAATCTCGAAAAGAGCTACGCCAGCAGGATCGTCTCGACCCTGGTCGACCGGGGCATCGTCCAGAAGCTTGCCAATCCCTCGGACAGCCGCTCGATCCTGCTCGAACTCACCGACAAAGGACGGCAGGTTCACAAGGACATGTACCGTCTTGCGATCGGCTTGAACGAGCTGCTGCAGGAGCCATTCCAACGCAGCCAGGTCCGCAATTTCGTCGACTTCCTGAACGCGCTCGAACAGCAACTGGACCGGGCAGGCCGATTGATTGATGGCGGTGCTGAACTGCCGGTTTCCGATCGCGATCCGGAGCCTTCGCCCGATCGTGCCGCGCTCGATTCCGATCCCTCGCCCAACATCGACCGGACAGTCGCCCGCCAGCTCCACGACATGCTTGGGAAATTCCTCGCCAGCGAAGCCTGAGCACGGCCGGCCCCAAATAAGGGGTTGTGGTTTAAGACAACGATATCCATGCTCCGTGTCGCCAAGCGGGAGTTGGAGATGAGCGACGTTGCAAACCTGGATCGGCTCGCCACGGTTGCGGGCGCGGGCGCCCACCTCATCGGTGGCCGGATGTCCGCCGGGTCCGGGAGCTACGAAGTTGTCGACCCTTCGACCGGCACGGCCTTCGCGCTCTGCCCCGATGCATCTCAGGCCGACCTCGACGATGCCGTTGCGGCAGCACAACGTGCTTTTCCGGACTGGGCGTCCCTCGGCTTCGACGAACGGCGGCGCCGGATTTTCGAGGTGGCGGACCGGATATCGGCTTCTGCCGACGAACTCGCGCCGCTGCTCAGCCGCGAGCACGGCAAGCCGGTCGACCAGGCGCGCATGGAGCTGTCGGTCACCGGACATCATATGAAGCAACTGGCGTCGCTCCCGCTCAAGGATGAAGTGCTTCGGGATGACGAACGCGGCCGCGTGGAACTCCGCTACCATCCGCTCGGCGTCGTTGGAGCGATCGCGCCCTGGAATTTCCCGATCGCGCTGGCGATGCACAAGGTCGCGCAGGCGCTGTACACCGGGAATACGCTCATCCTGAAGCCCTCGCCTTTCACGCCGCTTACGACGCTTGCGATCGGGCGGCTGGTAGCGGACCTGCTCCCGACGGGCGTTCTCAACATCATCGCCGGCGGCAATGATTTCGGCGCCTGGATGACTGCGCATCCCGACATCGACAAGATCAGCTTCACGGGATCGGTCGCGACGGGCAAGAAAGTGCTCGCAAGCGCGGCCCAGACGCTGAAGCGCGTCACGCTCGAACTTGGCGGCAACGATGCCACGCTCGTCCTCGACGACGCCGACCTCGATCTCGCGGCGACGGGAATTGCCCGCAGCGCCTTTTTCAACTGCGGCCAGATCTGCATGGCGATCAAGCGCGTCTATGTTGCGGAGTCGGTGCGTGACGCACTTCTGGAGCGTCTGGTCGCCAAGGTTTCCGCACTCAAAGTCGGGCCCGGAAGCGAACCCGGAGTCGACATGGGACCGATCCAGAACCGCGCTCAGTTCGACAAGGTCAGGGCCTATCTCGACGACGCGCTCGCACGCCCCGGCGCCCAACTGCTGACCGGCGGCACGGTGCGCGACGGCGGCGGATATTTCATCGAACCGACGATTATCGCCGGCCTCGACGAAAGCGCTCCGCTCGTCGCCGAGGAACAATTCGGGCCGGTTCTGCCGATCCTTACCTTCGCCTCCGTAGACGAGGCGATTTCGCGAGCAAACAACAGCCGCTTTGGCCTCGGTGCGTCGGTATGGAGCAGCGACGAGAGCCGCGCGCGCGAGGTCGCGGGCCGCCTGATGGCGGGTACGGTCTGGATCAATCGGCACGGCCTCAACGAATCCGACGTGCCCTTTGGCGGCATGAAAGAGTCCGGCTACGGCCGCGAACATGGCGTGCTCGGTATCCGCTCCTATCAGGAGCTGCAGGTGATCAGCCGCCCCACCCGCTGACTTCAACGACGCTACCGCTCGCAACTTCGTTGCGGAGGCTCGCGATTTCGCTTGCAACATGTTTCATCAAGCTACAAAAATTGTTGCGTGATTCAATGATGGAGTGAGCGCTTTGGGAGCACCGCCTTTTCGGGCCGACCATGTCGGTAGTCTGATCCGTCCGCTGAACCTGATCGAGGCTCGGGAGCGGCGTCAGGCGGGCGCCATCGACAGCGCCGAGCTCAAGACCATCCAGGAGCAGGCGATCCGCGAGGTCGTCAGGATGCAGGAGGAAATCGGGCTCCAGTCAATCACCGACGGCGAGTATAACCGGGGCAGCTGGCACACCGATTTCCTGTTGCGTTTCGCCAATGTCGAGCCCCATCAGTCCAACTACACGACGACCTTCCGCAACGCAGAAGGGTCGATCGAAAACAAGCCGCACACGGTGCGCGTCACCGGCAAGCTGTCGCGCCCGAAACCGATCTTCGTCGAGGATTTCAAATTCCTGAAATCCGTCACCAACGGGACTGCGAAGATCACCATCCCCTCGCCGTCTATCATGCATTTTCGCGGCGGCCGCGACGCCATCGATCTCGCCGCTTATCCCGACATGGACGAATTCTATTCCGACCTGGCGGGCGTCTATGCGGAAGAGATCGGCGACCTGATCGACGCGGGCTGTCGCTATCTGCAGATCGACGAGACCAATTTCGCCTATTTATGCGATCCGTCGCTTCGGGCCCAGGTCCAGACCAGCATCGGCGAGGATCCGGACGAGCTCCCCCACGTCTATGCGCGGCTGATCAATGCCGCCATCGCCGCCAAGCCGGACGACATGAAAGTCTGCATGCATGTCTGCCGCGGCAATTTCGCGGGCCGCTGGGTTGCCGAGGGCGGCTATGAGCCCGTTGCCGAAGTCATGTTCAACGAGCTCAACATCGACGGCTATTTCCTCGAATATGATTCGAGCCGCGCCGGCGGGTTCGAGCCCCTGCGGCTGGTGCCCAAAGGCAAGCGCGTCGTCCTCGGCCTCGTCACGACCAAGCGCGACGAGATGGAGACCGCCGACGAGATCAAGCGGCGGATCGAAGCCGCCGCAAAATTCGTCGACATCGATCAGCTCGCCCTCTCTCCGCAGTGCGGCTTCTCGAGCGGCATCGGCGGCAACATGATGGACATCGAAGCCCAGAAGGCGAAGCTCGCCCTGGTCGTACAGGTTGCCGAGGAGGTCTGGGGCTCGGCGTAAGCAACCTCCCAGGCCGCCTTGACAACTGGAAAGTCACATATAAAGCTGCTTTATATAAAGTAGCTTGTTAATGGAGCAAACTTGTCCCAGGCCGCAACGATCAATGACGCGATCGCCGCCGACCCCGAGAGCGGCTGGGAAGCCCGCTATCGACTGCTCTATTTGATCAAAGGCGCTTACGGGTCCGCCAAGGTCCAGCTGGACGAGACCGCCGGCGCGCACGGGCTCACGTCCAGCGACTATACGATGCTTTCATTCCTCCATCGGCTGCAGCCCTGCTCTGCTGCGGACCTTGCGCGCGCGCTTCGGATCACGCCGCAAGCCGCGACCCAGCAGGTCGGGCAATTGCGGGCCAAGGAGATGGTTGCCACCGAGGAGAATTCCGAAAACCGGCGCATCTCCTTGGTCACCATGACGCGATTGGGCCGGGCAAGTCTGCAGGCCGTCAACGCCGAGGCTCATCGGATCGAAGACGCAATGTTCGAAGGCCTCAATTCGGAGCAGCGGGAGCTCGTGACCGGCTTCCTGCTTCGCACGATGAAAATGGCACAGCAGAAAGGATGGTCAGTCCCATGACTGCGGAAGCAACTTTCGAGACGATCAAGCTCGACCTGGACGACGGCATTGCCTGGGTGACGCTGAACAGGCCCGAAAAACGCAACGCCATGAGCCCTACGCTCAACCGCGAGATGCTGCAGCTTCTGGACGAGCTAGAAGTGCGCGACGAGGTAGGCGTTATTGTCCTTACCGGTGAGGGCGAGTCCTTCTCGGCCGGCATGGATCTCAAGGAATATTTCCGCGAAACCGAAGGCCAGTCGGCGCTTGTGCAGGGCCGCGTTCGGCGCGCCGCGACCGACTGGATGTGGCGCCGCCTGATGCATTATCCGAAGCCCACGATCGCGATGGTCAACGGCTGGTGCTTCGGCGGAGCGTTCACGCCCCTCGTCGCCTGCGACCTCGCGATCGCCGCTGACGAAGCGACTTTCGGCCTGTCCGAAATCAACTGGGGCATCATCCCCGCGGGCAACGTCACCCGCGCCGTCGCGCAGGTGATGAACCACCGCGACTCGCTATATTACATCATGACCGGGGAACCCTTTGGGGGCCAGAAAGCGGCCGAGATGGGGCTCGTCAACCGCTCGGTTCCGCGTGCCGAATTGCGGTCGGCGACCGAAACTCTGGCGCGCACGTTGCTTGAGAAAAATCCAACCGTACTGCGCCACGCCAAATCCGCGTTCAAGTTCGTGGAATCGCTCGACTGGAACACGTCGGAAGCGGTGCTTGCAGCGATGGCTGCCTCGGCAGCGGCCCAGGATCCGGAAAGCGGCCGGCGCCGTGGCATGTCCCAGTTCCTCGACGAAAAGTCGTACCGCCCGGGGCTCGAGACGTACCGGCGCGAAGTCTGACTTCAACCCTCCCTTTGAGACTGTGTGGACGTTATGAGCAGCGCGGAGCCAGCGGGCGGGAGCGAGGACAGGATCCGCGAACCGGCCCGCGAGATCCCCGTCGTTGCGCGCCCTCAGGTCCTGGTCGTCGGAGCGGGATCGGGCGGCTATCCGGCCGCGATCCGCGCTGCGCGGCATGGCGCCAGGGTCCTGCTGGTCGAGCGCAACGCAGTCGTCGGCGGCACTGGACCGATGTCCTTTGTCACTGAATTTCTCAGTTGCGAGAATATGAGCGGCATCCTGCAGGAACTGCAGCAGCGGCTCGCCACCCAGGACGCGGCCCCAGCCGACTTCCTGCCCGAATATTTCAACCTCGCCTACGATCCGGAGATGCTCAAACTCGCCGTGTTCGACATGCTCGTCGAAAGCGGCGTCGAGATTCTTCTCAACACCCAGGTTGTCGACGTGATCCTGGACGGAAACCGCGTCCGCGGCGTGGTGATCGAGAACAAATCGGGTAGGCAGGCGATCCTCGCCGACGTCACCATCGACGCCAGCGGCGACGCCGATGTCGCCGCGCGCGCGGGCGCCCCCATGCACCCGCGCGAAGCTCCGCAACCGATGATGATGCTGTGCCGGATGGGCGGGATCGACTGGGCGCGGATGCAGGACCATGCCCGCGCGAACCCGGACGATTTTTCAAAGCTGTGGGGCACGCCCGCGCACGCGCTCGACGGGTCCCAATATGTGCATTTGACCGGCTGGAAATCGCTGGTCCAGCAGGGCAAGGACGAAGGCGCGCTGCCCGGCACATTCGGGCATCATATCTCCATCTTCGGCGCAACGCCCGCCAATCTGCGCAACGGGATCGGCTACCTTTACGCGGTCCAGGTGCTCGACCGGGATCCGACCAACGCCGCCGACCTGAGCGCGGCCGAAATCGAGGGCCGCCGTCGCGCCCGCGACTTCCTTCCCTTCGTGAAGCGCATTCCGGGCATGGAGCAGTCGTTCCTGATCGACATGGCGCCCCAGATCGGAGTTCGCGACAGCCGGCGCGTGGTCGGCGATTATACGCTTACGCGCGACGACATCTTCGATGGCGCCCTCTTCGACGACGAGATTGCGCTTAAAGTCTATCGCGGGCCGAACCTCAAGGGGTGGGTCCGCCACAAGCCGGACGGCAGTGAAGGCGGCAAAGGGCATGACCTTGCTGAACTGCCGATTTCGGTGACGGTGCTTGGCCTGCCTTATCGCTGCCTGCTTGCCGCGGAAACGGAAAATCTGCTCATTTCCGGGAAGACCGTGTCGTTCGACAATGAAGCGCACCAGCGGGTTCGCCTGATGCCCGAATGTATCGCGATGGGCGAAGCAGCGGGCACCGCTGCCGCGCTTGCGGTGCGCGATGGCGTTTCTCCGCGCAACGTCGATGTCGAAGCGGTTCGCGCCTTGCTCATCGAGGGCGGTCTCAATCTCGATCGCGACCGCATACCTTTGAAAAAGGTGCGGGAAATGCTCGCATCCCGCGGCTTGAACGTCGTCATGAATTGACTGCCCAACGGCAAGAACAGGAGAGGCCAGCAGAATGACCGAACAGTCAGGCGCATCGCGAAGCTACCGACGGATCGCGACGGAAGAGGCTTTCTGCCCGCCGGAAATGCTCGATCGCTATCGGCGTCTCCTCGACGAGAAGTCGGTTCCCGATATCGGCTTCAACAGCATGTGGGGCTTCTACGCGCGTTCCGACAGCGCCCGCTGCACATTCATCCGCGATCATCTGACCGACGCCGGCGACAAGCGCGTCGCTCACATGGACGCGGCCGGCATTGATTTCGCGATTCTTTCGCTGACCTCGCCTGGCGTCCAGGTCATGCCCGCGGAAGAAGCCTGCGCGTTCGCCGCTTATGCCAACGACTGGCTGGCCGACGCCATCAAGCGCCATCCGGATCGGTTCGGCGGGCTGGCGGCCTGCGCGCCGCAAGACCCCGCCGCGGCTGCAAAGGAGATTGAGCGGGGCGTGAATCAACTTGGGCTCAAGGGCGTCATCATCAACTCCCATGTTCAGCACGAATATCTCGACGATCCCAAATTCTGGCCGATCTTCGAGGCGGCGGAAGCGCTGGACGTTCCGATCTATATCCATCCCGCAACGCCCAGCGACGGCCTGATCAAGCCGATGCTGGGCCGCGGGCTCGACGGCGCGATCTGGGGCTTCAGCGTCGAGACGGGATTGCATGCCTTGCGGATCATCGTGGCCGGCGTGTTCGATCGTTTCCCGAAGCTGCAGATCGTGCTTGGCCACGTCGGAGAGTCCCTCCCCTTCACGCTCTACCGGCTCGACTATATGCATCAGGCGAGCGCCGCATCGGGGCGCTACGAAGGCATGCCGGCGCTCAAGCGCAAAATCTCGGACTATCTGCGCGAGAATTTCTACTACACCAACAGCGGCGTCGCCTGGGGACCGCCGATCCGCTTCCTGCAGGATGTGATCGGCGTCGACCGGGTCATGTACGCGATGGATTACCCCTACCAGTACAAGCCGGAGGAAGTCACCGCGCTGGAACAAGTCGAGATGTCGCCGGAAGTGAAGCGCGCCTTCTTCGAAACTAATGCGCGCCGGCTTTTCAAGCTCGCATAAGGTCTCGCCGGGCTTGCCGGTTAAGCGATTGACGGCGACCGGGAAACATGGCTTGCACGAGCCTAATGTCGGAACAAGTGAGTGTTGGCGTGCTGGCGCCGCTGGTGGGCTACCACCTACGCCGCGCATCGGCGGCATTTTCGGCCGATTTCGCCTTGGCGATGGAGGGAGCCGGGCTTCGCCAGGTGCCCTTTGCAGTGCTTTCCGTCGTTGCCGCCAATCCCGGTATCAACCAGGGCGCCGTCGGACGGCTGCTCGGGATCAAGCGCGCCAACATGGTGTCCCTGATCAACGAACTGGTCGACATGCGCCTGATCGAACGGACCATTGTCCCGACCGATCGCCGCGCCTTCTCGCTCGGCATCACTGGCGTCGGCTCGGTCGCGCTGGCCGACGCCGTCGGGCGCATCGAGCAGAATGAGCTGCGGATGCTTGCCGACATGAATTCCGAAGAACGAGCGACATTGCTCGACCTGCTGACTCGCATCGAGCGGCGCAGCCCCCCGAGCGAAACCGACGAGAACGGCGTCGGCTAGAGTCTGTTTCAGTAAGACGGAACGCTTCGACCAATCTGAAACAGACTCTAGATCGTCACGCCGCCAGGATCAGCGCATCGAGCGCGACCGCGCCCGATCCCTTCGGGTAGACGACGAGCGGATTGAGATCGATCTCCCGGATTGAGCGGGTGCCCGCCAGCACCCGGCCGAGCGCGCCTATAACCTGCGCTGCTGCATCGACGTCGAGCGCCGGCGAACCCCGGTAACCCTCCAGCAGCGGCCCCTGCTTGAGAGCGCGCAACTCCGCCACGATCGCTTCGTGCGTAAGGTCATGGGGCAGCAGCCGCACATCATGGATCAGCTCGGCTGTGACGCCGCCGAACCCGACCAGCAGGATTGGTCCCCATTCCGGATCGTTGCGCGCGCCGACGATCAGCTCGACGCCCCGCGCGCCCATCGCTTCGACCAGCACGCCGTCCAGGACGATGCCCGAATCATAAGCCGCGACATTGCCGTATAGGCGTCCCCACGCCGCTTCGAGCGCCGGGCCGTCAGGGACGTTGAGGATAACTCCGCCGGCATCGCTCTTGTGGCTGAGAGCCGCCGACTGAGCCTTCAGCACCACCGGAAAACCAACCTCCGTAGCGACGGCCTGCCCCTCGTCCAACGAAGCCGCGAACCCGCCTTTCGGAAACGGGATCCCTGCTTCCGCGAGCAACGCCTTGGCGCGATATTCCGGAACGACTCCGCTCGGCAGTTCGAGCGTGACTGGACTTGCCGCAACGCGATCGAAACTCCGCCCGGCGCGTCGGGCCAATTGGCGCAATGCCCGGAATGCACGGTCCGGCGACGGGAAATAGGGCACGCCCAGCGCCCGCAGGCCGTCGATATAGTCCCGCGGCACCGAAGCACCGTCATCGAGACCCGCGAAGATCACCGGTTTGCCGGGATCGAGCGCCTTCACCGCGTCGATGATCGGCGGGAACTTGCGCGCGCTGGTCGCTTCGTCCGTCTGGATGATCGCCAGCACCAGAGCCGCGAAATTGTCGTCCGCGAGCAGCGGCTCGAGCGCTCGTCGATATAGATCCGGGTCGACCAGCGGCTGGGCGGTCAAATCCATCGGGTTGGAGATCGGGATAAAATCCGGCACGGCCGAGCGCATCGCGGCCGCCGTCTCGCCAATGAGTGGCGGCAGTTCGAGCCCGATCCGCTCGGCGGTATCGAGCGTCAGGGCCTTGAACGCCCCCGATTCCGTAAGCACCGCCGCGCCGCCGGCCCGCACCGGCTTCGCCCGCGCCGCGATCTCGATCACGTCCCCGAGTTCCTCGAGGCTGTCGACCAGGATCACTCCGGCGCGCTCGACCTTGGCGCGCATCAGCTGCCAGTCGCCGGCCATTGCTCCGGTGTGCGTTGCCGCGGATTCGCGAGCGGCGCTGGAAACGCCCGGGTGAAGCAGCACGATCGTCTTCGCGGCGGCACGCCCTCGCTCGGCCAATGCAAGGAAGCGCGCGGGCGATCGGAACTGCTCGACGATCATCCCGATCACCGGCGTCGCCGGATCGACAATTAGATGATCGGCATAATCCTCGACCCCGCTCGCGGCCTCGTTGCCGGTCGAGACGGACAAGGTGATTCCGAGCCCCTTGGCCATCAGCGTCGCGCCGAGGACCACGGCCATCGCCCCCGACTGGCTGATGATTCCAGCCGCCGGCTTGCCGTCGAGCTCCAGCACCGGCGTCTCGACGAAGGTCAGCGGAACGCCCGCTGCGTAATTGACGAGCCCCAGGCAATTCGGACCTTCAACCACCATGCCGGACTCGGCCGCGATGCGCGCAACCTCCGCCTGCGCGGCGAGCCCCTCCTCGCCGCCCTCGGCAAAGCCGGCGGCGAAGATGATCGCCGACCCCGCCCCGCGCTCCGCCAGCGCGCGGATGACGTCAAGGACGGCCGGCCCCGGGATCGCCAGAACGGCCGCATCCACGCCCTCCGGCAGGTGGGCTATCGACCTCAGGCACAGCCTGCCGTCAATCTCGTCCCGCTTCGGATTCACGAGGTGAATATCGCCGGCGTAGCCGTGCCGCTCAAGGTTGCGCAGCACGCTGTTGCCGAGCGCGCCCGGAGTCGGCGAAGCACCGACAATCGCCACCGACCGCGGTGTGAGCAAGCGGGACAGGTCGGCCATCATTGAAACTCCGGAGCGGGAACGGCGAAGTCAGGCCTGGGCGCTGCCGCATGCCCCGAGATCCGAATTCGCCCGGTCCTTGTCATAGGCACCGAGTCCCGGCTTGTAACTCTTCTCGTCGATGAACTGGCGAATGCCTTCCTTGCGGCCTTCGCTGTCGAACGAATTGGCCGCTTCCTGCGCCCGGACGAGATAATCCTCGGCATTGTCGTAGGTCATTTCGGAAACCCGGCGGATCGCGTCCTTCGTCGCCTTGAGCGCCACCGGATTTTTCTGAAGCAGAACCTGCGCGACTTCGATCACGCGATCCTTCAGCCGGTCAAGCGGCACGGCTTCGTTGACCAGACCCCATTCGGCCGCCGTCTTGCCGTCGATATTTTCGCCCATGATCGCATGATACATGGCCTTGCGGAACGGCATCAGTTCGACCGCGATCTTGGTTGCTCCGCCGCCCGGCAGGATTCCCCAATTGATCTCCGACAGACCGAAATTCGCTTCTTCGGCGGCGAAAGCCAGATCGCATGCGAACAAGGGGCCATAGCCACCGCCAAAGCACCAGCCGTTGACCATTGCGATCGTCGGCTTCTGGTACCAGCGCAGCCGTTTCCACCATCCATAGCTGTCGCGCTGCGCCTTGCGGGTCGCGCCAAGGCCTTTGGCCTCGGTCTCGCGGAAATATTCCTTGAGATCCATACCGGCGCACCAGGCGGGTCCCTCGCCGGCCAACACCAGCACTCCGACATCGTCCCGGAACTCGAGGGCGTCGAGCACTTCCATCATGTCGCGGTTAAGCGTCGGGCTCATCGCATTGCGCTTGTCCGGACGATTGAAGCGCACCCAGGCGATCCCGCCTTCCACTTCGAAAGCGACCACCCCGTTGCTGCTAAGTTCCGTCATAAATATCCCTACTCGACACCCTCCGCCCGAGGGAGGATCCTGGTTTCAGCGCGGTGCCGGAGCACAGCTATGATCTAAAGGGCACCCGCCCCTTCCCGTCCGTCATCCGCGGATGGTTCATCAAATCGGATAGTGGCCGGGCTGGGTTTCGATCGTGATCCAGCGCAGCTCCGTGAAAGCATCGATTCCAGCCCTGCCGCCGAAGCGGCCGTAGCCCGATGCCTTGGTCCCGCCGAACGGCATCTGAGCTTCGTCATGCACGGTCGGCCCGTTGACGTGGCACATCCCGGACTTGATCCGGCGAGCGACCCGCAGCCCGCGCGCGGTGTCGCGTGTAAATACCGCCGCCGACAATCCATATTCGGTATCGTTGGCAAGCTCGATCGCATGCTCTTCGTCGCGGGCACGGGTGATCCCGACAACGGGCCCGAAGCTCTCGTCGCGGAACAGCCGCATGTCGGGCGTCACGCCATCGATCACATGCGCTGGCATCAGGACACCGTCGGAGTCACCGCCCACTAGCTGACGAGCGCCCTTACCGACCGCATCTTCAATCAGGCCGCGCACGCATTCGACGGTCGCCCGGTCGATCACTGCGCCGAGTGGCGTCTTGCCCTCGCGCGGATCGCCCACCGCCATTGTCCCGGCTTTCGCGGCAAACTTCTCGGCGAAGGCATCGGCGACGGAATCAACGACGATGATCCGCTCGGTCGACATGCAGATCTGTCCCTGGTTCATGAACGCGCCGAACGCAGCAGCCTTGACCGCTTCGTCGAGGTCAGCGTCTTCGAGGACGATCAGCGGAGCCTTGCCGCCAAGCTCAAGCAGTACGGGCTTGAGATGCTCGGCCGCCCTTTTGGCGATGATCCGGCCAACCGCCGTCGATCCGGTGAAATTGATCCTGCGAACGTGCGGATTGTCGACGAGCGCGCCGACGATTTCAGCCGCATCTTTCGGGGCATTGGTGACAATGCTTACCGCGCCTTCCGGCAAGCCGGCCTCGGCGAATGCTTCGGCGATCAGGCTATGCGTGCGCGGGCATTGTTCGCTCGCCTTCAGCACCACCGTATTGCCGCACGCCAAGGGCATGGCGACCGCGCGGACTCCAAGGATGATCGGCGCGTTCCACGGCGCGATTCCAAGCATCACGCCCACGGGCTCGCGCAGCGCCATTGCGATACAGCCGGGCTTGTCCGACGGAATGACTTCGCCGCCGATCTGGGTGGTCAGCGCCGCGGCTTCGCGAAGCATGCTGGCGGCAAGCATCAGATTGAATCGCGCCCAGCCCTCGGTTGCGCCAACCTCGCTCATCATCGCATCGACGAATTGATCGGCCTTGCCCTCAAGGGCGGTTGCGGCCTTGGTCAGCAGCGCTCGGCGCGCATTCGGTCCGAGCGCCGACCATGCGGGAAAAGCCCTGGCCGCGGCCTCGGCGGCAGCATTTGCGTCGGCGACCGTGAATGCCTTCGCAGTCGTGGCTACGCCCCCGGTTACCGGGTTCGATCGAGTGAAAGTGGCAGTGCCGGGTTGCGGCGGTGCAATCGTAGCCATGAGCGCCTCTCCGAATTGTTATATCTTATAGCGTATCGTGCGAACCATGCAAGTCTCAAGTACTTGCCTGGGCCGGCACCGGCGCTTGCGGCTCACGCCATGTCCGCATGCCGAAAAGGGTAATCGCAGCGACGACCGATCCGAGCGCCATCAGGATCGCAACGGTCTGGAGCCCGTAACCGGCAGCGAACAATATGCCTGCAAGCGCCGGTGCCAGAGCCGATCCTCCGCGCCCTACCCCGATCACGAAACCGGTGGCGCTCGCCCGGACAGCCGTCGGGAAGGACTGCGCGATGAGGGCATAAAGCCCGACCACGCCAGCATTGGTGGCAAAACCGGCAAGGCCCGCGACCAGCGACAGACCCGACAGGGTGGTCTGCCCGCTGCCGAACAAGGTCACGAGAATGGCCGAAGCCACCATCGCCACGATGGTCAGGCGAAGCAAGGGTACGCGGCCGGTGAGCAGCCCCAGCAGCAGCGACCCCAACGCTCCCCCGACGCTTGCCCAGACCAGCACGCCCGCCGCCGCGGAGGGCGCGAACCCCATGTCGGTCACGATCTTCGGAATCCATTTGAGGATGAAGTAGAAAGTCATGATGTGGGTCAGATAGGCCAGCGTCAAAAGACCGGTCGCGCGCAGCATCGGACGCGACAGCAATTCCACGACCGGGACCTTGCTCGCGGCCGGCTCGGCCACCGGAAGCGCGTCGACCGGCGCATGCCCCATGCGGGCGAGCACGCGATTGATCTTCTCGAGCGCATTCGGCGGCCGGCGATGCATCAGGAAGGCGATGGATTCGGGCGCGAACAGCAGCACCAGCGGAATGAAGCAAACGCTCGCCACCGCGCCGAACAGGAACACCGCACGCCAATCGAAATGGGCGAGCAGCCTTGCGGACACCAACCCGCCAATGATCGTGCCGACGGGATAACCGACGGCCATCAGCACGACCGCGAGCGACCGGCGCTTGTCATTGGCAGCTTCGGCAACAGCGGCGTTGGTGGATGCCAGCATGCCTCCTATGCCCAGGCCGGTCAGTACACGCCATACCGACAGCGCGGACACACTGTCCGTGGTCGATGCTGCGACCATGCCGGCCGTCATCAGTCCGAGACACATGAGGATCGTGCCCCTGCGTCCGATCCTGTCAGCAACCCCGCCAAGCAGCAGGGACCCGGCGGCCATCCCGATCAATTCCATCGACAGCACGAAGCCGAGCGCGGCGCGGTCGATCCCCCACTCCTTGGCGATTCCAGGCGAGGCAAAGCTGATCGAAAGCACGTCGAACCCGTCGAGCGCATTGAGCCCGACCATCGTCGCGACGACACCCCATTGGAAACGCGACATCGGCGCGCTCTGAATTGCTGCTCGCGGATCGGTCGGCATTGCTCCCTCCTCGATTATCGGTTCAGTCGCTTCTGTGACGTCTTGTTAGCATGGCAACAAAGCAGAACGGGAAGCCTGCGAAGATTCCGGGCTGCAGGGGAGACTGCAGGCCCGGACACCGGAGCCTGACCTAGAAGCGGCCGGTCAGTTGCAAATACCAATTGCGTGGCCTTGCATACATGCGTTCCGCATAACCAAGCGTCGCTAGCGAAGCATTGCCCTGAATCAGGTAACGCTTGTCGAACAGGTTTATGACGCCCGCGCTGAGCTCGACCCGCTCAGACGCTTTCAGCGTCAGCGAGCTATTGGCAACGAAATAGCCGGGTTCCTCGATCAGCGGCACGCTGCCGGTGATGAACCTTACCCTCGACGAGTAGCTGCCGTCGAAGCGGGGCGTGAGGGTCCGGCCGCCACCGAGCTGGAACTCATAGCCTATCCCGAAATTCGCCTGCTTGCTCGGCGTCATCGGCAAGTCATCGCCTGGCGCGACTGTCGCGGTTGCTCCAGGTATTGGAGTGATGCTGCGGATGTCGTCGTCGAGCAGACTTAGGCCCGCATCGAACATCAGACCCCAGGGAGCGCGATAACTGGCCTCGGCTTCCAGGCCGCGCATGCGCGCCTTGCCGGCATTGAACAACAACGGAACGACGCCGCGACGGAAGATCATCTGGATGTCGTCATAATTGGCCTGGAAGGCTGCAAGGTTGAACCGGAGTCTGCCGATGTTGGTCTTCGCTCCCAGTTCGTAACTCGTCACCTTCTCTTCATCGAATGGCACCGGCAAATTGCCTGCCGGAGGCGCATTGTAGCGGGTGTTGAACCCGCCCGACTTGAAGCTTCGCGCATAGGAAGCATAGGTGCTGATCGCCGGACTCCAACGGTACTGGACGCTGGCGGAGCCGGTCAGAGCACTGAATTTCTGCTTGAACGGCGTGTTGAAGATGAACAGCGGACCACCTTGGGACGTGGCTAGCGTCGGCAGCGTAGTGGGGTCCGGCAAAGTACCCGGGAACAGGTTCATGACCGTGCCCTGGTATCGCTTGTGGTCCGTCGTGTAGCGCAGACCGCCTGTGACCTCGAGGCCCTCCATCGGCCTCACGCTGACCTCCCCGAACCCGGCCAGCGACCTGGTCTTGAGATTGGACAACTGGAGGTCGCGGGACCCGGGCCCGCCGGCAAGGATCGAAGCGACCACTGGCGGAGAGGGCGGAAACGTCAGCCGCACGGTCGCCCGCTCGAATGTGCGTTCGTTGAAATAATAGGCGCCGAGGATCGCGTTGAAGATGCCTCGCTCATATTGCAGCTGGGCCTCCTGGCTGAACTGCTTGGATTCTGCGCCGAGGTCGGTCGTGACCAGGCGGAGCGGCGTATTGTCGGCGTCGCGAATTCCGCGTGAGGTGGTCTTGCGATATGCGGAGATCAGCTTGACCGCCAGATCGTCGTTCAACCTGATGTTGGCCGTGGCGCCAGTGCCCCAGACTTCCGATTTGCTAAGAACGTCGTCGGAACCGCCGTTCACATACGGCCCGCGCGCCTGAAGATCGTTCGCGCAGCGTGCGTCGTTGATCATTGGCACGTTGGGTGCACCGAAACGCGGGTTGCCCGGCGTCACCGGAGCGAACGGAATCGTTGCTCCCGGGCAGCCGGCACCGACGCTGGCGATCGCCGGAACGGCCGCCCGCTCGTTGATTCCGGCGAACACGAACGGTGCGCCATTTTCGTTTTTCTTGGTGTAGTCGCCACGCACGAACAGATCGATGCTCGGCGAAATTTCCCACTTGAGCGCGGCGTTGAGCGAATGGCTGTTGTCATTGCCGAGATCGCGGCCGTCGAATTCCCGGATCACATAGCCGCGGCGCTTGCGGAAGCCGCCGGATACGCGCGCCGCCATAGTTTTGCCCAGCGGAACGTTGAGCGCTGCGAAGCCCTCGAACAGATTGTCGGTCCCGACCCGGAAGCGCCCGCGGCCGCTCAACTCGCCCATGACCGGTTGGCGTGTGCGCACGAGGATGGCGCCGCCGATCGTGTTGCGCCCGAACAAGGTGCCCTGCGGGCCGCGAAGCACTTCGACGCTGGCGATGTCGCCAAAATCGATCGATCCTCCGACCGCGCGGCCGAGATAGACTTCATCGAGATAGATGCCGACGCCTGGGTCGACCGCCGAGGTCGGATCGACCTGGCCGACGCCGCGAATGAAGACCACTGCCGACGACGTGTTTCCCGACAACTGGCCGGCCGGCTTGAACTGGAGGCTCGGCGTGACCCGTTCCAGATCCTGCGTTTGATGAACCTGCTTGTCCTCGAGCGTCTTGGCGCTGAACGCGGTGATCGCGACGGGCGTGTCCTGCAGCCGCTCCTCGCGCCGGCGGGCGGTCACGACGATTTCTCCGGATTCATTCGCTTGCGACTGATCGGCCGCGGGGGCCGGTTCCTGCGCCGCCGCAGCCGCCGGCACTTCCTGCGCCAATGCGGAAACGGGTGTGGCCAATGCCGCCAAGGCTATGCCGCAGCTCAGTTGCGCACGAGGCCCAAATCGAAACCCAGCCATATAATCCTCCCCCTGTCCGAGATTCTTGTCCCAGCGATGCCGAAGGCTCGCACTTGCCTTAGTTTATGTCAATAACAGTTATGCCATGTAGCTAATATCGTTGCACGCACGCCGCACCTAGTTGTCCGCGGCAACATCGCGACACGCGATCACAACGGGAGCCCGACATAATTTTCCGCGATGCTGGTTTGGGCGGCGCAAGACGAGGCGATATAATCCAGCTCCGCGATCTGCATCCGCCGGTCGAACGGGCCCGCGGCCGGAAAGCGGTGCATCAGCGTCGTCAGGTGCCAGCTGAACCGCTCGGCCTTCCAGATTCGGGCCAACGCCTTGTCCGAGTAGCCAGCAAGGCCCTCAGCGTGGTTTCGCTTGAAAAAGGCGATCAACGCATCGGACAGATAAGCGACGTCCGATGCCGCCAGGTTGAGCCCCTTGGCACCCGTCGGCGGCACGATATGTGCGCTGTCTCCGGCCAGGAACAGGCTTGCGTGGCGCATCGGTTCGAACATGAACGATCTGAGCGGAGCGATCGATTTCTCGATCGAAGGCCCGCGCTTCATATGTGCTGCAACTTCGGGCCCAAGGCGAACCGCAAGCTCGTCCCACAGCCGCTCGTCCGACCAGTCGTCGATCCGCTCGTCGAGAGGCACCTGGATATAATAGCGGCTGCGGGTCGCCGACCGCATCGACGCAAGCGCAAAGCCATTCCGGTGATTGGCGTAGATCAGCTCATGATTGCATGGCGGCACGTCGGCCATGATTCCAAGCCAGCCGAACGGATAGGCCTTCTCGTACGTCGTGCCCGCCCCCGCCGGGAAAGCCCGCCGCGACGGACCATGAAAGCCGTCGCAGCCCGCGATGAACCGCGCGTCGATGCGCTGTGGCGACCCGTCCTTGACGTAGGTGACGAACGGCGCTTCTCCCGCAACGTCGTGCAGCGTCACGTCCGCGGCATCGTAAATCACTTCCAGCCCGCGCGCGGGCGCCGCATCCATCAGATCGCGCGTAAGTTCGGTCTGGCCATAGACCATCACCTGCTTGCCGGTCAGTCCGGCAATATCGATGCGGATCAGCCGTTCGCCGTCGGCCAAGTTGAAGCCGCCGTGCGGCAATCCCTCTGCCTTTAGCCGAGCATCGAGCCCGAGCCGTTCCAGCAGGCCCGTCGTAACCTCTTCGAGCACACCCGCGCGGATCCGCGAAAGCACATATTCCGCCGACCGTCGCTCGACGATCACCGCGTCGATTCCGTCGGCGCGCAACAAATGACCCAGGAGCAACCCGGCGGGACCGGCCCCGACGATTGCCACCTGCCGTTTCATCGCGCCGCGCCTGGTTTCCGGTCAGCCGTCACTCGGGCTCAAGCTGCCGCTCGAGCTCAGCGAGAATGCGGTAACAGGGCATCACCTGGGCGACACTCGCATTGGGCTCCCGTCCCTCGCGGATCGCCGCAACGAACTCGCGGTCCTGAAGCTCGATGCCGTTGATCGATACGTCGACCCTCGACACGTCGACCGGCTCTTCCTTGCCGGTCACCAGATCGTCGTAGCGCGCGATCCACGTGCCGTTATCGCAAATGTAGCGGAAGAAAGTACCCAGCGGCCCGTCATTGTTGAAACTAAGCGACAGCGTGCAGATCGCGCCCGTCTCGCTCTTCAACTGGATCGACATGTCCATGGCGATTCCAAGTTCGGGGTGCTTGAGACCCTGCAGTGCGTTCGCTTCGACGATCGCGCCTGCCTGATATGCGAACAGGTCGACCGTGTGCGCGGCATGGTGCCACAGCAGATGGTCGGTCCAACTGCGCGGCTCGCCCTTCGCATTGATGTTCTTGCGGCGGAAGAAATAGGTCTGCACGTCCATCTGCTGGATAGCGAGCTCCCCGGCGGCGATCTTCTTGTGCAGATATTGGTGGCTCGGATTGAAGCGCCGCGTGTGGCCGACCATCGCCACCAACCCCGTTTCCTGCTGTTTAGCGAGCACCGCCTCGCCGCCGGCCAGATTGTCGCACAGCGGAATCTCGACCTGGACATGTTTGCCAGCTTCCAGGCACTGGATTGCCTGCGCTGCATGAAGCTGCGTCGGGGTCGCGAGGATCACCGCGTCCAAACCCCGCTGTTCCAGCGCCTCGGCAAGATCGGTGGTTGCGTGCGCAATGCCGTATTTTTCGGCCACAAGCTGCGTGGGCTCAAGATTGCGCCCAACGACCGAGACGACTTCGACACCGTCGATCTGCTTCAACGCATCGAGGTGCTTTTCACCGAAGGCGCCGGCGCCGGCGAGTGCGATCTTCATATTTTCTCCATCCCACTCAAGAAACAGGTTCGAGCACGAGATGCCCGATGGCGGTATTGCTGCACGGCACGTGATAATGGCGGTGCAGCGCGCGCGTCGCCTTGCCCATGGCCCCGCGCATGATCAGCCACATCACCATCTCGATCCCCTCGGACCCGGTTTCGCGCAGATATTCGATGTGCGGGATGCGGCGCAGATGGTCGCTGTCGCCGATCATCCCGTCCAGGAACATATTGTCCCATTGCTTATTGATCAGGCCCGCGCGGGGACCCTGGAGCTGATGACTCATCCCGCCAGTGCCCCACACCTGTACGTTCAAATCCTCGCCGAAGCATTCGACCGCGCGCCGGATCGCCTCGCCCAGCGCCCAGCAGCGATTTCCCGACGGCGGCGGATACGTAACGACATTGACCGCCAGCGGAATCACTTTGACCGGCCATTGCTCGACATCACCGAACATCATGGTCAGCGGCACGGTCAGCCCGTGGTCGACGTCCATCTCGTTGATGATGGTCATGTCGAATTCGTCGAGGATCAGGCACTGGGCGATATGCCAGGCAAGATCGGGATGGCCGATCACGTCCGGCACCTTGCGCGGTCCCCAACCTTCGTCGGCGGGCTTGTAATGTTCGCCGCAGCCGATCGCGAAAGTGGGAATGATCTTCATGTCGAACGCCGACGCATGGTCGTTATAGACCAGGATCACGACGTCCGGCTTTTGCTCCTTCTCCCACGCCCGCGTCCAATCGTAACCGGCGAAGATCGGGCCGAAATAGTCGTCCTTGTCCTTGCCCTGGTCGTGCGCGACGCCAAGCAAGGGAACGTGGCTGGATGCAACGCCGGCGGTTATGCGCGCCATGTCAGCGGCCCTCCTTCTTGGAGCGGAGACCTTCGGGAGAACGGCCCCCCGCGTTCATCATCGCCTGATACTCCTCGACCGAAGCGCCGGTCATGGTGCTGACCGCCTGGACGAAGCTCAGCCCGTCGGTGGAGAAAACTTTCGCCAGGAAATAAATGTTGCCGCCAAGGTCGAGCAGGCGATTATAGTCGCGGGAAAGCACGGCTTCCTTCTGTTCGGGCGTCAGCTGCCATTCGTCCAGATAAGCGCGCTCGCCGGCTTTCCACCGTTCGCGATTTCCCGGCTTCATCAGGCTCATCGCGAACTGGTTGAGATGATAACCCTGGCGCGCACGGGCGGCGGTGAAGACTCGGGTTCCGGGGATGTCCTCGAAATCCGCGAGATACGCGTGAATGTCCCTTGGCTCGCTCACAGGCCCCTCTCCTTCACCATGGCATCGAGCCGCGGGAAGACCCGGCGGGCATTGCCCTCGAAGATTGCATGACGCTGCTCATCGCTGATCGGCAGCGCGTCAACATAGCGTTTGGTGTCGTCGAAATAATGGCCGGTCTCCGGGTCGATGCCGCGCACCGCGCCAACCATCTCGCTTCCGAACAATATGTTCTTCGTGTCGATCACGTCGGCGAGCAGATCGACGCCGGGTTGATGGTAGACACAGGTGTCGAAAAAGACGTTGTTCATCACATGCCCGTCGAGGCTCGGCTGCTTGAGCATGTCTGCGAGGCCCCGATAGCGGCCCCAATGATATGGCACCGCGCCCCCGCCATGCGGGATGATGAAGCGCAAGGTTGGGAAGTCCGCGAACAGATTGCCTTGCAGCAGCTGCATGAAAACGATCGTGTCGGCGGCGATGTAATAAGCGCCGGTCGCATGCATCGCCGGATTGCAGCTTCCCGACACGTGGATCATCGCGGGCACGTCGAGTTCGACCATCTTCTCGTAGAACGGATACCAGAAGCGGTCGGTCAGCGGCGGATGTTCGAACTTGCCGCCGCCCGGATCGGGATTGAGATTACAGCCGACGAAACCCAGCTCGGTGACGCAGCGCTCGAGTTCCTCGACCGACCCTTGCATGTCCGCCTTCGGTGATTGCGGAAGCATGCACACGCCGACAAAAATGTCGGGATACAGCTCGACGCAGCGCTTGATCAGGTCATTGTTGCGGCGCGCCCAATCGGTGGCGACCGCCTCGTCTCCAACATGGGGAGCCATCGCCGAAGCGCGCGGGCTGAACAGGGTCACGTCGGCGCCGCGCTCGCGAAGCAGGCGAAGCTGGTTTGCCTCCAGAGTCTCGCGGATCTGGTCGTCCGAAATCGACGGATAGGGTGGCGGCTCCGTGCCGATCTTGAAGGCGGCCTTCTGTAGCTCGCGCCAGTCGCTATGTGCCGCGGGAGCCGTCGTGTAATGGCCATGACAGTCGATCACCAGGGTCATGCGGCGTCGGCCTTCCGGTTTTCAATCTGCGCGATCTTGGCCTTCAGCCCATCGGTTGCCGCGCCGAGCCTTAGCGATCCGATCTCGCGCTGGCGCCGCACCGTCCCCCGGGTCATGACGGGCTCGACGTGGAGCGCGTCGAGCGTCTTTGCGGCTTCTTCCATCTCCTCCGCGCGGCGCAGTCCGTGAACGATCATTCGGTCGAGACAATAATCGGCACGTTCGGCCCACGGCTTTGCCTTTTCGCTCGCATCAAGCGAGCCGAGCACTTCGTCCGTCACGCCCGCCGCGTCGGCCGCCAGCATCGCTTCGGCAGTGAGCGCCTCAATGCCTTTGACGATCACTGACCGGATCATCTTGATTGCCGAGGCCTGACCGACCCGCGTCCCGACCACTCGGACATTGTCGAAACCGAGCCGCCCAAGCCTGTTCGCTGCGTCGCCCGAGGCCGGACCGCTGAGGAGAAGAGGCACGCTCAAACGAGCCGGGTTCACCGGCGACATGACCGCGACATCGACATAGTGCCCGCCGGTCCGCTCCACCTCGTCCGCGGCGGCCCGTTTCGTGGCCGGCGCCACGCTGTTCAAATCGCAGAAAATCGCGCCGGTCGGGATGTGCGGAGCGGCGTCCCGGGCCGCGCTGAGCGCCTGGTCCGCCGTGACCAGGCTGAGGATCAGCTCGGTTCCGGCGATTGCCTCGGCCGGGCTGCTGCAGCCCTCAACGCCCGCACGGACATAGTCGGCTTGCTTGGCGTCCCGCGCTGCCGCGTCGTCAGTCAGCTTGTCATATGCACGCGTGTTTCCACGCCAGCCATCCGCGCCAGCGAAAGCCTGGCCTGCTTCACCAAAGCCGATGAGGGAAACGCGCTGAACCATGTCGCCGGCAGTGATGAAGATCGTCCGAGAGCGCCAATCGAAATGCCATTCCGATCATTAGCAGATGCTAATCCTCGATCTTCCCAATTTGCCCGGCCTCGGTGAGAATTCGATCGAGGAAGCGCTGTTGCAAGGCCGTCGGCCGCCACGCGGCGCGGGTCGTGACGCCGATTATCCGGCTCGGGTCGCCGGGCACCGTGCCGATCTGCGCGAGCCAGCCGGCTTCAAGCTCGACCGCCACTTGGTCCGGGGACAGCAAGGTCAGGAAATCGCCGTGCACGAGGAGCTGTCGCACCACGATCACCGAACCGCATTCGATCGCGACGCGCGGCGGTTCGACACCGCTATCGACGAACATCTGGCGCCATTGCTGGCGCAACGGCGTGCCTTCGGCAGGCAGCACCCAGTCAAAACCCGCGAGATCCGCGGGCGTCGGCAATGCCGTCGGTGAAGCAAGCGGATGGTGCGCGCGGCCGAGGATCACGGGCCGGTCGCGGAACAAGTGCCGCTGCACCAAATCGTCCCCAACCGGGCTTTCGCGCAGCGCCCCCAGCATCAGGTCGATCTCGCCGTCGCGCAACGGGCCTACCAACTCCGCAAAGGAACCCTCGACTACCATAACGTCGGCCTGCGGATGCGCGCGATGGAAAGCCGCGATCGCGTTCGGCAGCAGCCGCGCCCGTGACAGCGGCATGGCTCCAACGCTGATTCGGCCGACCTCCCGCCCTTTCAGCGTCTCAAGCTCCGCAAGGCCGGCGCGAAGCTCCGACTCGGCAAGGCGAAGGCGGCGCGCGAGCGTTGCGCCGCGTGCGGTCAGCGCAACTCCGCGTCCGCGCCGTTCGACCAGCTTCTGGCCAAGGCCCAGTCCAAGGTCGGCCACCGCGCGGTGCAAGGAGGCTTCGCGGATTCCGGTCGCCTCGGCGGCGCCCGCATAGCTGCCAGCGCGGGCGAGTGCGAGGAAGGCCCGCATCTGCGGAGCGGTCATGCGCGGGCTGCCGACGAGCTCGAGCGCCCCACGGGCGCGGGGAACGAGAATCTCGGCAGCTTCCGTCGCTTTCATGCCCCCTGGCTGCCGCTCGAACAACGGAAGGCCGATCTGGCGTTCGAGCTTCGCAATGCCCTGCGTGATCGCCGGCTGGGTGAGATTCACTTGAGCCGCTGCCGCACTGACGCTGCCGCTGGTCACCGTGGCGACCATCGCCTTCAGGTGGCGGAGGTTGAGGTCGGCCGGGTTCATGAGGGTGGATTAGCAAAAACTTATCGGCTGGCCCAAGAACCTATTTGCGGTGCGGGAACGGCGGACCCACCGGCAGAATGAAGGAGATCTCGATGGCGATCGTCGTCCAGAACATTGAGCGCGCGGATGCTGCGGTGATCGACGGCCTCGGCGCGTGCGGCGTGGCCACGGTGCACGAGGCGCAGGATCGCACCGGGCTGCTCGCCCACTACATGCGTCCGATTTACTCCGGCGCGCGCATTGCGGGTTCGGCCATCACCATCTCGGCTCCACCGGGCGACAATTGGATGATCCACGTTGCTATCGAGCAGCTGCGCGAGGGCGATGTCCTGGTGCTCGCGCCGACGTCGCCCTGTTTCGACGGCTATTTCGGCGACCTGCTCGCGACCTCGGCCATGGCGCGCGGCTGCCGCGGGCTCGTGATCGATGCCGGTGTGCGCGATGTGCGCGATCTCACTCAAATGGGCTTCCCGGTCTGGTCGCGAGCCGTATCGGCACAGGGCACGATTAAGGCAACGTTGGGATCGGTCAACGTGCCGATCGTCTGCGCGGGGGCGGCGGTGCGTGCGGGCGACGTGATCGTAGCCGACGATGACGGGGTATGCGTTGTACAGCGCGAGCAGGCCGACGCCGTGCTCGAGAAAGCGCACGCCCGCGAAGCGGCCGAGGAAGATAAGCGCCGCCGCCTGGCCGCTGGCGAGCTCAGTCTCGACATTTATGACATGCGCGGCAAGCTCGAGGCGCTGGGCCTCAAATATGTCTGATGGGATCCGCTGCATGTGGATGCGCGGCGGCACATCCAAGGGCGGATTTTTCCTGAAGAGCGATCTGCCTGAGGATCCGGCCGAACGCGATCGAATGCTGCTGCGGATCATGGGGTCTCCCGATCCGCGCCAAATCGACGGAATGGGCGGCGCGGACCCGCTGACATCCAAAGTCGCAATAGTCTCGAAATCCGAACGCGACGGCGTCGATCTGGATTATCTGTTCCTGCAGGTCTTCGTCGATGAGGAGATCGTCACCGACAAGCAGAATTGCGGAAACATGCTGGCTGGCGTCGGCCCGTTCGGGATCGAGCGAGGGCTTGTGCCTGCCACTGGAGATGAAACCCGGGTCACGATCTTCATGGCAAATACCGGGCAGATTGCGGTCGCCACGGTCCCGACGCCCGGCGGCCGCGTCAGCTATTCCGGCGATGCACGGATTGACGGCGTTCCCGGTATTGCCGCGGCGATACCGCTCGAATTCCGGGATACCGCCGGATCCTCATGCGGTGCATTGCTGCCGACGGGCAAAGCGACCGATGTCATCAATGGCGTCGAGTGCACGCTGATCGACAACGGCATGCCGTGCATCGTTCTCAAGGCCGAGGACGTAGGTGCGACAGGCTATGAAGACCGCGAAACACTCGATGCTGCCGAGCCTTTGAAAGCACGCATCGAGGCGCTGCGGCTTGCGGCTGGACCGATGATGAATCTGGGCGATGTTGCAGACCTGTCGGTCCCGAAGATCATGCTCGTCGCACCACCCCGAAACGGCGGAACCATTTCTGTTCGAAGTTTCATCCCGAAACGCGCCCATGCGTCCATAGGCGTGCTCGGTGCAGTGAGCATCGCGACGGCCTGCCTGCTGGCGGGATCACCTGCCGCCCAGGTAGCAAACGTCCCCGCTGGGCGCCGCAAGTCGCTCTCGGTCGAACATCCAACCGGCGAGATGAGCTGCATTCTTGAAACGGACGAAGCCGGTGCCGTCACCAGCGCAGCATTGCTGCGTACCGCGCGCAAACTTATGGACGGGGAAGTGTTCGCATGAGCCGCACAAAGACCTGGGTCGATGTTCCGTCCAAGCCGCGCTGGACGCCGCCGCCGGGTGCGATCGACGCGCACGTCCATGTGTTTGGGCCCGAAACAGAATTTCCTTTCAGTCCAAAGGCGAAATATCATCCGGAGGACGCAACACCGGAGATGCTGTTCGCCATGCGCGATCATCTCGGCCTGTCGCGCAACGTGATCGTTCAGGCCAGCTGCCACGGCACCGACAATCGCGCGACGCTCGCCGCAATCGCCAAGTCGAACGGCACGGCCCGGGGCGTTGCCGTGGTCGATCCCGCAATCACCGACGCCGAACTCCAGGACCTGCACGAGGGCGGCATCCGCGGCGTACGTTTCAACTTCCTGAAGCGCCTGGTGGACAATGCGCCCAAGGACAAATTCCTCGACATTGCCCGCCGCATCGAGCCGCTCGGCTGGCACGTCATCGTCTATTTCGAGGCCGATCTGCTCGACGAGCTGACGCCGTTCCTCGAAGCCATACCGACCATCGTCGTGGTCGACCATCTCGGGCGTCCCGACATCGGCCAGGGTCCGCACGGCGCGGATATCATGGCGTTCCGGCGTCTGCTCGACACTCACCCCAATATATGGACCAAGGTCTCCGGCGCCGAGCGGCTGTCGGTACAGGGGCCGCCCTTCGACGATTTCGTCGAGGTTGTGCGGCCGGTAGTCGAGTCTTATCCGGACCGAGTCTTGTGGGGCACCGACTGGCCGCACCCGAACATGGAACACCGAATCCCCGACGACGGCGCGTTGGTCGACGTCGTTCCGCGGATCGCGCCGACCGAGCGGCTGCAGCGCAAGCTGTTCATCGACAATCCCGAGCGCCTCTACTGGAGCTGAAGATGGTAGCGAAACGCAAGGTCGGGCCGTTCGAAGTGCAGGCGGTCGGCCTCGGCTGCATGTCGCTGACCCACGCTTACGGAACACCGCCAGACAAAGCGCATTCCACGCGGCTGCTCAATCGCGCGCTCGATCGCGGCTATGACTTCATCGACACCGCCGCGCTCTATGGTTTCGGCGCCAACGAAAGTTTGATCGGCGAAGCCATCGGCCACCGCCGGGACGAATTCGTGCTTGCATCGAAATGCGGAATGACCGGCGTCAACGGCGAGCGCGTGATCGACGGACGTCCCGAGAAACTGCGGTTGACGCTTGAGCAATCGCTCGCGCGGCTGCGCACCGACGTCATCGACCTCTATTATCTCCACCGCTGGACAAGGCGGTTCCAATCGAGGATTCGGTGGGAGTGCTGGCCGACCTCGTGCGCGAAGGCAAAGTGAAGGCAATCGGCCACAGCGACGTTTCGGCCGCGACGCTGCGAAAGGCACAAACGGTGCATCCGATCGCCGCAGTGCAGAATGAATACTCGCCCTGGTCGCGAAATGTCGAGTTGGGCGTTCTGGATGCCACGCGGGAGGGCGGCTCCGCGCTCACCTGCTTCTCGCCTGCCGGGCGGGGATTTTTTGCTGGAGCGGTGCGCAATTTCGATGATCTTGCGGAGAATGATTTGCGGCGCTCAAGGCCGCGCTTCCAAGGAGCGAACCTGCAGCGCAATCTTGATCTGTTGGCTCGGTTCGAGGCTCTTGCGCGGAAGGCCGGGTGCACGCCAGCCCAACTTTCCCTGGCTTGGGTGCTCTCGCGTTCGGACCATGTCATGCCGGTCCCGGGGACCACCTCGCTACGGCACCTGGAAGCGAATTTCGCTGCTCGCGAACTTGCAATCGAACCACCGATTCTCGCCGAAGTCGACCACCTCATGACCCCGCAAGCGGTCGCTGGAGCTCGTTATCCCCGCGCCGACTCAGGCGGAGGTCGACACTGAGGAATACGCCTGATCGGATCCTCCACGCTCTCAGCCTTGGCACTGGCTTGGCCTAAAGCTTCTCCGTCAGTTCCGGCACGATCTTGAATAGATCGCCGACGAGGCCGATGTCGGCGACTTGAAAGATCGGCGCGTCTTCGTCCTTGTTGATGGCGACGATGGTCTTGCTGTCCTTCATGCC
>JBDSMG010000032.1:0-74837 GCA_039915925.1 Sphingomicrobium sp.
AGGTCAAGATCGCGCTTCACCCCGAAGTCAGCGTGACGATCAAGATCAACGTCGCCCGCTCACCGGAAGAAGCCGATCTTCAGGCGAAGGGCGTGGACGTGATGTCGCAGATGTTCGAACGCGACACCGCCGCCTTCACAGAGGAGTTCGATCCGAACGCCGAGCCGGGCGTGGTCGCCGAAGCGGCAGCTGCCGACGAGGGTTCGGACGCCGAAGCCCCTGCCGAGGAAGCCGAAGCGCCTGCCGAGGAAGCCGAAGCTCCGGCGGAAGGCGAGACCGAAGCTTAAAGCTTCCGGTCGCTACCGATAGGGAAAGCCGCTGGTCGATGGACCGGCGGCTTTTTCTTTGGGGGAACGTCTAGTTCGGAAGCAGCCTTGCGAAGTCGGAATCTGCATCTAGGTTGCCCCGAGGGAATGGCCACGCGCAGCCTGTCCGGGGGACAGGCGAGCGTGGCGATCTGCACGGGCTCGGCCGTTGCGGGTGTTCCGTAATCGGCAATGGCTTTCGAAGCGGACGCGCTTCGGAGAACGGGTGGGGTGTGTGTGATGGCGGATGGTGTTGGGTCTGGGCAAGCCAATGACAGTCTGCTGCTGCACGCGAAGCGAAAACTCGACACTGTGCGGAGACCGGCATGACTCGGCGCGGGGTGTTGGGGGTGTTGCTCGGGCTCGTTACGTCTCTTTCGCTTAGCGCATGCGGATCGACCAACAGGTTGCGCTATAAGATGACGGTCGAGGTCGACACGCCCGAGGGAGTGAAAACCGGTTTCGCCGTGCGCGAGATGGCGTTGAACACGGACAACATCGTGCGTCCGGCGACCGGGGCCATCAAGGGCGAGGCGGTCGCGGTCGATCTTCCGGGCGGGCAGACGCTGTTCGCCTTGCTGACCGGCGGCGACGGCGATGTCGATTACGGCATGCAGATTGGCGGAAGGGCTGGCGTGTGGGAGCGCGGCGGCCCGATCGAACTTTATCCAACAGCGCCAAAGACGAGCGGCCTGGAACGTACCGACCCGCTGCCGATGCTGGTGCGCTTTCGCGACCTTGGCGATCCTAAAAGCGTCGAGCGGGTCGAGCCGGCAAACCTCGCCGCGAGTTTTGGGGCGGGGGTGAGGTTGAGGCGGATCACGGTCGAGACGACGAAAGATGCCCTGACGACGGGGATGGGTAAGCGTCTGGGGTGGTTGGACGTAAACCCTGAGCCGCGGCTTGATTCTACATATAGCGGATCGAAAAGCCCGAACCTTTCCCAAAAACTTACGCACGGAAGTTTCCGTGAGGGGGCCTTGCAATGAACCGCGACCTTTTTCTCGCGATCCTTTCGATGGACTGCTACAATCGAGGTTACGGCGCACCAATCGTATTAAGGTGTATTACGTGACAGTTTACTAAATGCATGGAATTCCGGGGACACTGGAATTCCGGGGAATTCCGGGGACACAATACTCATTTCGGAATTCCGGGACACAATACTCATTTCGTGCTTCTCCCCCGCCTCGTTCCCGAGGAAGCCGCCCCTCGCGCGCTGTACCCCCGCCACAACCATTCCAGCGCCTCCGGCAACGTCTGCATTTTGACGTCCCGGTCGCCGTGGCCGGCGTTGCGGGCGAAGACGAATTGGTAATGGTAGCCCTTGGCGGCGAGCACGCGGGCCATATTCTCGTTGGCGACGACCCAGTCGTGCATTCCGTCGCGCATGATGTTGGGGTTGAGGAAATCTCGATCACCGACTTCCAGCCAGATGCGGATCGGCTTGCGCTTTGAGTTCGGGATTAGACGCGTGTGGAATCCCCACGCCCCCTGCGGCGTCCGCGGATTCCACGGCCATTGCTGATTGATGAAGGTACCGGAGTAGGTCAGCACGCGGCGGTAGAGGTCCGGCCGGTACCAGGCCATGATCAGCGCCGCCGAGCCGCCTGAACTGGTGCCCATGGTCGCGCGGCCGTTGGGGTCGCGGGTCAGGCGGACGTGATAGTCGCGCTCGACGCGCGGGAGCACTTCGGTTTCGACGAACTGCGCATAGCGCGGCGACATCGTGTCATATTCCAGCCCGCGCTCGCTGCCCTGCGCATCGCCGCCGCCGTTGCCGATGGAGATGGCGATCATCGCCGGCACGCGCTTCTGCGCGATCAGGCTATTGAGGGCGGCGAACAGTGCGGGGTCCGGGCCGTCCATACCGACGATGAAGGGCGCCGCAGTGCCGGGAACGTACTGGCGCGGCACATAGACGCTGACCTTGCGCTCATAAGGAGCGGGATGGCTGGTGGTCACGATCAGGCGCGCTGGATTAGCCGGATCGGGCGTTCCGAACGTACCGGGATCGCGAGCGATTCCCGGGTAGATCCGGCTGTCGGCCGATCTCATCGTGAACGTATAAACCGTGCCTTTTGGAACGTCCGGCCGAGGCGCCATCTCCGGCGCTGCAGGATGCGTCGGTCCAATGATGAAGTTTCCGTCGGCGAGCGCGCTCGGGACCGCGGTATCGGGAAGTTCCGTGGCCTTGACGAAGCCGGGCGAATGCGGGTCCCGAACGGGCGCGGGCGCTCGCTCCGGAGCGGCTGAAACGGACGCGCCGCAGAGCGCTACAAGTGTCGCCACGATCTTTGCAGCTGTTCTCGCCATCATCCCGCTCCCCGGATCGACCGTTCGAATTAGGGGCACAACGCTATACCGGCAATAGCTCGGCGGAACCTCACCTGACCTCGCCCGCTTAAGTGAGACGCAAGGAGACACAAAATGGCCGGAAACCCGGACAAGGAAAAAGAGACACGGCAGCAGAGTGCGCCGCCCGCGGGCCAAGACAGCGACTGGAACGAGCATGACGGGCGGCAGGGCGCGGCGTCAGACGATGTCTTGCAGGACAATCTCGGCCAGGGCGACCTCGCGCAACAGGACGCACTGACGCAGGATAATGATGACGGCATGGGGGAAGCCGCCGGCGAGGAAGACGGCCGCTAGGCGGTCTGGCTGCGCGCGTTGGCGATGAACGCCTTCTCACCTTCGAGCAACCGCGCAAAGCTCGGGCGGGCGAGCATGCTCTCGACATAAGCGGCAACACGACCATGCCGGTTACGATCGATCTCGTAATCGAGGTGGATGAAGTTGGCGAACGGGCTTGCGACGGCAATGTCGGCAAGCGTCAGGCGATCTCCGACAAGGAAACCGCCGGCGTCGGGGACCACCGTTTCGAGATAATCGAGGACCGGCGGCAATTCTTCGCGCTCCGCCTTGTCGGCGGCCTCCGTGTCCCCTTCCCGCTTGAAGAATAGCGGAGCAACGATGCGGTTGAAGAACATCTTGCGCCCGCAATCGAACAGGATCGTGTCCGCGAATTCATCGAACCAGACGGCGCGGCCGCGCTCTTGCGCGTCTGTCGGGATAAGTGCCGGTTCGGGATGCTTGGCTTCGAGATAATGGACGATCGCAGTGGAATCGGCGAGCGTGTAATCGCCGTCGGCGAGGGCCGGCATTTTGCGGAAGGGGCTGGCGGCGACGAACTGCGGGTCGGGCGACGCGCCGCCGGTTGGGCGGACTTCAAGAGCAATGCCCTTTTCGTCGGCAAAAACCATCACCTTGCGCGCGAACGGCGATAGCGGCGAACCGAACAGGATCATGAAAATTGCCCTTTCTGCTACGCGGGGGAACCTCGTCCCGCAGGGCAGCGCATATCGCGCTTGGGCAAGGTTGGGAACGGCTGTTCAGCTGATCCTGTAATAGGCCGCGACCCGATCGAGTGCGAGGGTCAGCACCAGTTTGCCGGCGCGCGCGGGCCAGCCAAGCGCCGATTCCGCGTCGCGCATGCCCTCGCCTGCGCACACCACGCGCCAAAGGATATCGCTGAGCCCAGGCCCCGCGGCCGCGACCGCGGCGTCGAAGCGGGCGCGCGCGTCCATCTGGGCCGCGGTGAGATCTGGCCCATAGGCCGAGCCCCCGCGTCCGCGCGCCACCGGAGCGGCGTCCCACGACATGGTGACGTTGGGCGGCAGTTGTGCCCGCTCCCAATCCCAGCGCAGCCGCTCGCCGGCCTGGAATTGTGCCTCGCTCACGAGGCCCCTCGCCAACAACCAGCCGAGCGGAGACTCGGCCATGTTCACGGTGACCGAGCGCGCCGTCCGGCGACCACCGACGTCGATCGCATCCACGACTTCCACCAGCCGCTCCCGAAGCAGCCTCGAACTTTCATGCCGCGCCATTGACCCTCCTCATGATTCGCCGGGGTCTTGCCACAGTGGCAAATGTGTAGGACAGTGGAAAAACCATATCGGTTCGGAGCAGCTCGGAATGATCACCAAAATCCGCGAAGTGCGCCGCGCGCGCGGCATGACCCTCGACGACGTTGCGCGCGCCTGTCACCCGCCGACGACCCCGCAGACGGTCGGCCGGCTTGAGACGGGAACGCGAACGGTGTCGGTCGGCTGGCTGAACCGGATCGCAACCGCGCTTGAGGTGGAAGCATCCGACCTCGTCGACGGTGGCGATTCGGCGAAGCTGCCGGTCGTTGCGATGCTGAGCAGTGCCGGTGCGGTCGCTCCGAAGCGGGCTGCGGTCGTGGTTCCGCCGCGCGCCGGCGACGACCAGATGGCGATCAAGGTTTCGGCGAGCGTGGGCGACTATCGAGCCGGCGACGAAATCTGGTGCGGCAGCCTTCAGCCTGAGGATTTCGGCAAGGCGATGAACCGCGACGTGTTGGTCCCGCGACCGGCTGGACGGTTCATCTTCGCGCGGCTGATCGGCCGCGATGGGGGAAAGCTGCACCTGCTTCCGCCGGGTGCGGGGAGCCGGCAGAGCGTCGTTGCCGATCCTCCGTGGATCGCGGTTGCATCGAAGCTCGTTCGGAGTCTTTAGCACCGATGCTCGCGGATGGTGGGCGCTGACGGGCTCGAACCGCCGACCCTCTCGGTGTAAACGAGATGCTCTACCAACTGAGCTAAGCGCCCGCTCCTGCGGCAAGCGCAGCCCGTTGCCACTTCGCGGCCCGAGCCGCAAGCCGGACTATATGACTGCCGGCTTTCCGACCTCGGCAAAGTAGCGGCGCAGGGCCTGGCTGGCCTGCGGTGCAAGCTCGACGAAGACCCGGCGGCCGTCGTGCGGGTCGGCGCGCCGAAGGAACAGCCCTTGCTCCGTCATCGTCTTGAGCCAGCGGAGTGCGGTCGTCGCAGGCACGGACGCGGCAATGCACAAACTCGACACGGGCACGCGCAGTTGGGCTATTTCGGCCTGGAGAAGGTCGAGAAGCATGTCCCACGCCGGGTCCGCGAACAGCTCCTCGGTGAAAAAGCGTGATCGCAGCCGCCGGGCGCGGATGACCGTGCGGACCGTGTCGGCGGATACGTCTGGACTGTCGCTGGCCGGCAGCTCAAGCGGCCGCGGCGGCATCTGAGGCCCCGTCGATAGCCGGGCGAGCGTCGACGCAATGCGGCTTACCTCGTCGCTCAATTGCCGCAGCCGGTCGGCATTACGGTCGGCCGAAGCATCGGAAAACCGGGTCGGCCAGCTTGCGCTCGCGAGCGCAACCGCGAGAGCAGTGGCTCGCGCCGCATCGTCGCCGTCGATTACGATCTCGATGCCGCAACCATCAATGCGGGCTACGACCGGATCAAGCAGGTCGACAGAGGCGGACACGACCGCACTCCAGCCGCGGTCGACCACCTGACGCTTGGTCCGTTCGAGGAGCGCGTCGAGCGACGGGCCGGTGTCCGTATCGAGCTCCAGCCACAGAGCGGAGGCCGACACCTGCCTTTCGATACGCTCCACGGCCTGCTCAACACGAACGGCCGCTGCAATTCGAAGGCCGCATGCTTCGACTGCGCGCGCTGCCCGTGACAGGGCGGCCTCGCTCGAACCGGCAATCAGAACAGGGGCTGAAGCGAGGTCCGCTCCGGAGGAAGTTGTAGGTTCGGTATTGTACGCATTCATGAGCGTTACCCCCGGAGTTTGGAGAGGGTGGAACCGAGCAGTGCCTTGCTAACGCTCAATCTGGACGAAAGTCAGACGGTTTCGGCTCCAAAACGGATGTAATGCGAACAAAAGGACAGCGTTGGAGTGCATAATCCGCTTCGGCACGGGTCCGGAGCGAGTCAATGAGTGGAGTAACCAAAGGGCCGACGGGAGTTGAACGGGCACGCTGGCTCGGAGAGCTTGCGGAGGCGATCGACGCAGCGCAGTTGGTAGCATGGCAGGTTGGCGCGGCCGGTACACACAGCGCCGAGGCCCTTGACCTCTATTGCCGACTCGAGGCCGCACGCGACGAGATCGACCGGTTGCGCGGAGGCGGCTGGCGCACCCAGCGGAACGAGATCGGTTCGAAGTGGACCAAATTCCCGGCGACGGAGGTTGGCAAGTTGCGATGAGCCGACAGTTAGGCGCCCTGCCGAACTTCTCCACCTCCCCCGAATTCCGACAGCCACTGGTCAATCGTCGGAGCCTGCCATCCGCTCGTTGCCACGAATGCCCGGTTGAGGAAGGCTTTTTTGCCATAACGGAGTGGCGCTCCGCCAAGGCCGTCTACTCGTCCGCCCGCTGCAAGCAGGATGGCATGCCCAGCGGCCGTGTCCCACTCACTCGTCGGAGATAGACGCGGATAAATGTCCGCCGCACCTTCGGCGACCAGGCAGAACTTCAGGGATGAGCCGACCGACACATGCTCGCACTCGCCTACGGCGGCGGCGAGATAGTCGACGGTCGCTTGGTTGAGGTGCGATTTAGAGGCTACCGCGGCGAGCGTCTCACCACGCGGCCGAGTGCGGATTGCGATGCGTCGATCGCCGTCGTCCAGCTGCGCCCCCGCGCCTACGATTCCGGAGTGCAGGCGGCGAGTGACCGGTGCATAGACTACACCGAGCACGGGCAAGCCGCCCCGGATTAGGCCGATGTTGACGGTGTAGTCGTCGCCGCCGCGAGCAAACTCGCGGGTGCCGTCGAGCGGATCGACAAGGAAATACTCGTCACCGTGCGCAGGAATGCGGCCAGCGGCGACTTCCTCCTCCGCAATCACGGGTACACCGGGTGCTGACCTCGCGAGGGCTTCAAGGATGATTGCTTCCGCGGCTCGATCGGCGACCGTCACCGGGCTCCGGTCCGCCTTCGTTTCCACGTCGAAGCCGCGCCGAACTATTGCGAGAATAGCTTCGCCGGCCTCGCGCGCAGCCTGCTCAAGCTGAGTGACAAGATCAGGGGAATGGTCACTCACCTCGGAGCCATTCGAATACCGCCGTCGAGGCGAACCGAAGCCGCGTTCATATAGCTGGACTCGATCAGGAAGCAGGCGAGTTCGGCATATTCGTGGGGCTCACCGAGGCGTTTTGGGAAAGGCACTTGAGCACCAAGCGCCTCCTGCACTTGCTCGGGCATCCCGGCGACCATGGGCGTCTTGAACACTCCCGGCAGGATCGTATTCACGCGAATACCCTCATTCATGAGATCGCGCGCAATCGGCAGGGTCATGGCTAGGACGCCACCCTTGGACGCCGAATAGGCTGCCTGGCCGATCTGCCCGTCCTCGGCGGCAACGGAGGCAGTGTTGACGATGCAGCCGCGCTCTCCATCGGCGAGCGGATCAAGCGACAGCATGCCAGCCGCGGATTCGCGAATGCAGCGAAAGGTGCCGATCAGATTTATGGCGATCGCCTGTTCGAACTGAGCGAGGGGGAAGCTTTTGATGTCGCCCGTCATCTTGTCGCGGCCGGCAGTCTTGGCGGCGTTCACGATGCCAGCACAATTGACGAGCACCCGCTCCTGGCCATGTGCCTCGCGGGCGCGGGCAAAAGCCGCTGCAACCTTGTCATCGCTGGTGACGTCCACCTCGCAAAATACTCCGCCGATCGCGTCGGCCACTTGCGCACCCTTGGCCGCGTCGCGATCGAACACAGCGACTTTCGCGCCCCGCCGAGCAAGTTCGCGCGCCGTCGCTTCGCCGAGCCCCGACGCTGCCCCGGTCACAACGGCGGCAATAGCTTCAAGCTTCATTCCATCCCTTTCCGATCCGGGCGCTGCCCGATCGCGCGGCTATGCTACGGAAAGGCCGCGCGTCCAAGATGCCGGATGAGATGGTGCACAAAGGACACAAGGTCGGCATGGGATTTCGCCGCGCCTACGCGTAAGCTTCCGGTTCAGGTTGGGGGAGTTAGAAGAGCGACATGACCAAACGACCTTTTGCACTGTTGCTCGCCGCTTCGATACTCGTGCCCGCCGCATCCGGAGCGCAGACCAGCGACCCGATGGCGAGCAGTTCGTCGGTGCTCGCGGCTCAGTCGTCCGTCGCAGTTTTCTACAGCAGCTACAGCGTGCAGCCGATCTGGTTCAGGGGCGGCGTCGCCAATCCGGCCATTGCCGATCTCGTTCGGATCTTGCGCCGTGCGCCGTTCGACGGATTTGCCGCGGGCCCACAACTTGCGGCTCAAGTGGAGGCCGCGGCTGCGCGGATCGGCGCGGGAGCGAGCGCCGCCGATCTGAAGACCGCCGAGCGAACGCTTTCGACGGCGTGGGTCGCCTATGCTCAGTGGATGAAGCGCAAGACGCCCGGCATGATCTATGCCTATCCAGTGCTCGCGCCACAGGGTGGCCGGACGGACCAGATCTTGCTCAGCGCCGCGCAAGCGGCGTCGCTGCAGGCGCATCTGAACAGCGTCGCGAACATCAATCCAATCTACGTTCAATTGCGCGAGACGGCCTGGGCCGAGGCTCAGGCCAAAGGGAACATGACGCCCGACCCGCGCCTGATCGCCAACGTCGATCGGGCGCGATCGCTTCCAAGCGGTGGTCGGTTCATACTGGTCGATGCCGGCTCTCAGATGCTTTACATGTATGAGAACGGCCAGCCCGTAGACTCGATGAAGGTCGTCGTCGGAGACAAGGAAAAGCTAGGCCTTCCGACGCCCATGATCGCGAGTGTGATCCACTACATGACGTTCAATCCCTATTGGAACGTCCCGCACCACCTCGTCCGAAAGATGGTCGCGAACCCGGATTTCAAGAAGGATCCCGCAAAGTATCTGAAGTCCAAGAAGTACGAGGTCATGTCGGACTGGACCGAGCAGGCGACCGCGATTTCGCCTGATGGGATCGACTGGAAGGCCGTGGGCTCCGGCGAAAAGCAGATTCGCGTGCGCCAACTTCCGGGCCCGCTAAACTCAATGGGAAAGATGAAGTTTCCCTTCCCCAGCGGGCAGGACATCTACCTTCACGATACGCCGACGCGGGAATATTTCGCCAAGGCAAATCGTGCGCTTAGCAACGGTTGCGTCCGCCTCGAAGCAGCGCCGCGCCTTGCCCGCTGGCTCCTCGGGCGTGATCCGGTTGCGCCTTCTTCCGAACCGGAGATCCGAACTCAGCTGCCACAGGGTGTTCCCGTCTATCTCACCTATCTGACGGCCAAGCCGACGGCGACCGGAATTGCCTATCTTGAGGACATCTACGGTTGGGATGTACCGGGGGCGCAGGTGGCGGCGATCACACCTGCGGCGAACCTCAGCCCGCAATAACCTCCCGCAGGTACGGCCAATCTGCCGTTGTCCTCTCGACCCAAGACCACTGCAAGCTCGACACAAATGAAAGGGCGGAGCGATTTCTCGCTCCGCCCTTCATCAATAACTCCCGTCACACGCTGACGGCAGCCGCTTAGCCGCGCTCGGGAGCGGGCGGCGGCGGCGGTGGCGGTGGCGGTGGAACCGGGCATGTATCCGTCGCCAGGATCACCGATCCGTCCGGGCACGTCTGCGTCGCCGGAGGCGGCGGAGGCGGCGGGGGTGGCGGCGGGGGTGGCGGAGGCGGAGGCGGCGGCGGAGCGTAGAAGTTGTAGATCAGGCTCGCCAGCAGGCTGTGCGTGTGCAGCTTGCCGCTCATCGCGAACCGAACCGGTGTGCTGACATCCGCATCACCATAGTTCAGCCGTCCAGTGTTGAAATAGCGGTACTTGAGACCAAGCTCCATATTCGGGCTGAGCTTTTTCGCAACGCCGCCGATGGCCTGCCAGGCGCGAGCGTTATCGCGATCTGTAAAGCCTACACCTGAACCGTCGACAAACGCGCTATACTTTACGCGCGCGATGCCAACGCCGACGCCAGCATAGCCGCGCCAGTCCCCGGCGTCGAAATCGATCAAGCCGTTGACCATACTTGAAATAACACGCACCCGGCCGTTCGCATCAACGAAGTCAGGATTTACGCTATTACCAATCGGAGCGACGCGCGTGGTCGGATCGAAACGGATCTCTTTGACCCCCGCGCGCTTGTACGCCATCTCGGCTTCGAGCCTGAACATACCAAGGTCGTAGCCGCCAATCAGGTCAGCATCGAAGCCGAGCTTATGCCCAATCGTGACGCCGTTATTTACATCTACCAGCGGCGGGCTGAGCGCCTCGAAGTCGAAGTTCGTGTCCTTGACGATCATTGGACCGCCCTCGACGCCTGCATACCAGCCACTGTCCTGAGCCAGAGCTGGCGTTGCAAGCGCGGTGGAGGCGAGTGCCATCACAATGGCTAGCTTCCGCATTGAGCTTCCCCTTTCAAACGCGTTCAAAGTTATCGAACCGGGAAACACTCTATTCTGGGGCAAGTTCACGTGCAAGCGGACTATATCGACAGCTGTTGCTCAGAAGCATCACTCGATATCGGCGCAGCTCTGCCATCTATGCGGAGATTAACCCGTGTTGCGTAAGCGCCGCCAATATAAGCGACACGGCATTTCTACACTGAATGTCGATGACAGACCCGCCGGCTGGCCCCGCAATCGAGGCGGCGCGAACGCCCACCACCTGTTGCCCACCGACTACCACTTTTGACCCCGCGAGCGTACCCACGTCCCAGGCACCCTGACGAAAAATCGCGAACGTTCCGGTTGTACGCACGAGGGCGCAAAGTCCTTCGACAGGAGCAACATACCTCCAGCCGCCGCTTGTGTAGCACGTCAGATAGCCCGGCCGCCCGACCCATGCTCCGGTTGGGGCATTGCCTATGATGAAGGACACTCCAACGGTCGGCGAAGCCGGCGGGCTCTGGCGCGGCGGCTCTTCGACGCACGCCGCGGTTAAGATGTCGAGTTGTTGGACGGCCTCGTTGTCCCATCGCTCGCTCCTGTCTTGAGCCGCCGAGCATCAAGCGGCAAATTGCGCAGCGATTTGCTGCTTATGTAAGAGACGGCGAAAGCCGGCCGGCGGGTCGCTTTGAAGCGAACCCGTCCGACGTCACGGGATTTACTCCCGTGACGGCATTTCGACCTTCAATTGAAACTTGTACCTAAATCACACGCCGTAAATGCGCTGCGCGGTCGCGTGCCATCCCGGCGTATCCCACAGCATGTTCACCACGACCGATGCGACAAGGTAGACACTCCCCCACACCCAGTAAGCCCGATGCACGGACCGGTTGCGAACGACGTCCCACGCAAACATCGGCAACACCGCCGCGACGACATACAGGTCCGTCGCCACTGCGTTGTGCGGCAGTGTCGTCGGCAACCACCACATGCGGTCGATCGCAGCCGGCAAGGCAACCGCCGTGCCCAGGAACATCATCCGCTTGTGAAGTCCGGCGTTTTCGCCCCTCGCACGTAGCGCCAGCGTGAGGAACAGGCTGAACAAAATACCGATACGAATTTGCAGCAGCAGGATATTCTCCAGCGCTGGAAGCACGGGCGTCAGCGCGGCCTGTGCCGCGGGCGGCCCGAAGTGCGCACCGTTCCACACTCCATGATAGGTCGTCGGCGCAAGAATAAGGCCTGCGATCACCAGCGCCGGCACCAGGACCATTGCCGTCAGCCCAAGCCGCCGGTGAAATTGGCATCGTCCCGTCGCGACCAGCACCGTCTGCGCGAGCAACAACAGCAAAAACGATCCCATCAGCACCGCATGGACGTGCGCGATCAGCGGGAAAGGCGGTCTTTGGTTCGCCTGGATTGCGGCGATCCGCCCGAGCGAGTCGGGAATGAATGCCACCAGCACAATCGCGATGAACCACGCCGCCATCGCCACATAGATCCAGCGATCGACGGCATGCGCTCGCGGCGTACCCGAAAGCACGTCTGGGCGCGGCCCGCCAACCGATGAAGATGTCGTTGCAACCGTCGCCATAGCCTGCCCCCATGCTTTCGACCGATCGCGCTGTTTACCATTAATCGCCGCGGGAAAGAACAGCCATGTCCAGAACCCGACAATCCCTCACAACATCCGCACCCGCGGAACTCCGCTCCTGCTCTCCCCAAGCGCGGTCATCGCCCAGACCATTGCATCGGCGCGATCGGGCGACCGCCCGGGCCCTTCATAACCGCCGCCGGCGACCAGCCCCTTGAGCTCGGCCTCAAGTTCCGGAAACACGCCCGCAAGCTTCGCGGTCCCTTTCTCGAACCGAAGCGCGATTGGCTCCGCCCGAGCCGACTTGCCCCGCGAGGCATGGACCAGCCGGACCTTCAGACCGCTGTCTGCGGCCTTCAGCACGCTCTCGACCATCGCGCCGCCCTGGTTCGCTTCCGCGATCACCAGCCCGACCTTCCAGCGCGCGACCACGCGCGCCACCTGGCTCGCCCAGCCGTCCGGGCTCAGCCCCCGGACCGTCTCGTCGGCAAGCACATGCAGCTCCTCGCCGCACCGCCCGACCACCACGATCCCGCAGGCGTCGCAGTCCGGACCAGCCCCCGCCGGCGGATCCACGCCGACATAGATTCTGTCGTATGTTCGTTGGCCGGATCCAATCCGCGACCGCTCGATCAACTCCGTGCTCCACAACGCACCCTCGACTTCGCTGATCAATTCCCCGTCCAGCTCCTGCCGCCCCATGCGCGTCCCGCCGTAAGTGGCGGTCATCACATCGATGAATTTCTCGTCCAGGTTCACATTGTCCGCCGTTCGCCCGCCCGTCGTCACCGTCCAAGGGTCATCCCTGATCTGCGCGAGCAGCCTTCCGCCCGCCCTCGGCGTCGTCGTCACCAGCGCGCGCGCACGGCGGCCGCGGCGCAGACCCATCCGCAAGTTCATCCAGGCATCGTCGGCCTGGCCCCATTTCGCCAGTTCGTCGGCCCAGGCGAAATCATGCTCCGGCCCCCGCAGGCCGTCGGCATTGTCGCCCGAAAAAATCTGCGCCTCGCTTCCGTTCGGCCAGTTGAACCGGCCCAGCGACGGCTCCCACCGCACGCTGCGTTGGTGGCGGTGCGCAATGGTCAGCAGCCCACTGACCCCTTCGATCATGACTCGCCGCGCATCGTGCATCGTCGCTCCGACCAAAGCGATACGAAGCCCCGACCTTTGGGTCGCAAGCTTGTGAATCCATTCCGCACCCGCCCGCGTCTTGCCGAACCCGCGCCCCGCCATCATCAGCCAGGTCGTCCAGCCTTCCGCATCCGGCGGAAGCTGCCCGTCATGTGCCCACATCTCGAAGTCGGCGTCGAACATCAAAGCTTCGAGCGCGCTCATATGGGCAATGATCCGGCGCTGCCCGGCCTCGCTGCGGCCCATCATCAGCCGGTGGATATGCGACGCCCCATCCCACCTATTCCGTTCCGGCATCGGCCGCCTCGTCCCTTCGCTTCAGGCGCCGAAACTCGCCGACGAGGCGCTCGCGCACTTCCTCAACTCTTTGGCCGGCATTTGAACTTGGCATCGGCGACACTGTCGCGATGCATCTTCAACAAGGAGAGACCCAACTGGTTCGAATATTCGCGCATTACGGTCAGCTCGCCGCCGCGCACATTCACCAGTTTCTCGACGCCTTCGAACCTTCGCTCTCTAGGAGGATCAGCGTCACCGACCAGCGCCAATGCACCCGCCTCGCCCCGCGGTTCCTCGCTTCGCCATAATACAATTCCGAATTGCGCTCATCCTGAGCAATGTCGCCCCAAGCCTCCGTCAAAGGGTCGATGGGCAGCATCGCAAAGCGCTCATCCGGAGTAGCTGGCGAGCCTGTCGAACCGGCGTATCGAAGGACGCAAAAAGGGCCAAGGCAGCACACGCCGCCGGCCCTCGTGAAACCTGAAAAAAGAACTGCCGAGACCACCGGCCGCGCGAGCCACCTCCCCGGCGACTCGCAATTCTTCACTGTTCCTTGCATGTACCAATACAGCGTGACGCTGTCAAGCATAAAGTGCCCAGTTGGTTATATTGGTTCTCTCTCTAGCGCGCGGAACGGTCTGCAACTCAACTGCGGCGGAATTTGCTCGGACGATGATGCAGATACTCAAGTCCGACGGGCGGCGCTCACGGCATTCTTGCCTACCGGCAATTGCTCATGGCCACTTTTTACTTATTGCCGACGCGGCCCACACAAACGGAGTCGCGCCACGGACCCGGCACACATTGGCCAGCAGTCGCAATTGGTGTAACCTCCGCCCTGGGAGATTGCCCATGATCGCGTATCGCCTCATCACCGCCGCTTCGCTCCTGGCGATCAGCCCGGCCGTCGCCGCAGCGCCGGTGCAGCACATCGAACTCAAGAGCTATTCCTACAACCCGGCGCCGATCCACCTGAAGGCGGGGCAAGCGGTCACGTTGCATTTCATGAACCAGGCCGGCAAGGCGCATGACTTCACCGCCAAGCGCTTCTTCGCCGCCTCACGGATCATTTCGGGCAAGGTCGACGGCGGCGAAGTCGAACTCGCCGCCCATCAGACCGCTGCCGTCACGCTGATCCCGGTCACGGGCCGCTACAAGGTCCATTGCAGCCACCTGATGCACAAGCAGCTCGGCATGCGCGCCGAAATCATCGTTGATTAGGCCGATCCGCCAGGACTAGCGCCGCTCGATAACCCGCTCGATTGCCAGGCGGTGCGTGTTTTCATCGCCGGGAATTCGCTCGAGCGCCTCGCGCAGCCCGATCAGCTGCGCCTCCGACAGATGCTCGATCCCGATGAACTCGTTGCGCGCATGCCCGACCGCGCGGATCAGCTCGTCGAGCTTGGCCTGAATGGCCGCCGCATCGCGATTCTGCGCATTCTGGATCAGGAACACCATCAGGAAAGTGACGATGGTCGTGCCGGTATTGATCACCAACTGCCAAGTGTCCGACCAGTGAAATAGCGGTCCCGTCACCGCCCAAACAATGATGATCAGCAACGCGAACACAAAGGCCACCGGTCGCCCGGTTGCAATCGCTACCCTGGCCGAGATATGCTCGAAAAATTGGTTCATCCTTGCCCCCCAATGCTCGCCAGAGACTAGTTAGTGGAATTCCCGAACCACTTCGATCTTGCCGACGATGGCCGCGTTGAAAGCGTCGAGTTCATCCGCCGGAATCCAATATTCCCGATGCGCTTTCCCACCCGCCTCCTGCACTTCGTAGCCGGAGAAGAAACCGCGCCGGACCTGGAAACGCGTCACGAACCCGGACCCGCTCGCTGCCACGTTCCAGTCGCGCGCGATTTTCACGGCATATTCTTCGGTAGTAACAGGATAGAAGATTGGCTGCTCGGGCAGCCGCGACGGAAAAGCCGTCATGCCGGACTCTTCGATGAGCTTGAGCTCGACAGGCCCGACCGGGCGCCACAAGGTGATCGTCTCGCTTGTCACGGCGTCAGCGTAACCAAGCCGCTGCAAGCTTTCCAGCCACGCGATCCAACTCGCCGCCGCAGAGCCGAATCACAAACGGCGCCGAGACGGGGGCGCACAAGGAGCGACGCCGAGTTCCGGGACCGGAACCGGAGGACAGCGGACAACCACGCTGGCGAACCGGAGCGCAGATGCCGGATCCCCAAACGAGAAATGGGGGCCGGCATTGCTGCCAGCCCCCACTGCGCCGAGCGAAGGATCTGCCGGTGTTCGTTTGACCTGGAATTCCGCCGAAGCTTCCTTCCCGACAATCGATCCTGGCTCACCAGCTCAGGCGTCGCCTCCCATCAAACCGCTCGCTCCCGAAAGAGCGACCCGCCTCTCTACTCAAGTGCGCCAGTCCGAAGACCTCGCTTCCCTTTCAAGCAGCCAGCCTGATCCGTGAGGATCTAAGCCGTCCGATGTTCCGCGGCCCTTCTTGGGATGATCCTCTCGTGCTGACCTGGCGCCCCGAAGGAAGCCCGTCGTGCGCGAGTGGAAGATCATCTCTTCCGGCGCCTCTTCCGGCTGAATTCTGGATTTGAGCCGAAGCTCTCGTCCTTGCTCTGCCGGTGGAGATCGGTCCTTTGGTTCCTGCCGTTCCTTCCGTCCCTTGCGGGCTTTCCGGAGAGGCTGGGCCGCCGTCCCGATCACCCATTCCTTATGCTCGCCCCTTCCGAGTCGCACCTAACGAAAAATAGGTGCTCAAGCCTGTGGATAACGGGGATATCGGGAACAACAGTTGGAACGCTCGCCTACATCCCCGGAAAGCGCTTGAACTGCGGCATCTCGTTCAGCTTCTCCATCCAGCCGATGCGGTCGGCCGTCTGGATCTGCGCCTGCGGAACGACTGCGTCGGGATCGTCGAGCGTCGCGAATTGGACGTCCGTTGCGCTGGGGAAGATCACGGCATTGGTATAGAACAAGCCCGTCCCGCACGTCGGGCAGAAATGCCGCCGGCCATGTTCGGACGAGGCATATTCCCGCGTTTCGCCGTCGATCTTGATCTGCGCATTTGGAAGCAGCGCCCAAGCCACCACCGGCGCCCCCGAATGGCGCCGGCAATCGCTGCAATGGCACAGCGCCTGATGGGTTGGTTCACCCGTGAATTCATATTTCACCGCCCCGCAATGGCATTGACCTGTTGGCATTTGTGTCCTCCTTTTGTTCTCATCCACCATGTGCCATAGCGCGTCGGATTCCGCCACACTTTCATTGCCGTTTGACGACGCTCCGCCTACCTCCGCCAAGTGCCCGAAACCCAAGCTCTAGACGCCGATCAAGGCTATCTGCGCGGCCTCAATCCGCCGCAACGCGAGGCCGTGCTCACCACCGAAGGCCCGGTCCTGGTCCTCGCCGGCGCGGGCACCGGGAAGACCGCCGCGCTCACCGCCCGGCTCGCCCATATCATCGCCACCCGAAAAGCCTGGCCGAGCCAGATTCTAAGCGTCACCTTCACCAACAAGGCCGCTCGCGAAATGCGCGAGCGGGTGTCGGCGATTTCGGGCGGCGCCATCGAGGGCATGCCGTGGCTCGGCACCTTCCACAGCGTCGCGGCGAAGATGCTGCGCAGCCATGCCGAGCTGGTCGGGCTGCAGAGCAATTTCACCATCCTCGACACCGACGACCAGCTGCGCGTCCTCAAGCAGCTAATTCAGGCGGCGAACCTCGACGACAAGCGCTGGCCGGCGCGCCAGTTGGCCGGCCTCATCGACCGCTGGAAAAACCGCGGCTGGACTCCGAAGCAGATCGACGCCGCCGAGTCCGAAGGCTTTGCCAACGGCCGCGGCGCTGACCTTTACGCAGCTTATCAGGAGCGGCTCCGCACCCTGAACGCCTGCGACTTCGGCGACCTGCTGCTCCACATGCTCGTGATCTTCCGGACCCAGCCCGACGTGCTGGAAAGCTATCGCGACCGCTTTCGCTACATCCTTGTCGACGAATATCAGGACACCAACAGCGGCCAGTATGAATGGCTCAAGCTGCTCGCGGAGCCGCGCCGCAATCTCTGCTGCGTCGGCGACGACGACCAGTCGATCTATTCCTGGCGCGGCGCCGAAGTCGCCAACATCCTGCGCTTCGAGAAGGACTTTCCCGGCGCGGCCGTGATCCGCCTCGAGCAGAATTACCGCTCCACTGGCCACATCCTGTCGGCTGCCGGTGGCCTCATCGCGCACAACAGCGGCAGGCTCGGCAAGCAGCTGTGGACCGACGTCGGCGACGGCGACCGGGTGAAGGTGATCGGAGTCTGGGACGGTCCCGAGGAGGCACGGCGGATCGGCGATGAGATCGAAGGCCTGCAGCGGCGCGGGGTCACGCTCGACCAGATCGCAATTCTCGTCCGCGCGCAGTTCCAGACCCGCGAGTTCGAAGAGCGCTTCATCGCGATCGGCCTGCCCTATCAGATCGTCGGCGGCTTCCGTTTCTACGAACGCGCCGAAATCCGCGACGCGCTTGCCTATCTCCGCCTGATCGCCCAGCCCGCCGACGACCTCGCCTTCGAACGCATCGTCAACCAGCCCAAGCGCGGCCTTGGCGACAAAGCCATCGCCCGGATTCACGCCTTCGCTCGCGCCACCGGCCAGCCCCTCCTCCTTGCCGCCGCGCAAATGCTCGACAGCGACGAACTCACCCCGCAAGCCCGCCGAAGCCTCGGCCGCTTCGTCGGCGACGTGATGCGCTGGCGGACAATGGCATCCTCCCCTGCAGTTGCAGGGGAGGGGGACCAAGCGCAGCTTGGTGGAGGGGCCTCTTCGACCGGGACAAACTCCCTCCCCCACCCGGAACTCGCCCGCGTCGTCCTCGAGGAATCCGGCTACACCGCAATGCTCCAGACCGACCGCAGCGCCGAAAGCGCCGGCCGCCTCGAAAACCTGCAAGAACTCACGCGCGCGATGGAGGAATATGAAAGCCTCGCCAGCTTCCTCGAACATGTCAGCCTGGTGATGGACAATGACGAGAACCGCGGCGACGCGAAGGTCACCATCATGACCATCCACGCCGCCAAGGGCCTGGAGTTCGCCCACCTCTTCCTGCCTGGCTGGGAAGAAGGCGTATTCCCGTCGCAGCGGTCGATGGACGAAGGCGGTCTGGCGAGCCTGGAGGAAGAGCGCCGCCTCGCTTATGTCGCCATCACCCGCGCCCGCGCGCGCTGCACGATCATCCACGCCGCCAACCGCCGCATCTACGGCCAGTGGACCAGCAGCATCCCGAGCCGCTTCATCGCCGAATTGCCGAAGGAGCATATCGAGGAGGAGACGACCATGACCGGCGGCGCGTCGCTCTGGCGCGCACAGTTCAGCGAGCGCGGCGACCCCTTCGCCCACCTCGCCGCCGCCCAGTCAACCCGCGCCAGCACCCGCGGCCCGGGCTGGCAGCGCGCCAGCAGCGGCGCCTTCAACCCGCAACCCCAACGCGTGATCGAAGCCCGCGCCTCCGCAGTCACGCTCGGCAACCAGGGCCGCACCGACCTGGCCCTCGGCCAGCGCGTCTTCCACGGCAAGTTCGGCTACGGCACCATCGTCGCGCAGGAAGGCAACAAACTCGAAATCGACTTCGAACATGCAGGCCGCAAGAAGGTGCTGGACAGCTTTGTGAGCACGGGGTGAGCAACGTCCGCTTTCGACCCATAACCGGCATTCAGCGAACGTCTACTTTTCACCCTCTCCCGCACTTCACGGGCCAGGCACGATTGGCCGAAAGCAGAAGGCCAGCTTTCGGGGCACGAGACTCGGAATTTTTGCGCAAACGAGTACGTAACTAGTCGACGATCCAATGGTTGATTTCCGACACCTTCCAAGTTCCATCCATATTTTTCAATGCCCGAAATGCCTCACCTCCGCCGCCGCTCCACCACGGGATGAACCCTCGATTGCCCGCACGATTTAGTACGAACTGACGATCAATGGCGTTACGAGACCAGGGCCGAACGGCCATAAGAGCTTCGATCAATTTCTCGTCGAGAGCCTCTTTTAAAGTTGGCTTAGCGACTTCAAATTTCTTAGCCTGTAATAGAGACTTAGCAAGCTGGCGGCGCGTTTTTTCGTACTTGGGCAAAGAAGAGAGAATGTCCGGATGACGTTGTAGGATTGCTGAGTTCAAGCGCTTGGCGTCTAGGTCCAAAGGATCAGCTGTTCCGTATACCCATGAACCGAGTGGCTTCGCCGCGGTACACATCGACGACAGATAGCGAGCCTCGCTCAGTCGCAGACAATACTCATAGGGGATTCCAAACCGTTCACCGGCCTCCAGCTTGTCGCGCGGGAAGCTGGAGGCTTCAGCGAGATAATAGGGATCAGCGTCGTCGTTATGCGCAAGATACCGCAATAACAGAAGCGCGGTACGAGTGGAGGCGTGGAGCTTTGGATCGCATTGGCCCTCGTCCATCTCGACATGGCAGGCCCAAACGCGGTCTGGCAAATCGCCTAAGCTGCTCTTTTCGATTTCTTCTGCGATGTCGGTGTGGTTAGCAACACGGAATGCCATTGCTACCTCTGCGACAATCCAGAGCTTGTCGAACTGGAATTCTCGTTCGCGGAGTCCATCCACATCCGACCAGTACAACCCGTCTTGCAAAGCATAGAGCTCTTTCCGATCAGGAGGAGGGAGCTTTTTATAATACTCTGCAGCCTCGTTCGTCAGTCCAAACATCAAAAGTGAAGTGACATGCTCCCTCTGCCATTCGGCAACCAGCCCGGGGCCTTGATCGCCCCGGATCAAAGTCAGGTTTTCTGGCCTCACACGCCATTCATTGAACGCAGCGTCTTGAGGCGCTGTCCTACCGCCATATCCAAATGAACGAAGGGCGATCGCTCGGGAGCTGTTAGGGTAGTGGGCCAAAAAATCCGTGCGAGCGTTAGGGCAGATGAGCTTTCCAACTATCGTCCAGGCCTGCGTCCGCGAGATTGCAAAGGTGTCCATGATCTTCGTCAAATCGCCGGCTGCGCATTCAGTCCCCTTCATGTCGTACAAAGCTACTGCGACCATTTGCGCGCCAAGCTTCGGATCGCCGAGTGCTTGGGTACTTAGAAGCAGCTGATTGTAAGACGCGCGGTCCGCGTTCGGGCCGTTAGTCAGGACGATGGACAAGAATTGGGTAAGCGCTTTTTTAAGACGCTTAGCTGGAATGTGATGCTCCTCCGCGAGCGTGTTTACGGCTGTATCGAAGTCAGCCGAGCCGAGTAGTTGTTCGCCTCGCTCTGTTAGTTGGCTCAGCCGATCATACTCGCTCCATTCGTACGTCCGACCAAAGCCGTGCTTCTTGATCAGCTCTCTAAGCGACGCCTTTGGGCCACTGCTCGTCTTTGAACCATTTTGCGCCGAGGCGGGAAAGGCGCAAGCGACGGACAAGGCTGCCGCGGCCAAGATGAATGCTCGGGTCATTGGTGGAACATCAATGAAGTGACCATGTGCGTCAACGCGGGCCTTCCATCTCACCGGATGTGATCGTCCCTGGAAACAAGTAGCCTAAGCGGAACTTCCGCTTTCCACCCCAAGCAGACATTCAGCAGTCAAGCCGCCACCTCAATCTCATCCTCATGCACACGGGCCAGCGCAAGCTCATGCGCCGCCTGCATCCGCATCAGCGTATCCGCCTTCAGCCCGAACGCCTTCTCGAAACGGATCGCCATTTCGGCCGACACGCCGGCCTTGCCGTTGAGCAGATTGCTCATCGCCTGCCGCGTTACGTGCAGCCGCTCGGCAGCCTCCGTTACCGTCAGGCCAAAAGGCTCGACTACATTTCTCTTGAGCCAAGGGCCCGGGTGCACGGCCATTGATGCATGGAGCTGAATAGCCATCAGTGGTAGTCCTCCAAATCCAGGCCGGCGATCGTACGGTCGTCTACCTTGATGAACGTCATCCGCCAGTTCTTCGTCACCGTCATGGCGAATTCACCCGCACGGTTGCCCGTCAGGGCATGAAAGCCGAAGTTCGGCGGAACCGAGAGTTCGTCGAAAGGCCCTGCTGCCCGCGATGAAGGCCACCATGTCCGTAACCCTGTCGGCTTGCATGACGCGGCTGTCGCCCTTCTCGATCAGTCTTCGCAGTCCTTTGTGCCGAACACTCTCGATCTGCATGACTTATGGTAAGCAGTCGCGCGTAAAGTGTCAAGTTGCGCTTGACACAAACTCCGCGCTCACCCTCGGCTAAGTCCCCGTATCCATGGGATGATCGAGGTCCAGCTGACTTCCTCCATCAGCTGCACCCCGGCAAGCGCGTCCTTGCGCCATTTGACCTCGCCGGCCGGGAGCACGAGCCCGTCGACGAACACCGACACGAACGTCCCGCGATCGGGCAGCGGATCGCCTTCGATCTGCAAGCCGCCCGCGGAAATGTTGCGCAGCGTGGATGGCCAGAAGCTTCCGCCGAACCGCACGTGCGCCGCGCAACGGATTTCGACGCGCGGCATTGCTCTGCGCTCGGTCGGCTGGTTGATCAGCTGCCGGTTGATCAGTGCAAGCACGTCGACCGGCTGCTTGAAGCGAACGCCGGTTTCTCCGCGTTCAAGCCACTCGACGGTGCCGGCGGCGCGCTGGCCACCGCCTAATTCGACGGAAAGATCCTCTCCCGCCGCATCGGCAAGCTGGCCGCGAAGCGTGGCGCCGCCCGCCGCGATACGGCGGATTTCGCACTCGCTGCGCTCACCCGCGCGATACACTGCGCCCGGCTCGTAACGTCCTTTTTCGGCGATCAGGCGCGTCTCGTCGGGCCAGGGAAGGTCGGCTCCCATGACGAAGGTGGTGACGGAAGGCAGTTCAGCCATTCGCGGCTCCGCTTGTGTCGCACCGGCTTGCGCCCGTGCCCGCTAACAACTTGCTAACGATCCGGTCAGAGCGGCATCATTCAATTGGAGGCTCTCATTGACGTTCGCCGCGTGATGACGCGGACCGCGCGGCGCGCTAGGGCGTGGCAATGACCATGCGCACCGGCGGCCGCATTCTCGTCGACCAGCTTCGACTCCAGGGTTGCGACCGGATTTTCACCGTGCCCGGCGAGAGTTTCCTCGCTGTTCTCGACGCGCTGCATGACACCCCCGAGATCGATCTCGTTGTCTGCCGGCAGGAGGGCGGAGTCGCCTATATGGCCGACGCCGACGGAAAGATGACGGGTAGGCCTGGCGTCGCCTTCGTCACTCGAGGCCCCGGCGCCACCAATGCGAGCGCAGGCGTTCATGTAGCCTTCCAGGATTCGACTCCGATGATCCTGTTCATCGGCGATGTCGCGCGTGGCGACCGCGACCGCGAGGGCTTCCAGGAGATCGACTTCCCGACCTTCTTCGGCCCGATCGCGAAATGGGCCGCGCGGATCGACGACGCGCGGCGCATCCCGGAATATGTTGCGCGCGCTTACCGCGTCGCGACCGCCGGCCGGCCGGGCCCGGTCGTTCTGGCCCTTCCCGAGGACATGCTGTGCGACGAAGTCGAAACGCTCGACCGGCCTGCCATCGCACCGGTCGCCGAAGGGCCAGACCCAGGCGCCATCGCCGCGCTGTTCGAGCTCTTGAAGGAAGCCTGTGCGCCTGTCGCCATCGTCGGAGGAGCCGACTGGAGCCCACGCGCCGCGCATCATTTCGCGACCTTCGCGCATCGCCACGGAATTCCCGTCGCCGCGAGCTTCCGTCGTCAGGACGCAGTCTGCAATTCGTGCCAGGTCTATGCCGGCAATCTAGCCTACGGACCCAACCCGAAACTGCTGCAGCGCATCCGCGAAGCGGACCTCATTCTCGCCGTCGGCACTCGGCTCGGTGAGTCCACGACCGAAGGCTACAACCTCATCACGCCCGACCACCCGGAACAGCTCCTCGTCCATGTCCATCCGGACCCCAACGAGCTCGACCACGTCTATCGCACCGACTTGCCGATCTGCGCCGACATGGGCGAGTTCGCCGAAACCATCGCCACCTGGCACGATCCGGACCTGGTTCGTTTCAGCGCAGGCGAGGAAGCGCATCGCGAGTGGCTCGACTGGTCCGAACCCCAGCCGCGCGAAGGCGTAACGCTCGACCTCGGGCCGTGCGTCGCCGACATGCGCCAACGCCTCCCAAAGAACAGCATCATCTGCAACGGCGCCGGCAACTATTCCGGCTGGTGGCACCGCTACTGGCGCTACGGCACAATGCCCACTCAGCTGGCGCCGACCTCCGGCACGATGGGCTACGGCCTGCCCGCGGCCGTTGCGGCCGCCCTGCGCTTCAAGGATCGCCCGGTCGTCTGCGTCTCGGGCGACGGCGACTTCCTGATGAACGGTCAGGAACTCGCGACCGCCGCCCAATATGGCGCGGACCTGCTGGTCGTCCTGGTCGACAATGCGAGCTACGGCACGATCCGCATGCACCAGGAGCGCGACTATCCGGAGCGCGTCTCGGGCACGGGATTGAAGAACCCCGACTTCGCCGCGCTCGCGAGATCGTTCGGCGGCTGGGCGGAAACGGTCGAGCGCACCGAAGATTTCGCGCCGGCGTTCGACCGCGCTCTCGAGCGGACAGGCATCCGCCTGCTCCACCTCAAGACCGATGTCGAACAGATCACCAGCGCAAAGACCTTGAGTGACCTCCGCAAGCGCGGTTGATCAGCGCTCGTCGACCCGGTCGATCAGCAGGAAGGCGGCACGGATGGTTGCTCCGAATTCTTCGCGGCTCAGGTGCGTGGTCGACGGCTGCGGCTCCTTGAGCTTGAATGCGGCTCGCGCGCCATCCGCCGGGAAGCTCGTGACAATCTTGTCCAGCGGCGCGCCGAAGCTGCCCGGCGCGCCCCCGCGCCTGTTCGGCATGGGTCGTCTCCGCAAAGTCCCCGAGCAGACGAGTCTACGCTCGGAACAGTAAAACGCTCCCCTTCTTCCATTTCCGATTGAAACTTCTCGGGATTTATTCAGCTCCCATGCCGCGTCGCCGAGCCGAGGCCATTCCAGCGGATTCGCCGGGTGCGTTGATTTATGGCATATCCAACTCCTCGGGCATGCGAATGTCCGAGGGGGAGAGACATTCATGAAGCCGCGCTCGGTGTCTACCGGGTCGACTCCTGTTGTGTTCGACAGCGTGTTCGTACCCTTGTTGTTCGGTCCTTATGCGGAAGAGACCGGTCGCCGATTGCGAGGTTGCCAGGCCAGAAACATAGTCGAGATCGCTTGCGGAACCGGGGCGACGACAAAGGCCCTTCACGGGGCGCTTCCCGACGCCGAAATCTGGGCATCGGACCTCAATCAGCGGATGGTCGACCTGGCGGTAAAGCGCGTAAAATCGCACCGCGTCCACTATGAGGTCGCGGATGTCCTTTCGCTGCCCTACCCGCACAAGACGTTCGATTTGGCCGTGTGCAATTTCGGCTTCACCGTGTTCCCCGACAAGCTTGAAGCGCACGAAGAAATTTACCGGGTGCTCAAGCCCGGGGGTTCATATCTGATGACGACATGGGACTGCCTGCGGCGATCTCCCGCGATGTTTGCCGCTTCCGAGACGCTGTCGGATTTCCTGCCGGCGGGAGCCCCGAACTTCCTGCGCGACGTGGCCTATGCCTATTGCGATCCCGAGGTTATTATCCGGGATTTGGCCAACGCCGGCTTCAGTGACGTAAAGCTGGAGACGGTGGGACTTTCGCAAATCCTTGATGCGCGGGTGCTCGGCGAGGCCCTGACGCTCTCGCCGCCGATCCGATGCCATCTCGACGAGCAACCGGCGGGAACAGTCGAGGCGGCTGCAACCGCGCTTGTCGACGCGCTGATGCCGTGGGATGGCAAGGAGATGGCCATGTCTGCGCACTTTGCGACAGCCGTGCGATGAGCAGTTCGGACACGGCGTTCGCCGGCTCCATCCCTGCCCTGTACGACAGCAATCTCGGTCCTCTGCTGTTCGAACCCTATGCGCAGGAAGTCGCGCGTCGTGCGGCGCTTCTGTCACCCAAACGCATTCTTGAGACAGCTGCCGGAACCGGCATCCTCACCCAGGCGCTGCACCGGGCCTGCCCCGAGGCGGAGATCGTCGCGACCGACCTCAACCAGGCGATGCTCGACGTGGCGGCCGCGCGAATTTCAGCGGACAAGGTCAGCTTTCGTCAGGCGGACGCGCAGGACCTCCCGTTCGACGACGACATTTTCGACCTCGTCGTCTGCCAATTCGGAATCATGTTCTTTCCGGATAAAGTGCGCGGCAATGCCGAGGCCCGGCGCGTTCTGCGCGACGGCGGTCGCTACATGCTCGTAATCTGGGACCGTCTCGACCGAAATCCGGTCTCGCAACTCGTGCATGATTCGGTTGCACGCCTCTATCCGAACGACCCGCCGGGCTTTCTCGCCCGCACGCCCTTTGGCTACGCCAATCCCGCGCTTATCGAGCATGATCTTCTTGCTGCCGGATTCAGCGACATCCAGTTCAAAACGGTGCCGCTAAAGAGCTACCGAACCTCGCCCCGCGAAGCGGCTGTCGGCCTGGTATTGGGCTGCCCGCTCAAGGCGGAGATCGAAGAGCGCGATCCCGACGGGCTCGGCGTCGCCGCAGACGCCGCCTCGCACGCGCTGGAGCAGCTAGTGAAGGGCGAAACCTTCGACTCCGACCTTTCGGCGCACATAGTCACGGCAATCAAATAAGTCCGGCGAGCGGGCTGCTCGGGTCGGCATAGCGGCGCTTCTGCATGCGCCCCGCGAGATAGGCCATGCGTCCTGCCTCCACTGCCGACTTCATTGCGCGCGCCATCAGCACCGGATCCTTCGCCTCCGCGATCGCCGTATTCATGAGCACGCCGTCGCAGCCGAGCTCCATCGCGACGGCTGCATCGCTCGCCGTCCCCACTCCCGCATCGACCAGCACCGGCACCTTGGCACCCTCGACGATCAGCCGGATCGTAACACGGTTCTGCAGACCCAACCCCGACCCGATCGGCGCGCCCAGAGGCATGATCGCGACCGCGCCGACATCCTCGAGCTGCTTCGCCGCGATCGGATCGTCGGTGCAATAGACCATCACATCGAACCCTTCCTTCGCCAGCACTTCGGTTGCGCGGATGGTCTCGACCATGTTGGGATAGAGCGTCCGCGCCTCACCTAGCACTTCCAGCTTCACGAGGTTCCAGCCGCCGGCCTCGCGCGCCAGCCGGAGCGTGCGGATCGCGTCCTCGGCGGTGAAACAGCCGGCGGTATTCGGAAGATAGGTGACCTTCTTCGGGTCGATATAGTCCATCAGCACCGGCTGGCTTGGGTCGGAAATATTGACCCGCCGCACCGCCACCGTGACGATCTCCGCGCCCGAAGCCTCGACCGCCGCCGCGTTCTGCGCGAAATCCTTATACTTGCCGGTCCCCACGATCAGCCGCGACGTGAAGGTGCGCCCCGCGACGGTCCAGGTGTCGGCGACGGTCTTGTTCTGCGCGTTCACTCAACCACCCCCCACGAAATGGACGATCTCATAATCGTCGCCGTCCTCGACCTGCACCTCGGCCAATGTCGACTTGGGCACGAGCTCTAGATTGCGCTCCACCCCCACGCGCAGCGGGTCGAGCCCAAGCTCGACCAGCAGGTCGGTGATGCTGATCCCGGGCGCCGCGCGGCGATGCTCACCGTTGACCCGGATCGAGAGGGACTCATCGAGACTCATTGACAAAGGGCAGATAGGAAGGTCCATCGCGACACGCAAATGGCGAAGACGATCTTCATCTTGAACGGGCCCAACCTCAACCGCCTCGGGAAGCGGGAGCCGGAGATCTACGGCACGCAGAGCCTTGACGATATTGCCACCATGATCGCGGAACATGCGGACAAGCTTGGCTTCGCCGCCGACATCCGCCAGTCCAACCACGAAGGCCACCTCATCGACTGGCTGCATGAGGCCGAGGACACCGGCGCGGCGGCCGTCGTCATCAATCCCGGCGGCTACAGCCACACTTCGGTCGCACTCCACGACGCCGTAAAGTCGATCAAAACGCCGGTTATCGAAGTCCATCTCAGCGATCCAGACGCGCGCGAATCCTTCCGCCACACCGATTTTGTGGCGATGGCCGCGACGCAGGTAATTAAAGGTTTGGGCGCAAGGGGTTACCTCTCCGCACTGGACGCGGCCGCCCGGCTCTGCAACTAGGCCGCGCACGACGTTAAAGCCTCAGGGCAACAGGAAATGAACAAGGGGACCAAAGCCATGGCCGACCGCGAGCAGGACGGTGCAATGCGCATCGATCCGGCGCTGGTGCGTGAGCTCGCCCAGCTCCTGACCGACAATGAACTGACGGAAATCGAAGTTGAGGATGGCGACCGCAAGATCAAGGTGTGCCGCAACCCGGCGCCTGTATTCGCCGGCGCGCCCCCCGCCCCGGCGCCCGTTGCCCCGACTGCCGCTTCCATCGCCGCTGAGGCCAAGACCGAAGCCGCGAACACCGCGGCCGCTGCTGCAGCAGCCGAAGTGCTGGACGGCCAGACCGTAAAGTCGCCGATGGTCGGCACCGCCTTCATGTCGAGCGCACCCGACTCCCCGCCCTTCATCGAGGTCGGCAAGCCGGTAAAGGCTGGCGACACCTTGCTGATCGTCGAGGCGATGAAGGTGATGAACCCGATCACCGCTCCCGCCGGCGGCGTGGTCAAGAAGATCATGGTCTCCGACTCGCAGCCGGTCGAGTTCGACCAGCCGCTCGTGATCATCGGCTAAGGCGAAACCATGCCGATCAAGAAGCTGCTGATCGCCAATCGCGGCGAGATTGCGCTGCGAATCCACCGCGCGTGCCACGAAATGGGCATCAAGACGGTCGCCGTGCACTCGACCGCGGATGCGGACGCGATGCACGTCCGGCTTGCCGACGAGACCGTGTGCATCGGTCCGCCGCCCGCAACCGACTCTTATCTCAACATCCCCAACATCATCTCGGCGGCCGAAGTCGTCCATGCCGACGCGATCCACCCCGGCTACGGCTTCCTCTCGGAGAATGCCCAGTTCGCCGAGATCGTCGAGCACCACAACATCATCTGGGTCGGCCCGAAGCCCGAACATATCCGCACGATGGGCGACAAGATCGAGGCGAAGCGCACCGCCGCGGCGCTCGGCCTGCCGCTCGTCCCCGGTTCGCCCGGGCCGCTCGAAAGCATCGCCGAAGCAGCCGCCATGGCTGAAGAGATCGGCTATCCGGTCCTGATCAAGGCTGCGTCGGGCGGCGGCGGCCGCGGAATGAAGGTGGTCCCGTCCGAAGACCAGCTCGAAAGCCTGATGGCTCAGGCCTCATCGGAGGCCAAGGCGGCGTTCGGCGACGACACCGTCTACATGGAAAAATATCTCTCCGACCCCAAGCATATCGAATTCCAGGTGTTCGGTGACGGCGAAGGCAATGCGATCCATCTTGGCGAGCGCGACTGCTCGGTCCAGCGCCGCCACCAGAAAGTGATCGAGGAGGCGCCGTCCCCGGTAATTTCGGCCGAGCAGCGCGCGCACATGGGGGAGATCGTCCGCAAGGCAATGGCCGACATGGCCTATCGCGGCGCCGGCACCATCGAGTTCCTTTACGAGAATGGCGAATTCTACTTCATCGAAATGAACACGCGGCTGCAGGTCGAGCATCCGGTGACCGAGATGATCAGCGGCATCGACCTGGTGCGCGAACAGATCCGCGTCGCCTGCGGCGAAGGCCTCAGCTTCAGCCAGGACCAGATCCAGCTTCAGGGCCACGCGATCGAATGCCGAATCAATGCCGAGGACCCGCAGACCTTCGCCCCGTCACCCGGGCTCGTGAAAAACTACGTCGCTCCCGGCGGCATGCACGTCCGCGTCGATAGCGGCCTCTACACCGGCTATCGCGTGCCCCCTTATTACGACAGCATGATCGGCAAGCTGATCGTGTACGGGTCCGACCGCGACACCTGCATCCGCCGCCTCAAGCGCGCGCTCGAGGAATTCGTGGTCGAAGGCATGAAAACGACGATCCCGCTCCACCAGCGCATCATTGAGGACGAGGCCTTCCTCGGGGGCGACTACACCATCAAATGGCTGGAGAAGTGGCTCGAGCAAAAGCCCACGCCGTGATTATCCACCAGGTCTTTTTCTGGCTCAAGCGGGCAGGCTCTACCGAGGATCGCGACCAACTCATTGCCGGCTTGCATACACTTGCCGACATCGATGTCGTTCGCGGCCTTGAGATCGGCGTCCCCGCCTCGACCGAGCAGCGCGAAGTCGTCGACTCAAGCTTCGACGTGGCCGAATTGATGAATTTCGACAGCCTTGCCGAGCAGAAAGCCTATCAGGACCATCCGCTCCACCAGCAGTTCGTTGCCGACTGCGGCCATCTTTGGCGCAAGGTAGTGGTGTACGACGTCGCAACGGTGTGACGCGGCCCTCGCGGAGTAGCCGCGCGCGGGCAGAGTTGCGCCTCAAGGCGCCACCGAATAGGCCGTCGCTTCTCGCGGAGCGACTATGAAATCCTTGCGGTCTAAGTTTCTGGTTTTGCTCGCCGCGCTGTGCGCATCTCCCGGCGCCGCGCAGAACCGTGCTCCGTTGGTGTTCGCCGCCGCAAGCCTCCAGGAATCGCTGACGACCGCAGCCGATGCCTGGGCTGCGCGAGGGCACGTTCGGCCGACGATCTCCTTTGGCGCATCTTCCGCCCTCGCTCGGCAGATCGAAGCCGGCGCCCCGGCGGACCTGCTCATCTCAGCAGACGAAGACTGGATGGACGACGTTCAGAAGAAGGGCCTCCTGCGGCCCGGATCACGCAGCAGCTTCCTCGGCAATCGGCTGGTGTTGATTGCTCCGCGCGCTAGTTCCGAAAAGCTCCAGATCCGACCTGGATTTCCCTTGGCGAAGGCGCTTGGCCATGGCCGGCTGGCGATCGCGGATCCCGGCTCAGTTCCCGCTGGGAAATATGGCCAGGCCGCTTTGATCAGGCTTGGCGTCTGGAATAGCGTAGAAGCCAGACTGGCACCGGCCGAAAATGTGCGCGCGGCGCTTGCTTTCGTCGAGCGCGCGGAAGCGCCGCTAGGCATCGTCTACGAAACCGATGCAATCGCATCGAACAAGGTGCGGATCGTCGCTCGCTTCCCGGCGCAATCCCACCCGGTAATCTCCTACCCAATCGCTTTGCTCCGCTCTTCCAGCAACGCCGAAGCCGAACCCTTCCGCCGCTTCCTCGTCTCGCCAGCCGGAAAGGCCATCTTCCGCCGCTTCGGCTTTGTTGTGCATTAGCCGCCCGTGCTTACCGTGGAAGAGTGGGGGATTGTCGTGCTTTCCCTGAAGGTCAGCATCGCGGCGGTCCTGCTGACGCTCCCGCTCGCCTTTGCACTCGCCTATCTGCTGGCGCGGGCACGTTTCCCCGGCAAGTCGCTGGTTGACGGATTGGTTCATCTGCCGCTCGTAGTCCCGCCGGTGGTCATCGGCTGGCTGTTGCTGCTCGCGTTCGGGCGCAACGGCGTCATCGGCATGGTCCTCGATCAATGGTTCGGCGTCACAGTCATCTTTCGCTGGACGGGAGCAGCCATCGCCTCGGGCATCATGGCGCTTCCGTTGATGGTACGAGCGATCCGCCTGTCGATCGAGGCGGTCGACCGGCGGCTGGAAGGAGTCGCCCGAACGCTCGGCGCCAGCTCATGGCGCGCCTTTGCAAGCGTGACATTGCCGCTGACGATGCCCGGAATCATTGCCGCGCTCGTGCTCGGTTTCGCGCGTGCGATCGGTGAGTTTGGGGCAACCATCACCTTCGTCTCCAACATTCCCGGCGAGACTCGGACCTTGCCACTGGCCATCTACGGCCTGCTGCAGGTGCCAGGAGGGGAAAGCGCGGTTGTGCGCCTTGCCGTCATGTCGGTCCTGCTGTCGCTGCTTGCGGTGATCGCTTCGGAATGGATCAGCCGGCGCGGCGCCGGAAGCAGGCCGGGCCATGTCCTTTGATATCAAGGTCGAGCGCCGGCTCGGGCAATTCGCGCTGGACAAGGCGTTTCGTGTCGGCCCGGGCCTTACCGTCCTGCTGGGCCCGTCCGGAAGCGGCAAGACGTCGGTCCTCAACATGGTGGCCGGCCTGCTGCGCCCGGCCGCGGGTCACATCCGCGTCGCCGACGTAAACCTGTTCGACGCCGCCACCGATGTCGATCTCGCTCCCGAAAAACGGCGCATAGGCTACGTCTTTCAGGATGGTCGGCTATTTCCTCACCGCAAGGTGCGGGCGAACCTGCTCTACGGCCACCAGCTTGCTCACCGCGAAAGTCGCTGGATGGAGCCCGAGCAAGCGATCGAGTTCCTCGGCATCGGGCATCTGCTCGACCGCTGGCCCGCCTCGCTCTCGGGTGGCGAGGCGCAACGCGTCGCGATCGGCCGCGCCCTGCTCGCCGCGCCGCGAGCACTGCTCATGGACGAACCATTGTCGTCGCTCGACGAGCCTCGCAGGCACGAGATCATGGCCGTCATCGAGCGTATCCGCGACGAGCTCAACATCCCCATCCTGTACGTCACCCACGACCGCGCCGAGGCGGATCGCCTGGCATCGAATATCGTGAGGTTTTAGGTTTTCCGCCGCCCGAAAACATTACGGCCGTTATGCGTTTCCATCATCACAGGGACGCTCGCGCATGCCGCACTATCGAGGGACAGCAGAGGCACCGGACAAGGCGAAAGCGGTCGCCGCGGTGGCGCTCGTCCATGCGGGACTCGCCGCCATCATCCTTGCCGGGCTGAACGTGCACACGATCGCTCGCGCGGTCGATAGCCTGAAGGCGTTCGACGTCCTCCAGCCGGAGCCTCCACCGCCGCCTCCACCGCCCCCGCAACCGCGCGCGGAACGGGCCAGGGAGAAGGAAGGCGCGGCCGGCAAGAAGGCCGTGCCCACTGAAATCGTCGCTCCCAAGGTCAAACCGCTACAGGCGCCAAAAATTGCCGCCGCGCCGGTTGCTTCGACCGGAAGTGCGTCGAGCGCGGGCGCTTCGACGGCCGGCAGCGGCACTGGCGCGGGCGGCTCCGGCAATGGCCTCGGCGGTGGTGGCACGGGCGCGCGCGACTATTCGCGCTTCACCCCGGCGCAACTGGTCCGCAACATCAGCCGCGGCGATTACCGGGCGATTGCCGGCTACCGGATGCCGCAGGGCATTGCCATGGTATCGCTGCGGGTTGAGCCCGACGGAACGGCCGACAGCTGCAGGGTGGTGCGATCGAGCGGAGACTCCTCTGTCGATGGCGCCTTGTGCCCACTGATCGAGCAGCGCCTCCGCTTCCGCCCGGCGCGTGACGACCAAGGCAGGCCGATCCCCTATCAGTTGCAATATGTGGCACGCTGGTCGCTTTGATCCCGATTGACGGGACCGCATTGATCTCATCATTGGCTTATGGCAGTTTTCAGCCGTGCCGAGCCGAATTGATCATGGAGGGCGGCCTATGAAACGGCGTGGATTCGCACTGTTCGGGAGTGCGGCGCTGATCGCAGCATGGCAGGCGCAAGCGCAAACTGCCGCGACACCGGCGAAGGACTCCGCACAGAATCAGGGCATTGTCGTCAACGGCCGGCGCATGCCGACTGCCGAGGCGCCACGCTCGGCAACCTGCGAAGCGCTGGTTCGAAACGACCCGTCGCTTCGCGCGCAGCTGGAAGCTGCGGGCGGAAATCCGCTGATGGGGCCGACATTTTTCCTGCCCACGCGCATGCCACGGAACGCGGACTATAACGCGCCGCCGCTAAGCCCGCCCGGGTCGGCGCTTCCGGAAACGCCGAAGTCGCGATTCGGTGCGCGCGGCAAGACGGATCGCGGCCAATCCAACGCGCTCGACCCGGTGAACCCGGCACAGACCAATGCTTCCGAGATACTGGCCCTTGACCCGGACCCGTCGCTGTTGGTGGGAGACGGGCAGGCGCTTGACCCCGATGTGAGGATGGCGAACGCCCTCGCCGTCTGCCGAGGCACCTACGCCGCCGACGGTGGACGATCGGCCATGCCGGGCATGGAGTCCGATCGCAGCGATGCGCGCGCAGACGGCATCGGACGACTGAACGACCGAGCATCGCGCGGGCGTGCGTACATCGTTGCCCACGATTCGACCCTTCCGACGGCCCTCGCCCTATTCGACCAGCGCCGCTTCAACGAATCCTTCCAGTGGTTCCGCCGGGCATTCAGCAAGCTTCAATGGGGCGAAGGCGGTGACGAGGCGGCGCTGTTCATTGGCAAGCTCTACCTTCAGGGCCTTGGCGACAACCCGGACCCGCTCGAAGGCGTGAAATGGCTGAAGAAGGTCGCGAGCAGCCCTTTCGATGCGCGCACTCAGACCCCGGTATTCGACCCGAGGCAGCCCGACATGAATACGGCCATGGGTGAAGCAGCGGTGATCCTCGGCAACATCTACCGGACGGGATTCAAGAGCATCCCGAAAGACCTCGCCGAATCCCGGAAATGGTACGCCCGGGCGCTTGAAGTTGGGCACCTTGCTGCAGCGAATGCTCTGGGCGAAATCCATGCCAATGGCGCGGGCGTTCCCCGCGATGCGAAAAAGGCCGCCGACTACTATCTCAAAGCCGCGAAGTTCGGGCTGCCGAGCGCCCAGTACGCTCTTGCCGAACTCTATTATTACGGCGGCGATGGGGTTCCCGCCGACGTCCAGAAGGCGCTGCTTTGGTATAAGACGGCCGCCAAGGGTCGACATTCGGGCGCCCTGTTTGCGCTGGGGCGGGCCTATGACCTTGGGGAAGGCGTCAAGGCAGACCCGCAGATGGCCGCCGGCCTTTACAAGTCCGCCGCGCTCCAGGGGAATAGCGCTGCCGAAGCCGCGCTCGGAAGCTTCTTCTACGAAGGCAAGGTGCTGCCCCGAGACCCAGCAATGGCTCGCAAATGGTTCGAGCAGGCGGCCAGGGGCGCCGACCCCGAAGGCATGTTCAACCTCGCTGCGATGATGGCGCGTGGCGAAGGCGGCACGCGGGATCTCGTTCGCGCCTGGGCCTGGATGAAGCGCGCATCGGTGCTCGGCAATGACAACGCGCCGACGGCGCTTGCAGCGCTCGAGCGGCGGATGAGCTCGGCAGAAAAGCAGGCCGCCGCAGCGCTGCTGGCGTCCAACTAGAGCGCGGCGCCTACTGCGGCTTGCCCGCTGTGGCCGTGTCGACCGGAACGATCGCAAGAGCCAGGGTCTTGCCATGGGTCAGCAGCCCTGACTGGATCAGCAGCCTCTTATTGTCGGCGCTGAAGCTCGGATGCGCATGGTCGGGGCGCATCACATGTCCCGTGCTGAGCAGGGTCCGCGCGTTGGTCCGGCGGTCGATCAGCGTGATGTTGCCGTCGAAATCGTCCGCCGCCGCGAGCCTCCCGTCATAGGTTACGGCATTGTGCCAGAAGCCGCCGGCAGGACCGCTCGGCGCATTCACCGGAAGCTGTCCCAGATCGTCGACCGTGCCGTCGCGCAGCGACACGACGAAGACTCCCGTCGGCCGCTTCCGCAGTCCCCGCTGGTGCCCCATCAGGTTGAAGATCACATGGTTGGCATCGGCAAACTGCTCATGCGTGACCCAGTCGGTCGGCCCCTCCTCGAACAGCGGCCGGTTTCCGGTTCCGTCGGCCTTGACCACCCACATCCGCTGCGGAGCATCACCGCCGGTTTCGTGGCAGTAGAGGATCTCGCCGGGAACGAAGGGATTGGCCTGCACATGGCCCATCCGAAACTGTGTCTCGAGCACTGTCCGAACCGCGCCCGTGGCAAGATCGATGGCGCGGATTCCGCCTGGCACTTGCGGGACCGGCTGTCCCTGCGGCCGCGGCGGCGCGACTCGCGCGTCGAAGCCGACATAGGCCGTCCTTTCATCGGCATCGAGCGTGAACCCTCCCGCTTCGACATGACCGGCGGGCATCGTTGCGACAACCTGCTCATATCCAGCCGGTTTGACCCTGCCCGCCATCCCGTCGAAAATCAGTGCGGTCAGGTCGACCCTGATCAGTCGCGTCGTGCCGCCGGGTCCTGATCCGCTGCGGCGCATGTAATAGAGCGTGTTGGACTTGCGGGCGAGATTGAGACTGCTGATCCCGACGCCCTCGCCTTCCGTCAGCTGGATGATGTCGCCGGTCTTTTCATTGACCGCGAAAGCCTGCGGGCCGTCCGGCGAGCGCGTGCTTGAGCGGAAGACGATGTGCACGCCGTCCGCCGCCCAGGAAGGATGTGTCTGATAGGGCTTGCTGTCCGAACTCTTGCCCGACGTGAGGAAGATGATCGGCCGTTTGGTCACGGGGTCGACAATGACCTGTTTCTCGGGCGGGAAACGCCGGCCAACCTGGGCTTCGGCTGCCGGGGCGCCAAGGATCGCAATCGTCGCGAGCCCGGCACGGATGAAAAGCTTCATTCTCATAGGCGTTCTCCCCTCACCGCGCCGCGATCCGCGCCGAAGCCGATTTGAGCCCGGGCGCCGAAGCCGTCACCTGAATGCTGCCGTTCGTTCCATTCCCCCGCACCGTCGCCAGCGCCTTGCCGTCTTTCAGCTTGCGGATGGGCGACTGGAACGGCGTGTGGTCGGCAACCGCGCCATTGTCGAAGGCCACGAGATTACCTGCGCCGGTGACGCTCAAGCTCACCTCGTCGGCGGCACCGGGCACGACCATGCCGCTCGCGTCCACTGCCTCGACACGAACGAAGGCGAGGTCGTCGAAGCCGTGCCCGACGCTTGTGCTTTCCGACACTAGGCGCAGCGCGATGGCTGGACCCGCCGTCCGCAGCACTGCCTCGCCCACCTTGCGTTTGCCGTCATAGCCTAGAGCTCGCACGCTCCCCGGCACGAAGATCGTTTCCCACTGCCGCGCCCTATCGTCGGCGTTGCGCGGCTTGCGGCCGAGCGACTTGCCGTTGAGGAAAAGCTCGACCTCGGGCGCATTGCTATACACCTCCACCTTCTCCGGGTGCGGCGACAGGTCCGCAGGCGTCCAATCGGCCAGCGCGCCGGCGCCTTTCGGCTGCGGCATTGCGACGCCGACCATCGTCGGAAGCTCGCTGGTGTCGATCCGCTGCGTAATCCGGCGCGCGATCGAGATCACCGGCGCTTCCGACCACCAGCTCGCCCGCTCGAGGCCTTCTGGCTTCACCACGTCCGTGCGGTCGACCAGGCCCGACGGGTTGGAAATTGCCGGCCAACCCGAGCGATCCGCCTCCCCGAGATAATCTGCGCCGGTCCACAGGAACATGCCTGCATAAGCGGGATCGTCACGGACCACGAGCCAGCTCTCCCGATTCTTGCTGTTCTCCGTTCCGACGATCTTCCACGTCGGCTTGTCGGCATGCGCTTTCGCCAGTTCCTTCTCGCGATAATTCTGCCCAACCACGTCAAGCAGTTCGGCGACACCGTTCTGATAATCCCCGGTCGTATTCGGCCTGAACAACGCCATGGTCACCGGCCGGGTCGGATCTTCCTCGTGGAAGATCGCCTTCAGGCTCTCGATGATCGATTTTGTGACGACCGGATAAGCCGTATCGTGGATCTCGTTGCCCATCGACCAGATGACGACGCTGGGATGATTGCGGTCGCGGCGGACGAAGTCGCGCGCGTCGATCGACGACCAATCGGTGAAGAACAAATGATAATCGTGCGGGTTCTTGGCGACCGTCCACATGTCGAACGCCTCGTCCATCACGATGATTCCGAGCCGGTCGCAGAGGTCGAGCACTTCCGGGCTGAACGGATGGTGGGCAGTGCGGATCGCATTGACGCCGAGCTTCTGCAGTCCGCGCAGCCGCCGTTCCCAGAAAGCCAGCGGGACCGCCATTCCAAGCGCGCCGCCGTCGGCATGAAGCGCGGCCCCCTTAAGCTTGATGTTGCGGCCGTTGAGCCAAAAGCCCGTCGCGGCCTCGAACCGCGCGTCGCGGATGCCGAACGTCACTTCGTCGCGGTTGAGCTCCGCGCCCCCTTCGCCGACCACGCGCACGATTGCGCGATGGAGCGCAGGATCCTTGATGTCCCAGCGCCGCGCATTGGCGAGCACGGCCTCGGCTGACAGTTTCGTCACGCGCTGAGCCGGAAGAGACATCGGTTGGCTTAGGGCAGTCCCAACAGTGCGGCCGTTCGGATCGAGGATTGCGACTTCCAGGCGGCCGATGCGCGGCGCGGCGGACTCGTTGAGGATGCTGCTCTCGACCTTGACCGTCGCGCGCGGCCCATCGAGCGACGGCGTCGTTACCCGCGTGCCCCACGTGTCGATATGCACGTCGCCGCTGACGATCAGCCGCACGTGACGATAGATGCCCGATCCCGCGTACCAGCGCGACGCCGGCTGAGCGCTCGTATCCGCCCGAACCGCAACGACATTGTCGCGATCCTTCAGGAACGGCGTCAGCTCATAGCGGAAGCTCGAATAGCCGTTCGGCCGGTGCCCGAGGTGCATTCCGTTGATCCAAACGCCGGATCGATCCATCACCCCGTCGAACTCGATGAAAAGCCGCTTGCCGCGCGCCTTGGGGGCCAGGTCGAAATGTTTGCGGTACCAGGCAACTCCCGTCGGCAGGAACCCGCCGGAGCCGGTCGCAAGTGCATGTTCGTCGAACGGACCGGCGATCGACCAGTCATGCGGCGTGCTCACCAGCTGCCACCCCGCATCCGCCGCTGCGGTCGCCTCGGCGCGGGCGATATCACCCTTCGCGAAACGCCAGCCGTCGTCGAACGGCACGACGTCGCCAGCGTGCGCGACCGTGCTCATCGACAATAGTGCAGCCAAGAACAGCAACGCGAATCGCATGAACCTCTCCTATTTTCCACATCGTGGAACGACGCATCACAAAATGGAAGGGTGAGCTTTAACTGAGCGCACGCGACCCTTGGGGCCGGCTCGGGAACGGGCCGTGCATGCCTGCGTTGCGCGATTTCCGGGACGGGGGCGTTCTGTCCCGTCGACCTGCACTGGAGACGAGACGATGAACCGACGTATCTTCTGCGCCGCGCTTGCTGCCCTCGCACTTTCCTCCTGCGGGTCAGGCGACGGCGCAGATGGCAAGAAGGTCGAGCTCCTCAACGTCTCCTACGATCCGACGCGCGAACTCTACAGCGACATCAACGCCGCCTTCGCGAAGAAATGGAAGGCCGAGAAGGGACAAGACGTCTCCGTGCGCATGTCGCACGGCGGGTCGGGCAAGCAGTCGCGCGCGGTGATCGACGGGCTGCAGGCCGACGTGGTGACGCTTGCGCTCGGCTACGACATCGACGCCATCGCCGAAAAGGCGAAGTCGCTGCCCGCGGACTGGCAGACGAAGCTTCCGAACAACAGCTCACCCTACACTTCGACGATCGTATTCCTCGTTCGCAAGGGCAATCCGAGGCACATCCGCGACTGGGACGACCTTGCGCGTCCGGGCGTGAAGGTGATCACCCCCAACCCGAAGACCAGCGGAGGCGCCCGCTGGAACTTCCTCGCGGCCTGGGGCTACGGCCGCAAGACGGGCGGGTCGGATCAGGCCGCCGAGCGCTTCGTGAGCCAGATTTTCCGCAACGTTCCGGTGCTCGACAGCGGCGCCCGCGGAGCCACCACCACGTTCGCGGAGCGCGGGCTTGGCGACGTCCTGATCAGCTGGGAGAACGAGGCCTATCTCGCGCTTGCGAGCGGCGGAAAGGACAAGTTCGAGATCGTCGTCCCGTCCATCTCGATCCTCGCCGAGCCGCCCGTCGCGGTGGTCGAGGCCAATGCCAAGAAGAAGGGCACGACGGAAGTCGCCAACGCGTACCTGAACTTCCTCTACACGCCCGAAGGGCAGAAGATCATCACCAGGCATTTCTACCGTCCGCGCGATGCCGCCGCATTAGCGGCCTCCCCGACCAAATTCCCGCAGCTGCAACTGCTGACCATCGACAAGGATTTCGGCGGCTGGCGCAACGCGCAGAAGACCTATTTCGCCGAAGGCGGAGTGTTCGACCGGATTTTCCAAGGCATTAAAAGGTAGAAGCTCGGGCAAAAATTTCGCGGGGGGACATTTCCCCTATTGTCTAGTAGTGAACTCGAGATATAGGAGCACATGAACTCACCAGGGGATTCGTGCTCATGAAACTCGTCCGTTCGGTTCTCGCCTCCTTGGCCGTCGCATCAATGGTCGCGGCGCCCGTCACTGCCGCTGCCGCTGCGCCTACGCAGCTGCTCAACGTCTCCTACGACCCGACCCGCGAGCTTTACGTCGCGATCAACAGCGCCTTTTCCCGCAAGTGGCAGGCTGGCGGCGGCGGCGCGGTCCAGATTCGTCAGAGCCATGGCGGTTCGGGCAAACAGGCGCGCTCGGTCATCGACGGCCTGCCCGCCGATGTCGTCACCCTGGCGCTCGCTTATGACATCGACGCCATCGCCGATAAAAAGCTGATCGCGCCGAACTGGCAGAGCCGCCTGCCCGCCAACAGTTCGCCATATTATTCGACGATCGTATTCCTGGTCCGCAAGGGCAACCCGAAGGGCATCCACGACTGGGACGACCTCATCAAGCCGGGCGTCAAAGTGATTACGCCCAACCCGAAGACCAGCGGCGGTGCCCGCTGGAACTATCTCGCCGCCTGGGGCTACGCCCGGCAGAAGTACGGCAGCCCGGCCAAGGCCAAGGAATTTCTCACCCGCCTGTTCAAAAACGTGCCGGTGCTCGACAGCGGCGCCCGCGGTGCGACCACCACCTTCGTGCAGCGCGGCCAGGGCGACGTGCTGATCGCCTGGGAGAATGAGGCGTTCCTGGCCGTCAACAAGATCGGCCGCGGCAAATTCGACATCGTCGTTCCGTCCGTGTCGGTCCTTGCCGAACCCCCGGTCGCCGTTGTCGACAAGGTCGTCGACCGCAAGGGCACGCGCAAGGTCGCCGAGGCTTACCTCAAGTTCCTCTACACGCCGGAAGCGCAGGAGATCATTGCGCAGAATTACTACCGCCCGCGCAACCCGCAGGTCGCGGCCAAATACAAGGCGCGCTTCCCCAACATCCGCCTGTTCCAGATCGGAAACTTCGGCGGCTGGAGGAAGGCGCAGGCCGACCATTTCAACGACGGCGGCCTGTTCGACCAGATTTTCGAAGACGCCAAGCGCTGATCGTCACCTAGCTCTCAACTCGGGGGAAACATTCATGCGCATCCTGCTTCTTGCGGGGGCTTCGGCCCTCGCGCTCTCCTCGCCCGCTGTCGCCCAGCAGACGGATGATTTTTCGCAGACCACGACGACCGACCAGCAGTCGGCCTCGCCGATCGACACTTTGGTCGCAGACGACAAACCTGCGGCGGCCGCAGCGGCTCCGACCGGCGATGCGCTCCAGGACCGGCTGAACGCGCTAGAAGCGCGCATCCGGCAGCTCGAAGGGCGCAACGCCGAACTCGAGCAGCAGGCCGAACTCAACGAAGGCCGGCTGCAAAGCGTAGAAACCCGCGCCGCCAAGGCCGCGCAGTTCAGCTGGGCGCCGACAATATCCGAGCCGACGGGCGCCTTCACCTGGAAGCCGCGCGGCGTGATCGAGGGCGACGTTGCCGCCTTCATCGAGCGCAAGGGCGGCTATGACTACAACAACGGCACCGGCTTCCGCCGCGCCCGCCTCGGCTTCGACGGCACCGCGTTCAAGAATTTCGCCTACCGCATCGAAGTCGATTTCGCCGGCAATACCGTGAACCTGCTCGACGCCTATCTGCAGTACACCAAGATCCCGAAGACGGTGATTACGGTCGGCCAGCACAAGGCACCGTTCGGGCTCGAGTCCAACAACAGCGACAATTACAACACCTTCCTCGAACGCGGCATGTTCACCAACGCGTTCGGCAATGCCGGCGCTGAACGGCGGATCGGTGTGTCGGTCGCTTATGCGCCGAAGGAGACGCTGAACTTCTCCGCCGGCCTGTTCGGCGACAATGAAAGCATCGCACGCTCCAACAACGCGCCGGCAACGCTGACCCGCACGCCGGACGAAAGCTGGGGCTTCAATGGCCGCGCGACCTGGGAGCCGATCTTCGATACCGGAAAGATCGTCCACCTCGGTCTCTCGGGCTTTTACCGGACCGCTCTCAAGAGCGGCGATGTGGAGGATGCGGTTCGCCTGTCCGACCGCCCGAACATCCGCATCGACAACGGGAACATCGCCGACAGCGGCGTCATCACCGGCGTCAAGAACCTGCGCTACGCGGGTGCGGAAGCGGCGACCGTATTTGGCCCCTTCACGCTTGCCGGCGAAGCCGGGCGCCTATGGCTGACTCGGCCTGGCCTGAATAACGAACATTTCGACGGATATTACGGCTACGCCTCCTACTTCCTGACCGGCGAAACGCGGCCGTTCAAGGCCGGCAACTTCGACCGGGTCAAGCCATTCACCGAGCTTGGAAAAGACGGGTTGGGCGCGTTCGAAGTCGCGCTTCGCTACGATCATCTCGACCTGTCGAACACGCCGGTTGTCGCACGCGCCGGAAACGAGGTGAGCAGCTGGACCCTTGGACTCAACTGGTATTTCAATCCATACGCCAAATTGATGTTCAACTGGGTCCGCTTCAAAGGCAACAACACCCCGCTCGATCCCGTCGGCAGTGAGACAAAGGGCGATGCTCTCGCGACCCGGCTCCACGTCGACTTCTAATGGCCGGAACTCCGATCAGTCTTCCCGCAATGGGGCGATCGCGGGGCTCGTCCCCGCTCCCTGGGTTCGGCCTGTCGATGGGAATCACCATCTTCTGGCTCTCCGCGATCGTCCTGATCCCACTCGCCGCCGTGTTTGCACGCAGCACCGGCGGCGGATGGGACACCTTTGCCGCCGCCGCGTTCAGCGCGCGCTCGATCGCGTCCTACAAATTGACCTTCGGAGCGGCCTTCCTCGCGGCGGCCGTGAACGCCCTCTTCGGGCTGCTCGTCGCCTGGGTCCTGGTCCGTTATGATTTCCCGCTCAAGCGTCTGGTCGGCGCCCTGGTCGACCTTCCGTTCGCTCTTCCGACAGCGGTCGCAGGCATCGCACTGACGACGCTCTATGCCGATACCGGCCTGATCGGCGAACAGCTTGCCAAGGCGGGCATTGCGATCGCCTACAAGCCGGCCGGCGTCGTGCTGGCGCTTGTGTTCATCGGCCTCCCGTTCGTCGTTCGGACGGTTGAGCCGGTGCTCACGGAAGTCTCGCGCGACGTCGAGGAGGCGGCGCTGACGCTTGGCGCAAGCCGAATGCAGACTTTCTGGCGGGTGATCCTGCCGACGATCGCCCCTGCCCTCGCGACTGGCTTCGCTCTCGCCTTTGCGCGGGGCGCCGGCGAATATGGATCGGTCATCTTCATCGCCGGCAACATGCCGTTCGAATCCGAAATCACGCCGCTGCTGATCGTTACGCAGCTCGAGGAATATAATTATGCCGGCGCGGCCGCGATCGCGGTCGTTATGCTGGTCGTGTCCTTCGCAATGTTGCTAGTCCTGAACCTCCTTCAGCACTGGCAGAAGCGGAGGCTTACGTAATGGCTCGCCGCTCCAACCTCCGCGAACCTGCCATCGTCAAGGCGCTGCTGATCATAGCGGCGCTTTCCTACATCGGACTCATGCTGCTTCTTCCGCTCGGCGTGGTGCTCACCGAGGCGCTTCACGACGGCTGGGCGGCGTGGTTAGCCGGCGTGAGCGAACCGGACGCGCGCTCGGCGATCAAGCTGACGCTGCTGGTTGCCGCGATCGCGGTACCGCTCAACGTCGTCTTCGGCATTGCCGCCGCGTGGGCGATCTCCAAGTACAATTTCCGCGGCAAGATCATCCTCGTCACCTTGATCGAACTGCCTTTCTCCGTCTCGCCGGTCGTGTCCGGTCTCGTGTTCGTGCTGCTGTTCGGAGCGCAGGGCTGGTTCGGCGAATGGCTGATCGCACATGACGTGGAGATTATCTTTGCGCTGCCCGGCCTGGTGCTTGCCACCGTCTTCATCACCCTTCCCTTCGTCGCCCGTCAGCTGATCCCGCTGATGACCGCTCAAGGCCGTCAGGACGAAGAAGCCGCACTGTCGCTCGGAGCGTCCGGCTGGCAGACCTTCTGGCACGTGACTTTGCCCAACATCCGAATGGGCCTGTTGTACGGCGTTCTTCTCTGCAATGCCCGCGCGATGGGCGAATTCGGCGCCGTCAGCGTCGTCTCCGGCCACATCCGCGGCGAAACCAACACCATGCCCCTCCATGTCGAGGTCCTCTACAATGAGTACAACTTCACTGCCGCTTTCGCAGTCGCTTCCCTCCTCGCCCTCCTCGCCCTCGTCACCCTGGCTCTTAAGAGCGCACTCGAATGGCGGTACCGCGACCAGATCGCCGCTCGGGGCTGAAATGGGAATCCGGGTTCAGGGTATTTCGAAGAGCTTTGCCGCATATCCAGCGCTCAACGCTGTGAGCCTGGAAATCGCGGACGGCGAGTTCGTCGCCCTGCTCGGCCCGTCGGGCTCGGGCAAGACAACGCTGCTGCGCATCATCGCGGGTCTCGAGATGCCGGAGACGGGCGAAATCTGGTTCGGGGACCGCAACGTCACCGAGACCTCGATCGCCTCGCGTGGCATCGGTTTCGTGTTTCAGCATTATGCCTTGTTCGGCCACATGACCGTGGCCGAGAACATCGGCTTCGGCCTCAGCGTGATGAAGCGCAGCCAGCGTCCGTCCAGGTCCGAGATCCGCACGCGCGCGAATGAACTGCTCGAACTCGTGCAGCTTCCGGGCCTCGGCGACCGCTTCCCGAGCCAGCTCAGCGGCGGCCAGCGCCAGCGCGTCGCCCTCGCCCGCGCACTCGCCCGCGAGCCGCGCATCCTCCTCCTCGACGAGCCGTTCGGAGCACTCGACGCCAAGGTCCGCCGCGAACTCCGCGGAGCGCTTCGCACCATTCACAACGAACTCAAACTCACCTCGATCTTCGTCACTCACGACCACGAAGAAGCATTCGAGCTCGCGGATCGGGTAACCCTGCTCAACCAGGGTCAGGTCGAGCAAGTGGACACGCCTGCCGCGGTGCGCGAACGGCCGGCAACGCCGTGGGTGCGCGACTTCCTGGCATAATCGAGCACCGCTTGGCCGCTCTTTCCAGTTGACAAGGGGCGCCCGGCGCTCTTGTGCGTCCCGGTCAACAGGGGCCCGCATGCAATTCGTCATCGACAGCTTGCCGGCCTTGCTGCCCTTCATCCTCGCGGGGTTCGTGGCCCAGCTGATCGACGGAGCGCTGGGCATGGCGTTCGGGACGATATCCAGCGCCTTGATGATCAGCCTCGGCCAGCCCCCTGCACTCGCGTCGGCCGGAGTGCATCTCGCCGAGACGTTTACGACCGCCGCGTCCGGCATCAGCCATATCGCCCACCGCAATGTCGATTGGCGGTTGTTCGGACGAATCGCCATTCCCGGAATCGTCGGCGGCATCATGGGCGCCTATGTTCTGACTCAGATCGACGGCGCCGTGATGAAACCGATCGTCTTGACATATCTGGCGCTCATCGGGCTGTTCCTGATCTATCGCTCGATGAAGAAGGAGCTGCACGATGCCGCGCTTCGGCTGGTCGCTCCGCTCGGCTTCGCCGGCGGCTTCCTCGATGCGGCTGGCGGCGGTGGCTGGGGCGCGATCGTCACGGGCAATCTGCTCGCCCAGGGCGGAGAGCCGCGCCGGGTCATCGGCACCGTCAACACAGCCGAGTTCCTGGTCACGGCGACCATCTCCGCAACCTTCATCGCCTCGATGGGGTGGAAGGCCTTCACTGTCGCGACTGTCGGCCTGCTGGTCGGCGGAGTCCTTGCCGCCCCCCTTGGCGCCCATATCGTCAAGCGGGTCGAGGCTAAGAAGCTGCTGTTCGCCGTCGGCCTGTTGCTGATGCTGACCAGTGCCTACGGTATCTGGCGGGCGTTGGCTTAACTTATTGTGGGCTGCGGCACTCCGTGATCGCTTGGATCGACAGATTTGCGCCCTTTTCGTTCTGAAATTTGTAAACCACTGCTCCGCCAGCATCGATGAGGCGGACGAGCAAGGGATCCCTGCACGACCGATCCGCGAAGACTTTCCCGAACTTGCCCTGATCTACCGCCAGCGCGCGGGCCTGCTCCGGTGAGACGTGCAAGCTATAAACGAGTAGGGTTTGCTCGAACACCTCAGCGGATGTCACCACCACCCCAGGCTCTATCTCTCTCGGGAGAAGCTTCGCGCTCTCCTGAGATGTCGTTCTAACGAAGCAAGCCAAGGCGGCTTCGCGTGGGCCTTCTGCAAGGGGCTTGAGCGCCTCTACAGTGTTGTAACCGCATGCTTGACGGAGCCGTTCATTGGCCGCGGCGATGTCGTCCGTCTTTGCAGCATCGTGAGCGGCGAGCTGCCCTGGAACCAGAGCAGTTAGCGCGGCCGCGAGCACTAAAACCAGCATATCGGCATCCTTCCAATGCTGAAAGCAGCAAGTCTGGGGGAGCTCGGGCCTTCGGAAAGTCGGTTCGCTACGCTCGCCCTACTTAACCCGCTCGACCTGCTCGAACTCCAGCTCGACCGGCGTCGCACGTCCGAAGATCGACACTGACACCTTCACTCGGCCGCGATCGAAGTCGAGCTCCTCGACGAGCCCGTTGAACGTCGCGAACGGTCCGTCGAGCACCTTGACCGCATCGCCGATCTCATAATCGACGTTGATCTTCTGCTTCGGCGCGGCGGCGGCGGCTTCCTCCTTGGTGTTGAGGATGCGCGCGGCTTCGGCTTCGCTGATCGGCTGCGGCTTGCCGTTGGGGCCGAGGAAGCCGGTCACTTTCGGCGTATTCTTCACCAGGTGATAGACGTCGTCGTTCATCGCCAGCTTGGCGAGCACATAGCCCGGGAAGAATTTGCGGTCCGACGTAACCTTCTTGCCGCGACGGATCTCCGTCACCTTTTCGGTCGGGACCTCGACGTTCTCGACCAGCTGGGCAAGGCCGAGGCGATTGGCTTCGGACAGGATCGACTCGCGGACCTTGTTCTCGAAACCGGAATAAGCGTGGATGATGTACCAGCGGGACATTGGGTCTTAACCTGCGAGATGGCTGAGGAGATAACGGACGATGGTGTTGAACACGCTGTCGACCGCGAAGAAGAAGATGGCGAGGATGCTGGTCATGATCATGACCATGATGCCGGTGGTGACCGTCTCCTTGCCGGTCGGCCAATGGACCTTCTCGACCGCTTCGGACCGGACCTGCCGGATGAATTCGCCGGGAGTTGTTTTCGCCACTTGGTGACCTGCCTCTTTCAGATAGAAAAAGGCTCCGCGGACCAAGGCGGCCGGCGGAGCTTGGAGTGGATGTAGCGCGGTTGGGGCGCAGCTTCAAGTTCGCTCGAGCCTTGCACCGAACCGCCGTCGCGGCTACCTCGCCAGCGCGCCGGCCCTAGGGGTATAGCTCAGTTGGTAGAGCATCGGTCTCCAAAACCGAGGGTCGTGGGTTCGAGTCCCCCTGCCCCTGCCAGGCGCCTTGTTTCAAATCAGGCCGCAACGAACTGCAGCGCCAGCCCGTTCATGCAGTAACGCAAACCCGTCGGCCGCGGCCCATCCCTGAAAACGTGTCCAAGGTGACCGCCGCATCGTCGGCAGAGCACTTCGGTGCGCTCCGGATTCAGGCTCCGGTCGACGCGGGTAACCGTCGCGTTCGGCAACGCTCGGAAGAAGCTCGGCCAGCCGGTGTGGCTCTCGAACTTCGTTGTCGAAGCGAACAGGGGCAGGTTGCAGCCGGCGCAGGTGAAGGTGCCGGCGCGATGTTCCTTGTTGAGCGGGCTCGAACCCGGCGATTCCGTCGCTGCCTGCCGCAACACACGATAACGGTCGAGCGGAAGGCGTTTCCGCCATTCGGCAGGAGTCAGCTCCATTTCGAATTTGAGCGGGCGCGCGGCCTGCGCAACTCGAGGTCCGAAGAGTGCCAGCCCGATCGAACAGGCTCCGGCTCCAAGTAGCTGCCGCCTTTGAATAAATTGCTTCATGTTCCGCTCCGATCCACCTGCATATACGTCCGCGCTGTCGCTTCGGATGCACTCAGGCGCTTTGAAGCTTCCCCGACGCGATCACCCGGCCCGTCGGCTGGCCGGTTGTGGAGCCGCCCGGCGGTTCGACCGACACTGCCAGCGTTACCCCCTGAGCCAGCAGAGCGGCTGCCGTGGGATCGAGGACCGCTTGCATTGTCGCGCGCTTCGGCATTGTTCCCATCGAGTGCGGCGTGCCGCCTGCCGGAATCACCCACAATTCGCGCGAGTGGTGATCGTCGTCTGCAGCGCCAGGTTCCGGTGTGACCGTAAGCTTCCTGGCCGCCGGACTCCATGTCGCGACGATCAGCGGCGGGCCTTGATCGGCTCCGAGCATCGCTATCATCGGCGCCGGTGAGGAGCGGCCGGCGTCGGGGATGTCAGGACGGTTCACGAGCACAATGGCAAGCGCCGCCGCGATGCCAGTGGCCGCCAGTGAGAAACCGCGCCAGATGTTGCGGCTACGGCGCAGCGCCACTGGGTCGGGTCGGGCGTCGAGGAAGCCGATCGCGCTCTCGACACGGGCAAGCAGCCCGGACGGCGGCGCAACCGGAGCGACCTCATCGAACAAGGGCGTAAAGCGCCCGGCCCAAGCCGCCACTTCAGCGCGGAATTGCGGATCTTCACTGTGGAGCCGCAGCGCACGCACGCGATCGTCGGCGGCGGCAAGGCCGAGCGCGAATTCGGCTGCAAGCGCGGACATTTCGTCTGAAAGGCGCTGGTCGCCGCTCATCGCTCCAGACACCCTCTAAGGTGAAGCAGTCCGCGTCTTACCCAGCTCTTGAGGGTGCCTAGCGGAACGGCCTCCCGCGCGGCGAGCTCGGGGTAGCTTGCGCCGTTGAGGAACGCCGCACGGATGACCTGACTTTGACGATCGTCAAGCTCATCGAGGCAGCGTGAAAGACGGTCCTGTTGCTGGCCGAGTTCGACGATATCGAACGGCAAGGGTGATTCATCGGCGACATGCAGACCAGCTTCGACCGACTCGGTTCTTACGCGCTTCAATCGTAGGCGGTCGATCGAGCGATTGCGGGCGATGGTTGCAAGCCAGGTGATCGGGCTGGACTTGGTGCGGTCGAATTGCCCCGCTTTTTGCCAGACGGTGACGTACACTTCCTGCAGGACGTCTTCTGCTTCATTTTCATTGCCGAGCAAGCGCAGGCAGATCCCGAACAGCTTCGCCGAGGTCGACCGATAAAGGGTCTTGAGCCCATCACGGTCGCCCGCCGTCACGCGGTACAGCGCCGATGTGAGGTCGCCGGCAGCGCCGGTGTCAGGTGGGGTCACGGGCCGGTCCATCGACCCGGTCAATGCCCGAAAGTGTTCACTGGCGATAGGGAGTGGCGGGAACAGCGCGGCTGAAGGGGCCATCCGGCTGCTCCCGCGAGGACGTCCGACGGGACGCAGACGCCCTATATCAATGCATCAGGACAGCATCGACGACATGGATCACGCCGTTGGATTGCATCACGTCGGCCTGGCTGACGTGGGACATGCCGCCCTTCGCGTCGGTCAGCATCACCATTCCGTTCATCATCGTGGCCGTCAGCGTAGCGCCATCGACCGTGGTGAGCGTTGCGCGGCCCCCGCCGGCATTGATCGACCGGACGAGATCAGCGGCCGTCACCCGCCCCGGCACGACATGGTACGTCAGCACGGACTGAAGCATCGCCTTGTTCTGCGGCAGGAGTAACATGTCCACGGTTCCGGCCGGGAGCCGGGCGAATGCCGAATTGGTCGGCGCGAATACGGTGAAGGGTCCGGTTCCGGACAACGTGTCGACGAGGCCCGCCGCCTTGACCGCGGCTACCAGGGTCGTGTGCTCCGGCGAATTGACGGCATTGGCGACGATCGTGCGGCTCGGATACATGGCCGCGCCGCCGACGTACGAAAGGGTCTCGGCGGGCGCCATGCCGTCTGACGTCGACATGCAGGCGGTGAGGGTCAGCGATCCGGCAATCAAGACGGCCGCGCCAAATTTGGTGATCATTGAAATGCTCCTGTTGCGGGGGGACGCAACAGTTACGGCGCGCGCGCGTCCGCGGATGCACGGCTAATGTAATGTATTCGGCGTGACCGCCGGGGAAGTCCGACTTAAGCGGCGATATCGTAGGGCTGGATCTCGCCCGAGAGATAGAGATTGCGCGCCTTGGTCCGCGACAACTTGCCCGAACTCGTGCGCGGCAGGGTCCGCGGCGGCACCAGCTCGACCACCGGGTTGAGCCCGGTCAGCGCCCGCACCCGTTCGCGGATGTCGTCGCGCAGCTTGCCGCGCTCTTCCGGGTCCGACACCCGGCAATGCACCAGCACCGCGGGCGTCTCCTCGCCCGTCGGCGCCGTGATCGCAAAGGCCGCGATGTCGCCTGACTTGAACCCGGGCAATTGCTCGACCGCCCATTCGATGTCCTGGGGCCAGTGGTTCTTGCCGTTGATGATGATCATGTCCTTGGCGCGGCCGACGATGAAGATGTAGCCGTTCGACATGTACCCCATGTCGCCGGTGTCGAGCCAACCGTCGGCGGACAGGCAGGCTTTGGTCGATTCCTCGTCGCGGAAATAGCCGACCATCACCGACGAACCGCGCACGAACACCTTGCCGATCGCACGGTCGGGAAGCTCTTGCCCGGCTCCGTCGCGGATCGCGATCTCCATGCCGGCGACCGGCTTCCCGCAATTGACGATGGCCCGATAGCGTTTCGGCTTGCCCTTCTCGGTGGTTCCGCCCGAAAGCTCGGCCTCATCGACCAGCTCGAGCCGGATTCCTTCGCCCGGCGGCATCAGCGACACCGCCAGCGTCGCTTCGGCAAGGCCGTAGCTCGGGCAGAAAGCGCTGGCCTGGAAGCCCGCCTCGTCGAAGCTATCGACGAACGCCTGCATCACGTCCGGCCGGATCATGTCGGCGCCGTTGCCCGCAATCCGCCAGCGCGACAGATCGAAACGGTCGGCGGCACGCGTCTGCGACGACATCCGCCGCGAGCAGATGTCGTATCCGAACGTCGGCGAGTAGCTAAGCGTCGTGCCCGGGTTGCGGCTGATGAGGTCAAGCCAGGCGAGCGGCCGGCGCGCGAAATCCTCGGTCTTCAGATAATCGACCGAAATTTGGTTCGCGAGCGGTGATAGCATGCACCCGACCAGCCCCATGTCATGGTACCAGGGCAGCCACGATACGCAGCGGTCGGTGTCGCGCACCTGAAGGCCGAGCCCGTGCGCGCGGAGATTATCGAGCAGGGCGCGATGCGTGACGGCCACGCCATGCGGAAAGCGCGTCGATCCGCTCGAATATTGGAGATAGGCGATGTCCTGATCATCTGCGCGCGGGAGTTCCGCTTGCGGCGCAGCGATGTCTTCCAGACTTTCCCAGCCCCGCGCAGCGATCCCCAGCTGCGACGCCGCGGCCTCGGCAAATTCGGCAAGCTCGGGCGGATAAAGGATCAGCGACGGCGAACTGCTCGTCAGCATCACCTTGAGCTGATCGACATAGGCCTCGCGCCCACCGAAGCTCGTCGGAAGCGGCAGCGGCACCGGCCACGCGCCCGCATAAACAGCGCCGAAGAAGCAGGCGGCGAATTCGGGAACGGTCTCGGCAATGATGGCAACACGGTCGCCGCGCCCGATCCCGAGCGCAATCAACTTGCCGGCATTGGCAAGCGCATCGCGGCGCAATTCGGAATAGGGATAGGAGCGCGTCAGCGTTCCGCGCGCATCGTGGAAGTTCATCCCGCGCCTTCCGGCGGCGGCATAATCGAGCGCATCTCCGAGCGTGTCGAAGTCCGCAATGCGGCGAGCCAGCGCGTCCAGCGTCGGCGTTGCGCCGGGAGGAGCGAGGTTCGGTTCGGTTATGTCCATGCGGTAAAGCTCCGCTTCCTGTCTGATTCCAAGTACTTGGGCGCTCCGCCATCGAAGCGCGAGCCGCGCCCCCGGCAGCCTCTCCCTGTTGGCGTTCGACTGTGGCACAAACATGGCCGATGTCGACCCGCAAGCCGCCTCGCGACCGCCCTCCGCTGACTACGGAGAAGCTCAACGAGCTTGCGCTGCGCTATGTCGGCCGCTTCGCCACGACCCGTGCGAGGCTCCGCACCTATCTTGCAAGGAAGGTTCGCGAGCGCGGGTGGGACGGCGCAGCTGGACCGGACCTCAACGCGCTGGTCGAACGCTTTGCGGCCCGGGGCTATGTCGATGACGCCGGCTATGCGCTGTCGAAGTCGCGTTCACTGACCGCGCGCGGCTACGGCAAGGCCCGCGTCGTGCAGTCGCTCCGTGTCGCTGGAGTTGAGGAAAATGACGCCGTGGAAGCGCGCAACCTTGCGGATCGCGAGGCCGTTGCGGCCGCTCTCCGGCTTGCTGCCCGCAAACGCATCGGCCCCTATGCAGCCGAGCCGGGTGACCCGAAGATGCGCGAACGTTCGCTCGCGGCGATGGTCCGCGGCGGCCATTCCTTCGCTCTTGCCCGGGCGATAGTCGTCCTCGCGCCTGGTGAAGATTTCGACATCGAAGGCCTGGCCGAGGTCGCGGGCTGTTCCGCCGACAATTGACGCGCTAAAGTCGGTATCCCGACACACTAACGCATGTTAGTGGCGGCACCCTGAAGTACAGCCCGAAAGAACGAGACCTTCCACAAGCCATGCCGGACAGCACTGCAGAGGAGACGGAGCTTCCTGCCGTCACCGGACGCGTCAAATGGTTTGATGCGACGCGCGGGTTCGGCTTCCTCGTCAGCGACGAACTTGAAGGGGACATCCTTCTCCATTTCAGCGTTCTTCGCGACCATGGCCGCCGGAGCGTCCCCGAAGGCGCGACAATCGAATGTATTCCGGTCAAGCTCGATCGCGGGATCCAGGCCCGCAAGGTGCTGTCGATCGACCTCAGCTCTGCCGTCCCGGCCGAGCGCAAGGCTTCCAATTCGCCGGCCGAACGTGCAGACCGCAAGGCGCTCGCTGACGCTGCGGGTGAGTTCGAGCCTGTGGAGGTGAAATGGTTCAACCGGGTCAAGGGCTATGGCTTCCTGCTTCGGGCCGACGCTCCGACCGAGGACATTTTCATCCACATGGAGACGGTTCGGGAATCCGCGATCGAAGAACTGGAACCGGGCCTGAAACTGCTGGCGAGGGTCGCTCCAAGCGGCAAGGGCATGACGGCGGTCGAGATCAAGGCCTGCGACTAGGCAGCGCTGGCGCGGCCCTCGCGCTCGCCGCGCTGGCCGCAGCCTGCACGCAAGGGTCTGCCGTCGCCAACACCACGGCTGAGCCGTCGGCGCCCACCACCACACAGGCAGCGTCCAGCGGCGATCCTGTCACGTGCGGCTACGACGTTGAACAAGCTTTCCCCCACGATCCGACCGCATTTACCGAGGGCCTCAATTACGAAGACGGCGAGTTCATCGAAAGCACCGGCCTCGTCGGCACATCCTCCATCCGCCGCGTCCGCCTTGCCGACGGCAAGGTCCTGCAAAGCGCAACGGTTCCGCCGCCCTATTTCGGCGAAGGCGTCGTCAAGTGGAAAGGCCAGCTGATCAGCCTCACCTGGCAGAACCACAAGGGCTTCCGCTGGGACGCCAAAACGATGCGCAAGACCGGCCAATTCTCTTATACCGGTGAAGGCTGGGGCCTAACTCACAACGCGCAGCAGCTCATCATGAGCGACGGTACGCCGGTCCTGCGCTTCCTTGATCCGGCGAGCATGAAGGTCGAACGCAAGATCACGGTCACCTTTCAGGGCCAGCCGGTCCCGAACGTCAACGAGCTCGAATGGGTGAACGGCGAAATCTACGCCAACGTCTGGATGACCGACCAGATCGCCCGGATCGATCCAAAGACCGGCATCGTGCGCTCGATCATCGACCTCACCGGCCTCGCTGAGCGAGCCGGAGCGCAGGGCAGGGACGCCGTGCTCAACGGCATCGCGTACGACGCAAAGGGACAGCGCCTGTTCGTGACCGGTAAGAACTGGCCGAAGCTGTTCCAGATCAAGCTGCGCGGCTGCTGAACGGCGCCGATCCCGAGGTGTGGAACAGATCCCGCTGACGATCCACTCGAAAGGGGGCGCCTACCGCTTCACCGTCGAAGTCGCCCGCACGCCGCAGGAGCAGGAACGCGGCCTGATGTTTCGCCAGGCCGTCGACCCCGACAAGGGCATGATAATATTTCCGCAGCCGCAGCCGCAGATCGCGAACGTGTGGATGAAGAACGTCCTCATCCCCCTCGACATGATCTTCATCCGCGCCAACGGAACCATCGCGCGCATCGAGGCCAACGCCGTCCCGCTCTCGCTCGACCCGGTCAGCTCCGGCGAGCCGGTGATCGCCGTCCTCGAACTCGCGGGCGGCCGCACGACCGAACTCGGAATCGCGGCCAACGACAAGGTGGACTGGCCGCATTAGCGCGAACGTCGGACCGGTGCCTCCGGTTGACCCAACTGTGTTGTCGGAATAGAACACCTCCGAATTGGGGAGGTGGATCGATGAAATCAACTTCACTGCTGGCCGTGGGTCTTGCGTTGACTGCGTCCTCCGGTGTTTCGCTTGCAGCGCCGGTGGGCCTTCGGGCGAAAGCGGACAAAATCGTGGATCGATCATGGCCGGCGGACGGGCCGGGAGCGGCCGTCATCGTGACCGAGCACGGAAAAGCGGTCTACGAACGTGGCCGCGGCCGCGCCGACATTGGCGCGAAAACTCCCATCACCCCTGCGACGGTCTTTCGCATCGGGTCGATTACCAAGCAGTTTTCCTCTGGCGTACTTATGCAGCTCATCTCCGAAGGGAAGCTCTCGCTGGACGACCCTTTGTCCAAATTCATCCCCGACTATCCGCAGCCGGGCGGCAGCCCGACCGTTCGCCAACTTCTCAATCACACGAGCGGGGTCCAGTCGTACACCGAAATTCCCGGCTGGATGACCCAAGCCAATGTGACCAAGGCGTACTCAACCGCCCAGCTTGTCGATGTCTTTAAGAATCTGCCATCGCCGAGCAAGCCGGGTAAGGCGTGGGGGTACAACAATTCCGGATATATCCTGGTCGGGGCCATAATCGAGAAGGTGACCGGACAGCCGTGGTACGAAGCGGTGCGCGATCGGATCGCGACGCCGTTGCACCTGACCACATTGCGCTACGGCGTCGGCGAGGACCGCGTCGCGAACATGGCCAAGGGCTATAGCCGCGGCGAGGACGGCAGCTACAAGCCCGCCGAACAGATCCACATGAGCGTGCCGGGCGCCGCCGGAGCGCTGATCGGCACGGTCGGCGACCTCGCCGTCTGGGCCAATGCGCTCCACCACGGCCGAATTCTCGATGCAGCGTCATACCGCGCAATGACGACGAAGACGAAGACGCCCGACGGCAAGGAAGTCCCCTACGGCTTCGGACTCCAGCTCGAAGAGCTGCGCGGACACGCGACCATTGGTCACGGCGGCGGCATCCACGGCTTTGTCACTTCATCGATTTACATTCCCGAAAAGGATGTGTTCGTAGCTGTGTTCGCCAATTCGGCGCCCTCGGCCACACCTCCCGAAAATGTGGCCGCGAAGCTCGCCATGCTGGCGATTGGCGATCCCTTCCCCGATCTCGAGAAGCGGCCGGTCCAGCTCAAAGCTGTCGAACCGCTGCTCGGGGCCTACAAACTTGCCAATTCCAGCGACCAACGCATCTTCTTTTCGCGCGAAGGGAAGCTTTTCACGCGCGATCAGGGTGCCGAACGCGAAGTCTACCCGGCCGGGAACAACCGGTTTTTTTACGACGGCGGCACCAGCTGGTTCGAAGTGAAGCAGCGTCCATCGGGCGCCGAAATGGACATTTACAGACAAGAGGCGGGCACCCCCGCGAGGGCGGTCCGGGTCGGACCGGTTCCACCCGAACCAAAGGCCGCGGACGTACCGCGTTCGACGCTGCAGCGCTACGTCGGCAGCTACAGTGTCGGCGGCCAGGTTGCGGTAGTCAGCCTGGGTGATGACGGTCTCTCGGTAAGGCTCGGTCAACAGCCCTCGTTCCGGCTAATCCCGCACAGCGCCACCGAGTTCTCGGTCGACAAAGTCGGCGCCGGAATCGTCTTCAACGCCCCGGATGGCGCGACCGCGACAAGCATGACGCTTAACCAGGGCGGCCAGGCAATCCAGGCTCCGCGAAAGCACGAATAATGCCGTAGCAAACTCAAGTCATGCGCTATTCATCCACCGAGGCCAAATGAAGTCCATCACCTGAGCCGGTTTTGAGCGCCCTTGTGACAGAGAGACACCCTGGCGCTCTCGCTCATGGGGAGATGGTTATGGACAAGGCTTATTGGCTCCGCCGCAAGCGGGATTCACTCGCCGCTGCTCAGAACGCTGTGGGGGCGGAGGCACGCCTGATCCACTATGAACTGGCCGGGCGGTACAGCCTGAACGCTGCGGCCGGTGACAACACGGGGGTCGACGTCACCGACGCTTTGCCGCCGCCGATCTACGACGCCGTGCGAGATGGCCAATGAGTGTGGCCATGACGAATGAGGAGCGGTTCATCGCGACTTGCGAAAGAGAGGGCGAAGCCGGCGTGCGGCAGAAGCTCAATGCCGGCAGGTTCAGTGAACGCAAAACGGAGTGGGCCACTAGCTGGCTCGACCAGGTCGACAGCGGAAAAAGCGAAACGACCAGGGCCCAGGAACGAAACGTCGGTCTTCTCAATACAAACACACGCAGCCGCTCTGCCGTCACTCTTGTCGCACTACTTGTCCTAATGCTCGTCGTGGGAGCTGCTGCTCTCTACGCCGCACTTTAGGTCGCACTCAGTTCGGTTGAGCAGGAGCTTCGACTAGCGTCCGTTTCCAATCATCGTAGAAGGTCCGCTTTCGACCCATTGCGGACATTAGGTGCGTCGCTGATTATAATCGCCGAGGCAGCGATCGGAAACGCTCAACGGCCTCCTGCATCCAATTGATCGAGCAGTTCGTAGACCCGATCAAAAAGCGACCTTCGCTCCAACGCATCATCGAGGCGATCGAGGACGGGCACTACGCCACCAGCTTCTTCGTCGAGCGCCGCCGCTGCCCTTTCCAACGCCGCCCACAGGGGTGCCAACTCGCGGACCCGCGCCTGGCCCTCGGAGGTAAGCGAAAGGAGGCGTCGGCGACGATCGGTGACGTCGGGCTGTGACGCGACGAGGCCCGCGGCCTCGAGAGATTGCGTCGCCTGACTGACGGATACATGGGTGATGTAAAGCCTCTCCGCGATCTCACTGACGGACAAGGGCCCGTTCAGCACGATCTGATTGAGAGGTCCGAACCAGCGCTGCTCGAACTCTATCCTGCGCTCGGCATAGATGCGCGTGGCATCTCGATCTATCTTCTCGGATAGCCGCCGCAGTCGGGCACCCAGAGCGCCGCTGCCCGCGTCCCGGCTAAAGTCGCTATTTCGCATAGCCGCCGTCCCCCCGCACGATCACTTTTGTGCCGCGCCCAGCTTTTGCCTTAGAAATTCCCATGCGAGCATCTTCGCATCGGTCGTTCCAGCCTCGACATCTGGCCTCACACCGATGCCTTCCCAGTCGGTATGGCTAATGCGGCCCTCCAAGCGATACTGCGGGATGTAGAGCGCAAATCCGCCCGGCAAGGCGACTGCGTCACGAACCGAATGGGCTGCGCCTGCAGAGCGGCTGCCGATTATGGTTGCCCGCTGTTCCTCGCGCAAAGAATAAGCAAGCGCTTCCGATCCGGACCCGCTTTCGCGGTCGATCAAAACAACCAAGGGCATGGACTGCGGGAATCGCGGCCATGTTGGCTCCTTGCTCGTGACAGCCTTGGCCGGTTTCCCAGCTCGGTCGAAACTCAACAACGTAGGGGAAGCCCCGACTGGCAGAAACGTCCGTGTTACCAAGTTGACGGTGCCACCATCGCCGCCTGGATTGCCGCGCACGTCGATGATAATCGCAGTCGAATCCCGAAGCAGCGCGAAAGCGTTTGCCAATCGCGGTTCGACCCAAGACAGCGGCGCCCAACCTGTTATGCGTAGATAGCCGATGCCGCCCGGCATTCGGCTAACCTCCTCGATCCCGAGATTATCGGCAAGCGCATAGCCATCGGGCTGAAGGGGCGGGTCGCTTGGATCGGGCGGCCCGAATGCCACGCGGAGATGGAGATCGTTCAGCGCATCGCGCGTGGCGCGCGTCAAGGCCTTCGCTTTAGCCGGACCGTCTCCGCAGACACGGGTGACATCACCGCGCCGCGACATAACCCGTAATCGGGCCGCGCCTTCAGTTCCCCGAGACGGTAGTACGTATCGGCTCTCCAATGCACCGGCTATTGCATCCATCGCCGGTCGCAGATCAGCGCATAATGTGACTGGCTGCTCCAACGGCGCGGTCGCCAGCACCAACGAGATTACAAAGAGGTTGCCCACGATCATCCTTCTCCATCCAAAAGTGAGACAAATATGCGTAGTCACCTACATATTTAATTGTAATGCTTAAAGGGTGAAACTGGAGAAGGGCAAGGTCCGCTTTCCACCCATTCGAGACATTCCAGTCGAACGTCTGAAATTGAGCATTGCGGGCTATTGGAACTGCCCGAATGTGGCGCTTGGGTACCTTGATATGGGAATTTCGGGACACATGCGAAATTGTGCCCCCGAAATTGTGCTGGGAACTGGGGATCACGGCCAATGACAAGGTGGATTGGCCACATTAGGCAGGCCGCACTCAATTGGCGCGAAATGTTTCCGGAATTGCCCGGCGGTGCAATTGCTGGCTCGAACTGCGCTCAGCCGCAGGCAGCGTAGGAATGGGCCGGCTGTCCATCGGGGTTATGGATCGAATATCCTCGGCCTCGGTCCGTCCTGATGTAGTCCGCTCCCCCGCTGGCTTGGCTGATCTTCTTGCGTAGCTTGCACATGAAAACCTGGATGATTCTGTGCTCAGGCTCATCCGTGCCGCCGTACAGGTGGTTGAGGAACACCTCCTTGGGTAGCGCGGTGCCTTTGCGGAGCGAAAGCAGCTCGAGCATGGCATATTCAGTGCGGCTGAGATTTACCCGCTTGCCGTCTAGCGCAACGGTCTGGGCACCTAGGTTTACGGCCAGCTTGCCGGTGCGAATGATGGCCTCAGGATGACCCTTCGAGCGGCGCATAATCGCATGAACGCGGGCGACCAGTTCGTCGCGGTGAAACGGTTTGGTTAGATAATCGTCCGCGCCAAAACCGAGCGCTCGAACCTTGCTGACCATTTCACGGATGGCGGAAAGGATCAGAACCGGCGTGTCGACCTTCGCGGTCCGCAGTTTCTTAAGCACGTCGTGGCCGTGCATGTCGGGGAGATTAAGGTCGAGTATAATGATGTCGTAATCATGGAGCTTCGCGAGATTGAAGCCCTCGACACCAAGGTCGGTGGTATCGACGTTGAAACCTTCCGTACCTAGCATCAGCTCGATGCTATTGGCCGTCGTCACCTCGTCTTCAATCAACAGAACACGCATTGACGGGTGTTCCTGCTCGTCCAGATCAAATGTTTTAGCGCCATTGTGTCGGCTCATGCTTGCCATTTCTTGATCCTTATAGATATCTGGCAAGTGCAGCGGATATGCGCGCAGATCGCAGATAATATAATGTTCAAACTTACGACTGAACTTATTGTTCGATTAAACGGATATTTAACGACAAAGTTGCCGTGTCTTTGCACTTGTCTCGAATTGGGTCATAATGGACCGATTGGATCTTTAAGAAGGCACCGTTGCCCTATGGTTGATTGCCGTGACAGCGCACACATTCGGCGTTCCCGGTCGGTCGAGCGGTATCGACCAGCCACGGGATCGTCGGCCTTCCCACCGCATATGAATTCCGGGGGATCCCAACGCGACGAAGCGTGGCAACCGCCGTCAGTGAACCTTCACGACGCCGACCAAGCGACCTGTGGTGTCGCCAATCCGCGCGCTACGCTTGCACTCGCTCGCCCGACGCGGCAGAGGCTTCGCGCATGGGATTCTGGGCTAAGACCTTCACCTGGTGGAACGGCGCCACCTTCGGAACCGGGCTGTTCACGCGCAGGCACGGGCAGGAGGTCGGGCGCGACGACGAGGGCAATCTCTATTACCGGCACAAGAAGGATCCGGCGCGCCGCTGGGTGATCTACAACGGCAATAATGACGGCAGCCGGGTTCCGCCGGGCTGGCAAGCCTGGCTTCGCGGGACGATCGCCGACCTGCCCGACAAGGCGCTTCCACCCGCACGCAAGTTCCAGCAGAAGCCGGAGCCCAATTTGACCGGCACCATGGCCGCCTTCCGTCCCGACGGAGCGCTCGGAAGCGGCAAGATCCGCCCGGCCTCGACCGGCGACTACCAGCCTTGGACTCCCGACTGAGCGTGCGCTTCGCGACGGCAATTCTGGTCGCCGCCACGCTTGCGCTGCCGGCCTGCAACCGCGGCGACAAGGCGCAGCAGGCGACGCAGCAGAAAGCGGGATCCAACGGCAGCGAGCTGGTCGTCGACCAGGGGATCACCCCGATGAACCAGCGCGTCGCGGTGCTCGGCCTGCTCAACAAGCGCAACGGCATCGTCCGCGACCTCAAGCTTCACCCGGACCAGGCGGTGCGGGTGAAGGACGTCGTAGTGCGCCTCAAGGCGTGCGAGACGACCGCGCCGTGGGAAGAAGAGAAACTGACCGGCGCCTTCGTCCAGGTCGAGGTTCAGCGTCCCGACCGCCGCTGGCAACGCATCTTCTCGGGCTGGCTGTACAAGGAATCGCCGTCGCTCAACGTGGTCGAGCACCCGGTCTACGACGTCTGGGTCAAGAGTTGCTCGATGCGCTTCCCCGCGGGTCCGCCTGCGCCGCCCGCGACCCCTTCGGACACTAGCAATGCGTCGAGCGCGAAGAAGTCCGGCGCGCGCTCGTCGCCGTCCGCTGCGTCGACCGCCGCCGCGACGCCGGCCGCCGAACCCGCCCCCGCTCCGACCGCCGCCGACAGCAACGCCATATAGGCCGACCGCGAGATGCTGACCGCGCCAAGCGAGGCGAGGTGGTCGGTCATGAACTGGCAGTCGAGCAGCGTGAACCGGCCGACGCGAAGCCGCGCCACCAGCCACGCCAACGCAACCTTCGACGCATCGGTCATCGTGCTGAACATGCTCTCGCCGAAAAAGGCGCGGCCGAGCTTCACCCCGTAAAGACCGCCGACGAGCCGCTCATGGCTCCACACCTCGATCGAATGGGCATGACCGAGCCGATGAAGTTCGACCATCGCCGCTTCGATCTGGCTGTTGATCCATGTCTCCTCGCGGTCCGCGCAGGCGGCGATCACCGACGTGAAATCGCGGTCGCGGGTGACGGTGAAAACATCCGACCGGATCGTCCGCCGCAGCGATCGCGACACCCGAAACCCCCCAAGCGGGATGATTGCGCGGGTCCGTGGCTCGACCCAGAACAGCTCCTCGGCATCGCGACTGTCGGCCATCGGGAAAATCCCCGCCGCATAGCCCTGCAGCAGCAAGCGGGAGTCGAGCCGAGTCATTGCTGCTGTATCGGCGAAGGCGCTCCCGGCTGGAACCCGCTTTGTGGGTTTGCAGACGCCGAGCACGCAAATTTCGTTTCGTTCACGTTACAGATAGGTTCCACTTCCTAGCTGCGCCTCGTGTACGGACTTATCGCGGCCAAAAACCCCAGGGAATCGGCGAACTTGTCGCACATCCGGAACGATGTTGCTTATCCGTCGTTCCTTTCGCCGTGACACGTGCACCGTCGCCGGGGAACAGGGTCCCGGGGCATGGTCCGGCAAAGAGCTCAACATACGGGAGAAAGACGATGCGGAAATCCATTTTGGCAGCGATGCTGGCCACCTCGGTTTCATTGGCGGGCTGCGCAAGCACGCCGCAAAACGGCAATATCGCGCAAGGCGCCGCCGGTGGCGCAGCCCTTGGTGCAGCCGCGGGTGCGGTCATTCCTGGCGTCAGCATCATTGAAGGCGCGGCGGTCGGCGCAGCCATCGGCGGTCTTGGCGGCGCGGTCTGGGCCGACAACAACAATGACGGCTATGTCGACGGCTATGTCCAGAACGGCCAATATTACACCGGTCAGCCGCAGGGCTATGACCCGACGCTTCGCCGCGTGACCACCGGCGCTCTTGGCGGCGCTGCCCTCGGCGCGGCTGCCGGTGCCCTGATCCCGGGCGTCAGCCTGCTCGAAGGCGCGGTCATCGGCGCTGCGGTCGGCGGACTCGCCGGCGCGGTGTGGGCCGACCAGAACAATGACGGACGTGCGGACGGCTATGTCTACAACGGCCAATATTATTCCGGTCAGCCGAACACGACGCCAACCGCCACTCCGGTCTATTCGACGCCTGCCCGTTCCGGCGAGCGCGGCTGATCGGAGAAGCAGTGAACAACAGTATGCGTAACCAGCGCACCGGGGGCATCCAGCCGCCGGTGCGCGCTTTTTGCAAGGCTCGCGCCATCGCCGGAGCAGTGGCTCTGGCGGCGGCGCCGCTCGCGCTTCTGCACGCCGCGCCCGCACAGGCGCAGACTCAGGCCAGCCCTGCGATCGACCTCAACAGCATCTCCTATTTCTACGCCGCCCGCGCAGGGCGCCCCTTGTGGCTGACGCCCCAATCCGGCGACACCGCCCAGCGCCTGCTGAGCCTCCTCAGCAGCGCCGCGATCGATAATTCCAACCCCGGCCGCTACGACATCAAGGGCATCGCGAAGGCGCTGCGCTCCGCTTATGGCGGCAACCCCAAGGCGGTCCAGCGCGCCGAGCTGCTGCTCAGCCAGACCTATGTCGCCTACGCCAACGACCTCAAGCGCGCGCCCGACATCGGCATCTATTATGTCGATTCGCAGCTCGCACCCCACCCCGAAAGCCCGCGCAAGCTGCTCGACGCCGCCGCCGCCGCGCCCTCGCTGCAGCAGTTCATCGCCGACATGGGCTGGATGAACCCGCTGTACGGCAAGCTCCGCAACGCGCTCGCGACCGGAGCGTATTCCGGCGACGCCCAGCGCCGCATCCTCGCCCTCAACCTCGAGCGCGCGCGCCAGCTCCCCTGGGGCAGCGCCCGCTATATCGTCGTCAACGCCGCCGCCCAGCGCCTCACCATATATGAAGGCGGGCAGCCGGTGGATTCGATGCGCGTCGTCGTCGGCAAGCCCAAATATCCGACCCCGATGATGAGCGCGCTGATCCGCTTCGCGACGCTCAACCCCTATTGGTACGTGCCGTCCGACCTCGCCGCCGAGCGCGTCGCCCCCAATGTCCTCAAGGACGGCCTCCCCTTCCTCAAAGCCCATGGCTATCAGGTGATGTCCGACTGGGAGGAGAATGCGACCGTCCTCGACCCCGCCAAGATCGACTGGAAGGCGGTCGCCAGCGGCAAGCTCGAGATCGCGATGCGCCAGCTTCCCGGCCCCGGCAACAGCATGGGCCGGATGAAGTTCATGTTCCCCAACCGCGCCGGCGTCTATCTTCACGACACCCCCGACAAGCAATTGCTGACCGAGGCCTCGCGCCTGTTCAGCGGCGGCTGCATCCGCCTCGAAGACGCCCCGCGCCTCGGCGTCTGGCTGTTCGGCAAGCCGCTCAAGCCCGCCGGCGCCAAACCCGAACAAAGAGTGCCGCTCGACAATCCCGTCCCGGTGTTCGTCACCTATCTGACGGCGGAGCCGGAGGGGGGGTCGATTGCGTTCTATAACGACATCTACGGTAGAGATGCCGCCCGGATGGCTTCGGTGGCGGCCGCGCCGGTGATTGCAGCGCGCTAGTCGCCGAGGATAACGTAAGTAGCCGCATGGCCAAGATGCCGGGGGCATTTTGGAACGGCTGCTGAGAGCAGCAAGTGTCGTTATGAGAAGAGACGGCGACGGCCGGCCGGCGGGGCGGCGCGCCTAAAGCGGGCCGAACCCGTCCGACGTCACGGGATTTACTCCCGTGAAGGCAGTCCTTTCCGTGATTCCGTGTTCACCGGCTACCGCGACAAAATTCGAGAGATTCCGCCAGCCCGCACGGCAAGGACATAAGCCTCCGGGAATCGTGAAAGAGCCGACCCGAGGAAAGTGCGCCAGATCGGGCGAAGGCCGATGGGTTGAAACTTGGTGAGCTCAGATGAAGGCTCGGCCGAGCTGACTTAGTCGAGATCGGCGTCTTGATCACGTTGACCAAGATCACTTAGACGAATTCCGTTGTACTGCCAGTATTCCATGCCGCTAACCTTCGGCCAGTCGTAACCCATCTCGTGAATAACGGTAAGCGCGGCAGCGGATGGGCTCATTTCCTGATCTCGGAACAGCACCTTTCTAGGGCTGATGACAGTACAGGTAAGGCTCGGATCCTTCGCAAAGGTCAGCGTGGCCCCAGTCGGCACGTTCATGCTGGTGAAGGTCCTAACCTCGCGGCGCTCGCGCATCGTTTCGATCTCGCGCCGCTCTCCCGCATCGATCGCCTGTTCCGCATCAGTGACTCCCAGCGGAGCTTCAGAGACGAGATCGATGATCGCCTTCGCTAGGTCTGGATTGATCGTAAAGAACTCTCGGTTTTTACGCGCTCGTTTTTCACCGAAAACAAAATGCAGGGTGCGCTCCAGCTTAGCGCAGTCGGGCACGGTCGCAGCATAGTAGCATTCGAAGGGCACCGGAATTGCTGTGTTGTCCAACTGCTTAACACGATCCCCCACATCGTTCCTTCGCGTAAGACCGATTTTCACGTAGCCCGGCATGGCCGCATTAGTAAGAATGTAGACGATACCCGCGGACATAGCTCAGTCGGCCTGTTGTTTTGGTTGCAATATGGTCGGACACGAGGACACAAGCAGTTCCGTCGTTCGACCCCGGTAGGCAGTCTTTCCGGCCATCTCGCTCCCACGCTCTTCAGAGGCTAGAGCGAATTGGTCGGGGTATAAGCCACGCACCGTTTCGTGGTCCGCGTTCGTAAGTAAGAACGCCGCTCCCCTCGCCGCCGCTCTAGCTAGACACGCGGCAAGACGAACCTGATCATCCCACCCGAAAATCTTTTCATTGTATTCGATGAAGCCGTTTTCGTTGTGTTTGACTGTGTATGGAGGATCGACGAACAGGAAATCACCCTTACCGCAATTGTCGATAACGACTTCGAAATCACCGCTCAAAATGTCCGCGGTTTTTAGTTTTTGAGACCAGTCCATAAATTCGTCTATGCTTCTGAGTTCAAAGGCCTTTGTTCCGATTGGTACGTTGAACTTGCCCGCAAGATTCACCCTGAAGAGCCCATTGAAGCACGTTCGGTTAAGGTAAATAAAAGCTGCGGCGTCCACGAGAGAACTAGCGCCAAGTTCAGCTCGTATCGCATAGAAGTACGTCTTTGAGTGATTATCGAAATGCGTTTGAGTAAGTTCGAATAGCGCCTCGGGCGCCCTTTGCATCCAAACATATGCGTTGATCAGGTAAGAGTTCAGATCCGATAAGAGCGCCTTGCTCGCTTGTTGTGAGAAAAACACGGCGCCGCCGCCGAGAAATGGCTCGACATAACGAGTTGCTGTAGGAAGAGAAATCGACCCCCTCGAGACAAGCCACCGTTTGCCTCCGGCCCACCTAAGAAACGGACGCATCGGGGCCACTCTCGGAGTACGCTTTGGGCAGATAACTTTCGAGATGATCAACGACGATGGAAAGCGTCTCGATGTCTGCCTGCTTGTAGGCGCGTCCGCTTGGATGGGCCGCTATACGACGGATGCGATTGATGGCATCGAACCAACCGGCATAGAAGTGCTTGCCTCCCTGCTCGTCGGGTAGCCGGATGCTCAAGGTATCTTTAACATCGTCGCGTATCTCTTTGACCTTCGCCAGATTGACGAACTGAATCCAGTCTAAATACTCTTCAACCGGCAACTTCTCATCCGCTTCGTCGTCAATGCGCCTCGCTTGGCAAGACTTTTGCACGTCCTTAGACACAACCTGCTCGAACCAATCTTCCCCTACCCTCTCGCGCAAGCGCTCCTTGATAAAGGCGGGTACAATCGATTGGACCCATTTGACCTGTCGATCCGCTTGCTCGGCAAGTTCCTGGGACGTCATGCGTCTATATTCCTCGAATCCTTCTGGCTTAAGATCGACCAACTCTTCGGAAATTAGAGAGAATAGATTATAGAAATACTCGTGGTATCCGGTGCTACCGAGCACGACTGTAAAGCGCTTTTTGAAATCTTCGTCGGTTGCTGTTGCGATGTACTGAAACATCCGCCCCATGAGAGGGTGAACTCTCTCGTAGAGTTCATCAATTTCCAACGAAGCTGGTTCCAGATGATCTCGGAAAGCGACGTACCGGATTAATTCGTCTAGCAGGCGGATCTGACTACCTACACCCAAGTTGGTGCAGAGTGAGCCAAACCGGCCCGCCTCCCATCGGTCGGGATTTGCTTCTCGGACCCGCTCCAAATGAGTGTCCAGAAGAGACACTAGGCGGAGCATGCTCGCCTGTGATGAATTCGCCCAACACGGGCCGGGAACGAATACCTCATCCTTGCCGCTGATCACTCCGAGTAGATTGGAGAGCGTAATCCGCTCCTGAAGGCTGCGGAGGTTAAGTGGCTGGCTAGTTCCTGCCGTTATCCCCGGCGAAACTACCTTGCCCTCGAGTGCGCCGCCTCCGCCCGTGTTCAACAGGTCGATCGTGCGAGACGCTATTGCCGCCAAGCGTTCCTTTATGTCCTCGGAATCCCATTTCACCTCACCATCTAAAGCAGATAGGAGCGTGGCGGGAACGGTCGCCTGCTTGGCGTTAATGTCAACGAAAATGTTAGCTTCTTCGGCCGGAGTGATCTTGTCGAAGGCTACAAAAAATAGCGGGGATTTGTATTCGGATCCTGTGAAGGCGGTTCCATAAAGCCTATGTTGGCCATCGATCACCCAACAGCTTTTATAGCGATCAGGTAGCAATAGGTTACCAAATTGCACGCCAGAGAGGCTATCGCGCGCCAATTGCTCGAAACCCGGGGGGCGATGGAAGTTTAGGAGAATTGTGTTCGGAAAGAAGCCAGGCTTGTCCCGACCTTTTCCGTCCAAAAACTCGCCAATTTGCTTCAGGCGTGCGGGCTTCACGATGCGCTGGTATGAAGGCGCGCCTGAAGGATCTCTCAAATCGCGATGATTGACAAATGCGATTCTCAACACGTCGCGTGCCAAAGCAGAGAACAGATAAGCAGTGGTTCCGCCCAGCTTAGTTTTCACTGCGGGGACCTTCCGCCCAGCTAGGGCGGGGACCTTTTGCCCTACCAGATATTCTGCATGGAATTGATAGCGAGCCGCCGGTCCAAGTTTTTTCGAGAACTCTTCAAAATAAAGCAGTTCTAGCTCACGAATCACTTTGATGTTGTGCTCTTCGGCGCGCTTCAAGTCTTCCGGGGACCAGCGAACGTTATGAGTCGCAAAGCACCAGATTACCTTTGGCTTGAAACTCGATCCGTAATGAGAGCGGAGCGCCTCTGATATCGGCTTTTGCAGCCCCGCGAACTCATTCAAATCCTTAAGAAGTGAGCGCTTTGTGGGCGTTTGGCATGCTTTGCATTCGACGACGACAACCGTCTCCGCGTCTTTCGCAAAAACATCAATTTGCTTTTCAGTACCCCCTGCCCCTCCGACCGCGATTTTGAAGTTTCGCCCGGCATTCAGCTCATCGTATCCGAAACGATAGAGAACATTCCAAAACCGGTTTTCCAGCACCTCGTCGAAGCGCTTTGCCCGCCTCATCCTGAAGGTCGTCTTGTTCTCTCGCTGAACAGTCCAACCCTGCGCCTCGCGCGCTTCGCGCAGCGGCTTTTCAAAAGACTCCTCATCGTAACCTTTGTTTCGACGCCCGTATTCCGCCCGCCTCGCATTGAGATCCACTACCAACGCGCTGACCATTCAATCCCCCGACACAAGAATCCGCGACTACGCGCGAACCAACCCGAGAAGGGAACCGTAGCAAGCCCGTCACGGGAGTAAATCCCGTGACGTCGGACGGGTTCGCTCGGGCTTAGCCTCGCGCCCCGCCGGCCGGGCGAAAGTCGGCTCTTCGCGCTGGGTCCCGGTTGCTGCGCAACCGCTCACCTGCGCTCGGCGACTTTCGCTGTCCTACACACCCTCCCCTGTGCCACACTCCCGCGCCACAGTAGGAGTCCCGCCATGCCAACCAGCTTCTTCGGCCTCTTTCTCTTCTCGACCGCTCTCTCGCTCGCCGCGACCTTCACGACGCTCGGCGTGCTCAAGCTCGCGCGCCTCTTGCACGCGCGCGCATAGGGGTGCTGCGTTCGCTGCGTTTCGGCCTGTTCCGTGAGCTTTCCAGTCCTCGAAGGTCACGAAGTTGACAAAGTTGACAGACCCCCCGTTTCACTCGTTCGGATGTGTCGGCATGCCTCTCACCCCGCACGCCTACACACGCGTAGGGGCCGCAACTTCCGCAACTTCCGGCTCCGCGGCTTCCATTTTGCCGCGGGCTGATGTAGGGGCCGCCGCTTCCACGCATTGCCGAGGAAACCATTGTGGGAGGCCGCTTCGGCGCGCCGTTCGTACCACTTAACTTGAACCAGCCTTCCGGCGATGTTTCGCTCGGAAGGCCGCATAAAGAGTGAATCATGGCAAAGAAAATTACCGGCTATATCAAGCTGCAGGTGCCCGCCGGCGCCGCAAATCCCTCGCCTCCGATCGGGCCCGCGCTCGGTCAGCGCGGGGTCAACATCATGGAATTCTGCAAGGCGTTCAACGCCGCGACGCAGGAAATGGAAAAGGGCATGCCGATCCCGACGGTGATCACCGTCTATGCGGATCGCAGCTTCTCCTTCGCGACCAAGACTCCGCCCGCCTCCTTCCTGCTGAAGAAGGCCGCGAAGCTGAAGTCGGGCTCGAAGGAGCCGGGCAAGGTTTCGGCGGGGACGATCCGCCGTTCGCAGGTCGCTGAAATCGCGGAGGCCAAGATGAAGGACCTCAACGCCAACGACATCGAAGCGGCAACGAAAATCATCGAAGGCTCGGCGCGCGCCATGGGCCTCCAGGTTGTGGAGGGCTAAGGACATGGCAAAGCTCACGAAGAAGCAGAAGGCGCAAGGTTCGTCGGTCGACCGCGACAAGCTCTATGGCGCCGACGAAGCGATCGCATTGGTGAAGAGCCTCGCGACCGCCAAGTTCGACGAGACGGTCGAAGTCGCGATGAACCTCGGCGTCGATCCGCGCCACGCCGACCAGATGGTCCGCGGCGTCGTCAACCTGCCCAAGGGCACCGGCAAGGACGTCCGCGTCGCGGTGTTCGCCAAGGGCGCGAAGGCTGACGAAGCCACCGCTGCGGGTGCCGACGTGGTCGGTGCCGAGGACCTGATGGAGAGCATCCAGGGCGGAACCATCGACTTCGACCGCGTGATCGCGACCCCGGACATGATGGGCATCGTCGGACGGCTCGGTAAGGTGCTCGGTCCCAAGGGCCTGATGCCGAACCCGAAGCTCGGAACCGTCACCATGGACGTCACCAAGGCGGTGACCGAAGCCAAGTCGGGCCAGATCGAGTTCCGCGTCGAGAAGGCGGGGATCATCCACGCCGGCATCGGCAAGGCCAGCTTCGCGGCCGAGGACCTCAAGGCCAATTTCGACGCTTTCGTCGATGCCATCGTCAAGGCCAAGCCCACGGGTTCCAAGGGCAAGTACTTGAAGAAAGTCGCCGTCAGTTCCTCGATGGGGCCAGGCGTCAAGGTCGACATCGCGGAAGTTCAAGGCGCCTAGGCGCTTCGGCATGAAGGACTAAGAAAGGGCTCCGGAGCGATCCGGGGCCCTTGTCACATCCGCCAACTTTTTGTGGCTCGATTGCAACAGAGCGGGCCAAAGTCGATCAGTCTGCGGCGCGCCTGCAACAACCATCCGCGCCGCGGGTTCCAGCCCCGTCCAGAAATAATGAAGGGGACACACATTGCGTAACTATCTTCTCGCCGCGGCAGCGGTTGCGGCAATCGCCTCACCGGCGGCTGCTCGCGACGGCCAGCCTTATGTCGGCATCGAAGCGGGGGTTCTTTTCCCGCGCAGCAATAACGCCGACGTCACGGTCGACTATACGACGACCCAAACTCCGGCGACGCCCGCGGCTCCGGCCGGTCCGGCCGACACAAGCTTCAACAATGCGTTCGGCATCGACTACAAGCGCGGTCGCGATCTCGACGTCCTCGGCGGCTACGACTTCGGAATGTTCCGTCTCGAAGGCGAACTGGCCTGGAAGCGCGCGAAGCTGAAGGAAGTCGACGTCGACAGCGGCTTCGTCACTGCGCTCAACACGGCGCTGAACCGTCCCTCGGTCGCTCCGGATCCGGGTGCTCCCGGCTTCGCTCCGCTCGTTGCCGGCAACTTCGCTCTCGACGGCCGCGTCAAGGTTCGCTCGATGATGGTCAACGCTCTTGTCGACTTCGGTGACGAGAACGCTCTGTCCTTCTACGCCGGTCCGGGTTTCGGTCGGGCGCGCGTGAGCATGTCCGGCGATCGTGACAAGGCATGGGCGATGCAGCTGATTGCGGGTCTTCGCTATGCGCTGAGCTCGAACATCGATGTCGGGCTGAAGTATCGCTACTTCCGCACCGGCAAGCTCAACATGGCCGACGATGGTGCGTTCGCGCTTGCGGGCAATCCGGACCGGTTCGTGGTGAACGGTGTCAATGTCGACCGCACCACCAGCGCCTTGCTGACCACCGACTTCGAACAGAAGTACCGTTCGCACAGCCTGTTGGCGAGCCTGCTGTTCAACTTCGGCGCTCCGGCGGCTCCGCCGCCGCCTCCCCCGCCGCCGCCTCCGCCGCCACCGCCGCCTCCGGCGACCCAGACCTGCCCAGACGGATCGGTGATCCTGGCAACGGATGCGTGCCCCGTGCCGCCCCCGCCGCCGCCTCCGCCGCCGCCGCCCCCGGCAGCAGGCGAGCGCGGCTAAGCCGCACGCCTTCGAAGGTCGAGAACTCCCCGGGCGAAGCAGCTGCTTCGCCCGGGGTTTTCTTTTGACGGGCAGTTCATCCGTTTATCGAAATCGACGCGCCGATCGTCGTTCAACGTGTATCTAACGCCATTCGCCAGAGGGGCGGCCGAACCGCACACACCCCGCTTCGAGGACAAGGATATATGAAGCTTCCGACCGCGCTGGCCGCTTCCGCCGCGCTCGCACTCTGCCTTGCCGCCCCGGCGGCTTCCGCCCCAACGCGTGGCGACACGGTCGACACCAGTCTGCCCACCCAGTTGCCGCGCACCGCGGTGCCGACGCACTATGCAATCACCGTCACGCCGCACGCCGACAAGCTGACCTTCGACTCAACGGTCGCGATCGACATCAGGGTCGTGAAGCCGACCCGCACCCTCGTACTCAACGCAGCCGATCTCAATTTCGCCAGCGCCGCGCTCGTCCGGGGCAAGGCCGCTCCGGCAAAAGCGAAGGTCAGCACCGACGCCGCGACCCAGACCGTCACCTTTGACTTCGGCCGCACCATCGCGCCCGGCACGTACCGGCTGAACATCGGTTATGCGGGCAAGATCAACACGCAGGCCAACGGCCTGTTCGCGCTCGATTACAAGAACAAGGAGGGCAAGGACGCCCGCGCCCTGTTCACCCAGTTCGAGGCAGCGGACGCTCGCCGCTTCGTTCCCAGTTGGGACGAGCCGGATTACAAGGCTGCCTTCGATTTGAAGGCCCGCGTGCCCGCCAACCAGATGGCGGTGAGCAACATGCCCGCGGCCGCAACGCGCTCCATTAGCGGCGGCTTGAAGGAAGTCACCTTCCGCACCACGCCGACGATGTCTTCGTACCTGCTGTTCTTCGGAGTGGGCGATTTCGACCGCATTTCGAAGAAGGTCGGCAATCATGAGGTCGGCATCGTCATGTCCCGCGGCAACGGCGCGAAGGCGCAGCTCGCACTCGATGCCGAGGCGCAGATACTGCCTTATTACGACGATTATTTCGGCGTGCCCTATCCGCTTCCGAAGCTCGACAATGTCGCCGGGCCCGGCCAATCGCAATTCTTCGGAGCGATGGAGAATTGGGGCTCGATCTTTACCTTCGAGCGCATCCTCCTCAACGATCCCGCGATCACCAGCGAGCGCGAGCGGCAGGCGATCTTCGGCGTCGAAGCGCACGAAATGGCGCACCAATGGTTCGGCGACCTCGTCACCATGGCCTGGTGGGACGATTTGTGGCTGAATGAAGGTTTCGCGAGCTGGATGGCCAACCGCGCAACCCGCCACTTCCACCCCGAATGGGGGGCCGATGTCGACCATGTGGCTTCGCGCGAGACGGCAATGGCGCTCGACTCGTTCAAGTCGACCCACCCGATCGTCCAGAATGTCCGTACCGTCGAGCAGGCCAACCAGGCCTTCGACGACATCACCTACGAAAAGGGTGAGTCGGTGATCTCCATGCTCGAAGGCTTCGCCGGTTCCGACGTCTGGCAGCGCGGAATCCAGGCCTATATGCGCAAGCACGCCTATCAGAACACGCGTACGGCCGACCTGTGGGCAGCGGTCGAAGGTGCGGGCGCCAAGGGCCTGACCGCGATCGCACATGATTTCACCAACCAGCCGGGCATCCCGCTCATCAGCGTCGGCCCGGCGCAATGCGTCGGCGGGCGCACCGTTGTGGCACTGACCCAAACCCAATTCTCCGCCGACCAGCGCGAGCAGGTCGCGGCAACGCCCCGCGTCTGGCACGTGCCGGTGCGCGCCAGTGCGGGCGGCGAAGCCGCGCAGGTGATCACCGACGGTCGTGTCAGCCGGATCGAAGCGCCCGGCTGCGGACCGCTACTGATCAACCCTGGCCAGACCAGCTATTTCCGCACGCTTTACCAGCCGCAGCAGGCGCGCGCGCTGGCGGCGGCTTTCCCGGCCCTCAATCCAGTCGATCAGTTCGGCGTTCTGACGGACCAACTGGCGCTGTCGGAAACGGCTTATCAGCCAATGGCGATCGGCCTCGACTTCCTTGGCGCGGTTCCCGCCAACGGACACGCGAAGGTGGTCCAGCAGGCCGCGCGCCAGTGGGCGGCATATTATGACGACCTCGACGGCGATGCGGCCACCCAAGCCGCCGTTGCTGCGCGCGGGCGGGCCGTATTCGGCCCCCGTCTCCAGCAGCTCGGCTTCGTTCCCCGCGCCGGCGAGCCGGTTCTCGACACCGTCCTTAGGCCGACGCTGATCGGCACGCTCGGCCGCTTCCAGGATCCTGCGGTGACTGCTGAAGCTCGCCGGCTGTTCACGGCATGGCAGAGCGACCCGAACGCAATCCCCGGGTCGCTGAAGGCTACTTGGCTGGGTGTGATCGCGCGCAATGCGGACGAAGCCACCTGGAACGCGATCCACGCGAAGGCGAAGCAGGCCAGCGGATCGGTCGAACGGACGACTCTTTATGAGCTGCTTGGCGATGCTCGCGACGAGGCTCTCGCCCGGCGCGCACTCGACCTCGCGCTCACTAGCGAGCCGGGCAAGACCATCAGCGCGGGGATCATCACCTCGGTAGCCGAAGCCCACCCGCGCATGGCCATGGATTTCGTGCTCGCGCACCTGACGCAAGTGAACCAGCTCGTCGACATCTCCGGCCGATCGCGCTTCATGCAGCGGCTGGTCGGGGAGAGCAGCGATCCGAGCCTGATCCCGACGCTCGAAAGCTATGCCTCGGCCAATCTGGCCGCGAGCGAGCGGGCGCCGATCAACCAGGCGATCGACCACATCCGCTTCAACGCCGCCCGTGGGCAGCGCCTGAAAGCGGAACTCGGGCCGTGGCTGACCGCCCACCCGATCTGAGCGATATTTAGCTCTTGTCGGATCGCCCCGCCTCTGATTGTCTGAGGCAGGGAGACCGGCATGCGTGCTTATGTTCAAGCTTTGATCGCGGCAACGTTGGCGACGATGCCGATTTCGATTGCCGCCAAGCCGCGCGCGCCAGCAAGCATGAGCGCGGAAGAACAGCGCGCGGTCCAGCAGAGCCTTGACCGCGGGACCCTTCTCTACCGCTTCGATCAGGCGGCATGGCACACGACCGACGCCTTGCTCAAGGCACTCGGCCAGGAAAGGGCGCAGGCGGTTCGCGGCTGGGTTGTCACGGAAGAGGTCGAGGGAGACCGCGCCACTTATTACGGCCGTGACGGAAACACACCCTACCTGATCTACTCGGCAGTTTGGGACGGAGAGAAAATCATCTCCAGCAAGGTTGCGGAAGGTGCAGCACGCGAGCCATTGTCAGCCGCGCAGCTAGAACTGGTTGCGGCCATAGACGCCACTCGGCCGCTTGCGGACAAGAAGCCCCACTGCACCAAGGATCGGCTGAATACCGTTGCGCTTCCACGCGATCGCCCCGGCGGCCCCGTATCCGTCTATTTCCTGACTCCGCAGCCGAGCGCGCGGGAGATTGCGTTCGGCGGGCACTACCGCTTCGACGTAATGAACGGCCGCGTCGTGAGCCAGCGCGCCTTCGCAAAGAGCTGCGCGATCATGCCCAAGTCGAACCTGGGCGCGCAGGCCTTCGTCATCACGCACCTGCTCGATAGCATTCCCACCGAAATCCACGTGTTCAATCACTTCACGCTTGGCATGCCGATCTATGTGGGCGTCACCGACGGGCGCATTTACAATGTGGATCAGAAGGACGGCCAGCCGAGAGTCAGGATCGTTGACCAGCCCTAGACTGGCGCTCGCTTGATCTTGCGGCGGATTTCGTTATAGGCGCCGCTTCGCGCTCCGGCTTGCCGGGCGCAGCCGTCCGAGACAGTTGCTGAGGGCTTCCCTCTTAATCCGCAGCCTAGACGGGGACAGAATCATTCGGCGGGCCTCGCCTGCCGTCGTGCGTTGCTTTTCGCGGCGCCATCGATCCATCCCCACGGACAATGTGCTTCAGGTCGCTTGCGGCCTGGAGTTGTTTGAACCTCGCTCGAAGTACCACTTCTAGCGATATTTTGGAGTTGGCATGGATCGTTCGCAAAAAGCCGATCTGGTTGCCGAGCTGAAGAGCGTCTTCGCCGAGACCAGCGTGGTGGTTGTCACCCGCAATCTCGGACTCACCGTGGCTCAGTCCACGGACCTGAGGCTGAAGATGCGCGATGCCGGCGCCCAGTTCAAAGTTGCGAAGAACCGGCTTGCACTCATCGCGCTCGATGGCTCGCGCTATCAGCCGATCGGAGACCTGTTGAAGGGCCCGACCGCGCTGGCGACCTCGGTCGACCCCGTTGCTGCCGCCAAGGTAGCAGTGGACTTCGCCAAGACGAACGACAAGTTCGAAATCCTTGGCGGGGCGATGGGTGACACTGTGCTCGACCTGAACGGAATCAAGGCTCTGGCCGCGCTTCCGTCGCTCGATGAGCTGCGCGGTACGCTGATTGGCCTGATTCAGGCCCCGGCGACCAAGATCGCGCGGACCGTCGCAGAGCCAGGTGCACAGCTTGCCCGGGTCTTCGGAGCTTATGCCGCCCGCGAGGCCGCATAATCTCAAGCCTTTCTATCAACGCACGACAATTGGGCCGAAGCGCCCGCACAGGAGTATCACATGGCTGACATCAATGGGCTGGTCGACCAGCTTTCCGCACTGACCGTTCTCGAAGCCGCCGAGCTTGCCAAGGCGCTTGAAGAAAAATGGGGCGTTTCCGCCGCT
>JBDSMG010000046.1:0-9061 GCA_039915925.1 Sphingomicrobium sp.
CCTTGGCATTGTAGCTGGCGAGCGCGCGGACGCCGAGGTTGGCCATCATGCGATAGCGCTCCTCCATCTGTTCGACGGTCCATTTGAGCGCGCGAATGGCCTTGCCCGGCTCGGTGACGACCGGCGCAAGCAAGTGCGGAATGTCCTCATATGTGCTGAGCTCCAGCATCTTGGGATCGATCATGATCATCCGGCACTCGTCGGGGGTCATCCGGTAGAGCAGCGACAGGATCATGCAGTTGAGGCCGACGGACTTGCCCGAACCGGTGGTGCCCGCGACGAGCAGGTGCGGCATCGGCGCCAGGTCGGCAATGACCGGATCGCCGGCGATATTCTTGCCGAGGATGAGCGGCAGCGACATGTTCTGGTCTTCGAAGACCTGGCTTCCGACCAGCTCGGACAGGCTGACCGTCTCGCGCTTCTGGTTGGGAAGCTCGATCCCGATGACGCTTCGGCCGGGAATGGTGGCGACGCGCGCGGACAGCGCCGACATGTTGCGCGCGATATCATCGGCGAGCTGGATTACGCGGCTGGCCTTGATCCCGCTTGCGGGTTCGAGCTCGTACATTGTGACGACCGGGCCGGGGCGGACTTCGACGATGTCGCCGCGGACGTGGAAATCCTCGAGCACGGACTCGAGCAATCGGGCGTTGCGCTCCAGCGCCGCGCGATCGATGTGGGTCTTGCCCTTCTCCGGCGGGGGCGTGAGCAAGTCGACGGTGGGCAGCGCGTAATTGTCGCCGAGCGCGAGGCTCGGCTGAGCACCGGCGGAGCGGCGGCCGGCGGGCTTCGCGGGGGTGACGTGCCGCGTCGGTTCGGACACCGCAACTGCCGGACGCGACCTCGGCGGGGCCGCGCTGCGCTCGCCGATGGGCTCGGCAGTGCGCCGCGGAGCGATCACCTTCGGGCGCGGAGAACGACGGAACAGGCCGCTTGCCCAGCCCTTCTCCTCGGGCTGAAGGCCAAGCGAAAGATAGGCCAGGATCAGTCCCGCGATCCCGAACAGGAGCAGGAGGGTCAGCCGCACCGGTCCGACCACTGAAGGATTTTGGACCAGCGACAGGGCTGCATCGATCCCCTGTGCGGCCGTTAGTCCGATCGCGCCGCCCCATCCGCTCGGCAAGCCCGACACGGCCGAGCCGGACAGCAGGCTAAGCGCAATGCCGGACAGGATCGCGGCGACCGCTGCGACGAGCATCGCCCGGCCGAGCCTTCCCTTCGGCTGTAGTCGGAGGAGGCGGATCCCTGCGAGTGCGATCGTCGGCAGGAACAGCGCCGCGCCGAGGCCGAACAGGAGCAACAGGAGGTCGCTTGAGTAAGCACCCACGCTACCAAGCCAATTGGCCGGAGGTCCTCCTGCGGCAGTCGTCAGCGAAGGGTCGGTCGAGCTATGCGTTGCAAGGGCGATCCCGAGCGCCACGGCAATTGCTAGCAATAGCGCGCCCGTGCAGCGGGTCGCGAACCGCGCCGCCGTGGTGCGCAACGCATCGCGCCAGTCCGGCCCCAAGTCCCTCTTGCGCGCTGATGCAGCGGCCGTCGCCATCTTCGTCCCCGCCCAAATATCCGGGGGGTAGAATGCCTTGCCTAGGAGTCCACGGTCAAGCGCGCAGTCGTGACGGCGGCCCACGCTCGCAAAAGCGGGTTGGGGAGACTAGGGAGAGCCGATGGACCGCGCCGACGTAATCATTCTTGGCGGAGGCCTTGTTGGCCTTGCTCTTGCCTCCGCGCTCGACAGCAGCGGTATCTCGGCCATCGTGCTTGACCCGGCCGATCCCGCGCTGCGGGCGGGCGCCGCCTTCGACGGTCGGACAAGCGCCGTCTCCTCCAGCTCGATGCGTATGCTACGCACGATCGACGTGACTGCGCACCTGCCTGAAGACGGCTGTCCGATTCGCCGCATTGCCGTTGCCGACGGGCTTGAACCGGGCGGGCTGCACTTCGATCCTCCGGCGGACGATGACGAGCCGCTCGGCTGGATGCACGAGAACCGCCATTTGCGCGCAGCCCTGAGAGCACGGGCGGAGGCCGGGCCGAATAGCTGGCTGATGTGGAAGTCGGAAGTCGGCGACGTGCAGCGGGGACAGCATGGCGTCATCGTCTCGCTCGGCGACGGGCGCAAGCTGTCCGCGCCGCTGCTGGTGGCCGCGGACGGGCGCAACTCTCCGATGCGCGAGGCCGCGGGCATTCGCATGGCGCAGTGGCGCTACAACCATCACGCGATCGTGTCGACGCTTTGGCACCAGCTCGATCACGAGAATGTCGCTTACGAGATCTTTTTCCCCGGCGGTCCATTCGCGCTTCTGCCGATGACGGACGATGATCACGGGCACCGTTCGGCAATCGTCTGGTCAGTGCCTCGGGACGATGCCGCCGGCTGGCTGTCGCTGTCGGACGAGGATTTCGCCGCCGAAGCCGAAGCCGCGATGGGCGGCTTCCTGGGTACGATCCGGCTGGCGGCGCCCCGCTCCTCTTATCCGCTCGGCTTCCATCACGCGGCTCAGATCACGGATCACCGGCTGGCGCTCGCCGGCGATGCCGCGCACGCGATTCATCCGATTGCCGGTCAGGGTCTGAACCTCGGCTTCCGCGATGTCGCTGCGCTTGCGCAGGTGCTGGTCGAGGGCGCTCGGCTCGGCCTCGATCTCGGTGATGCGCAACTGCTTGCGCGCTACCAACGGTGGCGCTCGCTCGACAGCCTGATGGTATCGGCCGCGACCGACAGCTTAACTCGCATCTATTCCGTGCCTGGCCGCACCGCCTCGGCGATCCGCCGCTTCGGGATGGGCCTGGTCGGCCGCATCCGCCCGCTCAACGAACGGCTGATGGGCGAAGCGCGCGGGACGACCGGCGACCTCCCCTTGCTGCTTCGGGGACTGCCGATCTAAATGACCGTGCTCGCTTGTCCCCCGGACAGGTTGCGCGCGATCATTGAATGGTCGGCTCGGTGTCCGCGCCGCCTGGAGTCATGCGCTGGAACTGCATTAGCTGCACCAGTAGATCGGCGCGGCCGGCGAGGGTTTCCTGTTCCAACAGCGCCTGCTTGGCGCCGAAGTCGAAGGGCGCGACCTGGGCAATCGCATTGACCAGCATTTCGTCGTCGAGCCGGCCGACCGCGTCCCAATCCACGGAAAGCCCCAGCGCGTTTCCGAGCCTCCGCGCCTCGCGCTCGACCTCCGACCGAACAACGAGGGCAAGCGGCGGCGGCTCTCGGTCATCGAGCGCATCCACATCCACGTCGGCGTGGCGGTAGGGTGTCCCCAGGTCCACCTCGGCGATCAGCCGGAAGCGGTGTGACCCGTGCAAAACGATGTTGAAGCGGCCGTCGTCCAGCTCTTCGACTCCGACCAGTTCGCCAACGCAGCCGATGGAATATAGCGGCGGCTGCGTCTCGTCGGGTCCCTGCGGCTGGATCATGCCGATGCGGCCGGCGCCTTCCATGGCGTCAACTACCATCTCGCGGTAGCGGGGCTCGAAGATGTGCAGCGGCAGCTGCGAGCGCGGAAACAGGATCGCGCCGGCAAGGGGGAAGATCGGCAGGCGCATCAGGTGAACAGCAGCGCCGACAGTCGCCGCCGCTGCTCGCGCGACCACGGATCGGCGATTCCTTCCGCCTCGAGCAACTGCAGAAAGCGTTGCCGTGCGACGCCCTCGTTCCAGTCGCGGTCGCGTTCGACGATCGCAAGCAATGCATCGGCGGCGTCGTCGCGATTGCCTGATGCGGCATGGGCACCGGCAAGTTCGAACCGTGCCTCGAAATCGTCGGGGTTCGCGGCCACACGCGCTTCCAGCTCGGAATGGTCGGTTGTCCCGGCAGCGCTGGCGAGTTCAATCGCCGCTTTGGCCCGAGCCACGGCGGGCTTTTTGGCAAGCTCCGGATCGAGCGAATCGGCAAGGCTGCGCGCCTGGTCAAGTTGGCCATCGGCCAGCAGCGCACGGAGGAGTCCGCCGACGGCCTCCTCGTTCTCGGGCGCCATTTCGTGAATCTGCTCGAAAATGTTGATCGCCCGCGCGGCGTCGCCCTCTGCAAGCACCTGTTCGGCCATTTCGATGAGCGGTTCGATCTCGGCCGTCTTCTCCGCCTCGGGCGATTCGACCTTCAGCTGCCCAAGGATCTGGTCGAGCACCTTGGTGATCTGCCCTTCGGAGCGGTAGCTGGTCATGTCGACCACCGGCTGACCCTTGTAGAAGGCGTAGACGGTCGGAACCGACTGGATGCGAAATTGCGCCGCGATCAATTTCTCCTGGTCGACGTCGATGCGGACCAGCTTCACGCCCTTGGCGGCATAGTCGCTGGCGACCTTGTCGAGCGTCGGCGACAATTGCTTGCACGGGCCGCACCATTCCGCGGTGAACTGCAGGATCACCAGGCTCGTCATCGACGGCTGGATCACGTCCGCGTCGAAGCGGGCGATCGCTTCGCGTTCGGCTTCGCTCATGCCAAGGGTCGCCACGCGCAAAAGCTCCTTCAGTGGGGTCGTTCGGCACGCATATGGGCCGAGCCGGTTGATGTCTCAAGCGTGCGCAACCGGCCTTGCAGTGGGCCCGCCGCCCATGCTAGGCGCCCGCCACCTCAACCGGACACGATCCGGTTCAGCTCGAGAGCGGGCGTAGCTCAGGGGTAGAGCACAACCTTGCCAAGGTTGGGGTCGAGGGTTCGAATCCCTTCGCCCGCTCCAGTTCACACTTATATCGGCGGCTGGCCTCGCTGACTTTCGGATGGGCCGCCTCCGCGCGGCAAAGTTCAGCCGTCTCGCGGGTGCTCCCTGAACCATTTGGTCAGCACATATTTCGTGCCGCGGCGCACCGGCATTCCCTGGTGCAGTGTAGCGGCATTGGGCGAGCCATCCGGCAGCAGGTTGTTCCAGGCGAGGAGCTTGCCGGTTTCCGGCTGGATGGTCTTGCCGATCGCTTTGAAGCGGGTCGCGCCGCCGGTTTCTGGCTCGTTCAAGTAGATCATTGCCGTCCACGTGCGCTGCCCAAGCTCGCTGCAGTGCACGTAGTAATCCGGGCGGCCGGGCTCAAACGTGTCGGTATGCGGCTTGAATTCCTGCCCGACCGCATAGCGCTGGCCCTGTGACGGCTCTCCATATTCGGGGTCGATACCGATCAACGCGCTGATACGCCGGTCCACGTCGGCAACCGTTGGGTCCCGATGATCGAGGTCGCAAGTTTCGCTCGTCCGGAAGTTCGGCACTCCAAGATCGTCCGCAATCTCGGACGGCCGGCGCTGCTGGTCGATCATCCTCATCAGTGCTTCGCACACATCGCGTGGGAGAAAGCCGCGGCGAATGAAAAGATCGAGAGCCTTGCCGGGGAATCGCTGGACGCCGGGCGTGCGCGCCAACCGGGCGGCGACGATGTTAGCGGGGACCGCCACCTCAGTTGGATACTTCGCCGCTATTCAACATGCACGACCTCAATCAACGAACAGCGCACAGGTAGCCGCTCTACTCGGCGCGTCCATTTGGCGGCAAGCTGGCCGTTCCGACCCGTCCCATCCCATCGCGCTTCTACGTACACCACGAGCACGGCTATTGAGCCGCATGGCCGCGAAGCCTCTCGGCTGTTTTGTGACAGCCCGCTTACGCGCGCCGGGAATGCACGGCTTTGACGATGGTCAGATCACAACGGACTTTGAGCCGACGATTCCTTTTCCGAGGCCGCGGAACCGAGCGGAAATTCAAGAATGCAGGTGATCCCAGCCTCGCCGAGCTGGCGGCGCACGGAGCCTTTCAATTGGCCCTCGACGAGCCTGCGGAGCAACCGCGAGCCGAAGCTTTCAATGGCATGGGCGCGGACTTCAGGCCCGTCGGATTCGCGCCAGCTGAGCTGAAGCGTTCCGCCCTCCATCTGCCATCGCACATCGAGCCGTCCGCTGGGGGTCGACAGGGCGCCATATTTGAGTGCGTTGGTCGCCAGCTCGTTGATCGCAAGACCGAGCGCGACCGCTTCGGCGCTGCGAAGACGGATTTCCCCGCCAGCGAGATTGAGCCGTCCGGGGCCTTCCGAGCCGTAGGGCTCCAATTCGGCATGGATCAGTTCGGCAAGCGTGATCGAGTCCTGGGCCGCAAGCTTTTCATCGAGAAGCGAATGCGCGCGGGACAGAGCCGCGATCCGCGCGTTGAGTGCGCGATGATGCTCCTCGGGGAGGCTCAGCGTCGCCAGCGCCTGCGCGGCCATGAACGCATTCTTCACTCGGTGACGGAGTTCGTCCCGCGCGAACTCGGCATCCTCGAGCGCCTTCGACAAGGCGCCAACCAGCCGCACATTCTCCATCGCGGTCGCGGTTGCGCGCGCAAGCCGCTCGAGTGTTTCGACCTGTTCCGGAGTCGCGCGGTAGGCCTCGCTCCAATAGGCTCCAATCGCCCCGATCGGGTCGTCGGAACGGACCGGGACCATCAGCAGGCTGCGCACAAAGGTATTGAGATATAGCTTCTGCGGGATCCGATCGTCCTTGCGGATGTCCTCGATGACCACCGACTGCTTGTGGAGCATTGCCCAGCCGCTGATGCAGGAGGCGAGGGGAAATTTATGGCCCTTCCACAGCGGTCCCATCGCATCTTCCTCGACATACCAGCATTGCTCGCCCTCGCGCAGGATCACGGCGATCCCGTCGGCTCCAATGAGGCGGCGTGCGGTCGAACGAAGCGTAGCGATGACATCGTCCATTCCGCCGGCGCCGGCCAGCGTCTCGATCGACTGCATGAGAAGCTCCGAACGCTCGTGGATCACGCGCTCGGCAAAGGCGGGGGATGGGCCCCGATCGTGGTCGGTAAGCTCGGACATTGCGGAACAGAACGACGATCTTACGAAAAGGTTTCGTATACATAACAATGGCCTGAACAGGTTGCTCGGGCGGCGTTCAAACCTCGCCAGAAGGCTCGCAACAAGCTTGCGCCCCCACGCTCTGGCATCCTTCTTCCACCCTGCTAAACCCGCCGCTTCATGTCCGAACAGCCGCAGCCCCATCTCTATCTCGTCGACGGATCGAGCTACATCTTCCGGGCCTATCACCGGCTTCCGCCGCTGACGAACCGTCACGGCCAGCCGGCGGGCGCGGTCTATGGCTATACTGCGATGCTGTGGAAGCTCGCCGACGGTCTCAACAAGGCCGACGGGCCGACGCATATGGCGGTGATCCTCGACGCGTCCGAGAAAACGTTCCGCAACGAGATGTACGACCAGTACAAGGCGCACCGGCCGCCGCCGCCCGAGGACCTGGTCCCGCAATTCCCGCTAATCCGCACGGCGACGCGCGCTTTCTCCATCCCCTGCATCGAGGAAGCGGGGCTTGAGGCGGACGACATCATCGCCTGCTACGTTACGGCCGCATGCAGTGCCGGCTGGAAGGTGACGATCGTCAGTTCGGACAAGGATCTGATGCAGCTGGTGAAGGACGGCTGCGTCGACATGCTCGACACGATGAACGACCGGCGCATCGACGAGGCGGTGGTGATGGAGAAATTCGGGGTCGGGCCGGAGCTGGTCGGCGATGTACTGGCGCTGATGGGTGACAGCGTCGACAATGTTCCGGGCGTGCCCGGCGTCGGGCCGAAGACGGCGACCCAGTTGATCCAGGAATATGGTTCGCTCGAAGCGGTGCTTGCCAATGCTGAGGCGATCAAGAAGCCGAAGCTGAAGCAAAATCTCATCGAGCATGCCGACGCCGCGCGGCTGAGCCGCGAGCTGGTGCGGCTGGTGTGCGATGCGAAATTGCCCGAGCCGCTCGAAGACCTCGCGATCAAGGGCATCCCGCCCGAGCCGTTGCGGGAGTTCCTTGAGGAGCAGGGCTTCAAGACCCTGCTCAACCGGATGGTGGGTGGGGGCTCGGCCCTGCAAGGCCGGAGCAGTAGCGGCGGGGGGATCAATGACGTCGCGGCGTCGCTTTCGACGCCCGCCGCTCCGCCGCAACCCGAGCCGATCGCGGTCGACCGCAGCAAGTATGAAACGGTCACCGACGAGGCGGCGCTCGACCGTTGGATCGCGGAGGCCGCCGCACAAGGCTATGTCGCGATCGACACCGAGACCGACTGCATCGATTGCGTCGTCGCGCGCCTCGTCGGAATCAGCATGGCCACGGCGCCGAACCGCGCCTGCTACATTCCCGTGGGCCATGTCGGCGCGGACCTCTATTCCGACGCGCCGAACCAGATGGCTGCGGCGCCGGTGCTGTCGAAGCTGAAGCCGTTGCTGGAGGACCCGGCGGTTCTCAAGATCGGACACAATCTCAAATATGACTGGGTGATCTTCGACAAGGCCGGGATCAATGTCGCGCCGTTCGACGACACAATGGTGATGAGCTTCAACCTCGACGCCGGGCGCTCGCTCGGCGGGCACGGGATGGATGAGCTTGCGAAGCTGCACTTCGATCATGAATGCATACCGTTCAAGGCGCTGTGCGGAACGGGCGTGAAGCAGATCACCTTCGACAAGGTGCCGCTGCCGCAGGCGACGGAATATGCGGCGGAGGATGCGGACATCACGCTGCGGCTTTGGCTGCGTCTGAAGCCGCGCCTCGCCGCCGAGGCTGCCGCGCAGGTCTATGAGCGCGTCGATCGGCCGCTGATCCCGGTCATCGGACGAATGGAGCGCCGGGGCGTCAAGGTCGACCGCGACTATCTGGCCAAGCTCTCGCGCGAGTTCGCCACCGAGATCGCCGCGCTGGAGGAGCGCATTTACGAAGCCGCGTGCGGCCCGTTCACGATCGGGTCGCCGCAGCAGCTTGGCTCGGTGCTCTACGAACGACTTGGCCTCAAGGGTGGGCGCAAGGGCAAGAGCGGCGCCTATTCGACCGACGTCAACGAACTCGAGCGGCTGGCGGCGGAAGGCGTCGATTGCGCTCGCCTGGTGCTCGACTGGCGGCAGCTTACGAAGCTCAAGAGCACCTACACCGACGCGTTGCAGGCGCAGATCAATCCGGAGACGGGGCGGGTGCACACCAGCTTCAGTCTCGCGGTCGCGCAGACCGGGCGGCTGTCCTCGACCGACCCGAACCTGCAGAACATCCCCATTCGCACGGAAATCGGCCGCAAGATCCGCGACGCCTTCGTGGCCGAACCCG
>JBDSMG010000052.1:0-29652 GCA_039915925.1 Sphingomicrobium sp.
GCACCCCCACCCGACCACCCACGCAAGTGTATCCTGATGGGTGGTCGGGTGGGGGTGTGGGCTGGTGCCGTTCGGACGATAACCCGACGCTAAGCCAAATCTTAACCGCTCCGCTTTACGCCGCACCATCAGTTCACCCGATGGGCCACGAGGGAAAAGCATGACCGACCAGCCGAACCTGAAGCAGTTCCTGGATGAAATGAACGGGTTCAGCGGCGAAGCGGCTGCTCCCGGCGCGGCGCCGGCACGCGCAAGCGCGCTCGCGCCAATCGGCCAGGTCGTCGACATCGCCGGCTCCGGCTCGCAGGCCCTCCTCGACGGAGCGACCCTCGCCGGACTGCAGAACCATCCCGACGCGTCGGTCGCCATGTCCGGCCAGGTCGGAAGCCAGGTCAAGATGGTCGTCGGCAACAGCTGGCTGATCGCCAACGTCCGCAGCATGCAGGCCGCCCAAGGCGGACAGATCGCCACCAAGATCGACTTCCTCGGCGAAGGCACGCGCGACGCGATGGGAAAGATGAGCGGCTTCCGCCGCGGTGTTACGCGTTATCCGATCCCGGGCTGTGAAGTGCTCCCCGTCACCACCGAGGACCTGCGCGCCGTGTTCGCTGCCAGCGACGAGGCACATATCGAGATCGGCACAGTCTACCCGACCGACGACATCCGCGGCGCGCTTTACGTGGACCCGATGCTGTCGAAGCATTTCGCGATCCTGGGCTCCACCGGTACCGGCAAGTCGACCTCGGTCGCCCTGATCCTCCACCGCATCTCGCAGCTCAGCCCCGAGGGTCATATCGTCATGATCGACCCGCACGGCGAATATAGCGCCGCATTCAAAAGCTGCGGCGAATTGTTCAACGCCGACAATCTCCAGCTGCCTTACTGGCTGCTCAACTTCGAAGAGCATTGCGAGGTGCTGCTGACCACCGACGGCGCCGAGCGCGAGCGCGATTCCGACGTGCTCGCCAAGTGCCTGCTCGCCGCCCGCACCAAGGGCAAGGCGGCCGAAACGCTCGGCAAGGTGACGGTCGATTCGCCGATCCCCTATCTCCTGAGCGACCTCAACGCGATCCTGGTCAACGAAATGGGCAAGCTCGACCGCGCCGGCGACACGATGCCCTACCAGCGGCTCAAGACCAAGCTCGACGAGCTCAAGGCCGACCCGCGTTACAGCTTCATGTTCTCCGGAATGCTGGTGTCGGACTCGATGGCCCCCTTCATCTCCAAGCTGTTCCGCCTTCCCGCCAATGGCCGCCCGATCTCGATCGTAGACGTTTCGGGCGTCCCGTCCGAAGTTACGTCGGTGGTGGTGTCGGTGCTTGCGCGAATGGTGTTCGACTATGCGATCTGGTCTCGGACCGAGGCGCAGCGCCCGCTGCTGCTGGTCTGCGAAGAAGCGCACCGCTACGTCCCGAAGGACGAGAATGCCGCGGGTCAGGCGGTCCGCAAGATCCTCGAGCGCATCGCCAAGGAAGGCCGTAAATATGGCGTTTCGCTCGGCCTGATCACGCAGCGCCCGTCCGACTTGGCTGAAGGCGTGCTCTCCCAGTGCGGCACGATCATCGCCATGCGCTTGAACAACGACCGCGACCAGGCCTGCGTCCGCGCCGCAATGCCGGAAGGCGCCCGCGGCTTCCTCGACGCCATCCCGGCGCTTCGCAACCGCGAATGCATCGTCTGCGGCGAAGGCGTCGCCATCCCGATCCGGGTCCGCTTCGACGATCTCGAGCCCGAAAAGCGCCCGGCCTCGTCCGACCCGAGCTTCGCCGAGCTCTGGCGCCAGACGGGCGACGAAGCCGCGATCATCGACCGCACGATCAAAAGGTGGAGAGGGCACGGCAGGTAGCGCCGAGATTATGGCCGCAGGCGCGCAGCGCCACGTGGACATAGTCGAGAGACGCGACTGCCCGGCCGGCGGGCCGGCTCGCATCGAGCGAGGCGAACCCGTCCGACGTCACGCGGATTTACTCCGCGTGACGGTAGCCCCGAGCCCTACGCGTCATCCCGGACTTGATCCGGGATCCGCCTATTTCGATCATCGCAAACAAGGCAGGCAGACTCCGGCTCAAGGCCGGGGTGACGCGGTGTCCAATTTCCGATTGCTCACTTCCGCAAGAATCCGCAATCTCCGCCAATGCGGCCCGCCCTTCTCAGCCTCGGAAGTGCTGCACCGGCACTTGCTCTTTGCTCGGGCGCGTCGGTTCAGCGTGAATATCGGGAGGCCGATCTGGTCGTGAAAGCCAGGCTCGTGGGACAGACTGACACTTGGACCGATACCCCGGACGCAGCCTACTTACGCCGGTGGGGAAACGGCTCGCTTATTACCCGCTACGAGCTCGCACCGTCGCGGATGTTCAAGGGCCGGCCGGGCAAACGGGTAAGGTTTTTCGAAGAGCACGATAGCGGTGCCTTCTACGTGGACCCTGACAAGGATTACCTGCTGTTCCTCAACTATTATCAACCAGCACGCGGCATGCCGACCGAAGCTCGCGGCGCAGTTTATGTCCGCTATGCCTGCGGCCAGTCGAAGCCGTGGAATGAGGTTCGGGCAAGCGACCTCCGCGAGGTCAACCGCCTGTCGCAACGCTAGGGACGCCGTTGAAACCTACTAAGCCGCCGCAGCAACCTCCAGCAACTCACTAACCTCCAGCCAGCGCGCTTCCGCCGCCTCCAGTTCCGCCGCGACCTGCGCGCGCCGCCGGCTCAACTCGCTCAGCGGCAGCCCCGCCAAATCGGGCTCCGCCGCTGACGGATCGAACATCGCCTTGTCGAGCGCGGAACATTCCGCCGCCAGCTTGGCGCTCGCGGCCTCGGCCTCGGCCGCCGCTTTCTTCAGGGCTTTCGCATCCTCGCGCACCTTTGCGGCAGCCTTGCGGTCCTGTTTCGAGCCCTTGGGTTTGGCCTCCGACGGCTGGTTCCGGCCCAGCACCAGGTCGATATAATCGTCGATGCTGCCGCCATATTCCTTCGCCGCGCCGCCATCGACCAGCACCAGCCGGTCGGCGGTGAGCTCAATCATGTGGCGGTCGTGGCTGACCAGGATGACCGCGCCGTCATAGCCGTTGAGCGCCTGCACCAGCGCCTCGCGGCTGTCGACGTCTAGGTGGTTGGTCGGCTCGTCGAGGATCAGCAAATGCGGCGCATCGCGCGTGATCAGCGCCAGCGCCAGCCGCGCCCGCTCGCCCCCCGACAGCTTGGCGACCAAAGTCGTCGCTTTGTCCCCTGAGAAACCGAACCGCCCGAGCTGCGCCCGCACCGCGCCCGGCGTCGCCTTGGTCATTGCCCGCGTCATATGCTGCAGCGGCGTGTCGTCGCCGTGCAATTCCTCGACCTGATATTGGGTGAAGTAACCGACGCGCATCTTGCCCGACGCGTGCATCTCGCCTTCCATCGCCGGCAGTTGCGCCGCCAGCAGGCGCGCCAGCGTAGTCTTGCCGTTCCCGTTGCGGCCGAGCAGCGCAATCCGGTCGTCGGGATCGATCCGGAGGTTGAGCTTCCGCAACACCGGCGTATCGCCATAGCCGACAGCAGCCATGTCGAGCGTGATCAGCGGCGGCTTGAGTTCGCTCGGGGACGGGAAGTCGAAGCTTAGGCTCGGATCCTCGGCAAGCGCCGCAATCGGCTGCATCTTTGCGAGCATCTTCGCCCGCGACTGCGCCTGCTTGGCGGTCGAGGCACGAGCGCTGTTGCGGGCGATATAGTCCTGCAGCCGCGCCCGCTGCGCATTTTGCGAGGCTTGCGCCGCGGCGATCTGCGCGACGCGCTCGGCCCGCTGCCGCTCGAAACTGTCATAGCCGCCCGAATAGAGCGTCACCTTGCCGCCCTCGAGGTGCAGGATCGTATCGACGACATTGTTGAGCAGGTCGCGCTCGTGGCTGATCACGACCAGGGTGCCCGGATAGTTCTTGAGGAAATTCTCGAGCCACAGCGTCGCTTCGAGATCGAGGTGGTTCGACGGCTCGTCGAGCAGCAGCACGTCGGGCTGCGAAAAAAGCAACGCCGCAAGCGCGACCCGCATCTTCCACCCGCCCGAAAAACTGTCGAGCGGCTCCGCCTGCATCGCCTCGTCGAAGCCCAGCCCGAGCAGGATCCGTGCCGCCCGCGATTCCGCCGTATAGGCGTCGATCGCGATCAGCCGCTCATAGACATGGCCAAGCCGGTCCGGATCGTGGCAATGCTCCGCTTCCGCCATCAGCGCCGCGCGTTCGACGTCCGCCGCAAGCACGGTCTCGAATGGAGTCGCGATGCCGCTCGGCGCGTCCTGCGCGATATAGCCGAGCCGGGTCCGCTTGGGCATGTCGATCGAGCCGTCGTCCGGTTCGATCTGGCCGATGATCGCCTTCATCAAAGTCGACTTGCCGGCGCCGTTGCGGCCGATCAGCCCGACACTGCTGCCGGGCGGAATCGCGGCCGTCGCGCGGTCGAGGATCGTCCGCCCGCCAAGGCGAACTGTTATACCACTGATGGAAAGCATTGGGCGCCCTTAGCAGCGGATCATGGCAGACCCAAGGCGGTTCAGCCCTGCTTCGTGCCGACCTTGAGCAGTGCCTGCAGCCTCGCCTTGATCGCCTTGGCCTGATTGTTGGCCATCATCGGCGCGGCGCTCGTGAAATGCACGGCGAGCGGGTTCACCGCCTGGCCGGACATATAGACTTCGTAGTGGAGGTGCGGGCCGGTCGCGAGGCCGGACGCTCCCACATAGCCGATCAGCTGCCCCTGCCGCACGAAGGCCCCGGGCTGAGCGACGATCGAACTCATGTGCGAATAGCTGCTGGCGATGCCGCCGCCGTGGGAGATTCGGACCTGCCGCCCATAGCCGCCGGCCCAACCGGCCGCCGTCACCTCACCTGAAGCGGACGCGAAGATCGGGCTTCCCCAGCTCGCCCCGAAGTCGACGCCCCTGTGCATCCGGCCGAAATGCAAAATCGGATGATAGCGCCAGCCGAAGGTCGATGTGATCGGCCCGTTGACGGGGCGCCCCATACCGACGCTTTGCTGTTGCGCGGGCTGGTCGAGGTTGGCTGCATCGACCCAGTCGGCGCGCCCATTCTGCGACCAGCGCACGAGCTGGATCGGACGTGCGCCGATCCGCTGCACCCCGGCGTAAAGCAATGGCCCCATGACGCGTTCGCCGGAAGCGGCCTTGCGGCTTGCAATCACCAGGTCGAACGCGTCGTTCGGCCCGACGTCGCTGCCGACGTCGATTTCGGTCGCGACGGCGCGGAGATATTCCGCCGTTGCCTCGGGCGACGCCCCGGCAGCACGCAGTGCCCAGTACAGTCCGTCGCCGGCGCGACCGCGGATTCGCAGCGGAGTCATGTCCACTGCAAGCTGCTGCCGCTGAAGCTGCAGCGCGCCGTCGACGCCGCGTATGACGTTCAATCTCAAATCCATGCGCGGAGTCACGTCGATGGAGGCAATTGCGCGCGCGCCTCCCATCGGGTCGCCAAGCACCAGATGCACCGGCGTCCCGGCCGGAACCGCTCCGATCATCGCGCCGGCCTGCATCGCATCGCCATAAGCAGCGCCCGCCCGCACAAGCATGGCACCGGTCGGCTCGCCCGCGGCCGTCAGCCTTAGGTCCAGCCGCTGCCGCTGCGGCGCCAACGCGATCGGCTCCGCCGCCTCGCTCGCATTCATCCGCAAGCCGGTGTCGCCGCCACGTGCGAGCGGGGCGATTCCCAGCGCTTGCCACTGCACCTGCTCTGCTTCCGGCATCGGCTGCGTTCGCGGCATCGCAGCCACCGCTACTCCGCTGCACAGCAAGGCACCAAGTCCCAGCCACAACGAACGGCTCGCAACCGCCGATTGCGGCGGAGTGGACAAGCTCAAGGCTCGCACGGGATGGCTGGCGCGGGTCAAGTACCCGTCATCGCCAATCAAGGTTAAAAGCGGCTTAAAACCGGAACTTGCGCTTTTCCCGAGCGCTGCCACATTCGTGACCATGCGGCGTCGCGATACCGGGCCTGTGCGGGCCGTCCTTGGCCCCACCAACACCGGCAAGACCTTTCTCGCGGTCGAGCGCATGTGCGCCCATAGCTCCGGCGTAATCGGCTTCCCGCTGCGGCTGCTGGCGCGCGAAGTCTATGACCGCGTCGTCGCCATCAAGGGCGAGAAGCAGGTCGCGCTTATCACCGGCGAGGAGCGCATCGTTCCGCCACAAGCGCGCTACGTGTTGTGCACCGCCGAAAGCATGCCGGTGAACACGGGCCGCACCGACCGTCCGGCCGAGGGCCTGCTCCCCGACTTCGCCTTCGCCGCCATCGACGAGGCGCAGCTTGGCATCGATCCCGAGCGCGGCCACGTGTTCACCGACCGCATGCTGCGCGCCCGCGGCCGGGAGGAGACGCTTATCCTCGGCTCGGAAACACTCAAGCCGATGGTCCGCCAGCTCCTTCCGGACGCCGAGATCGTCAGCCGCCCGCGCTTCTCCACCCTGCGCTATGCTGGATCGACCAAGCTTTCGCGCCTGCCGCCGCGCTCCGCCGTCGTCGCTTTCTCCGCCGAGCAGGTATACGCGCTTGCCGAAATGCTGCGCCGCTTTCGCGGCGGCGCGGCCGTCGTCATGGGCGCGCTGTCCCCCGCGACCCGCAACAGCCAGGTCGCCATGTTCCAGCGCGGCGAGGTTGATTATCTCGTCGCGACCGATGCCATCGGCATGGGTCTCAACATGGACGTCGCGCACGTGGCATTCGCCGGCCTCGAAAAATTCGACGGGCGCCGCGAGCGCCGCCTGTCGATCCCCGAAATGGCGCAGATCGCCGGCCGCGCGGGGCGCCACCAGCGCGACGGCACCTTCGGAACGCTCGGCCTCGGCGGCGACGACGCGGCCGCATTCTCCGAAGAGGAGATCATGGCGATCGAGGACCATCGCTTCCGGCCGCTCGACCATCTCTACTGGCGCAACCCCGAACTCGACTTCACCGACGTCCGCGCGCTTATCGCCAGCCTCGAGCGGAAACCCGACGATCCGCTCCTGCGCGCCGCGCCGCTAGCGGTCGATCTCGCGGTGCTCAAGCTCATCGCCGAGGATCCCGCGATCGTGGTGAAGCGGGGCATCCAGGCGCGCCGTCTATGGGCGGCGTGCGGGCTTCCCGATTTCCGCAAGGTTGGACCGATGCACCACGCCCGCATGGTGCGCCGGCTGTTCAGCTACACCGCGGAAGGCGGCCACATACCGCACGAATGGTTCGCGGCAGAAGTCACGCGCCTGGACAATGTCAACGGCGACATCGAAGCGCTCGCCGACCGCCTCGCCGGCGTGCGCAGCTGGGCCTATATCGCACACCGCGCCGACTGGCTCGCCGACCCGGCCAAGTGGACGCAGCGCACGCGCGAGGTCGAGGCCCGCCTGTCCGACGCCCTCCACGAGCGCCTGACCCAGCGCTTCGTCGACCGCCGCACCGCCGTGCTCGTCCGCGATATCGGCGCGAAAGGAGCTGCGGCGCTACCCGTCACCGTCGCCGCCGACGGCGAGGTCAGCGTCGGACCGGAGCCAATCGGCCATCTCACCGGCTTCGATTTTCGAGTCGATCCCAATGCTCGCCTGGCCGACAAGCGCCTGCTGCTTGCCGCCGCCGAACGCCGCCTCGGCGAAGAACTCGACCGCCGCGCCAAGGCGCTGATCGAAGCGCCCGACGAGGCTTTCGCCCTGGTTTCCGACGAAGACGGCATCGCGATCGCCTGGGAAGAACACCGCCTCGCCCGCCTCGCTCCCGGCCGTTCCTTGCTCGAGCCCGCCATCCGCACCGCACGCCCGCTTGATCGGCTAACGGCGGAGACCCGCGCCGCGCTTCGCGCGCACCTCGAATCCTGGCTGGAGCGCCAGATTCAACGCCACCTCGGCACGCTGGTGCGCCTTGCGACGGCCGCTGGCGACAAGGACAATTCACCGGGAATCCGCGGCCTCGCGGCGATGCTAACCGACGCCGGCGGCCTCCTTCCGCGCAAGGCGATGATCGGCTCGATATCGGTGCTCGAACAGGCCGACCGCCAGGCGCTCCACCGCCTCAAGGTCCGGCTCGGTCCGCTCGACATCTTCTTGCCCCAGCTGCTCAAACCCGCCGCCCAATATTGGCGCGCGGCGCTGATGGCCGTGCGTTCGAACCAGCCGCTGCCCGACCTGCCCGCACCCGGAGCCGCGACTATCGGACCCGAATCCGACGCTCGCGGCGCGGTCCTCGCCTACCGCCGCATCGGCCGCAGCTGGCTTCGAATCGACCTCGCCGATCGCCTCGCCAGCCACGCTTTCAAGGTACGCGCGGCCAAGGGCACCGCCGACCCCGTCGACCGCGATCTCGCCACCTCCGTCGGCCTCGACGAGGAGGCGATCGCCCGGCTGATGGTGGAAATCGGCTTCGCCAAGGCCGGCGACGCCTGGCGCTGGCGCGGCCGCCGCCATCCAGCCGAGCGCCAGGAACGCCGCCCCGGAAACGCATTTGCCGCACTGGCCGACCTCAAGCGGTAGCTCGTTGCGCATCGACAAATATCTCCACTGCATCCGGCTGGTAAAAAGCCGCACGCTGGCGCAGGCGATCATCGACACCGGCCATGTCCGCATCGATGGCAAGCGCGTCGAAAAGCCGAGCGAACCGGTGATAGAAGGCAGCACCATCGCCCTCCCGCTGCACGACCGCGTGCGCGTGCTGCGCGTGCTCAGCCTGCCAGCGCGGCGCGGTGCCGCCGACGAAGCGCGGACCTGTTACGAGGAGCTGGGCGTTGACGATCTGAATTCACGGACCTAGCGAAGGGCCCATTCAAGGGGACCGACCACCATGACCTACGTCGTTACCGACGCCTGCATCCGCTGCAAATATATGGATTGCGTCGAGGTGTGCCCGGTCGACTGTTTCTACGAAGGCGAGAACATGCTCGTCATCAACCCCAACGAATGCATCGACTGCGGCGTGTGCGAGCCCGAATGCCCGGCCGAGGCCATCCTTCCCGATACGGAAACCGGCCTCGAGAAATTCCTCGAAATTAACACCACCTTCTCGGCGCAATGGCCCAACATCACCCGCAAGAAGGACAGCCCCGCCGACGCCGACGAGCACAAGGGCGAGGAAGGCAAATACGACAAATATTTCTCCCCCGACGGCGGCGAAGGCGACTGATACCTAAGCTCCTCCCTGCGGCGAAGCCGTGGGGAGGGGACCATCCGGACGATGGTGGAGGGGTCGTTCGGCATCGGCTCAGGAACTAACCGCCGTTCGAGGCGTCGTTCCGGCTGCACAACCACAGGGGCTTCCATGATCCGCTACATTCCAGCGCTGCTGCTCGCCTGCTCGACATCGGCCCTCGCGCAAACCGCGCCGGAAACCCCGCTTCCGCCTGCCGACGAAGTGCTCAACGCCAACGTCACCACCATCGGCGGCGGAATTGGCATGACGCCGGATTACGAAGGCTCGAACGACTATCGAATCATCCCCGCCGCCGCGATCCGCACCAGGATCGGCAATGTCGGAATCACCACCCGCGGCCTTTACGTCTATGCCGACCTCATCAACACCGGCGGCAAGGTCGATTTCGACCTCGGCCCGATCGCCGGCCTGCGCATGAACCGCAGCGGCAAGATCAAGGATGACGTGGTCGATCTGCTGCCCGAACGGAACAAGGCGATCGAGGTCGGCGGGTTCGCGGGCGTCAGCTTCCACCAGCTCACCAACCCCTATGACACGCTCAGCATCCGCCTCGATGCCGTCCACGACGTCGGCAAGGCGCACAAATCGACCGTGGTCACCCCGACCATCGACTTCGCAACGCCGCTCTCACGTAGCATCTACGTCGGCGCGTCGCTGTCCGCCGATTTCGTCAGCAACCGCTTCGCGGACTATTATTTCAGCATTTCCCCGGCCGACACGCTCGCCAGCGGCCTGCCCACCTTCGACGCCGGCGGCGGCATGAAGAGCTGGAAAGTCGGCGCGCTCGCCAATTACTCGCTGTCAGGCAACCTTCTGAAAGGCTGGTCGATCTTCGCCCTCGCCAACCACTCGCAGCTGCTCGGCGACTTCAAGCGCTCCCCCATCGTCCGCGACCGCGGCAGCGCCAGCCAGTGGATGGGCGCGCTGGGGCTCGCTTATACTTTCTAGACGGCAGAGTTCCGCTTCATCGCCGCCACGCTCCGGAACGGACAAGACCGCTTCATTGAATTGGGGACGCGCGCCGCACTTCCTCTCAACAGACGCGTCCGGTTCGGACCTTGGTGCAACGCCCATTTAGCCGCGTTCGCAGCACGCTGATGCCTCCAACACAGGAGGTTCTGCGATGAAGACCCGAGTTCGAATCATCTTGCCGCTGATTGCGGCGCTTACCGCCTCGGCCCCGGCGCTTGCTGCGGTTGCAAACAACGCTCAGGGTTGGGGTCCGCGCGATGTCGGCGATTATCAGTGCGGCACGGTCACCGCGCAGGCAACGCTCCTGTTCAGAGGCAGGCCGTCGATCACTGTCCCGTGCACCGCCGATCATCCCGGCTGGAATTGAGACAGGCTGCTTGCGGCCATGCGCAGCCGGTCGGCGACTTCAAACGCTCCCCCATCGCCCGCGACCGCGGCAGACCCAGTCAGTTGATGGGGCGGTGGGGCTGGCTTATACTTTTTAGGGGGTCGGCTTTCGACCTATTGCGGACGTTCACGGCCGCTGAGCACGCGCCCGTAGCTGCTGGAGCAATACTCGCATCTGCCTCTGTGCGTGGCTGACTTCGGTGGCTGTGGGGCACCTAGTGAAGCTAGTTGTAGAGAGATTGTCATCGACCCGATGCCGAGCTTGGGTAGTGGCGTCCTGCCCAACTAATGCTTCTACGGCGGGAATCATTGCATCCAGCTGCGCGCCATACTCAGCCGCTGCACGAGCGTCGCACCGGAAGGCATAAGAACTCGTGCTGAGTGCTTCTGTGTAGAGATCAAGTGTAGGTCGCACGGGCTCTACGGTGGCGCAGGCACCAAGGAGGGCAAACAAAGTCATGGCCCATCGAATAGTCATGACGCGAACTAACCAGAGACTCGCATCGGACGCAAACTGCCGTGCAGACGAAATCTTCGCTTTCCACCGATTGCCGGCATTCGCCCGCACTGCCAATTATCAGCGCCCGCTAAGACCGTCGCGTCAGGGCCTCAACAATCCGATTCGCCGCCTGGTCCGCGCTTAGCGCCGTCGTGTCGATCCGGATCTCCGCATCCTCCGGAGCCTCATACGGGCTATCGATGCCAGTGAAATTCTTGAGCTCGCCCGCCCGCGCTTTCGCATAAAGCCCCTTCGGGTCGCGCGCCTCCGCTTCGCTGAGCGGCGTATCGACGAAAATCTCGATGAACTCGCCTTGCGGAAGCATCTTGCGCACCATCTCCCGCTCGGCGCGGAAGGGCGAGATGAAGGCCGTCAGCACGATCAGCCCGGCATCCGCCATCAGCCGCGCGACTTCGCCGATGCGGCGGATATTCTCGATGCGGTCGGCCTGCGTAAAGCCAAGGTCGCGGTTGAGCCCGTGCCGGACATTGTCGCCGTCGAGCAGGAAGGTGTGCCGCCCCATCGCGACCAGCCGCTTCTCCACGAGATTCGCAATCGTCGACTTGCCCGCGCCCGAAAGCCCGGTGAACCACAGCACCGCCGGCTTCTGCCCCTTGATCCGCGCATGGACCTCGCGGCTGATCTCGAGATGCTGGCGGTGCACGTTGAGCGCCCGTCTGAGCGCGAAGTGCAACAGCCCCGCCGCCACCGTCGCATTGCTGAGCTTGTCGATCAGGATGAACCCGCCAAGCTCGCGGCTCGTCGCATAAGGCTCGAACACGAGCTCGCGGTCGGTGGCGATTTCCGCAACGCCGATGCCGTTGAGGTGCAGCGTCCGGGTCGCGACATGCTCGAGGCTGTTGACGTTGATCTCATATTTCGGCTGGTGGACGGTCGCCGTCACCGACTGCGTCCCGAGCTTCATCCAGTAGCCGCGTCCGGGAATCAGCTCCTGTTCGGCCATCCAGATGATCGTGGCTTCGAACTGGTCGGCTACCTGCGGCGGATCGGCGGCGGCAGTAATCACGTCCCCACGCGAGCAGTCGACCTGGTCCGCGAACGTCAGCGTTACGGACTGGCCAGCGACCGCCTGCTCCAGATCGCCGCCCGACGTGGCGATCCGCTCTACCCTGGTCGTCCGCCCCGACGGCAGGATTCGCACGTCGCTGCCCGGGCCGACGCTTCCCGCAGCGATCCGCCCGGCATAACCGCGGAAGTCCTGGTCCGGCCGAACCACCAGCTGCACCGGCATGCGAAACGCGCCCGTTGCCGCCGAAGCTGCGGCGGGAACCGTTTCCAGCCACTCCACCAGCGATGGACCTTCGTGCCACGGTATCGCCGCGCTGCGCTGGACGACATTGTCGCCTTTCAGCCCCGACAGCGGGATCGCAGTCCAATCCTCGATGCCGATGCTCGCCGCGAACGCGCGATAGTCGGCGGAGATCGCATCGAATGCACCCCGGTCGTAATCGACCAGGTCCATCTTGCTGACGGCGAGCACGAAGCTGCGAATGCCGAGCAATTGCGCGAGATAGGAGTGCCGCCGGGTCTGCGTCAGAACGCCCTTGCGCGCATCGACCAGCAGCACCGCCGCATCGGCGGTCGACGCGCCCGTCACCATGTTGCGCGTGTATTGCTCGTGCCCGGGCGTATCGGCGACGATGAACTTGCGCCTGTCCGTCGCGAAAAAACGATATGCGACGTCGATCGTGATCCCCTGCTCGCGCTCGGCCGAAAGCCCGTCGACAAGCAGAGAGAAATCGACCGCTCCCGCACGGCTCGCGGCCTCCACGGCCTCCATCTGGTCGTCGGGAATCTGACGGCTTTCGTAAAGCAAGCGCCCGATCAGGGTCGACTTGCCGTCGTCCACGCTTCCGCACGTGATGAAGCGCAACAAATCCATGTCCGGCCGCGTGGCGCCCTCGTGCATCTGCCTCCTTTAGCCGCTCGCGCGCCGCTGCACAGCCGTCACCAATTCAGTTCGCAGCAAGGTTCGGTCGGGTTAGAGCCGCGTCAGCTTCCAAGGAGAATTGCATGTCGACTGCCGCACGGATCATTGGCGCTTTGTTCGTAACCGCCGCCACGATTGCGCCAGCCGCCGCGCAATCCGATGGCCCGGTCACTCGCGCCGACATTTCGACGCAGCTCGACCAGCGCTTCGCCCGGATCGACCTCAACAAGAACGGCAGCTTCGACAAGGCGGAATTCGCCGCCGCGCAGAAGCAGGCCGAACAACAGATCGCCGCCCGAATCGCCGAGAAGCTCGCCGCCGAATTTTCGTCGCTCGACAGCAACAAGGACGGCAGCCTGAACCCGGCGGAACTGGCCGCCATCCGTCCCGCCGGACAAAGCGGCCCCGATACCGCGACCCTGTTCAAGACGATCGATGCCGATGCGAACGGCAAGATCAGCAAGGCCGAATATCTCGGTCTTCAGGCGCGCGTGCACGCCACCGCCGATCCCGCCGCGCAGATCAAGAAGTTCGACGTCAACGGCGACGGCAAGGTCACGCTGACCGAGTTCAAGTCCGGACCGCTGACCGCCTTCGACGCCGCCGACCTCAACAAGGACGGCGTGGTTTCGGTCGAGGAGCAGGACAAGGCGAGGGCTCTGCGCGGGCGCTAAAACCGCTCCACCGCGCTCGCGCGAATGACCATCTCCTCCTGCTCGAAGTCGCATTCGCAACGCGCCTACTGGCGCGCGGCTCCGCATCGGCCTAGTCCGGACCTCCCCGGGGAGCCATTGAGGGAATGCCGACAGTGCGGGGCACTGTTGGACCCCAAAGATGGCTGAGAGTCGGCATGGTGCCGAGACCCGCTGAACCTGATCCGGCTAGCACCGGTGTAGGGAGGAGATACGAAATGGCGGACATTCCCGCGCGCACCGAACTCAAAGTCACCACCGGCCCGATCCGCGGCTCGAAGAAGATCCACGTCGGTCCGCTCAAAGTCGCGATGCGTGAGATTCATCTCGAGCCGTCCTCCGGCGAGCCGCCGCTACGCGTATACGACCCGTCAGGGCCATATTCCGACCCGCAAGCCCGAATCGACATCATGGCCGGCCTGCCCGAACTCCGCGCTCCCTGGATCCGCGCCCGCGGCGACGTCGAGGAAGTCTCAGCGAGAGAGACGCGCCCCGAGGATAACGGCCAGCTCGGCCCCGACCGTTCCGGCGGAGTCCAGGCCTTCCCGCGCGTCCGCAAGCGGGTGCTGCGCGCACGTGCCGGCGCCAACGTCAGCCAGATGCACTACGCGAGGCGCGGCGTCATCACCCCCGAGATGGAATACGTCGCGATCCGCGAAAATCTCGGGCGCGAGCAACTGAAGGACAAACTCGCCCGCGACGGGGAAAGCTTCGGCGCCTCCATCCCCGACTACGTCACCCCGGAATTCGTCCGCGATGAAGTGGCGAGAGGCCGCGCGATCATCCCCAACAATATCAACCACCCCGAATCCGAGCCGATGGCGATCGGCCGCAACTTCCTCGTCAAGATCAACGCCAATATCGGTAACAGCGCCGTCGCGTCCGACGTCGCCGCCGAGGTCGACAAGATGGTGTGGTCGATCCGCTGGGGCGCCGACACGGTCATGGACCTGTCGACCGGCCGCAACATCCACGACACCCGCGAATGGATCGTCCGCAACTCGCCCGTCCCGATCGGCACCGTCCCCATTTATCAGGCGCTCGAGAAGGTCGGCGGAATCGCCGAGGACCTGACCTGGGAGGTCTACCGCGACACACTGATTGAGCAGGCCGAACAGGGCGTCGATTACTTCACCATCCACGCCGGCGTCCGCCTGCCCTACGTGCCGCTGACCGCCAAGCGCGTAACCGGCATCGTCTCCAGAGGCGGCTCGATCATGGCCAAATGGTGCCTCGCCCACCACCAGGAGAGCTTCCTCTACGAGCGGTTCGACGAAATTACCGAGATCATGAAGGCCTACGACATCGCTTATTCATTGGGCGACGGCCTCCGCCCCGGCTCCATCGCCGACGCCAATGACGAAGCCCAGTTCGCCGAACTCTACACCCTTGGCGAGCTGACGAAGCGCGCCTGGGCGCAGGACGTCCAGGTGATGATCGAGGGCCCCGGCCACGTGCCGATGCACAAGATCAAGGAGAATATGGACAAGCAATTGGCGGTGTGCGGAGAGGCGCCCTTCTATACGCTCGGGCCGCTCACAACCGACATCGCGCCCGGCTACGACCATATCACCAGCGGCATCGGCGCCGCGATGATCGGCTGGTTCGGCACGGCGATGCTCTGCTACGTCACCCCCAAGGAGCATCTCGGCCTCCCCGACCGCGACGATGTCAAGGTCGGCGTCGTCACCTACAAGCTCGCCGCCCACGCCGCAGATCTCGCCAAGGGCCACCCCGCCGCCAGGATGCGCGACGACGCGCTTAGCCGCGCCCGCTTCGACTTCCGCTGGCGCGACCAGTTCAACCTGTCGCTCGATCCCGACACCGCCGAGCAATATCACGACCAGACGCTCCCTGCCGAAGGCGCCAAGACCGCCCACTTCTGCTCCATGTGCGGCCCGAAATTCTGCAGCATGAAGATCACGCAGGAAGTCCGCGATTTCGCGGCGAAGCAGGAAGCCGGGCTTCTGAACGCCCCCGCCCCGTTCGTCCCGAGCGAAGTCGAGGGGCGCGAGCAAGACGCCGAAGCCGGAATGGCCGAGATGTCCCAACGCTACAACGAAGGGGGCCGCGAACTCTACGTCGGCGCCGGCGGTAGAGAACACGATTGAACAGCGATCTGCGCTAACCTGGCCGAAATCTTTGGGCGTTAGCTCGATCGAGCGAGGGGGGTACTGGATCATGGACTATGCGAAGAAGACGGGAGCGCTGGGGGCGATCCTGTTGCTGGTCGGAGGTTGCAACGCATCTGCGGGCGGCGGGGCAACACTGCCCGAGGGCGAAACCGATCTGTCGTGCGGCGCATTGATTTACGCGGCGACGGCCCTGCTGGACAAAGACGACTCCGGTGAAGAACGCCCGGGCTTCGGAGGCTCTGTTGCAGCGATGACGAAATACGGAACGGCCGTTGCAAAATCCAAGGGTGTCGGCGCGAACGAGGCTCTCGCCCTGATAAAGATCGAGGCCTATCGCATGACCGGCGATGCGCCTGGCGGCACCACGCTCTCCTCCGATACCATCGTGCGCCGCGCCAAGGCTTGCATGGGTTCGTAGGCCGGCGAAGCTGACCGAAGGACATTCACTCCGTCAGGGCACTGGGCTAACGAAGTTTTCCTGAGATCACCGGAGCGAGATGCATGGCCGACCTCTACCTCAAGCGCCTCGAATCCGAGCGCAAGACCCTCTGGGCCACCTGCCGCCTCAAGGGCCTGCCCAAAATGTCCGCCGAACGCGAGCGCATCGCCGATATCGACCGGCTGATCCAGGAGCATAAGAACAAGGCTGCCGAGCGTAGCTGATCAAAGGGCCGGCGTGCAGAGCGCGCTTCGCCGCCGTCCTCGACAGCCCTATGTGTTGGAAGAAACCACGCGGCTCAGGCGGTCGCGGCCCGCCTCGTCGGTCTCGGACTGAGTTGCCGCTGTCTCGCCGCTGCTCTCCGGCTCCGGCCTAGGATCGGCGACCGCATTGTTCACGACGACCACGGACGGCTCCGGCGCGGCCTGCACCGTCTCGCTGGTGGTGACGACGCTGCTGATCTCGTCATCTTCACCCGCAACGATGATCGTCTCGCGGCCGTCGGCCCCCTGCAAGCGCAGGATCCGGCGGTTCTGAACGCTCCGCCATCCGACCGCGACGATGATTGCGAAAACCGCAAGTCCAAAGATGAGGGCCATGAAGCTTGATGTCGAATTGGTCATTTTGGATCGCCTTGCGGTTCAGTTGTGGCGACTAACGGCTTTAAAAGTTAAGATAATCGCCGATCGACGCCGCGCGCGTGCGCCCGCCAGCGCCCGCCGCCGATCGGCCGAAGCGCATTGTCCTCGCGAGGGATGAGCATGCGCATCCGGTCGCAAGACGCTAGACGAAGGCGATGAACCTCACCGATCTCCTCATCCCCACCTACCGCAACATGCTGCGCACCCTGCTCGGCCTGCTCGACAAGGCCGAAGCCCAGCTCGGCCCGGACAAGGCCGAGGCGCTTCTCTCCGCCCGCCTCGCGCCCGACATGTGGCCGCTCGCGACCCAGCTCCGCTTCGCTGCCGTCCAGGCGCAGGACGGTCCCCGGCGCCTGCTCGGAAGTCGGCCGCCACCCGGCATGGAGGAAATGCTCAACGAAGGCCGCAACGCGGGCGAGCATCCCGGCACCCTCGCCGAGGCCCGCGCCCGGATCGATCAGGCGCTGGCCTGGCTCGACACGCTCGGCCCGGACGCGCTCGACGCAGTGCCCGCCGGCGAGCCGATGGTCCTCGCTCTGGACATGGGCCTCACCTTCGATCTCACCCGAGCCCAGTTCGCCCGCGACTGGGCACTGGGCCAATTCTACTTCCATGTCATGGCCGCCTACGCGATCCTCCGGAAGGAAGGCGTCGAGATTGGCAAGGCGGATTATGTCCCGCACATGTTTGGCTATTTGCGGGCGAAGCGTGCAGACGCAGCCACGTGAGGATGGCCGATCCGGCAATGTTCAACTATATCGGAAGCCTGCCGCCTCCTATATCTCGGCCCAATGATTCGTCGTTTGTTGGGCTTTAGAAGAAAATCCGCGCCGCCCGCGCAACTCGACCGGGCGCTTGATCTTTTGAGATCCGACTGGCGTTGTTCCTGTTGCGGCGAATGGTTTCACGGGTTGATGGACTTGGCTGCGGATCATCCGGACCCATGGCCCCACGGCGAGGGCCACGAGCCCAACACAGCTTTGCGCACCGATGGCGACTTTCTGTCGGAAGACTTCTGCGTCCTCGATGGCGAGCATTTTCTTATCCGCTGCGTGATGGAGGTTCCGGTCCAAGGCCTGGAGCGGCCATGGGGCTTCGGCTGTTGGTCATCCCTTAGTCGCGAGAATTTCCAAAAATATGTCGCGGGCTTCGACAGTACTGAACCGGAGGAATCCGGCCCTTGGTTCGGTTGGCTGTGCAACGGGCTGAAGCCTGACTTCATCGATGTGGATTCCGTCGCGGTCGATGTGTGTCCGCGCGCTGGCCGGCAGAGGCCGCTGTTGTTCGTGCAAGACGAAGACCATCCGATGGCGCGAGCGCAACAGGACGGCTTGTCAGCCGAAGAGATGGTTAGAATTCTCAGAGCCAACGGACACGGCCCGACTTTGCAATAGCCCGCGGACGCCTGGGGGAAATCCGGCCTCCGAAATCCCGGGCCACAAGACCCGGTTCCACCGATAACGAGCCAACAACCTGACCTACGCCCGCGACCTCCCGCCCGGCACGACCTTCTATCACGGCACCCGCGCCGACCTGGCCGTCGGCGACCTGCTCTCGCCCGGCTCCTCCTCCAACTTCACCGACGGCAAGCTGTCCTGGATCTACTTCTCCGCCGGCCTGGAAGCCGCCACCTGGGGCGCCGAACTCGCGCGCGGTGACGGCCGCGAACGCATCTACATCGTCGAGCCGACCGGCGACTTCGAGGACGATCCCAACCTCACCGACAAGAAGTTCCCCGGCAACCCGACCATGTCCTACCGCAGCCGGGAACCGCTGCGCGTCGTCGGCGAGGTCGAACAGTGGCAGCCCCACTCGCCCGAGCAACTGCAGGCCATGAAAGACGGTCTCGCCCGCCTCGAAGCCGAAGGCCGCAACCACATCATCGATTAGGGCGCCTCTGATTTGTAGACCGGCGACATCCGCTGATCCCCACTCGCACCGGCACCCACCTCACCGATACGCCTCCCGCCGATGCGCCACGCGCACCACCAGGATGGTAATTCGCTCCTCGTCGATCCGCGACGACCCGAGAGTCGGCGATCCGCCAGCGCCGGGCGGCGCCAGGCAGCAACGGCGCGCAGCGAAACGAGCCTCAGCCCAGCAGCGATCCGATGAACGCTCCGATCAGCAGCAGCGATATGCCAGCGATCAGCACAATGTCCCGCAGGCCGGGCTCCACATATTCCTGATGATCGCCCTCGCTGAAATCATTGCGGTCGCGATGGTGAATGACGTCGCCAATCCGTTGCATGGCGCACCTCCTAAGAGTCGCAACATACTCCTCTTCGCGGCCAAGTGCCAGAAATGTCGGCATTTCCTCGTCGATCGGCAATACAGGCGACGGTTCGCTGTCCTACAGCACCCGAGATGTGATCGAAGCTGCCGGATGTCAGACCCTCTCCCCACCCGCACCGACGGCTGGACGGCTGCCCGCCAGCTCGCTTTCCTCGACACCTTCGCGGCCACCCGCAGCGTGACCAAGGCCGCCGCGGCAGGCGGCATGAGCCGCGAGAGCGCGCACCGGCTCCGCGGCCGCCGCGACGGCGCTTCGTTCGCCGCGCTTTGGGACATCGCCCTCGCCGCTGCGCCCGCTGGCCAAAGCGAAAGTCACAACTTGCCGCTTACCGACCGGCGTCTCACGCGGCTTCTCGGCGTCCATTTTCGGCGGGAACGCGGGGATTTTCGGTCGATCGGCCGTACCGCGCCGGACACTCCGCCCACCCCGTCCGACGTGGCCTTTGTGGCTTCTCCGGAACGTGGCAAACTGGGCCGATGAACCGGCTCCTCTCCGTCGCGATGCTGCTCACGCTCGCCGCTGCCGCACCGGCCGCCTCGCTTCGGCCGGTCTTGGTCAACGCCCACGGCCTCAGCGCACCGGCGGCAAAGCCCGCCCCGCCGCTCACCCTGCCCTTCGGTACGTCGCGCACCCGCACGCTTGCGGCGCTCGGCTTCCTTGGGCTCGGCAAGGCCTCAAGCAACAGCGATTGCGATGGCGGGGCCTTGTCGTGGGTGGTCTATCCGCGCGGCCTCACCGTCTATTTTGAAGGTGGCAGGTTCGCAGGCTGGTGGGCCAATGCCGGCTCAAACGGCGTGGCGACCGCGAAAGGCATCCGCCCGGGGAGCAGCCGGGCCGAGCTTGCCAAGGCGTACAAGATTAAGGCGTTCGAAAGTTCGCTAGGTGAGGAGTTTGAGGCCGGGGGCTTGTTCGGCCTGTTCGACGGGAAGCAGCGCGTCGAATCGCTCTACTCAGGCCGGGTCTGCACCGCCCGATGATGCCCCTCCGTCTTCTGTTGGCGGCCTTGGCCTTCATTCTCGCCGCGCCGGCAGTCGCCGACAGCTGGGCAGCGCCGCAGGTCGCCGAAGTCTTCAGCGCCAACCACGACCATTTCGTGCGGATCACTCCGGGCAACAGCATGGGCGACGTGATGGGCTTCGCCGGCTCGCCGAAGGGGCCCTATGCCCAGGCCGAATATTACGCGCGGCAGCCCGACCGCTCCTACAAGCTGACCGCCCGCGCCACCCTGCTTAACCCGGTTGCGCCGGTGCGCTTCTTCGTGTCCGACAGCGGCCGCCTCGCCACCATCGACAACTGGCACAACATGGGCTTCGGAAAGGTCGTCGCCATCTACGATCCATCGGGCAAAGTCGTGAAGTCCTATGAACTCGCCGAGCTGTTCACGGCCGCGGACCTCAAGGCCATTCCGCAGAGCGTATCGTCGCTCCACTGGCGCGGGCAGGCGACCTATGTCCGCGAGGACCAGCGAACGCTCTACGTCCACGCCGCGAACGAGGGCGGCTTCCTGTTCGGGCTGGAGAGCGGACGCTTCACATATTGCGAGAACCACGCAGGCAAGCAACGCTGCCGCAACAGCAGTGCTGCTGACGCCTGGCATTCCGGCAAGGACATGATCGACCAATGAGACACGACCAATCCTCCGAAATCGACGCCAAGATCATGTCGCTGGCCGATTGGCGCGGCGCGGTCCTTGCCCGCACCCGCCGGTTGATCCGCGAGGCCGATGCGGATGTCGTGGAGGAGATCAAATGGCGCAAGCCGTCCAACCCCGGCGGCGTTCCGACCTGGAGCCACGCCGGCATCATCTGCACCGGCGAGACCTACAAGGACAAGGTCAAGCTGACCTTCGCGAAAGGAGCGGCGGTGGATGACCCCGCCGGCCTGTTCAACGCCAGCCTCGACGCCGGCACCCGCCGCGCGATCGATATCAGGGAAGGAGAGGAGCCGGACGCCGAAGCGTTCAAGGCGCTCGTGCGCGCGGCGGTCGAAGCTAACGTGACGAAAGCATAAGGGGCGGGAACCGGGCAGGGGAAACCCGACTCCCGCTAACCGCTAGAGCGACCGTTCGGAGATGATGAACGGACCTTCCGAAGCCGAGCGTCCGCCGCTGAACTCAGCCGTTCCGCCGGCCGTCTCGAACGCCGGTTGCTGCTGCTGCGACGACTGGCCCTGGTCGGCCTGCAGCTTCTGGTCGATCTTGTCGAGGAGCTGGTCCTTCTTCTCCATCGCCTGCTCGGTCAGCTGGTCCTTCTGCTCGCTGGCCATGTCGCGGGCCTGGCGGCCGAGGGCGCCGAACTTTTCCTGTTCCTGGCGGCCGACCGGAATCGCCGATCCGAGCGCCGCGCCGACCGCTGCGGCGAGGATGCCGCCGACGAGAGGATTGCTGGAGTACATGTCCTGCGCCTTGTCCGACGCCTGCCGGGCGCCATCCCGGGCGCTCGACGCCAACTGGCTGGTCCGTTGCCGCGCCGCGGTGCCGGTCGAGCTCACCGAGTCCGACCATGCGCTACGCTTCTCGCGGAACTTGTCGGTCAGCTGGTTGAGCCGCTGCCGGAAATTATGGTCGTCCTCGTTCGGCTCCCGCTCGCACATCAGGAAGTTTGCGCGGTGCAGGTCGCGGCGGCGGAGATAGGCGTCCTGGTCCTCACCATCACGCATCTCGATGCCCGACATGTGCGTCACATAGTCACGGTGGTGGACGTCGGAGCCATGCAGGTCGAACTCGTCCCTGGTGCCGGTCTGGGGCTTCTTGCTCCGCTGCGGCATGGACGGGAACTTGCTGTCCTTGTCGCTGACCAGCCAGATTGCGCCGGCTGCGATCAGGCCGAGCGCCATCGGGTTCCGCCGCGCGCCGTCGAGCAGATAATGGGCATCGACGCCATTCTCGTCGGCCTTGTCGAGCAGGGCGTTGAACATATTCTTGGCGCTCAGCTGGTTGCCGATCTTGTCGACCGTGCGACTCATGTCCTCCTGTGTCCGGCGGATGTCGCGTTCGATTGCTTCGGGATCGTCGTGAATGCTGTTGTCGGTCATGATGTTGCTCCGTTCAAAGGTCGCCGCGGACGGCGTCGGGCGTCCGCTGGAGAGTGCGCTGGGTGCGCTCGGGCGAGAGGTGGGTCGCCGCCATCTTCCGGGTGCCGCCGCGGTAAAGCATGTAGGCGATCAGCAGCGTCGCAACGCCGACGATCAGGGTCGCCTGCGGCGTGTTGTCGATCGCCTGGCCGAGCAGATAGGCATACCCATCAGGGTCACGCCAAGGCCCGCCAGCCCGACGACCGCGGCGCCAGCCATCGCTCCAGCCGCGGTCTTGAGGTCGGTCGTGGACTCCCGAACTTCGGCCTTGATCAGCGCGAGCTGTCGCTCCGCAAGATGCGATCCATGGCCGACCAGCTGCTTGAGCAGGTCGACGACATTGTCACCGCTTGCCTCGCCGGTGCTGCCCGCCGCTTCGCCGCGCAGGGACGCGGGGTGGATGACATGCGGCTCATTGGTGTCCGCAATGCCTCGATCACGTGTGATCACCGGAGCTCTCCTTCGTTTCGGATTCGCCGTCCACCTTCCCCGCCCGTTCCGAGCGTCAACGGATCCTCGTCCTGAGTCTGGAACTCGGTGGCGGTCGGCGACTGCGTTTCGGTGCGTGCGATGAACGCTTCGTTGGAGGATGCGTCGGCCGCGGATCGCTGGCCTTGGCTCAGCGGGTTCCCGCTCGAACCAGACTGCGCAAACACATCCTGTTCGCCGCTTCCCCACGGCTCGGAGCGGTCCCATTCGGCCGAGCCGCTGAACTGCTCTGCGTCTTGCTGGTTGGCGCCGGCCTTGAAGATCCGTGCGGCAGCAAAACCCGCGGCGGCGGCGGCGCCGAGAAAGAGCCCCGGCCGCTGGCGGGCGAAACTCTGGACGTCGTTGAGGAGCTGCCGCGAGTCTTTGGACTCGATACTGTCGGCAAAGCGCTGGATCTGCTCGGCGCCTTGCTGGAACGCAGACTTGAGCCAGGCTGGGGTATTGTCGTCGAGCCCGTCGGCGGCGCGCTGGACTGCGTTCGAGACCGACTTCGCCTGGTCGACGGCCGCGCCTTTGCGCGCGTCGACCTCGCTATGGATGCGCTGAGTTGCGCTGTTGGTGATCCGCTGGGCGTCGGAACGAAGCTCTTCCGCCGTGCCGGAATTTTCGGATGGAGACTGCTGCATTGTCTGCCTTTCCCTGTTTTGACCTATGCAGTCCGAACAGAGGGCGCGGCAGGGTCGTTCCAGTCGTTACGGCAGCGGTCGCCAAGGAGTTGGCCGGCGGTGGCGAACGGAAGTTTGCGAAGGCCGCACCCCTGCGAGAGGTGCGGCCCACGTCGGATCAGCAGCTGCAGTTCTTGCAGGTGCAGTGCTTGCAGCGGCAGCCACCGCGCGTGTCGAGCTTGGCGGCCTGGACCTGCTGTTCGGTCTGGTAAGCAGTCATTGTTGTTCTCCTGTTTTGCGGCACCTTGCTTGGCCCGTGCACCTCTATTAGCTTCCGTACCATGGTACGGAAGCAAGCTAGAAAATCGGACACCATCGGCGCGCTCGCCAAAGCGGCCGGCGTTGGCGTCGAGACGGTGCGTTATTATCAGCGGCGCGGCCTGTTGCCGGAGCCGCCCCGGCCGTACGGCGAAGTGCGGCGCTACGGCGACGAGGATGTTCGACGCCTGCGCTTCATCCGCTCGGCGCAGGCGGCAGCGTTTACCCTCGCTGAAATTGCCGAGCTACTCGAACTCAGCGCCGTCGACGACCGTGCCCGCGCCCGCGAGCTGGCGCGAAGCCGTGTTGCCATGCTCGACGCGAAGATCGCAGAGTTGAGTGAAGCGCGTGCGGCGCTCGCGGGGTTGGCCGAGACCTGCGCTAGCAAGCGCGGCGGACAATGCCCGATCCTCAGCGCGTTCGAACGCTCCTGACTGGAGTTGCTAGCGTGCGGGCGCTGCGATCCGCACCAATGCTTCGTCGAGCGCCTGAAGGAAGCGGGAACGATCGGCCCTGCTGAAGGGCGGCGGGCCGCCGATTGCGTCGCCGACGCCCGAACGCAGGTCCGCCATGATCGCCCGGGTCGCGATCGCTCCGCCGATCGATCCGGCGGTGAACGGTTTGCCGTTGTGGCCGATGACGATTGCTCCAGCCTTCAGGCAGCGGTCGGCAAGCAAGATGTCGCCGGTGACCACCACGGTCGTGCTTCCACAATGCTCGGCGATCCAGTCGTCGGCCGCATCGAAGGCGTCACTCACCACCACCCGCTCGATCAATGGATGGGCGGGCACGCGCAGGTGGCTGTTGCTCACGACGCTGACCGGCACTTCGCGCCGCCAAGCCACCTTGTACACTTCATCCTTCACGGGACAGGCGTCCGCATCGACGAGGATCCGCACCGGCCCGCTCAGCGCTTGCGTCCGGCTTCGGCCTTGTCGAGCTCCGCTTCAAGCCTGCCCGTCAGCCACAAGGCCCACATGCGGAAATCGGCCGCGAGCGACCATAAGGGATGGGTGAATGTCGCTGGCCGGTTCTTCTCGACCGCGAAATGCGCGGCCCAAGCAAAGCCATATCCCGCCACCGGTAGTGCGAGCAGCAACGACCAGCGCCCGCTCGCCACCGCCACGGCCGCAATCGCAACGACCAGGCTGGTCCCCGCCAGGTGCAGCGCGCGCGTGCCCTGTTTGGAATGCTCGCGGAGGTAGAATGGCCAGAATTCCGCGAAGCTGCGCAAGGTGCCTAGTCCCGCGCGCCCATCACCGAACCCTTGCTTGAGGGATTGGCGGCGATGGTCTTCTTCTTTTCCTTCTTGGGCTTGCGCGCTTCCTTGTTCGATTTCATCTGACCCTTGGCCACGGTCGTTCTCCTGTCCGTCGTCTGCTACGCTCAGCGGCTCCTAGCTGTTCCGGGCCGTCGGACATAGCCCGCCATCGATCTCCAGCCCATCGGAGGCTCGAAGATGAAGCACTTCCTTCTCCTCTACACCGCCGCACCCGACTATCTGGAGCGGCGGGGTGAATTCCGCAGCGCCCATCTTGCGCTCGCCTGGGCCTTCCAGGGGCGTGGCGAACTTGTGCTTGCCGGCGCACTGGCCGATCCGCCCGATGGAGCCGTGCTGATATTCCAGGGCGAGACGGCCGAAGCGGCTGAGCGTTTCGCGAGCTCGGACCCTTATGTTGCGAACGGCCTCATCACCGACTGGAAAGTGCGCGAGTGGACGACCGTGGTCGGAGATCTGGCGTCCGGCCCGGTCCGGCCAAGCGATTGATCCACTTTGGAAACTGTGTTTTATTGAATAGACTTGCTCGGAGGGGACATCCATGAATTTCAGACATTTCGCGCTCGCGGCGTTGATAGCGGCCGCGCCGCTAACCGGTGTTTCGGCGCAGGATTATTCAAGGAGCGCGCTGAACGATTCAGCGGCTACCGCGCTCAACGCCTATGGCGCCCAGACGGCGGTCATCGACGACCCCAAGGTTCCCGGGGGCAAGGCGTTCCGCGTGACGGTCGCCGGCAAAGGCGCACACGACTGGGACGCCGCTTTGAGCAGCCCGGTCAAGCAGCCTGTGAAGGCCGGGGACGAACTCGTTTTCGCCTTCTGGGCCAGGCTAGTGAGCGGGGATGGTGGAGCGACCAGCACGACCCTGCCTTGGAACAGTGTGGGCCTTGCCAATTCCCCCTGGACCGCAGTGTTCGGCGGACCGGCGACAATCGGGCCGGAATGGAAGCTGCACGAAGTGCGCGGCCGCGCCGACAAAGACTATCCGGCCGGAGCGCTCAACGCCGCCATCCAGCTCGCGACTGGCAAGCAAGTCATCGACTTCGGCCCTGTCTATGTCGCGAAGGTCAGTGGCGGATCCGCAACGGCCGCACCGCCTGTGCCGGTGGCGCCGCGCAAGCCCGGCGGGCTGGCGTCCATTGATCCGGCAAAGATCGCTGGCATGGTCATCAACGATCCTGGCAATCCGTCGGTCAACAAGGCCAAGGCCCGGCTGATCAATGACGACAGAGTGACCGGCGGCAAGGCATTGCGGATCCAGGTTGCCGAAAAAGGCAAGAATGTTTGGGACAGCAACCTCACAAGCGCGATCAAGAAGCCGATCAAGGCTGGCGACCGTTTGTTGCTCGTGTTCTGGGCGCGGCTGGAAAAAGGGGAGAACGGCGCGACAACTGCCACTTTGCCGAGCAATGGCGCGAACCTGCTGTCGCCGCCCTGGACAGGCCTGTTAGGGCAATCGGTCGATATTGGACCCGACTGGAAACAGTTCGAAATCAGCGGCACTGCGAGTCGTGCCTACGCCCCGGGCGAGGCTGGTGTCAGCATCCAACTGGCGACGGCGAAACAGACGGTGGACTTCGGCCCCGTCATTCTGCTCGACCTCGGCCAATGAGCAAAGGAAAGGGCGCCCGCCGGTTAAAGCGGGCGCCCCCATTCAGCGCGTGCTCTCGCGTGAATTAATTGGCTTTATTGGCGTCGGCGCCCTCGCGGACCGCGTCGGCGTTGTTCTCGCCAGCTTCGCGGGTCGCATCGGCCGCATTGTCGAAGTTCGCTTCAACGGCGTCGGAAGCATTGTCGCCGACCGCCTCGAGATTGTCGGCCGTGGCTTCGGCATTCGCCTCGATATTGTCGGCGGCCTGCTCCTTGGGCGAGCTGTTGCAGGCGGAAAGGGCGGCGATGCCAATGGCAACCGCGAAAGTCTTGGTGAGCTTCATGGAATAACCCCTGTAATGAATCGAATCAGCCGCAGCTAAGCGCGCGACCATCGCCTTGGTTCCGCGAACGTAATGGATTCGTCAACGCTTTAGCGCTTTTACCGCCGCCAGGGTCTTCGCGACATGTTGGCTCCAATCACTTTCCGAGTGGACCATTGCAACGCGTCCGTCCCGTGCAATCACATAGCTGGTGCGGTTGGTCATGTTCGTGACCTTGCCGACCAGCGGCATCGACACGTCATAGCCCTTGACGATCGGCGTGGTGGCCGTCGCGACGGGAAAAGCGTTGCGGCATTCCTCGACGGAAAAGCGCTGCAGCGTCGGCAGATCGTCGCCCGACATGCCGATCACACGGGCGCCGGCCTTGCGGAACTCGGCGGACGCGTCGCTGAACGCATGGGCTTCAAGCGTGCAGCCTTTGGTGAAGGCCTTGGGATAGAAATAGAGCACCACCGGCCCGTGCCGAAGCTGGTCCTTGAGGTGCAGGCGGAACGGCTTGCCCGCGAGCGCCCCCATGGTGACGAAATCGGGCGCTTTCGCACCGACCTTTAGTGCCGCACTTGCCGGAGCGGCGGTTGCGGCGACGAGCGCCAAAGCGGCGAACAACTTGCGCATGGGATTCGGCCTCCTCTGAGCGGCGACGATAGGCCGCTCGGCTCCAGAGGCCAATGGGGGCTCGCCTCAGCGGTCCGAGGCGAGCCAACCGGTCAGGATGTAGAAGAGTATGGCGATCGGGCCGGTCATCAGCGTAGCCGCGACAAAGCCGAGGCGGATCAGCAGCGGATCGACGCCGAGATAGTCGCCGAGCCCGGCGCCGACGCCCATGATCTTGGCATCGCGCTTGTTGAGAAGAAAACGTCCGTTCATTTCGGTTGACCTTCGGAGCAGTGGGTTCAGGCGACTGGCAGCGGGCCGACGGCGGCCGTGACGAACAGCATTGCGGTGATGAACGCGCCGGCGAACGCGGTGGCGGTCTGGCGGCTCGGCGAGAAGATGGCGAACATTGAAACAACTCCCTTTTCGTGTCGTGGCCCATCATTGGGTCCACGCCACCTTCAATGCAGGGAGCATGCCAATTCGAAATTCTCTAATGATTTCAGTTATGGTTATCGCGTATTAGGAAAAATGCGCAGCGTGGCGCACCGTCACTTGGCGGAATTTCCCAACTTTGGCTCAGCCGTTGACGACCGTGCCGCCATTCGGGTGCAGCACCTGGCCGGTCATATAGCTGCTGTCCTCACAGGCGAGGAACACGAACGAGGGCGCAACCTCGTTCGGCTGGCCGGGGCGGCCCATCGGCGTGTCCTTGCCGAACTCGGGAATCTTCTCCGGCGGCTGCCCGGCGAACGGGTTCAGCGGAGTCCAGATCGGGCCGGGCGCGACCGCGTTCACGCGAATGCCGTTCTTGACCAGATTCTGCGACAGAGAGCGCGTGAACGCCGTGATCGCGCCCTTGGTCGAGCGATAGTTGAGACCAACCTCCACGGCCGCCGTTCCGATATTTGCCGCTGCGAGGCGGCGGTTCGCCGTGTTAGCCGCGTTGGAGCTTGGCCGGCACAATCAGCGGGCGCTCGCGCTGCGTTGAAAGCGGTGCCGAAACTGCGCGGCACTCGGCCATCATCGTCGGGAAATCGAAATCGCTGTTTTCGGCGAGCACGGCGTTCACAGACGCCGCGCATTCCGCCTGCGTCGCATAGCGGGTCGGCAGGGTCGCGACCTGCGTGCAGTTGGCGGAGCCGTCCGCACAGCCCAGCAGGGCGATGATGAAATAACCAGCGGCCATCGCTGCGACCCTTCGATTAACCTGCATCAACAACCCGCGATTAATTGTGATGTTCCAATCGGTTCGTCGCAAAGTTTGTGTGTGGAGCGACCGCTTCCTACATGGGAGCGAATGGCGGATCCCCAGGCAGAAGCGAAACACCCGAGTGCCGGTTGGCGGAGCTTGTGGCGCTTCCTGCCAATGCTGTGGCCGAAAGGCGAAACCGAGCTCAAGGCGCGCGTGGTCGCGGCGGTGGCGCTGGTTCTGATCGGCAAGGGCATCGTCCTGCTGATGCCGTTCGCCTACAAGGCCGTAGTGGACGGCATGTCCGGCGGCGCCGCAGCGTTCGGCGCCGTGGCGATGATTGTGGTCGGATACTGCACAGCGCGCTTCGGCGGCGTGCTTGCCGACAATCTTCGCAACGCCTTGTTCGAGAAAGTCGGGCAGAGCGCCGCCTACCGGCTCGCGGGCAACGTCTTCCGACATGTCCATGACCTGTCGCTCCGCTTCCATCTCGAGCGGCGCACCGGATCGCTGACCAAAATCGTCGAGCGCGGAACCAAGAGCATCGACATGATGCTCTACTTCATCTTGTTCAACATCGCTCCGACGCTGATCGAGCTGGTCGCGATCTGTGCGATCTTCCTCGTCAAGTTCGGCGCCGGCCTCGTTGCAGCCACTCTGATCATGGTGGCCGCCTACATCGCCTTCACGCGGCAGGTCACCGAATGGCGCGCCAAGCTGCAGCGCGAGATGAATGAGGTCGACAACAAGGCGATCGGACGCGCGGTCGATAGCCTGCTTAATTATGAGACGGTCAAATATTTCGGCGCCGAAGAGCGCGAAGCGCGCCGCTACGACGAGGCGGTCGGGGCCTTCACGCGCGCTTCCGTGCGCAACGAAGTGTCGCTCGCCTGGCTCAATATCGGCCAGTCGCTGATCACCAATCTGATGATGGCGGGAGCGATGATCTTCACGGTCTGGGGCTGGAGCAAGGGCCGCTTCACTCCGGGCGACGTGGTGCTCGTCAATTCGTTGCTG
>JBDSMG010000059.1:0-30685 GCA_039915925.1 Sphingomicrobium sp.
GCCATCGCCGTCACCGGATCGGGCAGGCGGCGCGACCAGCGATCGTTCAATGCGCCGGGCGGGCAGATGACGATGTGGCCGGCGATCTCCGCTTTGGTCGCGCCGGCGCACGGACGCAGCTCGCCGAGCGGCACACCGAGTTCCTCGTAGAGCCGGCACAGCCGCTCCATCGCGCCGTGATAATAGATCGGATCGTGGTGGCCGCGGTTGCGAAGCTCGCAGATCAGCCGCTGCGCCTTGCCGAGGGCATAAGCGCCGACCAGCACGCAGCGACCGGGCTCGCTGTGCAGCCGAGCAAGCAGGCGATCCACCTCGCTGCCGGTGTCGGGATGGCGGAACACCGGCAGCCCGAACGTCGCTTCGGTGATGAAAATGTCGCACGGCACCGGCACGAAGGGCGCGCAGGTGGGATCCGAGCGGCGCTTATAGTCGCCGGAAACGACGACTTTCTCCCCCCCATGGTCGAGCACGATCTGCGCTGATCCGAGCACATGGCCGGCGGGCACGAAGCTGACGTCCACCTCGCCGAGCCGCACCGTCTCGCCATAAGCGACCGGTCGACCTTGCTGCTCGCCGTAGCGGACGTTCATGATCGCCAGCGTATCGGGAGTGGCCCACACTTCGCCATGGCCGCCGCGCGCGTGATCGCCGTGGCCGTGCGTGACGAGCGCGCGCGCGCGGGGTTCCGACGGGTCGATCCACGCGTCGGCGGGCCGGACATAAATGCCCTCCGGAAAAGGCTCGATCCAGGAACCTAGGCGGGCCATCAGGGGGTTATGACGGCTGAGCGTGCCTGGCTGTTCCCAAGGAGCCAATACTGACCGACCTGCCACGCATCGTATCCGACTGGTTCGTGGCCAAGGGGTGGGAGCCACGCCGGCACCAGCTCGAAATGCTCGACCTGGCGCGCGCGGGCCGAAGCGCCCTGCTGGTGGCGGCGACCGGCGCCGGCAAGACGCTCGCCGGATTCCTGCCCACGATCTGCGAGCTGACCGAAGTGCCGGTCGAAGGCCTGCACACCCTCTACGTATCTCCGCTCAAGGCGCTCGCCGTCGATGTGCAGCGCAATTTGATCGGGCCGATCGAGGAGATGGGCCTGCCGATCCGCGTCGAGACGCGCACCGGCGACACGCCGTCGGACCGCAAGGCGCGGCAACGGGCGCGGCCGCCGCACGTGCTGCTGACGACGCCCGAATCGCTCAGCCTGTTGCTCAGCTATCCGGACGCGCCGCTGATGTTCGAAAGCCTGAAGACGATCGTCATCGACGAGCTTCACGCCTTCGCGCGGGAGAAGAGGGGCGACCTTCTGTCGCTGTCGATAGCGCGGCTGCAGAAGCTCGCCCCGGGACTTCGGCGGGTAGGCCTGTCGGCGACCATCAGCGATCCCGAGGCCTATCGCGGCTGGCTCGCGCCCGATGCCGACATCGATCTCGTCGATGTCGTACAAGGCGACCCCGGCGCCGATCCGGACCTGTCGATCCTCATTCCCGAAGGGCGGATTCCCTGGTCCGGCCACTCCGGCCGCCATGCCGCGCGCGAGGTGATGGAGCTGATCGAGAAGCACACGACAACCCTCGTCTTCTGCAACACCCGCAGCCTTGCCGAGCTGATCTTCCATGACCTGTGGGCCGTCAACGATCATACACTGCCGATCGGAATCCATCACGGCAGCCTCGCGCTCGAAGCGCGGCGCAAGGTCGAGGCTGCGATGAGCGCGGGCAAGCTGCGCGGGCTGGTTGCGACCGCCAGCCTCGACCTCGGCATCGACTGGGGCGACGTCGACCTCGTCGTCCAGATGGGGGCGCCAAAGGGCAGCTCGCGCCTTCTGCAGCGCATCGGCCGCGCCAACCATCGCCTCGACGAGCCGAGCAAGGGCATGATCGTGCCCGGCAACCGCTTCGAATATCTTGAGGCGCGGGCGGCGATCGATGCGGTCGAAGCGACCGAACTCGATCCCGAGATCTTCCGCCCCGGAGCGCTCGACGTACTCGCCCAGCACATTCTCGGCGTGGCCTGCTTGGCGCCGTTCCAGGAGGATGAGTTCCTCGCCGAGATCCGCTCGGCTGCGCCTTATGCCGGGCTGAAGGACGAGACGTTCCAGGAGGTGCTCAACTTCATCGCGACGGGTGGGTATGCACTGAAAGCCTATGACCGCTTCCGCCGTCTGGTGCCCGAAGAAGGCGGCATGTGGCGGATATCCAAGCCGGCAATCGTCGGCCAGCACCGGATGAACGCAGGGATCATTGTCGAGGCGCCGTTGATGGACGTGCGGTTCAAGGGCGGGCGCAAGCTTGGCACGGTGGAGGAGGGTTTCGCTTCGACGCTGACCGTTGGCGATCATATGTTCTTCGCCGGGCTCAGCCTGGAAGTGCTGCGCATGCAGGACACCGACATCATCGTCCAGGCATCGAAGAAGTCCGCGCGGATCGTCACCTACGGCGGCCAACGCATGTCAATGTCGACGCACCTCGCCAATCGCGTTCGCCACATGCTGTGCGACCGCAACGACTGGCATCGCTTCCCGGACGACGTGCGCGAGTGGCTCGATGCCCAAGACCAGAGGTCGGTGCTGCCCGAGCCCGATCAGCTGCTGGTCGAAACCTTCCCGCACCACGGCCAGCATTTCATGGTCGCCTACAGCTTCGAAGGCTGGAACGCGCACCAGTCCTTGGGAATGCTGATCACCCGGCGGATGGAGACGGCCGGGCTGAAGCCGCTCGGCTTCGTCGCCAACGATTACGGCCTCGCTTGCTACGGCCTCGAACCGATCACCGATCCGAAGAGCCTCTTTTCTCCCGACATCTTGGAGCGTGAATTCGTCGACTGGGTCGAGCAGTCCCATCTGCTCAAGAGCGCCTTCCGCGAGGTGGCGGTGATCGGGGGGCTCGTCGAGCGCCACCATCCCGGCAAGCGCAAGACCGGCAAGCAGGTGAGCTTCTCGACCGACCTCATCTACGATGTCCTGCGCAAATATGAGCCGCAGCATCTGCTGTTGCGGGCGGCATGGGACGATGCGCGAGCGCGGATGACCGAGCTTGGAAGGCTGATCCGCCTCGTGGATCGCGCCTCAGCGACCATGGTCCATGTCGAGGCGGATCGAATCACGCCGATGGCGGTGCCGCTGATGGTGATCGTCGGACGTGAGGCGCTGCCGCCCGGCGGCGAGGCCGACGAAACCCTGCTGATCCAGGCGGAGGCAGTCGCGCGGGAAGCCATGCGGCTTGGTTAAGGTGCGGCAACCTAGCTGAACGGCAGCTCAACAGCGGCCTCAGCTATCGTTCAACAGCCGTAACGAAAATGGCGGGACAGATCGAAGGGGGCTCATCATGAAATCTCGTTTTCTCATTGGTGCGGCAACACTTGCGGCCGTCGGCGCGACCGTGAACGTTGCAGCGGTCGCGCAGCGGACCGGCGACCACGGGCAACTCATTCAGAGACTGCGGGAGCGCGCCGCGCAGAAACGGCCGGGACAGCCCGCCGATCCGAACATGACTTCAATCACCCGGCCTGGCGATTATCGCTTCAGCTTCGAGCATGGCGGCCTCACCCGCGAATATCTCGTGCATGTGCCGAGAAGCTATCGCGGCCGGCCAACGCCGATGCTGATCGCCCTCCATGGCGGCGGCGGCAACGCGGACTTTCAGGCGGACGATTCGAAATATGGGCTGATCAGCAAGTCCGAGGCTGCGGGCTTCATCGCGGTCTTCCCCAATGGCTACAGCCGCTTCCCGAACGGCATGCTCGCAACCTGGAACGCCGGCGGCGGCTGCGCCCAGGCTCAGAAGAAGAACATCGACGATGTCGGCTTCATCCGCGCGATGATCGGGCGCATCGAGAGTCAGGCCAACGTGGATCGGCAGCGAATCTTCGCCACCGGCATGTCGAACGGCGCGATGCTCAGCTGGCGCCTGGCCTGCGAAGCGCCCGAGATCCGCGCCATCGCTCCGGTGGCCGGGACCGACAATAGTGCAAGCTGCCGCCCGGCGCATCCGGTTGCGGTGATCGAGTTCCACGCGATCGACGACGACCATGTGCCGTTCAACGGCGGCAAGGGCGACCTGTCATTTGTGAAGGTGAATTTCACCTCGGTTGCCGCGAGCCAGGCCAAATGGGTCGCGCTCGACCGAGCCGATCCGAAGGCCCGGCGCGTCTTGAGCGTAGCCGGTGCTCATTGCGACCTTCATCCGGCGAAAGCGGGCGGGACCCCCGTCGAACTGTGCGTTACCGACGGTGGCGGGCACAGCTGGCCCGGTGCGGGCTCGCAGGGCGGACGCAAGCAACCGTCGCAGGCAATCAACGCCAACGATCTGATGTGGACCTTCTTTTCGTCGCTTTAGGGTTGCCAACAAGATTCCCTGAAACGAGTAGAAAGCATGCGCTACATTTTCCCCCTCGCCCTCGTCCCGCTGCTCGCCGGCTGCGTCACTTCCGTCGCGAAGACGGCCTTCGATGTCGTCACCCTGCCGGTGAAGGTCGCGTCGAAGGGCGTCGACCTTGCCACCACCAGCCAGGCCGAAGCCGACCAGAAGCGCGGCCGTGAAATCCGAAGGGCCGAGGAACAGCGCGGCCGCGAGCTGCGCGCGATGGAGCAGCGCTGCCGCAAGGGCCGCGCGCTTCCGACCGACGACTGCCGTTCGTTTCAAATCCGCTGAGCCCGATCCGCTCATCCTGAGTAGAGACCGAGCCTGTCGAGGGCTCGTATCGAAGGATCCTTCGATACGCCGCTGCGCGGCTACTCAGGACGAACGGATCGGGTAGAAGGTTCTATGCGCTACTTCCTCGACACGGAATTCAACGGCTTTGGCGGGGCGCTGCTCAGCCTCGCGCTGGTTCCTGAGGACGGTGAGGAGTTTTACGTCGCGCTGCACTGCGCGGACCCGCTCGACAGCTGGGTCGAGCGCCACGTCGCGCCCTTCATCGACATGGTTCCGGATCAACTGACTGGACCGCGCCTGACCCGCGCCGACGCAGCCGCGGCGCTCGCCCATTATCTTCAGGCCGATCCGGCTCCGTTGCTTGTCGCCGACTGGCCCGAAGATATTGCGCAGCTGTGCATGCTGCTTCTGACCGGTCCCGGAACCATGGTCCCGGTGCCGCCGATCTCGTTCGAGCTGCTGCCGCTCGCCGGCTTCAGCACCGCCGCCAACAGCGCGATTCCGCACAACGCCCTGCACGATGCGCGCGCGCTTCGCGATCATGTGCTGGAACTGGGCATGTGAGCAGCCTAAGCAGCAGCAATGGCTTCCTTTTCCTTTGCAGGTCACGAGTTCGCGGCGTCGGCCGAAGGTGCACTGTATTGGCCTGATCGGCGGGCCCTGCTCGTCGCCGACCTGCATCTCGAGAAAGCGAGCTGGTTCGCGCGCCTCGGCCAGTTCCTGCCGCCCTATGATTCGCACGCGACGCTTGTTGCCCTTGAGCGCGAGATCGTGCGCACCGGCGCGACGCGGCTATACTGTCTCGGCGACAGCTTTCATGACCGCTTCGGCTGCGACCGGCTGCCTGCGGACGCGCGCGCCTTGCTCACTCGGATGACTGGTGAGGTCGACTGGACCTGGATCGTCGGCAACCACGACCCGGGCTTCGCGGACCGTTGCGGGGGCAGCATCGTCGAGGAGCTGGAGATCGACGGGCTGGTCCTGCGCCACGAAGCAGACCCCGCCGACCCACGTCCCGAACTGTCGGGCCATTTCCACCCGAAGCTCAGAATGAAGATCAAGGGCCGTCAGGTTTCCCGCCGTTGCTTCGTGATTTCCAGTAGCAAGATGATTCTGCCCGCGTTCGGATCGCTCACCGGAGGCCTCGACGCAGCCCATCCCGAAATCCTGCGCAACGTGGGCAGTGAAGCAACCGCGCTGGTTCCGATCTCCGACCGCCTGCTCCGCTTCCCGCTCGCGGCCTAGGCCGAGCGAACCTCGATCGCCATCGCACCCGTGGGGGAAAGCACCAGCCGCGCGGTGGCGGCCTTGCGCTTGCCGAATGTCGCCGCCTGAAGCTCGTTGCGGGCGGCGTGGCGGTCGAAGCGGAAGCCCCGCGCCTCGGCCGCATCGGTCAGCCGCTGCAGGTGGCAATCGAGATTGAGAATGCCCTCCTCGGGATCGAAACGCATGATTTCTTCGAGGTCACTCGACTGGGCACCAAAACTCATAGCGTTCCCATTGACGGCAACGGCTGTTCCGGCAAGCCCCTTCGTTGCGCCAGGTCGGCCAAAACCCTAAGCCGCTGCGGATGAAGACCGGCGCTTTGCTAATTCTCTCAACGGCTCTGGCGCTGCTTGCGAGCCCCTGCGGCGCACAGCGGATGACCCCAAAAGTTCAGGCGCGGATCGATCGTATCCTGCGCAAGACCCCGCTGATCGATGGCCATAACGATTTGGCCGATGCGATGCGCGGCTTTCACGGCGGCCGCATCGAAACCCCCGCAGGCACGATACACGACCGCGATCCACCATTGATGACGGATGTGGCGCGGCTGCGTGCAGGGCGCGTCGGAGCCCAGTTCTGGTCGGTCTATATCGCGGGCACGCTTACCGGGGATGAGGCGCTTCGCCACACGATCGAACAGATCGACATGGTCAAGCGCATTGTCGCCGCGCACCCGCGAGATCTTCAATTCGCAGCGACGGCGGACGACATCGTCCGAATCCATCGGTCGGGAAAAGTTGCGTCGCTGCTCGGAATGGAGGGCGGTCGCCAGATCGGCGGCTCGTTCGCCGCGCTGCGCCAGTTCTACAGTCTCGGCGTGCGCTACATGACCCTGACCCACAATCAGACCACCGAATGGGCCGACAGCGCCACCGACCAGCCCAAGCACGGCGGGCTCAGCGAATTCGGCGAACAGGTCGTGCGCGAGATGAACCGCCTCGGGATGATGGTCGACCTCAGCCACGTTTCGCCGGACACGATGCGCGACGCGATCCGCGTGTCGCGCGCGCCGGTCATCTTCTCCCACTCGAACGCCTACGCTCTGAGCCCGCACGCCAGGAACGTACCGGAGGATGTGCTTCGACTTGTTGTGGCGAATGGCGGCATCGTCATGGCGACCTTCTACACGTCCTTCGTCTCGCCCAAGGCGCTCGACTGGGCGCGCGAGCAGGTGGCGGAGCAGGCGAGGCTGAAGGCGGTCTATCCGTTCAGCAGCGAGCAGGCGGCCCGAGCGCTGGCGGATTGGGAGCAATCACATCCGCGGCCGCACGTGTCGGTGGCCGAATTGACGGATCACATCGAACATATCGTTCAGGTCGCCGGCCACGATCATGTCGGCATCGGCGGCGATCTCGACGGGATCAAATATGCCGTCGACGGTCTCGATACGCCTGCGGGCTATCCGCTGATCTTCGCCGAGCTGATCCGCCGCGGCTGGAGCGACGGCGATCTCGCCAAACTCGCCGGTGGCAACATGCTGCGGGTGATGCGGCAGACCGAGCGCGTGGCCGCGTCGATGCGCGATGTTCCGCCGGCACTGGACAAACTGGAGCCGCTCGAATGAGCAATCCTCCGCTGAAGGCGGCGATCATTCCAGTCACCCCGCTCCAGCAGAATTGCACCTTGCTGTGGTGCACGGAGACGATGCTCGGCGCGTTCGTCGATCCCGGCGGCGATCTCCCGCGCCTCAAGGCCGCTGCACAACGGGCCGGCGTAACGATCGAGAAGATCCTGCTCACCCACGGCCACATCGACCATTGTGGCTCCGCGGGCATTTTCGCGCAGGAGCTCGGTGTTCCGATCGAAGGGCCGCACGAAGAAGATCTGTTCTGGATCGCGCAGCTCGAAGAGGATGGTCGCCGCTATGGAATCCCCGGCAAGCCCTTCAAGTCCGACCGCTATCTCGTCGATGGCGATACGGTGACCGTCGGTAAGCTCAGCTTCAACGTCCGCCACTGCCCGGGCCACACGCCGGGTCACGTCGTCTTCCACCATCCCGAATCCTCGCTCGCGCTGGTCGGCGATGTCCTGTTCCAGGGCTCGGTCGGTCGCACCGACTTCCCGCGCGGCAATAGCGAGCAGCTGATCCGCTCGATCACCGAGCGGCTGTGGCCGATGGGCGACGACACCGCCTTCGTCCCCGGCCACGGGCCAATGTCCACCTTCGGCCACGAGCGGGCGAACAATCCGTTCGTGGCGGACAGGGTGCTCGGCCGGTAAGCGCACTTCCCCGGCTTCCTAAATAGGCTTTCGTCTGCCACGTCGGCAGGCGGTCTCGGGGCGCAGGCTCTTTGACTGAATGGTTTCCACCCTGCTGCCGACTTTCCTTAAAGTCACAGTTGCGAACGCTCCGCGCGTGGCTTCTCCCTCTGCAATTTCGAAAAACCGGCGGTAATGAAAGCCCATCCGACGTGGCCTTTGTGACCTTCAGGCCACGTGCTGAGAGCGACAATGCAGGCCTTCGTCTTCGGCTTGCGCTTCGCGGGCTTTTCGCTATAGGGGCGGCGGTTCGCGACGGTCCGGGCGCCACCGCGGGAATTGCTTCCCGTCGAGTATGGCGCAGATCGTCGCAATTTTTATTGTCGATCAAGCAGGTGCCGGAATGGCTGTTCCTAAAAGAAAAACTTCGCCCTCGAAGCGCAATATGCGCCGCAGCCATCATGCGCTGACGCCGCCGAGCTATCAGGAATGCGCGAATTGCGGCGAGCTCAAGCGGCCGCACAACCTGTGCGCCGCCTGCGGTCACTATAACGGCCGCGAGATCGTTTCGAGCGAGGCCTGAGCGGCGGGGGCGAGGAGCACCCGCTGATGACAGCTGGCCCACGCATCGCGATCGACGCCATGGGAGGCGATTCGGGACCGGCGGCGATGCTCGCCGGGGCCGCCCGCGCCCATCGCAAGGACCGGTCGCTCCAGTTTATTTTCTACGGCGACGAGAATGCCGTCAAAGCCGAACTGAACGGCTACGCCGCGCTTCGTGAATGCATCACCATCGTGCATTCGCCCGAAGCGATCGCATCGTCCGAGAAACCCAGCCAGGCGATTCGCCGCGCCCGCACCACATCGATGGGCATGGCGATAAATGCCGTGAAGGAAGGCGTCGCCGACGCGGCCGTGTCGGCAGGAAACACGGGCGCCCTTATGGCGATGTCGAAGCTTGCGCTTCGTACCATGCCGGGCATCGACCGCCCGGCGCTTGCGGCGCTGCTTCCGACCCTTGGCGAGCATGATTGCGTGATGCTCGACCTCGGCGCCAACACCGAATGCGACGCGCAGAATCTGATCCAGTTCGCGGTCATGGGCGCGGCATACGCGCGGACCGTCCTGTCAATCTCCAGGCCGCGGGTGAAGTTGCTCAACATCGGCACCGAGGAACTCAAGGGCACCGACGAGCTCAAGGAAGCCGCGGCGCTACTTCGTGACGCCGACTATCTGCCGTTCAAGTTCGACGGCTTCACCGAGGGTGACCAGCTGTCGCGCGGCAATATCGACGTGGTCGTGACCGACGGTTTCTCCGGCAACATCGCCTTGAAGACCGCCGAGGGCACGGCGCGCTTCGTCACCGATCTGCTGCGCCGCGCTTTCAAGAGCTCGCTCCGATCCAAGGCGGGATTCGCCTTGTCGAAGCCCGCGCTCAACCTGCTCAAGGTCCATCTCGACCCGAATAATCACAACGGCGCCGTCTTCCTCGGACTCAACGGCCTGATTGTGAAGAGCCATGGCAGCGCCAATGCCAAGGGCGTGGCAAATGCGATCGCGGTCACATCCTCGATGGTCCGCAACGACATCACGCGCCGAATCGGCGAGGACTTGGATAATTTCCGCGCTCACGCTTTCGCGACCGAGGCGGCGCAGTGACGGTCCAGTCGGTGGTGCTCGGAACCGGCTCGTCGCTCCCGGTCCGTCGTGTCGACAATGCCGAACTCGCGAAGACGGTCGACACGTCGGACGAATGGATTGTCGCGCGGACCGGCATTCGCAGCCGTCACATTGCGGGCGACGGTGAGACCACCGCGAGCCTCGCGCTCGACGCAGCCAGAAACGCGCTCGAACATGCGGGCGTTGAGGCCAGCGAGATCGACCTCATCGTGCTTGCAACCGCGACTCCGGACCAGACCTTCCCGTCGTCTGCCACCAAGGTTCAGGCCGCGCTTGGCATCAACGACTGCATTGCCTTCGACGTGCACGCGGTGTGCACTGGCTTCCTTTATGCACTCAGCGTCGCCGACTCGATGCTTCGCGGAGGCAATGCTCGGACAGCGCTCGTGATCGGTGCCGAGACCTTCAGCCGGCTGCTGGATTGGGAAGACCGCGCGACCTGCGTGCTGTTCGGCGACGGCGCCGGCGCGCTGGTGCTTCGTGCGGAAGAAGGCGAGCGCGGAATCCTCGCGACCAGGCTCCACGCTGACGGGCGCCATAACGATCTGCTGTTCGTCGATGGCGGTCCGTCCACAACGGGCACCGTCGGCAAGCTGCGCATGAAGGGGCGCGAGGTGTTCCGCCATGCTGTCGTCAATTTGGCGGACGTGCTTTCCGAAGTTCTTGCGGCCGCCGGGCTGACGTCCGCCGATGTCGACTGGGTCGTTCCGCACCAGGCCAACCTTCGAATACTCGATGCAACAGCAAGGAAGCTCGGCCTAGACTCGAGCAAGGTGATCGTAACCGTGGACAGGCACGCCAATACTTCGGCTGCGTCCGTTCCGCTTGCGCTAGACACCGCCGTTCGCGATGGGCGGATCAAGCGCGGCGACCTGATCGTGCTCGAAGCAATGGGTGGTGGATTTACTTGGGGCGCTGCAGCGCTCAGGTATTGATAAATATCGGCAATCCGGCAATGTGTCGAATTGCCGACAGGCAGGAATTCCAATACGGATGTGTATTGGACGGCGGGGGCAACGCCGGCAAATTGGGGGCGGAGGATTATGATGGCGGATCTGGGTATTGCGCGCATCGTCAAGGACGTAGACACCGGTGGAACGCTGACGCGCGCCGACCTTGCTGACGTTGTGCACAACAAGCTTGGCCTCTCGCGCGCCGAGTCGGCGAGCGTTGTCGAACGCATCCTGTTCCACATGTGCCACGCGCTTTCCGAAGGGAAGAATGTGAAGATTTCCGGGTTCGGAAGCTTCATCCTTCGCGACAAGGGCCAGCGAGTCGGCCGCAATCCCAAGACCGGCGTCGAAGTGCCGATCGCGCCGCGCCGAGTGATGACGTTCCGCGCCAGTCAGATCATGCGCGACCGGATCGCGAAGTAGTCCGGCGTGGCGACCGGCAAGTCACCGGACGCTTTCAAGACCATCGGCGAACTGTCGCAGGAGCTGGGCGTCGCCCAGCACATCCTCCGCTATTGGGAAACGCGCTTTCCTCAGCTGAAGCCGCTGCAGCGCGCCGGCAACCGCCGCTACTATCGGCCGTCCGACGTGCAGTTGGTCGAGCGAATCCATCGCCTGCTCAATCAGGAAGGCTATACGGTCCGGGGCGTGCAACAGATGCTTCGCAACGGGGGGTCTACGCCGCCGGCAGTCGCCGAACCGCCGCAAGCGCAGCCGGCTTCGGCGCCGCAATTGAGTTCGTCAGTCGACCTTGGACGATTGGTCCAGCTGCGGGATCGGCTCGCGGCTGCCCTCGATAACTGAGCCGCGCACTGACGCGGCGACGCGGTCGATCGCCTCATCCAGCTTCACCCGCCGCACCTGCACTCCAGGCGGAAAGGCGCTCAGCAGGCGCGACGGCATTGCTGCGGACAGGATGACGAAGGTTCCGGTGTCGCCCTGGCGCCGGATCAGCCGGCCGAACGCCTGGGCAAGCCGGGCGCGCACGGTGCGGTCGTCATAAGCAGTGCCGCCGCTAGCCATGCGCCGAGCGCCGTGGAGGACCGTCGGCCTTGGCCATGGAACACGCTCCAGCACGACCAGCCGCAATGAGTCGCCCGGCACGTCGACTCCGTCGCGCAAGGCATCCGTTCCAAGCAAGGAAGCTTTCGGGTCGTCGCGAAAGATGTCGACCAAAGTCCCGGCGTCCATAGGATCAACATGCTGTGCGAGCAGCGGAAGGCCGGCCCGAGCGAGCCGGTCCGCGATGCGGGCGTGCACGGTCTTCAAACGCTGGATGGCCGTGAACAGGCCAAGCGCTCCGCCGCCAGCCGCTTCGATCAGCCGTGCGTAGGCCCCCGCAAGCGCGGCCGTGTCGCCCTGCTTGACGTCGGTGACGATCAGCACCTCGGCCGCACGCGCATAGTCGAACGGGCTCTGTGCTTCGAACCGCTGGGCCGGCACCGGAAGATGAAGCGCACCTGTGCGCGCCTCGGCCGCCGGCCAGCCATCGCCCCCCGTCAGGGTCGCCGAAGTGACCAGAACGCCGTCGGCCGTGCTCATCACCGCGGACGCAAGCGGCCGCGTCGGATCGAGCCAGCGGCGGTGGATCGCGACGTCATATTCGCGCCCGTCGACGCGCTCGATCGCCAGCCAGTCGACGAAGTCGGGGTCGGCCGACCCGCCGATGCGTGCAAGCAGGCCAATCCATGCGGACAGCGTCTCGCGCCGCCACCTCAGGCCGCGGATGGCGCCCTCGACGCGGGCGCGCGCCTGGGCGTCGAGCCAATCGGGGGCGTCGCCGAGCACCGCGTCGAGCCGCCGCTCGAGCGCAGCCAACGGTTTCAAAAGCGCCTCAAGCCCCTCAAGTGCCACCGCCGCCCTGGACACCAGCGCACCGTCCGGCTCCGCCAGCTCGGTCTCGAGCCCGTATCCGGCCTCCTGCGCCTTGGCGCGGGCGTAGACCATGCTGCGAACTTCGGCGAGCAACGCCTCGCCAGCGCCAAACGGCGATCCTTCGGCAATGCGGGACAACCAGCCTTCGGATGGCAGCGCCCGCGCCGCCTCGACCGCGGCGTCGAGGGCCCGAGCGCCTTCCTCGTCATAGGACGCAACGTCCATCAGCCTTGCGGCCAGCCCGCGCCGGCGCCCGCGCGATCGGCCTTCGGGACCGACAATCCAGCGGCGCATCTCGATCGCGTCCTGCCCGCCGAACGTTACAGCGAAGGTCGAATCGGCGGCGTCGAACAGATGGTGGCCTTCGTCGAACACGATCCGGCTTGGCGCATCCTCGCGGGCGCGGGCGGCGTTGATCATCACCAAAGCGTGATTGGCGATCACCAGATCGGCTTCCCGCCCGGCCCGTTCCGCCCGCTCGATGAAACAGCGGCGGTAATGCGGGCAACCGGCATAGACGCATTCGCCGCGCCGGTCGGTCAGCGCGGTCGCGCCCGCGCGACGGAAGAGGGTCGGTAACCAGCCGGGCAAGTCGCCCCCGACCATGTCGCCGTCCTTGCTATAGGCGGCCCAGCGCCCGACCAGTTGCGCAAGCACCGCCGCCCGGCCCGTGAAGGCGCCCTGCAGCGCGTCCTCCAGATTGAGCAGGCACAGATAATTCTCGCGGCCCTTGCGGACGACGATCCGCTTCGCCCGCTCCTCGGGATTGGCGAACAGGCGCGGCCCTTCGGCGTCCAGCTGCCGCTGCAACGCCTTGGTGAAGGTGGAAATCCACACCGTCCCGCCCGACGCTTCGGCCCACAGGGACGAGGGCGCGATATAGGCCAATGTCTTGCCGATCCCCGTCCCCGCCTCGGCGAGAACCACGTTCGGCGCGCCCTGCTTCGGCTTCGGCGCGAAGATTTGCGTCGCCGCCGCGGCCATCGCCTGTTGCCCCTCGCGAGGCTCGGAGCCTTTCCCGGTCAGCTGGCGCAGGCGATCCCGCGCCGCCTCCGGTGGAACGATCACGGTGCGGGGCGGCGGGCGTTCGGCCGCCTCCTCCCATTGCGGCAGGCGGGAGAAGAGCATGCGCTCGCCGCGCTCGGGCCGTTGCAAGCGCGCGTCGACGAGCGACGCCCATGACCAGCCGAGCCGGCCGAGGGTCATGTTCGACGTCCACGCGCCTTCGCGCTCCTTCCACTCGCGGTCCGCAAGCACGCCCAGTAGTCGGTTGGCGATGGTCCGCAGAACCAGCGCCGCATCGGCTTCGCTCGACGGTGGCTCCAGACCGAGAGCACGGCTCATCCCGGCTGCGGTCGGCACTGCGAACCGCGCGGGATGGATGAAGGCGAACAGCTCGAGCAGGTCGAGCCCGGAGAGCTCCGGATAGCCCAGACGCTGCCCGACCAGCGGCGCATTGAGGACGATGTGCGGAGTTTCGGCCGCCCGCGCGATCGCCTGCCCGCGCTCGATCTCGCGCAGTTGACCGCCGCCGAGCAGCCAGATCCCCGCATGGGTTGCGTACAGCGCGGGAAGCTCGTCGATCCGCATTGCGCCTGTCTGGGGCGGGCGGAACGAAATGGCAACGCGCTAGTGGCTCGCTCCATCGTAATTCTGGATCTTCAAGCCGTCGAGATCGGCACCATCAACGCAGCGCAGGTTGATCATCATCACAGGACTACCGTCGGGTCCCTTGCCCTCCGCGACCGGCTGAACACCGCAAGTCGGACAGAAGCTGTGCTGGATCACATGCTTGTTGAATGTGTAGGTCTTCAGCACGTCGGCGCCTCGGGTGATGCGCGCCTGATCGGCAGGAACGAACGCCAGGATGAAGCCCTTGCGTCGGCAATGCGAGCAGTTGCACGCCATTGCTTCCTTCGGGATTTCACCGTCAGCAGTCACCTCAACCGCGCCGCAGTGGCAGCTTGCCTGATAGCTCACGACTGTCCTTTCCTCGCCACACGGCAGACGCTAACGCCCTCCGCCATGACCGACACCGAACTTCGAACCGCCGCAATGCAGTCCAAGGCGTGGCCCTATGAGGAAGCGCGTAAGCTGTTGAAGCGCTGGCCGCAAGGAAAGCCGGACGGCGAGCCGATGATTTTCGAGACCGGTTACGGCCCTTCCGGTCTGCCGCATATCGGCACGTTCAACGAGGTCGCGCGGACCAGCTTCGTGCGCCACGCCTATGAGGAACTCACGGGCGCGCCGACGCGGCTAATCGCCTTTAGCGACGACATGGACGGGCTCCGCAAGGTTCCCGACAACGTGCCCAACCAGGCGATGCTGACCGAGCATTTGGGCAAGCCGCTGACGCGCATCCCCGACCCGTTCGGCACGCACGAAAGCTTCGCCCACCACAATAATGCGATGCTGCGCCGCTTCCTCGATCAGTTCGGCTTCGACTATGAATTCGTCTCCGCGACCGATTGTTATTCAAGCGGCCGGTTCGACGATGCGATCCGTTCAGTGCTGCGCAATTGGGACGGCGTGATGGGCGTGATGCTGCCGACCCTGCGCGAGGAACGGCGGCAAACCTATTCGCCGGTGCTTCCGGTCTCGCCGCTCAACGGCAAAGTGCTTCAGGTCCCCGTCCGCGTGATCGACGCGGAGGCCGGCACCATTGCCTTCACCGACGAGGACGGTGCTCAGGTCGAACAGTCAGCGCTTGGCGGCATGTCGAAATTGCAGTGGAAGGTCGATTGGGCGGCCCGCTGGGTGGCGCTTGGGGTCGATTATGAAATGGCGGGCAAGGACCTGATCGACAGTGTGATCCAGTCGAGCAAGATCGCGCGCGTGCTCGGTGGCCGTCCGCCCGAGGGCTTCAATTACGAGATGTTCCTCGACGAAAAGGGCGAGAAGATCTCGAAGTCGAAGGGCAACGGACTGACCCTCGACCAATGGCTCCGCTACGGCAGCGAGGAGAGCCTGAGCTTCTACATTTATCGCGAACCGAAGAAGGCGAAGAGCCTGCACGTCGGGCTGATCCCGCGCGCCGTCGACGATTACTGGCAGTTCCGCGGCAATTATCCGTCGCAGCCGATCGAACAGAAGCTCGGCAATCCGGTGCATCATATTCACAAGGGCGACGTGCCGGAAGCGACGCTGCCGCTGACCTATGGCCTGCTGCTCAACCTCGCCAGCCTGCCGGGGGTCGGCGATGCGGCGACCGCGTGGAAGTTCGTGCAGCGCTATGCGCCCGGCACTTCACCGCAATCGCATCCGGAGCTCGACACGTTGATCCGGCTGGCCGTGAACTATGCGCAGGATTTCGTCGCGCCGACCCTGCAGCGGCGTGCACCGACCGGCCAGGAAATCGAAGCGCTGAAAGAACTCGACGGCGAGCTCGCAAAGCTCGACCCCGACACGCCGGGCGACGCGATCCAGAACATCGTGTTCGAAGTCGGCAAGCAGCACCCTTTCGAAAGCCTGCGCCACTGGTTCCAAGCGCTTTACGAAACGCTCCTCGGCTCCAGCCAGGGGCCCCGCATGGGCAGCTTCATCGCCCTCTACGGAATCGACAACAGCCGCCGGCTGATCGCTGAAGCCTTGGGTCGCGACCACGATCGGTAATCGAAGCGTCCGTTACGGACCATCGAGCAACTGGCGCTTTACCGAAGACTGTTAATCTCTCTTCGGGGAGGCCAAAATGTTCAGCACGGACATAGAGCCCGCACGAAGCCTTTTGATCGACGCGTCGCGCGAAGGCCTGTTACGTTTCGCCATCATCGAACCGCTGGCCCGCGATATCCGCAACGTTCAGGAAATAGACGTTCACACCGTTCCGACCTTCACCGACGCCCTTCAAAGTTTCGCGCACGAAAACAACCTGAAGCTTCGGGGCCTGAACTGCATCATGGCGGTGGCAAGCGTTACATCAGAGGAAAATGTCGCCATCGGCCGAACCCGGTGGATGATCGCCCGCGTGGGTCTTGGCGCGATCTTTGGCCGCCCGGTGACAATCATCAACAATGTGGCAGCCAAGGCCTGGGCGCTTGACGCTGGCACGGCGACTCTCGACGACCTCAGAGGAGGGGGTGTTTTTGATCTGAGCCATCGCGGCCGGTACATCATCATCAATGTCGATCAGGGGGTCGGCTGCGCCCTGATCGAAGTGGATAACAGCGGAGAGATCCGCGTGTCGGAAACAGAGGCCGGTCACATGGACTTTCCGCCACTGTCCGACGTCGAAGCCACTATCGCGCACGCAATCAGGGGCTCATCCCCTCTCGCCAGCTGGGAAAAAATGCTTGTGCTCGACCGTCACTCCTCCGCCTGGTCCGCGGCTGGGCCAAAGGCGATGCGGGGGGAAAGGCAACGCTTTCTGGCGTCCATCCTCGGCCGCTTCGCTGTCAACCTGGTGAACGCTTATGGTGCATGGCAGGGTGTTCTGGTCACCGGCGGCACCACTGCAAACCTGCTCAAGGGCATCGGCCGCACCGCCTTTGACGAGCCATTCCAGGGCCGGCGCCATTTCAGCAGACTGATTGCTGCCTGCCCAGCCTGGCATGTCCGCCAGAAAAAGGCGGTTCTGACTGGTGCGCTTCAATATCTGCACCACGGAATGTTGATCGATCTTCCCGCTGCCGCCTGATCAGTTGCCAAGGCTCATTCAAGCGACGGCACACCGGTGCACCACCGCCACCGCCGCCCCCTTCCCCGGAGCGAGACGGCGGCGGGGATGTCGCGCCGGGGCAGCTCGAAACGGGCGTATCGCTCAACCTCCTCTACCGGACGGAGCGGTAGAACACTGCAAGTCAGACGACCTAGCGACCGGCCAGCTGGCGGGCACCGACGGGTTGACCGATGACGTTGCCGGCGACCGAATAACGGCACACGAGATAGTCGTTCCTTGCCGAGGAACGCACGCTGCACCCAACGCGCTTGGTCGCGGGCCATATGATCTGAGTATAATGGCCGACGTCGTGCCATGAGCCCCTTCTGGCCACATTGGGGAAGATGCCCGGGCGAAACATGCGCTTCTCCCCGGTCCAGCCCGCCATCATCGCATAGACGCTGAACGCCCCGTGCGTGCCCATCCAAAGGTTCTCACCCTGATCGACCCGAGTCTGGGGCGGTGAATGGCCCCACGCGCCCGTGCGCGCCAATTGCACGGCATAGGCGTCGGCTGCCGCGGCAAGCGCCGGATCCCAGACAATAGGCACCAGTCCGACGGACTGCCGTTCCAGATTGTGCGCTGCCAGCAGTTGTGCCGCAAGCGGGTTCGGCGCGGCGCTGACCGCTGACGGCATGCATGCCAGAAGCAATACCGGCACGCGTTTGAAGGCTGTTCGCATAAGCTCCCCCCGGAGACTTGTGATGCAACAGCCTAAGGAACGATTTGGTTAACGGTAGCCGGTAACACGCAAAGGTTCCGCGTCTTCGACCCGCAGGTCCCACGCTTCAACGTAACTGCGGTTAAGGCGCGGGCTTACCAGAAGAAATCGTAGATCACGTCGATGACTTCGCCGTTCCACAGATCCACCAGCAGCGCGTCGTCATGGTAGCGGATCCATTGCGTGCCGGGGTAAGCGGGCGGCAGTCGGTACATCGACGGGTCGCGCAGCCAGAAACTCCGGCTGTAATAACTCGACCACATGCGCCAGCCGGGCTGGTAGCGCTGATAGTTCCAGCCGAACGGATCGTAATAAAAGCCGATGTGGAAGATCGAGCGATGGCGATCGCGCTCGCTCCGCCAGTCGAAACGATGGTCGGTGCGCCAGTTCGGGCTCCAGCGGTGGTCATCGCGGTGCGTCTCGCCGGTCAGTGTCCGAAGCGGCGGCTGGGTACCGGGCCGCGGCACCGTGCTGACGGCCAGGCGGTCGCGGGCATGCTCATCCCAGACCCCGTCGTTTGGCTGCGCATCCGCCCGGCGGCTGTCTCTCCGGCCGAAGCGGCGGTCGAGCGAACCGCGCAGCTTTCCGTCGTCCCCCTCGGCCGTGGGCGGGGCATGAATCCACCGATCCGCGATGGAGCCGCGGCTGCTGCTTCCGCGCTGTTCGGGCGGGCGCCAGCTGCGCACGCTGTCTTCATCGCCGGTGCGTGACTGCGCGGTGAGTGTCTGATTGTCGCGGCGCACTCGACGCTCATCGCGGACCTCTTGAGAAGGTTGCAAAGGAGCGGCTTGGCCGCCGCCGTCGTTGCGGCGCCACTGCGGGCGGTCGCCACCGGATCGCGGGCCGTCAGCCCCGCTCCACTGCGGCCGTTCGAGGGCCGGCGGACGCTCGACGGGCGCGGTGCGGCTGTCGCCACGTCCGAAGCGCGGCGCAGGACTTACGCCCTGCTCCGGCCGTTGAGTGCGAAACTCGCTGCGCGACGGCCGCATAGGCCGATCATTGTCCGCGTCATCGGGGGCCGCCAACACGGGCGTCGCCGACGCAAGCAGAAACAGAATCATCATCTTACGCATCATCACACCTACCCGGCACAATGTTTACTGCGTCGGAGAGTGCGGCTCGTCAGATGAAAGCTGGCTGAACCGGTTCGGAGCTGAAACGGCTGTTCGAGGCGAGGCAGCGGATGCGGCCGCTCGCGCAATCGCGCGGCGGATGCGCGAATAGGATCCGCAGCGGCAGATGTTCGAAATTGCGGCGACGACATCCTCGCCTGGCTTTGGATTGGCCTGGAGCAAGGCAGCGATGGCCATGACGAAGCCCGGCTCGCAATAGCCGCACTGCGTGACCTGTTCGGCGGCCCATGCCTGCTGCACGGAATGGCGCCGGTCGGACGAGAGTCCCTCGATGGTCGTGATCTGCGCGCCCTCGAGCGATGCGATGCTGACGTTGCAGCTAGTCGCTGCCCGGCCATCGACGATGACGGTGCAAGCCCCGCACTCGCCACTGTCGCAGCCATGCTTGGTCCCGGTGAGATTGGAGGCGTCGCGCAGAGCCCACAGCAACGGGGTGTTGGGATCGAGCCGATAATGGACGGCCTCACCGTTCACCGTCATGCGCGTCATGCGGACAGCCTGGCCGGTCGCGACGGTCCAATGCTCATTTCAAAGGCCCCACACGCGGATGTCCGCACGCATTGCGGATGGCGGCACGACCGACTTGATGTCAACGAACACGCCCTTCGGCACGAGCATTTCGCTCAGCTTGTCCCCATCGAGCGCTGCATAGGCCTGGTGCGGCACTGCAAGCACCAGCGCATGCAGATCGGTCAGCTGTTCGAGCGGCGTAAGCGAGAGGCCGTAATGGTCCTGGATCGAATTGCCGTCCGCCAAGGGATCATGAACCATCGGCTCGATCCCAAACTCCTGCAGCTCACGGTAGATGTCGATGACCTTCGAGTTGCGAATGTCCGGGACGTTCTCCTTGAACGTGAAGCCGAGGATGCCGACGCGCGCATTGCGGACCGGATGATCGGCCTTGCCGAACATCTTGAGGATTCGCTGGGCGACATGAGCGCCCATGCCGTCGTTGATCCGCCGACCGGACAGGATCACCTGCGGGTGATAGCCGAGCTGCTCGGCCTTGGCGGTCAGATAATAAGGGTCGACCCCGATGCAGTGGCCGCCGACCAGGCCCGGGAAGAATTTGAGGAAGTTCCACTTGGTGCCCGCGGCGGCAAGCACGTCGGCTGTGCGGATGCCGACGAGATCGCAGATTTTCGAAATCTCGTTCATCAGAGCAATGTTCACGTCGCGCTGGGTATTCTCGATCACCTTTGCCGCCTCGGCGACCTTGATCGACGGAGCCTTGTGGATGCCCGCCTCGATGATCGAACCGTAGAGCGCCGCGAGCCGCTCGAGCGTCTCGCTATCCTGACCGGCGACCACCTTGGTGATCTTCTCGATCGGATGCTCCTTGTCGCCCGGATTGATGCGCTCGGGGCTATAACCGAGCTTGAAGTCCACACCGCTCTTAAGGCCGGACGCCCGTTCCAGCGCAGGCGCGCAGATTTCCTCGGTCACCCCGGGGTAGACGGTGCTTTCGAAGACGACGACCGCGCCTAGCCTCAGCATAGGGCCGATCAGCGCGCAGGCCGAGAGGAGCGCTTCGAAGTCGGGTCGTTTCGCCTTGTCGATCGGCGTCGGCACGGTAACGATGAAGACCGAGCGGCCGGCAAGATCGGCGGCCTGGTCGGTGACCGGCAAGGCGATTGCGCGAAGCTCTTCCGCCGTAACTTCGTTGGTCCAATCTTTGCCTTCGCGCAGGGCTGCAACGCGATCGGCACTGATGTCGAAGCCGAGGACGTCATGGCCGTTCCGCGCAAGTGCGACGGCGAGCGGAAGGCCGACGTAGCCAAGACCCACAACCGCGATACGCTCTTGAGTCATGGCTCCACGCTTTCAACCGAGATCAGACCGCGCAATGTGCGTGGCGATCGGGAGCCATGGCGGAGACGGAGGGATTCGAACCCTCGGTACGGGTTAACCCCGTACGGCGGTTTAGCAAACCGCTGGTTTCAGCCACTCACCCACGTCTCCGGACAGCGGCACGGGCGGGGCTATAAAGGCCGGTTTCGCAAGGTTCAACCGGACTGCTGAACGGCGATGACGTCGATGCGCACGTCAAGCACCATTTCGTTGCCCGGCTCGACGACTTCGAAGCCGAGTTCCGGCCATTGCTCCTCGGGCGCATTCATCGCCGTATTGGCATGTGTGACCGGCTCGGCGGCAACGAACCCGCCTTCGGCCGGCGAATAGAGCTGGAAGAATTTCGCGGTCGGCGATGCGAATTCAATCGCGAACGGCCAGGACCGGTCGCTAATCCGCGCGTGGCCGCCCCAGCCGCCGAAGCCATGGTCCAGTTTCTGTCCGCAGACGAGCCGATTGCTCAGCGAGAGGACCCCTTCCGCCGGCACTTTGTCGACCGGCAGAACATGCTCGTCGATGGTCCAGCTATATTCGACCCTAGTGTCGAGACGCGTCTCCGGTCCGCACGGAAAATATGGATGGATCCCGAGGCCGCAGGGCATCGGACTGTCGGAAAGATTGCCGCACCTGAGGCGATAGGAAAGGCCGCGATCGTCAAGCGAAAGCCGCTGACGCGACTCATATTCCCAAGGCCATTCGCCAGCCGGGTGGCGGAAGGTCAGATTGGCTTCGCGCTCGTTCGCGCTGTCGACGGTCCACGGCGCAAGCCAACCCTGCCCATGGATCGGGCTGATGTCGCCGGTGAGGTTGGGGCTTAAGCGCACCTGCTTACCGCGGAAGCTGAAGCCACCGCCGCGAACCCGGTTGACGAACGGCACGAGCGGAAAGCTTGCCATGTGCAGCGGACTGGGCCCGTGGCTGCTGCCGCTGTGCAGTACCGGCAAGGTGCGGCCATCGACCCAGTCGAAGGACGAAATGCCTCCGCCGATCTCCGGATCGACGACCAGTCTGAGGGGCCCGGCAGCAAGCGTGATCGAAGCGGTCATATGGCTGTTTCCTGCACGGAGCCTTTCCAGACAATTCAGAGGTCCGCAAGTTCCCTGGGGATAAGTGGGTCGCTCAAGGTTGCGCCGGGATTCCCTGCATTGGTAATGCTCCCGGCGCGGGAGAGGTTGGGCGATGTCGATACGCGTCAAGGACTATGTCGACATCAACGACCATGTGTCGCTCGACGATCTGATCGACAGGCTCATCGCGCTTCGCGAATCGCTTCCCGATGATCCGAGGCCGAGCTACGCCTGCGGGGCGACGAGATTTTCGGCCGGCGGCTGTCGATCGCCTTTTACCGTCCGCTGACGGAAGAAGAAGCGGAATGCGAGGCCCGTTACGCTGGCGCGCGCGACGAGGAAACCGACGACGACTCGCCGCGACTCGGACGCCGCGCCGCCTGACCTCCAACTGGTCGATATGCGCGTATTCGTTCGCGGCCGCTGGTGCGCGTCGGCTTCTTATGCGTGTGTGTAGCGAACAATTTTCCCTGAAAACCCCCGCTTGCCGACCCCATTGAGGATGTTCGAAAAAAAACTCGTCGTGGGACACGTTTACGAACTTGAAACCAGCTTTCATATACGATAATCAGATTGGTGAGGTTAAGAGAACCTGCTCGGGAGTAAGCAGGCATTGGCTCTGGAGGGAGCTTGTTATGCCGAGGCGCGTAAAGGAATTTGTCCACATAAAGGATCATCTGCCGCTCGATCAGCTGATCGAGAAACTGGCGGAACTGAAGAGCGAATTGCCGGCCGGGAGCGATCCTGAGTTGCGCCTGTCCGGCGACGATGTGTTCGGACGCAAATTGGCGATCTGCTATTATCGCGAATTGACCAAGGCTGAAGTTGAGCTCGAAGCCCGCTACGCGGCGGCCACGCTCGAGCAACTCGATGTCCGCATCGAACGCCTTCGCGAACAGCTCGAAGTCATCAATCAGATGCAGTTTTCCCGCGAGCCACTGCGCGCGGTTGCCTGAAGGTTCGGCGGCCTGGCCGCCGGTCAGACGAGCGGCGGCGAGCGTTTGGCGCCCACGGCCCGCCCGCACCAACAATTCTCTGGAGCTCCCCCATCGGGGTCCCGCTTTCATAAGCGGGGTCCCGATGACGGCGTTAATCGATCCGCGGAAGCGTCTCGAACTGGTGGAACGGGGGCGGACTGGACAGCGTCCATTCCAGCGTCGTCGCGCCTTCGCCCCAGGGATTGTCCGGGGCCTTCTTGCCGGCCGCGAGCGACCAGCCGATGTTCACGAAGAAGATCGCCACGCCGACGATGGTGACCATGTACCCGTAGGTCGAGATCACATTGTAATGCTCGAAAGCGGGCGTGTAGTCCGGAATTCGGCGCGGCATGCCGTCGAGGCCGAGGAAATGCTGCGGGAAGAAGATCATGTTCACGCCGATGAACATGATGAAGAAATGCAGCTTGCCGAGCAGCTCGTTGTACATCTTCCCGCTCATCTTCGGGAACCAGTAATAGAAGCCCGCGAACAGCGCGAACACCGCGCCGAGGCTGAGCACATAGTGGAAGTGCGCGACGACATAATAGGTGTCGTGCATGTAGTTATCGACGCCGCCGTTCGCGAGCACGACGCCGGTCACGCCGCCGACCGTGAACAGGAAGATGAATCCGATCGCCCACAGCATCGGCGTTTCGAAACTGATCGAACCGCCCCACATGGTGGCGATCCAGCTGAATATCTTCACGCCGGTCGGAACCGCGATGATCATCGTCGCGGCGGTGAAGTACATCTTCGTGTTCACATCCATGCCGGTCGTGAACATGTGGTGCGCCCACACGACGAAGCCGACCACGCCGATCGCGACCATCGCATAGGCCATGCCGAGATAGCCGAACACCGGCTTGCGGCTGAAGGTCGCAACGATCTGGCTGACGATTCCGAAACCTGGCAGGATCATGATGTAGACCTCGGGGTGGCCGAAGAACCAGAACAGATGCTGGTACAGCACGACGTCACCGCCACCGGACGCATCGAAGAAGGTCGTTCCGAAGTTGCGATCCGTCAAAAGCATGGTGATCGCGCCGGCGAGAACCGGAAGCGCGAGCAGTAGCAGGAAGGCGGTCACGAGCACCGACCAGACGAACAAGGGCATTTTGTGCAGGGTCATGCCCGGCGCGCGCATGTTGAAGATGGTGGTGATGAAATTGATCGCGCCGAGAATCGAGCTCGCGCCGGCAAGGTGGAGCGAGAAGATCGCCATGTCGACGGCCGGGCCTGACGAGCCCGAGGTCGACAGCGGAGCATAGACCGTCCAGCCCGTGCCTGCCCCGAGCCCGGTACCACCGGACACGAAACTGGAGCCGAGCAACAGCAGGAAGGCGGGGATCAGCAGCCAGAAGCTGATATTGTTCATGCGCGGGAAGGCCATGTCCGGCGCGCCGATCATGATCGGGACGAACCAGTTGCCGAAGCCTCCGATCATCGCCGGCATGACCATGAAGAACACCATGATCAAACCGTGGGCCGTGATCAGCACGTTCCAGTGATGCGCCTGTTCATCGAAATTGGCGGAGCCCGCGCCAAGCGGCCAGGGCCAATGATTCAGGATCTGGATGCCCGGGTGCATCAGCTCGGCGCGCATGACGCCCGAGATGCCACCGCCGATGATGCCGGCCATGATCGCGAAGATCAGATAGAGCGTGCCGATGTCCTTGTGGTTCGTGGACATGAACCAGCGGGCGAAGAAGCCCGGCAGGTGACGATCGTCATGATGCTCGGCGTGGGCCGAGTCATGGCCGGTCAGCGGAGCGGCGTGGCCGGAGGCGGGGGCGGTGGTTGCCATGTGTCTGTTGCTTCCGCTTAATTGTTGCTTGCGACGCCCTGCGCGGGCGCGGAGGTTTGCTTGGCTGGAGCGGCGTTCGCGGCCGCTCCGGTTGCCGGTTGCGGCTGGGCGGCCGCCGGCGAAGTCGCCGCGCTTACGGGCGAGGAGCCGGTGCTGTCAGCGGCGGGCGCGGGCTTTGCGCCTGGCATCGTGCCGCCCTTGGAAGCGACCCATGCCGCATAGCGATCGGCGGGCACGACCTCGACCGCGATCGGCATGAAGGCATGGCGAGCGCCGCAAAGTTCGGAGCATTGCCCGAAATAGACGCCCGGGCGGTCGACCTTGACCCAGGTCTCGTTGAGCTGGCCGGGGTTGGCGTCCATCTTCGTCCAGAACGCCGGCAGGCCGAAGCTGTGAATTACGTCATTGGAAGTGACGATAAATTTCACGACCTTGCCGGCCGGGATCACCATGCGCTCGTCGGCTGCGAGCAGCGGCGGCCCGTCGGCGTCGGTCCGGAAGCGCTCTCCGGGCTTCACCTGGTCTTTTTCCTTCAGCATGTTCGAGACGATCTCGAACCCGCCATTGTCCGGATATTGATAGGTCCAATACCATTGGTTTCCGATGACCTTGACCGTGAGGTCGGCCTTGGGCGGCGAATATTGATGGCGCAGCAGCCGGATCGACGGGATCGCGATTGCGACCAGGATCATCACCGGCACGACCGTCCACAGCACTTCGATCAACGTATTGTGCGAATTGCGCGACGGCACCGGATTAGCTCCGCGGCGAAAACGCCACATTGTGAAGCAAAGCAGCCCAAGCACGAAGATGCTGATCAGCGCGCACATCCACAGCAATGGCCCATTGTGGAAGGCGGCGGCTTCCTGTCCGATCGGGGTGACCTGCGGCTGGATACCCTTGCTTCCGTCCGGAACGCCGATGTGCGGCGACGGCGGAGTAACGTCGAGAGCTTGCGAGGCTGGCGCAGCCGCGCTGTTGCCCGCAGGGTCGGCGAGGCCGCCGGGCTGCTGCGCAACGGCCTTCGGACTCGACGGGCTTCCGGCGGGCAGCGTCGCAGAAGGGTCGTTTGCCTGCGCAGGAGCAGCTTGCTGCTCCGCTGCCTGCTGCGCAGTCGCGGCTGCAGGTGTGAGCCCGGCCGCGGCCAGGGCGATTGCCCATCCAAACAGTTTCATTCGCACCCCGGTGACATCGGTTGGACTGGGCGCGCCAGTGTGGCGGGCCCGGATTTGGGCGGCCTTATAGGCGCGGGTTCCCGCTCCCTCAAGCGCCTCTCGCACATGAGTTGAAGCGGACGTTCGTGGCTCTTATTGAGGCGGCTCGAAAGGGGTGCCTGCGCCATGACAGACGACGAAATCCTGAACGAGTTTCGCGCCGCGGACGCGCTGCTCGAAGGGCATTTCATTCTATCATCGGGCCTGCGTAGCCCGCGCTACCTGCAGTGCGCGCGTGTCTTGATGGATGGAGCTCGGGCTGAACGATTGGCGCGCGCGCTGGCCGACAAAATTCCCGCAGAGCTTCGCAACAGCATCGATGTGGTCGTCTCTCCGGCGATGGGCGGCGTGATCATCGGCCACGAAATGGGCCGGGCACTCGGCCGCCCGGCAATGTTTGTCGAGCGGCCTCAAGGCACGTTCGAGCTTCGGCGCGGCTTCCGTCTTGAGCCGGGGCAAAGCGTCCTGATGGTTGAGGACGTCGTAACAACAGGGCTTTCCTCTCGGGAAGCGATCGGTGCGATCGAGGAGGCAGGCAGCAAAGTCATCGCGGCCGCTTCGCTCGTCGATCGCTCGGGCGGCACCGCCGACCTCGGCGTTCCTTACACTTCGCTGATCCGCATCGACGTTCCGACCTATGCCGCCGACCAAGTCCCGCCGGACCTCGCGGCGATCCCCGCGATCAAGCCGGGCAGCCGGGCCGTCGCTTGACCGGGAAGCTCCGCCTCGGCGTCAACATCGACCATGTGGCGACCATCCGCAACGCGCGCGGAGGGCCGCACCCGGACCCCGTGCGCGCGGCCCATGCCGCCGCGCGGGCCGGCGCCGACGGAATCACCTCGCACCTGCGCGAAGACCGGCGCCACATCACCGATTCCGACATCGACCGACTGATGGGCGAGATCGACCGTCCGCTGAACCTGGAAATGGCGGCGACCGAGGAGATGCTCGCGATCGCGCTTCGCCACCGGCCCCATGCCGCGTGCATCGTTCCGGAAAAGCGCGAGGAGCGCACGACCGAAGGGGGGCTCGACGCGGCAGGGCAGCTCGATCAACTGGCGCCCTTCGTTGCGCGACTGACCGACGCCGGCATTCGCGTCAGCCTGTTCATCGAACCGAGCGAGCGCCAGATCGAAGCCGCCTTGCGCCTCAAGGCTCCGGTCGTCGAGTTCCACACCGGGCGCTATGCCCATGTCGAGGGCGAGGAGCGGACGGCGGAGTTAAAGCGCATCAGCGACGCCACGGCCCTTTCCGCAAAGAACGGGATCGAGCCGCACGCCGGCCACGGCCTGACCTTCGACAATGTCATTCCGGTCGCCGCCATCCCGCAGCTGGCCGAACTCAACATCGGCCACTTTCTCATCGGCGAGGCGATCTTCACGGGCATTGAGGCGAGCGTGACGAGGATGCGGGAATTGATGGCGAGCGCGCGTGACTAGCTCCTCCCCGGAACTGGGAGGGGGACCGCCCGAAGGGTGGTGGAAGGGGACCGCCTGTCCGCCGCGTTTAGGCCGGGCCCCCTCCACCATTCCGCTTCGCTGCATGGTCCCCCTCTCCCGATGGGAGAGGTTTTTATGATCGTCGGGATCGGCTCCGACCTGTGCAACATCGATCGAATCCAGAATTCGCTCGATCGCTGGGGCGACCGTTTCCTCAACCGCGTGTTCACCGAGATCGAGCGAAAGAAAGCGGCTTCCCGCCCGCACACGGTCGCCGGGACCCTCGCCAAGCGCTTTGCCGCGAAGGAAGCATTTTCAAAGGCGGTCGGCACCGGCTTCAAGCGCGGCGTGTTCATGAAGGACATCGGCGTCGTCAACGCGCCGTCCGGCGCTCCCACGCTTGACCTCACCGGAGGCGCAAAGCTGCGGCTTGACGCACTTGCGCCGCAAGGCCACGCAATCGACATTCACTTGACTATGACCGACGATCACCCTTGGGCGCAGGCGTTCGTGATATTGTTCGCCCGCAAGATGGAGCCCTGATTGAACGAGACTGCCCCGCAAGCGACGACGGTCGACGAGAGCCCCGCCGAGGTGACGAAGGACGAGGACCATAAGGGCTCGGCCATTTGGCGCGAGATCAAGGGACTGCTGTGGGTCCTGCTCGCCGTCCTGCTGTTCCACAGCTTCATTGCAAAGCCCTTCTACATCCCCTCGGAATCGATGATGCCGGGGCTGCTGAAGGGCGACCGGCTGGTCGTCACCAAATATCCCTACGGCTGGTCCTATGTCTCGCCGACCATCCCGAATCCCCTGGCAATCTTCCGCTCAGTCGTTCTTCGGACCGGCGAAGGTTGGGGGATCACTCTGCCTTTCATGCACGGGCGGCTGCTCGGAAAGATGCCGAAGCGCGGCGACGTCGTCATCGTCACTCCGCCAGGTTCCAACGAGGATTATATCAAGCGGGTGATCGGACTGCCTGGCGACACGATCGAGGTCCGCAACGGTCGGCTGATCCTCAACGGAAGGCCGGTGAAGGCCGTGCAGCGCCCGCCGGCGATGATCCCGGTCGACGAGAATATTCCTTGCGGCGAAAAATTCCCGGAGTTCGAAGTCCGTGGCCGCGATGGAGCAGCATACTGCCGCCTGCCGATCGTCCGCGAAACGCTTCCGAATGGCCCGAGTTACGACACAGTCGATCTTGGGGAACGGCCGGACGCCGACGAATATGGACCGATCAAGGTGCCGGCAGGCCGCCTATTCCTGATGGGCGACAATCGCGACAGCAGCGCGGACAGCCGTTTCCCGCTTCGCGATCAGGGTCTTGGCGGGCCTGTGCCGTGGGAGAATATCGGCGGGCGCGCCGAATTCATCACCTTCTCCCTCGATGGCACGACGAGCCTGGTGAATCCGATCAGCTGGTTCACTTCCTTCCGACCCGGCCGGGCCGGAACCTCGCTTCGGGCCAAGCCCGACTGATGGCGCAGCTGCCGACGATCGAACCGCACGTCGAGCGGCCGGGGCCGGCCGAGTTCCGCGACCCGGTCGTTCGGCGCGAGCTGCAACGGGCGTCGGTATGGGTTGGCGTGGTCCTGTTCGTCGGGGCAGTGATCCTGCTCGCGCAACCGCTGCTGCTGATCATCGGCGGGCTGGTCTTCGCGGTGGTTCTCGACGGCGGTGCGCGGCTGCTCGGCCGGGCACTCCCGATCCGTCGCGGCTGGCGGCTGCTGATCACGATCGTGCTCGGGCTCGGCTTCTTCGGCTGGGTTTTCTATTATGCGGGCACGACCTTCGCCGGCCAGGCCGAGGCACTGCGCATGGTCGTCGAGGTGCAGGTGATGAAGCTCTATGCGTGGGCGCACCACGCCGGGCTCGTCACGGACCCGACGCCCGGCAGCATCGGACAGCAATTGATGGGTTCGATCGGGCGCCTGACCTCCGCAGTCGGCACCGCGCTGGGCGCCGTAACGAGCGCCCTGCTGATCTTCGTGATCGGCATTTTCATCGCCATCGAGCCGCACCTTTACGATCGCGGCGTCGCCTGGATGCTCCCGCTGCGTCATCGCGACCGGTTCTACGCGATCACCGACCGCGTCGGCTTCACCCTTCGCCGATTGTTGTTCGGCCGCATCATCGGAATGATCTTCGAGGGCGTCTTCACCTGGTTCATGCTGGCCTATGTCAGCCGGATCATCGGTCTTCAGCCGATCCCGATGGCCGCACTGCTCGGACTGATCACGGGCGTGCTGGCGTTCATCCCGAATATCGGTGCAATCGTTTCCGGCCTGCTGATGGTCGCGGTGGGATTCAGTGCCGGACCCGCCGAAGGCACGTTCGCGATCTTCGTCTATTTCGCGGTGCAGAATATCGACGGCTATCTCGTGCTTCCGTACATCGCCCGGCGGACGGTCGATCTGGCGCCGGCGGTTGTCCTCGCCACCCAATTGCTCCTCGGCGCGCTGCTGGGATTTCTCGGCGTCCTGCTCGCCGATTCGATCCTCGCCACGGCGAAGGTCGTCCTTCAGGAACTCAGCAAATATCGCGCCCGCGACGAAGGCGACGGCGCACAGGTCGTCTGACCTTATTGCGGCGGCGGCCCGCCCTGCTGCTGCATTTGCTGCATCTGCTGCATCATCATCTGCTGGCGAAGCATTGCAGCGCCTCCGCGCACGACCTTGCGAACCTGGACGGTGAAGTTCAGGTGCGTATTCGCCGGGAAGCCCGAGGGTGCCTTGCCGTCGGGGAAGGCCAGCTTCGGCGACATTTTCAGCTTGTACTCGCCGCCTTCTTCCATCCGCCGCATGCCTTCTGCAAAACCCGGATAGACCGCTTGCGTCATGAACGGTTGAGGGCCGCCAGCTTTTGCGCTGCTGTCCAAAACAGTGCCATCGTCCGACCGTAACTCGTAGTCGAGGAGCGCCGCGTCTGCGTCGCCAATTGGACCGCCGTTACCGGCCTTGACCTGGCGGAACTCGAGACCGGTCTCGGTAACTTCGGGGCGCAGCGATCCGGCGCCAAACCAGGCGAACGCAACGCCGGCGGCGATGAGCAGAACAAGCGCCAGCCACAGCTTCGCGGTGCTGCCGCGAGGGGTGCCGGAATGGGCGTCGGTGCTGACGGACATGTAAGGGGGCGCTAAGGCCGGGTGCCTTAACGCACGCCTTCGCGCTCGGCGCGCTTGCGCTCGAGCTTGCGGG
>JBDSMG010000033.1:0-17191 GCA_039915925.1 Sphingomicrobium sp.
CCCGATCCACCTCGGGCATGGCCGCGAAGCGCTCAGGCTCAAGCTGGGCCGCGCAACCCGTGACCAGCACGCGCGCATCCGGCCGCGCCTTCTTCGCCCGCCGGATCGCCTGACGCGATTGACGCACCGCCTCGTTCGTGACGGCGCAGCTGTTGACGATCGTCCACTGCTCGCCGGCTGGCGCGAGCGCTTTCATCGTCTCGCTCTCGGCGAAGTTGAGCCGGCAGCCGAGCGTGATCGTCTCGACGCTCATGCGAACGCCTCGAGGTCCAGTTCGCCCGTGAACACATGCGTTGCCGAACCACGCATCCGGACCGGCTCTCCCGGTTTCCAGCTGATCGTGAGCGTTCCGCCCGGCATGTGGACCTTCACGGGGGACTCGACCCGGCGCGACTTGATCGCCGCGACTGCGGTGGCGCAGGCGCCGGTGCCACATGCAAGCGTCTCTCCCGCGCCGCGCTCCCATGTGCGAAGCTGCACGCCGTCGAGGCCTTGAGCCGCGACGTTGACGTTGATCCGCTCCGGGAAGGCCGGATCGTTTTCGATGCGTGGCCCAAGCTCGGCCAGCGGAACGTCGGCGACCTGATCGACGAAAAACACGAGGTGCGGGTTCCCGACATTGACCGCCATCGGCGAAGCGAGCTCGTCCCAAGCCATCGGCAAAAGGTCCGTGTCCATTGCATAGGCGAGCGGAATGTCCTCCCAGCCGAAGCGAGGTTCGATCAGGCTGACCTCGACCTCGTCGCCGCCGGCGCCCTCGACGATTCCTCCGTCGGTCTCGATCCGCGCGGCGCCGGTCAGTGCCACGACGCAGCGGGAGGCATTGCCGCAGCTTTCGACTTCGCCGCCATCCGAATTCCAAATCCGCATACGCAGGTCCGCAACGGTCGAGGGCTCAAGCACGATCAGCTGGTCGCAACCCACCCCGGTGCGGCGGTCGGAGATCGCGCGGGCAAGCGGCGGCGTCAGCTCGAACGGTTCGTCCCGTGCATCGACAATCACGAAGTCATTGCCGAGGCCGTGCATCTTGTGAAATTGGCGCTTCATGCTTGCCCGCGCACTTAGGGACGGGCATGCGAATAGTCCACACGCGGCACCCGCCACGAAATCACACGCAGAGAGTGAAGTTACCATGACCCGAGCCGCGACCGACATCATGCAGGACATCCTCTTCGCGGCGGTGGTGGACGCGATCGGCGCTCTGAAAACCGCGTCGAAAGGCGTGCCGAACACGCTTTTGCGCGACATCCAGAGCCTGCATCCGAACACCACCTTTGCCGACCTGCCGAAGGAATTGCAGGCGGCGCTGACGGCAAGTGTGCGCTCCTCGCTGCAGAAGCTGCTGAAGGAGGGTTATTCCGTCGCGCCGACCAGCACCGTGCCTCAGCGGCCGGCCAGCCCGATTCCCAACCGCGGCTTCGACCGCAGCCGCGATCCCCGTGGGCGTGGCCCGGGCGGGCGCGATCGTCCGAGGGGCGATCGGCCCGGCGGCGGTGGCCGACCGGGTGGCGGAGGTCGCCCGAGCGGAGGCGGCAAGCCCGGTGGGGGCCCCGGCAAGCCCGGTGGCGGCAAACCTTCTGGCGGTTGAACTGCGGCAGCGGTTCGGCTAAGCGCCGCTGGTCGTTTTCGACACAAATCGATGTTCAGTGCCTACGGGTGCACGCTGGCCGGCGAGGTTTCGCCCGCCGGCGCGTTTTCGTTTTGCGTACCTGAACATCGCGGGAGAAGTGAATGTTCGACAGTCTGAGCGATCGGCTCGGCGGCGTATTCGACAAGCTTCGCGGGCGCGGCGCGCTCAGCGAGGCGGACGTGCGTGGTGCGATGCGCGAAGTGCGCGTCGCGCTGCTCGAAGCGGATGTCGCGCTCCCGGTTGCTCGCGATTTCGTCGATTCCGTCACCGAGCGGGCAGTCGGGCAGGAAGTGCTCCGCTCGGTCACTCCGGGCCAGATGGTCGTCAAATATGTCCATGACGCGCTGGTGGAGATGCTCGGCTCGGAAACGGCAGAGCTGAGAATCGACGTCAACCCGCCGGCCGTCGTGATGATGGTCGGGCTCCAGGGCTCCGGCAAAACGACCACGACCGCCAAGCTCGCCAAGCGGCTGACCGAGAAGGAGCGCAAGCGCGTCCTGATGGCCTCGCTCGACGTTGCCCGCCCGGCCGCGCAGGAGCAGCTCGCGGTGCTCGGGCGCCAGGCGAATGTCGACACGCTTCCGGTCATCGCCGGCCAGCAGCCGGTCGACATCGCCAAGCGCGCACTGCAGTCGGCGCGCCTTCAGGGCTATGACGTTGTCCTGCTCGACACCGCGGGCCGACTCCACGTCGACGATGCGCTGATGGGCGAGATGAAGGCGGTTGCCGCTGCGTCGAACCCGACCGAGACCCTGCTCGTCGTCGACAGCCTGACCGGTCAGGACGCGGTCAACGTCGCCAAGGGCTTCGCGGGCGAAGTCGAGCTCACCGGCGTGATTCTGACCCGCATGGACGGCGATGCACGCGGCGGTGCTGCACTGTCGATGCGCGCGGTCACCGGCAAGCCGATCAAGTTCGCCGGCGTGGGCGAGGGGCTCGAAGCAATCGAGCCGTTCCACCCGCAGCGCGTCGCCGGCCGGATCCTAGGCATGGGCGACGTCGTCAGCCTGGTCGAGCGCGCCGCCGAAACCATTCAGGTCGAGGATGCCGAGAAGCTCGCGGCCAAGATGGCGAAGGGCAAGTTCGACCTCGACGACCTTCGCATGCAGCTTCAGCAGATGCAGCGCATGGGCGGCCTCGGCGCGCTCGCGGGCATGATGCCGGGCCTCAAGGGCATGAAGGGCGCGATGGACAAGGCGCAGGACACCAAGGCGCTGGTCCATATGGAGGCCCTGCTGTCGTCGATGACCGCGAAAGAGCGCGCGCGGCCGGACCTGATCAACGCCAAGCGCAAGATCCGCATCGCCAAGGGGAGCGGGCGCACGGTTCAGGAAGTCAACAAGCTGCTGAAGATGCACCAGGAAATGGAAAGCGTGATGAAGCGGCTCAAGAAGATGGGCGGGCTCGGCAAGCTAGCCGCGATGTTCGGCAAGGGCGGTCTCGAAGGTGCGCTCGGCGGGATGGCGCCCGGCGCGCTGCCGCCCGGCGGACTTCCGGGTCTCGGCGGCGGTTCCCCATTCAACATGCCACCTGGTTTCGACAAATTCTCAAAGAAATAAACGAACTCACTGAAAGGAATATCTAAATGGCTCTATCGATTCGTCTCGCCCGTGGCGGCGCCAAGAAGCGGCCCTATTACCGCATCGTCGTTGCCGACAGCCGCAGCCCACGCGACGGCCGCTTCATCGAGAAGATCGGCACCTACAATCCGCTGCTCGCCAAGGATTCGCCCGAGCGGGTGAAGCTGGACGCCGAGCGTGCTTCGCACTGGCTGTCAGTCGGCGCGCAGCCGTCCGACCGCGTGCTCCGCTTCCTGGATGCCGCCGGTATCAAGGAGCGCCCGGCGCGCAACAACCCGAACAAGGGTGAACCGGGCGAGAAGGCCAAGGAGCGCGTCGAAGAGCGCGAGACGAAGCGGGTTGAGGCCGAAGAAGCTGCCGCCGCTGCTGCAGCCGCGCCCGCTCCCGAGCCGGAAGAAGCTCCGGCCGAGGAAGCTGCTCCGGTTGCCGAGGAAGCTGCTCCTTCTGAAGAAACCGCTCCCGTGGAAGAGACGGCTGCGGCTGAAGAAGCTCCCGCCGCAGAGGAGGCTGTGGCTGTTGAGGAAGCTCCTACCGATCAAGGTGAGTCCACCACCGAGCCCGCTGAAGGCGCCGATGACGCCTCCCCGGCAACTTCCGAGTCCCCGGAAGCGGCTGAGGGTTCGGCCGACGGTGAATCGACGACCGAGGCGGCTGAAGGCACTGCCGATGCTCCGGCAAGCGACGAAGCCGAGAAGGCCGAATAATGAAATCCTCCCCGGGACGGGGAGGGGGACCGCTCAGCAAAGCTGGGTGGTGGAGGGGGCCCGGCGCTGAAGCTGCGTTGCGGCGGCCCCCCTCCGTCAGTCCTTCGGACTGCCACCTCCCCGTTTTTCCGGGGAGGATCTCATGAATCGGATAACCATCGCCGCGGTCGCTGGCGCTCACGGCGTCAAGGGCGAGCTTCGTCTCAAGCTGTTCACGGACAGCGCCGCCAGTTTGCGCGGCCACGCGGCGCTGTTCCTCGGCGGGGTCGAGCGCCGGCTGATCGACGTGCGCGAGGGTGGCAAAACCGCAGTAGCGCGTTTCGAGGGCGTGACGGACCGCACCGCCGCCGAGGCACTTCGCGGCTCGCTCGTCGAGATCGACCTGGCCGCGCTGCCGCCGCTCGCGGAGGGCGAATATTACCACGCCGACCTGATCGGACTGACTTGCCTCGACGGCGAGGGCAAGGCGATCGGCACGGTCGTTGCGGTCGAGGATTTTGGCGCCGGCGAATTGTTGGAAGTCGAGACCGCCGAGGGGCGGCGCTCGCTGATCCCGTTCAGGACCGGCATTGCCGATCTGATTGACAGGCGGATTGTCCTCGACCCGGACTTCCTCGCCTAGGAGCCGTTCCCGGCCTCCTCGAGCTCCCGCGTCGGCTCGCGCAACAATGGGTTTTGCTTGGCCAGATCATTCCTGATCGTTGTTGCCGCGACCCCGCCTTCGCCCATGGCGTGGCTGATCTGGTCGAGACCGAGGACGACATCGCCCGCCGCATAGAATCCGGGAATGTTGGTGCGCTGATTGCTGTCGACCAGAACACAGCCTTCGTCGCTGAGCTTCGCGCCAATCATGGCTGCAAGCTGGGTATGCGTGTCCGAACCGAGCGCCGGATAGACGCTGTCGAACGTATGGTGCCCTTCGGCGGTATCGATCACGATCCATTCCTGGTCGATCGCGACTCCCTCGGCGGGGCCATCGACGCTTTTGATCCCTGCTTTTTCCAGCTTGCTCCGATCCTCGTCGTTCAGGCGCAACGCGCTGTGCGGCGCGATTAGCGTTACATCGGCCGTGAAGCCGCGCAGGAAAATGGCTTCGGCGACCCCATGGCTGTCACTGCCGATGACCCCGATCTTCTTGTCCGTGACTTCATAGCCATCGCAGATCGGGCAGTAACGGATCAGCCCACGGGCGAGAGCGTCGTCGTGCAAATCCTGGTCCATCGTCGGGCGGCGATTGGTCACTCCGGTCGCCAGCAACACGGACCGCGCCTGCACGCAGCCCGAGCCCCAGGTGGCGGTGAGCAGACCGGACTGCTCGTCGCGCTCCAGCTTGGTCACCCGGTCCTGTACAATCTTGGCGCCATATTTCTGCGCCTGTGTGCGCATCCGGTGGAGCAGATCGCTGCCGCTGATGCCCTCGGGAAAGCCGGCGTGATTGCGCGTACAGGGAATCCACGACGCGCGGCTCTTCCCCGCATCGACGACGAGGATGTCGAGATGAAAGCGGGCGAGATAGATCGCGGCCGTCAGGCCCGCAGGCCCGCCGCCGATGATGAGGCAATCGAGAGTTTCGTCCATGCGAAGCCTAATGGATTGTGATAGCGGCGGTTCCGCCCAGGTCGCGCAAAGCACTTTGAGTGGCGTTCAGGAGGGGGTCCGATGGCGTTCTTGTTGATGTTCGTCGCGCATGCGGCGCTGTCGGTGGGCCTCGGTTTCATTTTCGGCCGCCGGTCCGCATGGTCGCAGCGGCAGGCCGTAATGGTGGCCGCCCTCCCGTTTCCGATCCTGATGTGGGGTATGGGCGCAATTCTCCTCGGAATGATTTCGTTCGCTAGCGCAACAGTCTGCGAAGACGGCTGTGGGGGGCCGCTAACTGCTTTTGCTGTGACGACCGTCAGCGGCTTTGTGGCTTACGCTTTCGGCATCGTATTTGCGCTCGTCGGTCTTCAGTTCTCGAGACCGAAGGTCAGACACGATCTTAACGACGTCTTTAAATGACCTTCCGCGCCTCCATCCTCACCCTGTACCCGGAGTTGTTCCCCGGCCCGCTTGGATTCAGCCTTGCCGGGCGGGCGCTGGAGCAGGGGATCTGGAGCTTGGGCACCAAGAACATCCGCGATTTCGCGACGGACAAGCACCGCAGCGTGGACGATACGCCCGCGGGCGGCGGGGCGGGGATGGTGCTGAGGGCGGACGTGCTTGCGGCGGCGCTCGATCATGTCGCCGAGCGCGATCTCGTCCGCAGGCCGATGCTCGCGATGACCCCGCGCGGAAAGCCACTCACTCAACAGTGGGTGCGCGAGCTTGCGGCGGGCGAGGGTGCGATCATCCTGTGCGGCCGCTTCGAGGGCTTTGACGAGCGCATCTTCGAGGCGCGCGACATCGAACCCGTGTCCATCGGCGATTACGTGCTCTCCGGCGGCGAGCTAGGGGCGATGGTGCTGCTCGATGCTTGCGTTCGGCTGCTTCCCGGAGTAATGGGCGCGACCTCCAGCGGTGAGGAAGAGAGCTTTGAACAAGGGCTTCTCGAATATCCGCATTATACCCGACCAGTCACATGGGAAGGGCGCACGATCCCCGAAGTGCTGCGATCGGGGGATCATGCGAAGATTGCTGCGTGGCGTGAGCAACGCGCGATCGAAGACACACGGCTAAGGCGGCCGGACCTGATCGAGCGCCACGGGGGCGCATCGCAGGCACCGCCCTCTGGTGCGCGGCACGAAAACGAAGGTTAGACGAAATGAACCTCATCCAGACGCTCGAGCGCGAAGCGATCGACGCACTGACCGCGGACCGACCGGTCCCAGAATTCCGCGCCGGCGATACGCTGCGCGTCGGCGTGAAGGTGGTCGAAGGCGACCGCGCCCGAGTCCAGAATTTCGAAGGCGTGTGCATCGCCCGTTCCAACAAGGGCATCGGGTCCAGCTTCACCGTCCGCAAGATCAGCTTCGGCGAAGGTGTCGAGCGCGTCTTCCCGCTTTATTCGCCGGCGATCGCCTCGATCGAGGTCGTGCGCCGCGGCGCCGTCCGCCGCGCCAAGCTTTACTATCTGCGCGGCCGCACCGGTAAATCGGCCCGCATCGCCGAGCGCCGCGATCCGCGCCGCGAGGCTGCCAAGACCGAAGCCTAAGGCTTTCGAACGGCGCGAATTTTGGAGAGGCGGGCGTCAAACCCCGCCTTTTCTTTTGAGCATGCGCGGCTAGGGTCCGCCGATGTACAAATCGCTCCTGCTGTTCGCTTCGCTTTCCACCATGCCAATCGCCGCCTCTGCCACTCTTCCAGTACCCGCGGGAGTACAGCAGAAGCCGCTCACGCTCGAACGCGTGTTCGCAAGTCCATCGCTGGCCGGCGCCGCGCCGCGCGGCGTCAAGCTGTCACCCGACGGGCGCTTTCTGACCATGCTTCGCAATCGCTCCGAGGACCGCGAGCGTTACGATCTGTGGGCGCTGGACACGAACGGCGGCGACTGGCGGATGCTGGTCGACAGCGAGAAGGTCGGCTCGGGCGGCGCAATCAGCGAGGCCGAGAAGATGCAGCGGGAGCGGCAGCGGCTCGCGGGCCTGAAGGGCATTCTCACCTACGATTGGACTCCGGATGCGAAGGCCGTGCTGGTGCCGCTCGACGGCGACCTCTACCTCGCGGCGCTCGACGGCAAGGTAAAGCGGCTGACCAACAGCAAGGACAGCGAGCTCAACCCGGAAGTCAGCCCCAAGGGCAGGTTCGTGAGCTTCGTTCGCGACCAGAAATTGTGGGTCGGGCCGATCGCGGGATCGACGCGGGCGATCACGCCGGGCGGCGGCAATGTGCATTACGGCGAGGCCGAGTTCGTCGCGCAGGAGGAGCTCGACCGCTTCAAGGGCTATTGGTGGTCGCCCGACGACCGCCGGATCGCGGTTCAATGGTTCGATGAGGGCAATGTCGGCGTGGTCACGCGGACCGCGATCGGGGCGGAGGAGACCAAGGTCTTCGAACAGCGCTATCCCGCCGCTGGTACCCCCAACGTGGTTCCGCACCTGCTCGTGATGACCCCCGACGGAAAGTCGAAGGTGACGGTCGACCTCGGGCCCGACAAGGACGTCTATCTGGCGCGCGTGGACTGGGCCAAGGACGGGAAGGCCTTGTTCGTCCAGCGCATCAACCGGGTGCAGGACCGCCTCGACATGCTCGCCGTCGATCCCGCCACCGGCAAGAGCCGAATCCTGTTCAGCGAGCGGGCCCGGCAGGGGCACTGGATCAACCTCACCGACAATTACAAGGTCCTGAAGGACGGCAGCCTGATCTGGTGGTCGGAGCGGAGCGGACTTGGGCAGCTTTATCGCTTCGACAATGGCCAGTGGACGCAACTAACCCATGGCAGCGCCCCGGTCCTCGACCTCGCCGGCGTCGACGAGGAGGGCGGGCGCATCTACTTCCAGTCCAATCCTGACCCGATCGGCGCGCAAATCTTCGCGGTCGACCTCAGGAATCCTGGGCCGGCGCCGGTCGCCCTGACCGACCCTGCTTTCCGAAGCAGCGCGAGCATGGACAAGAAGGCGACGCGGCTGATCGTCACGCGCTCCTCGCCCGAGCAGCCGAGCCAGGTCTATCTCGCCGATACCAGCGGCAAGCGCATCGCCTGGATCGAGGAGAACCGGCTGGACGCCGTGCACCCTTATGCGCCCTACCTCGCAAGCCATGAGCCGACGCAGTTCGGCACAATCAAGGGTCCGGACGGGACGGCGCTGCACTACAGCATGATTGTCCCGCCCGACATCAAGCCGGGGGAGCGCCACCCGGTCTTCTTCGAACATTATGGCGGGCCGCATTCTCAGACGGTGACGCGCGGCTGGTCGGGGGCGCTGGCGCAATATCTCGTCGATCGCGGTTACGTCTATTTTCAGATCGACAACCGGGGTTCCGCCAGCCGCGGCGTCGAGTTCGAACGGCCGATTTACCGTGCCATGGGCCGCGTCGAGGTCGCCGACCAGAAAGCTGGGGCTGAATTCCTGAAGACGTTGCCGTTCGTCGATCCGAAGAAGATCGCTACCTACGGCTGGTCGTACGGCGGTTACATGACCCTCAAGATGCTGGAAGCCGATCCGGGTCTTTACGCCGCCGGCATAGCTGGCGCCCCCGTGACGAAATGGGAATTTTACGACACCGCCTATACGGAGCGCTACCTAGGCGATCCCAAGACTGATCCGAAGGTCTATGAACGGTCCAATGCGCTTGCCGACGCCGGGAAGATTCGCGACCCGCTCCTCGTGATCCACGGCATGAGCGACGACAATGTGGTCTTTCCGAACAGCACGGCGCTGTTCGCCAAGCTGCAGCAGGAAGGGGTGCCGTTCGACATCATGGTTTATCCCGGCGCAACCCATGCAGTGGCCGGTGAGAAGCTGAAGGTGCACACCTGGAAGACGATCCTACGCTTCCTCGACCAACAGCTGGACGCCGCCAGATAGCGGTTTGGGATCCCGAAAGGCTGGACTTTTTTGTGCACTGCACATATGGGCGGCGCATCCAAAAGGAGTGAGTGATGGGCTACCGTGTGGTCGTAGCTGGCGCGACGGGTAACGTCGGCCGCGAAATGCTGAACATTCTTGCCGAGCGGGAATTTCCGCTCGACGATATCGCCGTGCTGGCTTCGGCCCGCTCGACCGGCGACGTCATCGATTTCGGCGACACCGACCGCAAGCTCAAGGTCCAGAATATCGAGCATTTCGATCCGGCGGGCTGGGACATCGCCTTGTTTGCGATCGGCTCGGACGCCACCAAGGTTCACGCACCACGCTTCGCTCGGGCGGGCTGCACGGTGATCGACAACAGCTCGCTTTACCGCATGGACCCGGACGTTCCGCTGATCGTGCCGGAGGTGAATCCGGAAGCGATCAATCTCTATTCGCGCAAGAACATCATCGCCAACCCGAACTGCTCGACCGCGCAGCTGGTCGTGGCGCTCAAGCCGCTTCACGATTACGCCAAGATCAAGCGCGTCGTCGTTGCGACCTATCAGTCCGTCTCCGGCGCGGGCAAGGACGGCATGGACGAACTGTTCGAGCAATCGCGCAACATCTTCGTCGGCGACAGCAACGAGCCGAAGAAGTTCACCAAGCAGATCGCCTTCAACGTGATCCCGCACATCGACAGCTTCCTCGACGACGGTTCGACCAAGGAAGAGTGGAAGATGGTGGTCGAGACCAAGAAGATCCTCGATCCGGCGATCAAGCTGACCGCGACCTGCGTCCGAGTTCCCGTGTTCGTCGGCCACTCCGAAGCCGTGAACATCGAGTTCGAGAATGAGATCAGCGCCGCAAAGGCCCAGGAGATCCTTCGCGAGAGCCCGGGCGTGATGCTGGTCGATAAGCGCGAGGATGGCGGATACGTCACCCCTGTCGAATGCGTCGGCGACTATGCGACCTTCATCAGCCGCGTCCGCGAGGATTCGACGGTGGAGAACGGCCTGTCGCTGTGGTGCGTGTCCGACAATCTGCGCAAGGGCGCGGCGCTGAACGCGGTGCAGATCGCCGAACTGCTCGGACGCAAGCATCTGAAAAAGGCCGCCTGACCCTCATGCCGAGCGCCTGGGCCGCCTTGCCGCGTGCCCAGCGCTGGATGATAGGCGCTCTCGCCGCGCTGCTTCTGCTGGTGCAAATCCGGCAGCCGTTTCCGGATGTAGCTCCGCTGCACCACATTCCGACGCTGGTACTACTGCTTGCCGTGCCGTTTCTGCTCCGGCTCCGGCCGATGTCGAACGCGGCGGTTGGGTGCGTGGTCCTGTTCTTCGTCCTGCACACGATTGGTGGCCGCTACACATATTCCAGCGTTCCGTACGACCGGTGGAGCGAGGCCCTGTTCGGGATCTCGATCAGCGAAATCTTCGGCTTCGATCGCAATCATTACGACCGGCTCGTTCACTTGTCCTACGGACTGCTTGCCGTTCCGCCGACGCTTGAGTTCCTCCAGCGGCACGTCGGCGTGGCGCGCCGTGTGGCACTGTACATAGCGATCGAGAGCGTCATTGCCGTGAGCGCCGTCTACGAGCTGTTCGAATGGTTTCTGTCGATCGTCCTCGCCGGTCCGATGGCGGCCGATTACAATGGCCAGCAGGGCGACATGTGGGACGCACAGAAAGACATGGCCCTTGCGGCCATAGGCGCGATCGTCAGTGCGGCGATCTTGTCAGTTCGCCGCTGGCGGCGGAATCCGCTTTAAACCTGGTCCGTTCGAACCGGCATCGGAACCGGTTGATCGTGCTTCGGCATGGGCGCGAGTGCCGGAAGGCCGAGGCCGCGCACCAAATTCTCGATCCGTACCGGCTGGCCGGTCTCGACACAGCGGTTTGCGGCAATGCCGATCAGGGCCGACCATGCACCGCCGCGTTCATCCGCTGCGCGAAGCAGGGGATCGGCCGGCGCCTTGGGGTCGAACAATTCGGCAAGCATGACTGCATCGCCACCGCCGTGGGCGCCGTCCCCGGTGTCGGGCGTGATGATGCGCGGGGCCCCGCGAAGTGGAATGATGCGGGTCGAGATGGTGTCGCCCTTGGCCTCACTCTGCCCGCGCGACGCACCCGCGACGAACGCCTGTTCGACGATCGAATGTTCGAGCCGGCCCTTCGTACCGTTGAAGGCGATGTGATAGCCTTCCCACGCGTTGAACGCATTGAGGCTGTAGCTGAGCGTGGTTCCGCCCGAATAGCCGACGACCACGTTCATCGTATCTTCGATGCTGATTTCCGGCCGCCACACGCATTGGTCGCGGAAATAGCCGTCATATTTCTCGTTCTCGAGGTAGAGAGCCGCCAGCCCGGGGTCTTTCGCGAGGTCGAGGTAGAAGGTGCACTTGTCCTTTTCCGGACAGGTCAGGCAGCGCTCGTGCGGACCGGCCAGGCCCAGGCGGCGCGCCATCTTCGGTGTGTAAAACTCCCGTTTGCCCGTGGCGTTCACCGAAACGGGGACGTCGGACAGCCACCAGTTGACGAGATCGAAATGGTGCGTTGCCTTGTGGACCATCAGGCCGCCGGAGATCGCCTTGTTGCTGTGCCATCGCCGGAAATAATCGGCGCCGTGGACGGTATTGAGAAGCCAGTTGAAGTCGACCGAAAGCACATCGCCGATCTCGCCCGACATCAGCAATTGCTTCACCTGCGAGCGGAACGGCGCGTAGCGGTAGTTGAAGGTGACGCGCACATGGCGCTTGTTGCGTTCGACGGCATCGAGGATGCGCTGGACCCGGGCCGCTTCCATGGTCATCGGCTTCTCGGTGATGACGTCCACCCCGGCATCCAGGGCCGCGACGATATAGTCGCTGTGGTAGCGGTCTGGAGTGGTGACGATCAGCGCGTCCGGGCGGTGGTCCCGCAGCATCTTGTCGAATTCCGAAGCGAGGTAGACGGCAGGCGCCCTGGCCTTCGCGGCAACCGCGCGCCGGGAAACATTCGCAAGGCGCCCCGGATTGGTATCGCAAATGGCGATGAGGCTGCTGCTCGCCTTGTGGGCGTCCCAAATCGCGTCCTGATACATGCGTGAACGGCTTCCGCAGCCGACGATTGCATATGTTCGCGGCTTCGTCCGTGCGACGGCGGCTGCGGGCGGCGCTGCGCTCATTGCGGTGGCCCCGGTCAGCATTCCGCCGACCACTTCCCTGCGTCCGAAACCGTCCACTGCGCCCCCTCCCTGAAACTTGTTCGGCAGGGTAGCCGGATAAGCCAGGTTTCAAAGAGCAAAATCGATGCCAGCTACGTGGGTCGAGCGGTAACCATGAATCGTTAATCGGGGACTTGCCCGGGAATGGGCGAGCTGACGTTCCGCAGCGCTCAACAGGCAGTCGCGCTTACAGGCAGGCCTCGAGATAGGGCTGGTCGAAGCCGAACTGCTTGGCCTTTTCAAGGCTGTACGGGCGCAGGCCCATCGAGCGGTACTCGCCGATGATCTTGCCGTCCGAACTCTCGTCCAGATATTCGAACTTGAAGAGTTCCTGGGTGACGATGACCTCGCCCTCCATCCCGATCACTTCGGTGATGTTGGTGGTGCGGCGCGAACCGTCGCGGAGACGTTTGACCTGCACGATGAGGTCGACCGAGTCCGCGATCTGGCGGCTGATCGCTTCCTTCGGGATCTTGATGTCGCCCATCATCACCATGTTCTCCATACGCGCGAGGCATTCGCGCGGGGAGTTGGAGTGGAGCGTCGCCATCGATCCGTCGTGGCCGGTGTTCATGGCGGCCAGAAGGTCGAAACACTCCTGACCACGAATTTCGCCGAGGATGATCCGGTCGGGACGCATACGCAGCGCGTTGATGACGAGGTCGCGAATGGTGATCGCGCCCTGGCCTTCAAGGTTCGGCGGGCGGGTCTCGAGCGGAAGCCAGTGCGGCTGCTGCAAGCGAAGCTCGGCCGCGTCTTCGATCGTGATCACGCGTTCGCCCGGGTCGATCATTTTCGACAATGCGTTGAGCATGGTCGTCTTGCCCGAACCGGTACCGCCCGAGATGACGACGTTCATGCGGCTCGCGCCGGCGATCTTAAGGCAGGTCGCCATCTTGTCCGACATCGAGCCGAAGCCCTTCATCATGTCGAGCGTGATCGGCTTCTCGGAGAATTTACGAATCGAGATAGCAGTGCCGCGCAGGGAGAGCGGCGGGATGATGACGTTGACGCGGCTGCCGTCCTGAAGGCGGGCGTCGGCCAGCGGCGAGGTCTGGTCGACGCGGCGGCCGACCTTGTTGACGATGCGCTGGGCGATCTGGAACAGATGCTCCTCGTCGCGGAACTGGATCTGCGCCAGTTCGAGCTTGCCCTTGCGTTCGACGAACGTCTGTTCGGGCCCGTTGACCATGATGTCGGTGATGGACGGATCGGCCAGAAGCTCCTCCAGCGGCCCGAGGCCGAGAAGCTCGTCGACCAGCACTTTCTCGAGCGCGAACTGCTCGCGGCGGTTGAGGTTGATCTTGAGCTCGGTCAGCACTTCGCTGATGATCGGACGGAATTCCTCGGCGAGTTCGTCCTTGCTGAGGGTCGCGGCCGCTTCCGGATCGACGCGTTCGAGCAGGCGCGGAAGCACCTGTTCCTTGATCCGGTGAACCGAGGCTTCGAAGCCTTCCTGCTTGCTGCTGCCGGCGTCGGCACTCGCGTTCATGCGGGCGTTGAGCCGGTCCATTCCGCCCATCGGCAATCCGGCCGGGCCGGCTGACGCCTCCGCGGTGTCAAGCTGCTCCAGCGGCGGGAATTGTTCGCCGCCTTCCGCGCCCACCGGCGACAGCCCGACGCCCGGGCCACCTTTCATGGGTTTGGCGACGCCGAAGTTCGGACGGCCCCCGCCGCTGCTGCTCATCCCGCCACGTTTACCGAATGCGCTCATGCCACCCCAGATCCTGCGTTAGACGCGGAAGAAATCGAGGTGGTGAATAAGCGGGAAACTTTTACGAAAGGCTAATTCGCCGGTCCGATCGGATCAAAGAGCGGTTAAGCTTCGGCACTTTCGGCAAGCACCGTGAGCCCGCGATCGCTGACTTCGGCGAACCCGCCGCTGACGGCGATGCGCTCTGGCGCAGCGCCGGCGGTGCGATACACCGCGATCTCGCCGTTCCTGAGCGTCGTCATATAGGGCGCGTGGCCGGCCATGATGCCGGCTTCGCCCTCGGTGCCGGGTACGACCACCATGTGCACGTCCTCGGCCAGGACCAGCTTTTCCGGAGTGACCAGCTCGAAGTGAAGGTCGGCCATTATTTGCGTCCTTCCGGTGCGGCGTCGAATGCCCGCGTGGCGGCCTCGAACTTGTCGCGGCAGCCGCTATTGCAGAAGCCGACGACCTTGCCCTGGTAAAGGCTCAGGCTGTCGGCGCTGACCGGTTTGCCGGACCAGGGGCAGACATCGTTGATGCAGTCCTCGATCCTCAGCTCGCCGGCCATCGGATCAGGAATCCTGCGCCATCTTTTCGGCCTTGGCGACCGCTTCGTCGATGCCCCCGACCATGTAGAAGGCGCTTTCCGGCAGGTGGTCGTATTCGCCGTTCACAACCGCCTTGAACGAGCGGACCGTGTCCTCGACCTGCACGAACTTGCCGGGGATGCCGGTGAAGACTTCGGCGACGTGGAACGGCTGGCTGAGGAAGCGCTGGATCTTGCGGGCGCGGCTGACGACCAATTTATCTTCTTCGCTAAGCTCGTCCATGCCGAGGATCGCGATGATGTCCTGAAGCGACTTGTACTTCTGAAGCGTCTCCTGGACGGCGCGGGCGACCTCGTAATGCTCCTGGCCGACGACTGCGGGAGTGAGAACGCGGCTGACGGAGTCGAGCGGGTCGACGGCCGGGTAGATGCCCAGCTCCGAAATCGCGCGGCTCAGCGTCGTGGTGGCGTCGAGGTGGGCGAAGGAGGTGGCCGGGGCAGGGTCGGTCAAGTCGTCGGCGGGCACGTAGATGGCCTGCACAGAGGTGATCGAGCCCTTGTTGGTCGAGGTGATCCGCTCCTGAAGCTGGCCCATGTCGGTCGACAGTGTGGGCTGATAGCCCACCGCCGAAGGAATACGACCGAGCAGCGCCGACACTTCGGAACCGGCCTGGGTGAAACGGAAGATGTTGTCGACGAAGAACAGAACGTCCTGACCCTCGACGTCGCGGAAATATTCAGCCTGGGTGAGGCCCGACAGAGCGACGCGAGCGCGTGCTCCCGGCGGCTCGTTCATCTGGCCGAACACGAGCGCGACCTTGGAGCCTTCGGGGGTCGGATTGCCGTCGGCATCCTTCGCGATGACGCCCGCATCGAGGAATTCGTGATAGAGGTCGTTGCCCTCACGCGTACGTTCGCCGACGCCGGCGAAGACGGACACGCCGCCGTGGCCCTTGGCGATATTGTTGATCAGCTCCTGAATCAGCACGGTCTTGCCGACGCCGGCGCCGCCGAACAGGCCGATCTTGCCGCCCTTTGCGTATGGCGCGAGCAGGTCGATGACCTTGATGCCGGTGACGAGAATCGCGGCTTCGGTCGACTGATCGACGAAGGCCGGAGCTTCGGCGTGGATGTTGGCGACCATGTCGCTGCCGATAGGGCCGCGCTCGTCGATCGGCTCGCCGATGACGTTCATGATCCGGCCGAGGGTCTTAGGACCGACCGGAACCTGGATCTGCGTGCCGGTCGAGCGCACGGCCTGGCCGCGAGTCAAACCTTCGGTGGCGTCCATCGCGATGGTGCGCACAATGCTTTCGCCGAGGTGCTGCGCAACCTCGAGAACGAGTCGGCGGCCGTCGACGTCGGTCTCGAGCGCGCCGAGGATCGGCGGAAGCTCGCCTTCGAACGCGACATCGACGACGGCGCCGATGATCTGCGCGACTCGGCCGGTCAGGTTGCTCGACGAGGCGGGCGCTTCCGGAGCGGCCTTCTTGGTGCGGGGCTTGGCGGGTGCGGCGGTAGCCATGGTTGAGTCCTTGCCTGTTGTCAGCGGTTAGAGCGCTTCGGCGCCCGAGATGATTTCGACGAGTTCGGTGGTGATCGCGGCCTGGCGCTGGCGGTTATATTTGATCGACAATTTGTTGATCATGTCGCCGGCGTTGCGGGTGGCATTGTCCATCGCGGTCATCTGGCTGCCGTAGAAGCCGGCCTGATTTTCCAGGAGCGCGCGATAAATTTGGATGGCGATGTTGCGAGGGAGCAGGTCGGCGAGGATTTCCTCCTCGTCCGGCTCATATTCCACCGCGGCATTGGCGGCGGGCGCACCGGCGTCATTGGCGGCGCGAACGACAGGCACGATCTGGTCGACCGTCGGTTCCTGCACGAGCGTCGACCGGAAGTTGGCATAAGCGAGGTGGACGATGTCGATGCCGTCGGTCTGGTAGCGCTCGACGATGTCCTTCGCGATCGCCTGCGCGTCCGGGTAGCTTGGCGCCTTCATCGCGGACGTGTCATATTCGGCGATGATCTGACCGGGGAAGAAGCGCTGCAGGACCGGACGGCCCTTGCGGCCGACGATGTAGAACAGGACCGACTTGCCCTGCGCCTGAAGCTCGTCGGCCTTGCGGCGCACCGCGCGAACGATGTTGCTGCTGAACGCACCCGCAAGGCCGCGGTCGGCGGTCGCGACGACGATCAGGTGGGTGTCGTCCTTGCCCGTTCCGGCGATCAGCTTCGGGCTGTCCGGGCCGATCGAGACCTGGCTGGCGAGCGACGCGACGACCGAAGACAGCCGGGTGGCGTAGGGACGGCCAGCCTCGGCATTCTGCTGCGCACGGCGCAGCTTCGCCGCGGCGACCATCTTCATCGCCTTGGTGATCTTCTGCGTCGACTTGACCGAGCCGATGCG
>JBDSMG010000008.1:0-26027 GCA_039915925.1 Sphingomicrobium sp.
GCGTGAACTTGGTGTCGCGCGAGCCCAGCGCGAGCCGGCCGAGCGGGAGCATGTCGGCGTCGGGCCAGCCGCCGGGCCGGCGGTGCGGGTTCCAATTTTCTAGCCGGACGAACTGCTCTTCCAGCAATCTCCATTCGTCCCAGAAATCGTCGCTGATCCGCCACATCTGCGCGTTGCGGCGGACGTGATCCGCGCGCGGCACCGGCGTTTCGCCGGGCGACAGGCTGAGCATGATCGGCCGTCCGGAAGCGAGGATCGCCTTGTGCGCCGCCTCGATCTCGGGCGCATGCGCGTCATAGGGGCGGCTCATGTCGTCCATCTTGACGAAATCCACGCCCCACGAGGCGTATAGGCGGAACACGCTGTCGTAATAGGCCTGCGCGCCGGGCTTGCGCATGTCCACGCCGTACATGTCCGGGTTCCACGGGCAGATGCTGTTCGTGTCGGCAATGTCCCGCGCATGATAATTGGTGCCGAGGATCGGTACATTCTGCTTCACCGCGAGCCGCGGAATGCCGCGCATCAGGTGAATTCCAAACCTGAGACCAAGCTTGTGCACGTCCGCGGCGAGGGGCGCAAAGCCCTTGCCGCCGATGCTCGAGGGGAAGCGGTTGGGCGCGGGAATCAGGCGGCCATAGCCGTCCATCGCCGGCACCGGATCGCTGTTGTAGGTGTAGCTCTTCGCCTCGGGCTCGTACCACTGAATGTCGATCGTGAAGATGCTGTAGCCGGACGGCAGCAGCTTCTCCGCCATAATCTGCGCCGTCTCTCGGGCCTGAGCTTCATTTATCGTCGGGCCGAAGCTGTTCCAGCTGTTCCAGCCCATCGGCGGTCGGGGCGCCAGTAGGGGAGCAGACTGCCTCCGCGCTTTGGCGTTCAGTGGAGCGGCGACGGCAATGGCGGCGCCGGTGACAGCACCGGTCAGCAGCCCACGACGGCTGGTTTTCAAGATCACTCTCCCCAATCCTCGGACAATAGCATTGCACCCGGGCGCAAGCGCATCAAGCCTACTCGTCACAAACAGGGGCGTTCACCACTTCTTTGTAAATTTTACCGACAGTGGCTGCCATGTCGGCGAAATTGACAGTGAGCATCACGTGAGCGGCCTGATCGTCTTCTGGAGCCACGCGCTTGCGGCGGCGATATTCGCCGCGATGCTGATCTGGCGTTTGGGCGTTCGCGCACCCAACGACGGGCAGCGGCTGCTGCTGGCGGCTTTCGCGCTCACGGCATCCTGGGCCTGGCTTGCCGCCGTCGGCCCGGCGTGGCTCGCATCCTATGCGGAAACGGCGCGCAACCTGATCTGGATCAGCCTGCTCTACAGTCTGTCGTCGTACAGCGACGAGCGTCAGCGCGGCGTCCGCTTCGTCTACGCCGCAGTTTCAGCGGTGCTCGGTTTCCAGTTCATCACCGATACGGTCAACCTCCTCAGCTACAGCCGAACCGTCGAGGAGACCGGCCATCTGCTGCGGATGACGGCCGCGTCCGGCGGGCTGATCCTGGTCCATAACCTCTACGGCCAGGCGGCTCCAACCAGCCGCACCAGCATCCGGCTTGCGATGCTCGGGCTGGCGGTCATGTGGATCTACGATCTCAACCTCTACACCGTCGCCTATCTCGATCCGCGCCTCGCCATCGGCCTGATCGCCTGGCGCGGTCTCGTTGTCGCGGCAACCGGACCGCTGTTTGCTCTCGGCGCACGACGGGAGGACGGATGGCGGATCCGCCTATCGCGCGCGGCAACCTTCCAGTCGCTCTCCTTGCTCGCGATCTGCGCATACTTCGCGGTGATGGCCGTGCTTGCGACGGCGCTTCGCGGGACCGGGTGGGACTGGTCGGGCGCATTGCTGGTCGCGCTGCTGGCCGTGATGACCGTCGGCGGAATGGTGCTCCTGCCGAGCGCGCGTGCGCGCAGCTGGGCGAAGGTCAAGCTCGCCAAGCATCTGTTCGAGCATCGCTACGATTACCGCACGGAATGGCTGCGGTTCACCGATACGCTTGGAAGCGCAGGCGAAGATGCGCCACCGCTCGGTCAGCGGACGCTGAAAGCGTTCGGCGACATTCTCGACGCGCCGGCCGGCCTGCTGCTTGCGCCGGATCTGTCCGGCACGATCGTAGCCACGTCGATCTGGAACTGGTCCGGACCCTCGACGCGTGCGGACGAGTTCGAGCAGCTTCGCACCTTCTGGGATCGCCTGGAGACGAGCGGGCGGATCGTCGAGTTCGACGCTTTCCGCGGCGGCTGGACGCATCCGCTCGACCGGGAACTTGGGCCGCCCGAATGGATGATCGCCGATCCATCGATCTGGGTCGGAATTCCACTCATCCACAATCATAAACTGGTCGGCCTGGTCGTGCTTGCAGCCGCCGACTACCGGCGCGCGCTGGACTGGGAGGATTTCGATCTGCTGCGCACCGCGGGGCGCCAAGCCGCTAGCTCGATCGCCGAAGCGCATGGCCAGGAAGCGCTGTCGAACGCGCAAAGGTTCGAGGAATTCAACCGTCGCTTCGCCTTCATCCTGCACGACATCAAGAATCTGGTCAGCCAATTGTCGCTGCTCTCGCGCAATGCCGAGCGCCACGCGGACAACGTCGAATTCCGAGCGGACATGGTGGCGACGCTCAAGAGCTCGGTCGGCAAGATGAACGACCTGCTCACCCGCCTGGCCCCGCAGGCGCCGGGGCGCGCGCAGCATGTCGAGCCGCAGGCGCTTCGCCCCATCCTCTCGGCGGCGATCGCCGCCAAGCGACGCAGCCACGAAGTTCGGCTGCTGGGCGACACCGCACTGTGGGCGATGGCCGACCCGCTCGGCCTCGAACAGGCCGTCGGTCACCTGCTGCAGAACGCGATCGAGGCAAGTCCGGCCGGCGAGCCCGTCGTCGTTCGGGTCGCGCGGCGGCGTGAGATGATCGAGATCAGCATCACCGACAAGGGTTGCGGGATGGACGGCGACTTCATCCGCAACCGGCTGTTCCAGCCATTTGCCTCCACCAAGGCGTCCGGCTTCGGGATCGGCTCGTTCGAGGCTCGCTCGCTGATCGCCGCCATGGGCGGACGGCTCGGCGTCGACAGCCGTCCCGACCAGGGAAGCTCCTTCACCATCCTCCTCAATGCAGCACAGCCTGCACAAATCGACGAACGGAAGATCGCATGACCGAACGCACCGACACTCCAGCCGAACTCCCGGTCCTACTCGTCGTCGAGGATGACGAGGGGCTGCAGCGTCAGCTCAAATGGGCCTATGACGGCTATACGGTGGTCTCGGCGACCAGTCGCCAGGCCGCAATCGAAGCGCTGCGTCTGCACGAACCGGCGGTCGTCACGCTCGATCTCGGCCTTCCGCCCGACCCGGACGGCACCAGTGAAGGGTTCGCGACGCTGTCCGAAATACTCAAGATCAAGCCCGACACCAAGGTCATCGTCGCGTCCGGTCATGGCGCGCGCGAAAGCGCGCTCAAGGCGATCGCGCTCGGCGCCTACGACTTTTATCGCAAGCCGCTCGACATCGACGAACTTGGCCTGATCGTCGCGCGCGCCTTCCACGTGCAGGAGATCGAGGCGGAGAACCGGCGGCTCGACGCGAGCGGCCGTAATGAGGTGCTCGGATCGATCATCAGCGCGGCTCCGGAGATGCTCAAGGTCGCACGAACGATCGAGCGCGTCGCCAATGCGGATGTCTCCGTGATGCTCCTCGGGGCGAGCGGCACCGGCAAGGAATTGCTCGCACGAGGGCTGCACGACCAGAGCGGGCGGGCGAAGGGCGAGTTCGTCGCGATCAACTGCGCGGCGATCCCTGAGAACCTGCTTGAGGCCGAGCTCTTCGGTTACGAGCGCGGCGCCTTCACCGGAGCGGTCAAGACCAACCCGGGCAAGATCGAACTCGCCGAAGGCGGTACATTGTTCCTCGACGAAGTCGGCGACATTCCACTGCCGCTGCAGGTCAAGCTGCTGCGCTTCCTTCAGGAAAGGGTGATCGAGCGCATCGGCGGCCGGCAACAGATCCCGGTGAACACGCGCATCGTCTGCGCCACCCACCAAGACCTCGACGCAATGACGGCCGACGGGCGTTTCCGCGAGGATCTTTATTATCGCCTTGCGGAGATCGTCGTGAAAATCCCGTCGCTGGCCGAGCGCCCCGGCGACGCCGTCCTGCTTGCCCGCCATTTCGTGAACCGCTTCGCGCGCACCATGAACAGCAAGGTGCAGGGGATTGCACCCGACGCCGTCGCGGCGATTGACGCTTATGCCTGGCCAGGCAACGTGCGCGAGTTGGAGAACCGCATCAAGCGGGCGGTCATCATGTCCGACAACCGCCAGCTGGGCGCGGCTGACCTCGACCTGCCGGGAACGACGGACGAAGAACCCGTGGCGATCAACCTGCGCGCTGCACGCGAAACCGCCGACCGGCGCGCGATCCGCCAGGCGATGAGCCGCACCGATAACAACATCTCCGGAGCCGCGAAGCTGCTCGGCGTGAGCCGGCCGACGCTCTACGACCTGCTCAAGCAATATCAGCTCGGGGCTTAGGCCAAGCTCTCCGCCAGTTCGGCGACGGCAAGCCATCGCTCCTCGGCGGCATCCTTCTCGGCCTGCAGCTTATCCGCGCGCTTCGTAAGATCAGCGAAGCGCGTCGGATCGCGCGTGTATAGGTCGGGATCCGCAAGCGCTTCTTCCACCGCCGCGATCTCCGCCTCGATCCGCTCGATCTCTGCGGGCAAGCGGTCGAGATCGCGCTGGTCCTTGTAAGACAGCTTCCCTCCCCTCCCGCTTGCGGGAGGGGACTGAGGGGAGGGCTTGCTATTCTTCAACGGCCCTCTCCCAGCCCCCCCCGCCCGCGGGAGGGGAGCCTTCTGCCGCACCCAATCCTCATAGCCGCCGGCCACGATGTCGACGCGCCCGGACCCGTCGAGGCCGAGCGTGATCGTCACCGTGCGGTCGAGGAAGTCGCGGTCGTGGCTGACGATCAGCACCGTCCCTTCATAATCGGCGATCACTTCCTGCAGCAGGTCGAGCGTTTCGAGGTCGAGGTCGTTGGTCGGCTCGTCGAGCACCAACAGGTTCGCTTCGCGCGCGAATTCCCGCGCCAGCAGCAGCCGCGACCGCTCACCGCCCGACAGCGATCCGACCGGCGCTTCCGTCAGCCCCGGATCGAACAGGAATTCCTTCAGATATCCCTTGATGTGCTTCTTGGTGCCGCGAACGTCGATCCAGTCCCCACCCTCGGCCAGCACGTCTCGAACGCGCTTGCCAGGCTCCATCAGCTTGCGCTGCTGGTCGATCACGATTCCCGACAGGGTCTTGGCCACGCTGATCTTTCCGCTGTCCGGCTGAATCTCTCCGGTCAGCAGCTTCAGCAGCGTGGTCTTGCCGGCGCCGTTCGGACCGACAATCCCGATGCGGTCGCCGCGTTGAACGCGCAAACTGAAGTCCTTGATGATGGTCCGCTCGCCGAAGCTCTTCGACACATTCTCGGCGTCGATGACGGTCTTGGTGCGGACATCGTCGCGCGCCACGGCAAGTTTCGCGGTGCCGACCGCGCCGAGCATCGCCGCGCGCTGAGCCCGCATCTCGTTGAGCTTGGCGAGCCGCCCCTGATTGCGCCGGCGCCGCGCCGTGACGCCACGATGGAGCCAGTGCAACTCGATCTTGAGCTTGGCGTCAAGCTTGTCGGCGGCACGCTCTTCCTCCTCGTACACTCGCTCGGTCCAGGCATCGAAACCACCGAAGCCGATCTCCGCCCGGCGCAAATTGCGGCGATCGAGCCAGAAGCAGCTTTTCGTCAGCCGCGCGAGAAACGTGCGGTCGTGGCTGATGACGATGAACGCCCCTTTGAAGCGGTTGAGCCACGCCTCCAGCCACTCGATCGCGCCGAGATCGAGATGGTTGGTCGGCTCGTCGAGCAGCAGCACGTCGGGACCTTGGGCAAGCGCCCGGGCAATCGCCGCCCGCCGACGCTCGCCCCCGCTGGCCGTCGCGACCGGCCGCGACAGGTCCGCGCCAAGCTGCTCGGCAATCGCCGCCGCCTCATGTTCGGCCGGAGCATCAGTGCCGCCAAGCACCCAGTCGAGCAAGGTCTCGTGCCCGCCCATCGCCGGATCCTGCTCCAGGAGCACGACCTTGGTCCCCGGAACGATCGTCCGTCGCCCCTTATCGGTGTCGATCAGCCCGGCAATGCACTTGAGCAACGTGGTCTTGCCTGCGCCATTGCGCCCGATCAGCGCCAGCCGGTCGCGTTCGCCGATGTACAGGTCGAGGCCGCGGAACAGCCAGCCTTCGCCCTGCACGAGGCCGAGGTCTTCATAGGAAAGGATCGGAGCAGCCATGTTGCGGCGCTCCTAGCCGATGCTGCTCGCGGCGGGGAAGAGGAACCGGCTCGGTCGCCTTCGGAGAAGATTCCGGAGTTGACTCGGGTCCCGATCAGGCACAGCCTGCGTGTCGGAAAAGGGCATTGCTTTAGAGGGGGATAGCATGAACAATTTTATCAAGACCGCGCTGATCGCCGGCGCCGCCATTGCATTCGGCAGCGCTCCGGCCCGAGCAAACCACAGTTGGGGCGGATACCATTGGGCACGCACCGCGAACCCGGTCACCTTGCGGATCAACACGGCTCTGACAGGAAACTGGGCCGGCTATGCTTCGACCGCGATCGGCCAATGGGATCAGTCGCAAGTCCTCGCATTCACCACCCCAAAACTGAACCCGGTGAATGCGAGTGCAAAGCGGTGTGATCCGATCAGCGGCCAGGTTCTGGTGTGCAATGCGGGCTACGGTCAGCGCGGCTGGCTCGGAATCGCCTCGATCTGGGCCAATGGCACTCACATCACGCAAGCGACGACCAAGCTCAACGACACCTATTTCGCGATGGCGCGCTACAACACCGACGAGTGGCGCGCGATGGTGACGTGCCAGGAGATCGGCCACGACTTCGGCCTTGGCCACCAGAACGAGGATTTCAACAACCTCAACGTCGGTTCGTGCATGGACTACACCAACGATCCCACCGGCCGAGCTGGAACGAACGGACCGCTGGCCAACATCGCGCCGAACCAGCACGACTATGAAATGCTTGCCAGCATCTACGCGCACCTGGATTCAACGAACACCTCGACGTCTTCGGCGACCAACTTCGGCATCCGGCAATTAGGCAAGCCGACAGAGCAACCCTCGGGCGACCGCGGCGCCGGAGACACGATGGCCGAGTGGGGCCGTGCGATTCACCAGGATGGAAAGGGGCGCCCGGATGTCTTCATCCGTCAGCTCCCGGATGGGCGGCAAGTGCTCACCCATGTGTTCTGGGCGCCCGACGCAAATGGCACCGAAGCCGAGTAAAGAAGTTTAGCGCCGCAAGCTCAGTGCTTGCGGCGTGATTTCCAGTAATCGAGCGCGGCTTTAGCCTCCAGCGGCCTGGCGAAATAGAAGCCCTGTCCGCTGGAGCAGCCGAGCGCCGCAAGCGTAGTCGCGAGCTCGACCGTTTCGATCCCCTCGGCGGTTGTCGACATGCCGAGCGCGTCGGCGAGGCTAAGCACGGCGCGGACGATGGCGACGCTGTCGGGATCGACCATCATTCCGCTGACGAAGCTGCGGTCGATCTTGAGCACGTCGATCGGGAGGCGCTGGAGATAGGCAAGGCTCGAATAGCCGGTGCCGAAATCGTCCATCGCGACCGTCGCGTCGAGCGCTTTCAGCGCTTCGAACACCCGCGTTGCACGTGCGGGATCCTGCACGATCGAGCTTTCGGTGAGTTCAAGCGTCAGCCGGTTCCCATTCAGCCCGCTCGCCTTGAGCGCGCTCGACACCAGGGCTGCAATATCGTCGCGGGCGACCTGGATGGCTGACAGGTTCACTCCCACATAGATCGGCAGGGGCTCACCCGCGATCTTGTCCCACTGCGCAAGCGTGTCCGACGCCTGGTGCATCGCCCATTCCCCGAGCTGCAGGATGAGGCCGGATTCCTCGGCGACCGGGATGAACTCGTTCGGACTGATCTCGCCGCGGTCCTCGTGCGTCCATCGCGCCAGGGCTTCGAAGCCGGCGACCTCGCCCGATTTGAGATCGATCAGCGGCTGATAGAATAATTTGAGCTGGTCCTTCTCAAGCGCGCGGCGGAGCTCGGTTTCGATGGAGAAGCGGCGGCGAGCGGCGCTCGCTTCCTTTGGCTCATAGACCTGCGGCTTGCCCGCCTGCTTGGCCTGCTTGACCGCGAACTGCGCGCTTCGGAACAGCTCTTCCGGATCCTGGCCAGTGTGCATCAGCGCGACTCCGATCGCGCATTCGACCTTGATCTCCAGTTCCGACAGCTTGAACGGCGCGGACATGACGTCCTGAATGCGTTCGGCGGCCTTCAGCGCGTCCTCCACTCCGCGGCGCAATGAAACGAGCACTCCGAACTCGTTTCCGCCGGTCCGTGCAAGCACGTCGCCCGCGCGAAGGGTCAGGATAAGCCGGCGCGCGAAGGTAATCAGCAGCTCGTCGCCGGCAAGGCTGCCCATCGATTCGTTGATCCGGCTGAACCGGAGCATGTCGACGACGAGCACGGCATGATCGACGTCACGGCTCGCTTTCTCGCCGGCCTTCTCAATCGCCTCGCTGAAGGCGAGGCGGTTCGGAAGCCCGGTGAGGCTGTCGCGCAACATTTCGGCGCGAAGAGCGCGTTCCGACTGAACCTCGACCGTGCGGTCGACGACACTTAGGAGGCAGCGTGGCTTTGGATGTCCGCCACGCGGCAACGGCGCGAGTTTGACTCGGAAATAATGCGCAGCCACGCCCTCGCCGTCGGTAAAGTCCAGTTCGCCGCTGTGATCGACGCCGCCGAAGAAGTCGGTCAGCAGCCCAATGATCGGTCCGCCGGACGGCGTCTTCTGCCCGTCGTTCCACTTGAAAGCGGTGGCGCTGGTACGCGCGACCATTTCCGTGAAGCGGTCGTTCTGCACGGTGGCGATGAAGGTGCCGTCAAACTCCTCGACGATGGCGGCGGCGATCGGAAGCGCTGCAAGCAGCGCCAGATCGTCCGCACTTGCGTACGGAAAAGCGCCGGTCGGCGATCCCTGACGGCGTTTCGGCGACACCGGCAGAGCTTGGGTTGCAGCCTGCATGGGCCCCTCCCTGCGCCAGAACCGGTTAACACCGAGTATTCAAAAGCCGCCAAATTGACCCGGAATTAAAAATTCAGGGTTACCGCCACGTTAGGGTTTCACGCGAACCGGTTGCTCCGCGGAAAGCCGAGTGGCGGCATGCGCCCGGCCGCGCCACGCGCCGCCCGCCACGGGGTCAAGTCCGTCTCGGTACGCACGCGGCCGCTTTCGCCACCAAGCGCCCAGCTGAGGCCATCGGCAAGGCGGAAAGCGACCGCGTCCGACAAGCCGCCGTCGCGGTAGCGCTGAAGCGTGACCCCCTGCCCGCGTCCGAGTTCCGGAAGCTCGCTCAGCGGAAACACCAGCATCTTGCGATTCTCTCCAATCACGGCGACGGCATCGGCGTCGGACGTTACTGGGCGGACCACGGCCACCTTTGCTCCGGGCTTCAAATTGACCAGCTGCTTGCCCTTGCGCGTTTCGGCGAGCGTTGCCTCGCCGCTGGTGACGAATCCGCGACCATCCGACGAAGAGATCAGCAGCTTCGCGTCCGGCTTCACCACCATCAGGTTGACGATCTCGACGTCCGCATCGAGATCGATCTGCAACCGCACCGGCTCGCCAAACCCGCGCCCGCCGGGCAGCTTGTCGCCGCCCAGCGTATAGCTGCGCCCATTGGAGGCAAAGAGCGCGATCTTGTCCGTCGTCTGGGCATGGAAATGGATGAAGGGTCCGTCGCCCTCCCGCCACTTGAGGTCCTTCATTTCCTCCAGCGCGACATGGCCCCGCATGGCCCGGATCCAGCCGCGCTGGGACAGGATCACAGTGATCGGTTCCTTCTCGATCATTGCCGACCAGTCGATCTCGCGCGTCCCCGCGGCCTCCTCGATCCGCGTCCGCCGCTCGTCGCCGAACTTCTCCTTGACCGTCTGCAGATCCTTCTTCAGCCGTCGCCGCTGCCGTCCCGGCTCGGCAAGCAGCTTCTCCAGCTCTTCTTTCTCTTTCGCGAGCGCGCTGCGCTCCTTGGCAATCTCCATCTCCTCCAGCCGCCGCAAGCTGCGGAGCCGCATGTTGAGGATTGCTTCGGCCTGCCTGTCGGTCAGCCCGAACTCGGCCATCATCACGACCTTGGGCTCATCCTCCGTGCGGATGATTTCGATCACGCGATCAAGGTTGAGGAAGGCGATGAGGAAGCCGTCGAGCAGTTCGAGGCGGTCGTCGATCTTGCCGATTCGAACTTCGCTGCGCCGCACGAGCACGTGGATCTGGAACGCAAGCCAGGCCGTCAGCGCCTGCTTCAGGCTCATGACGCCCGGCGTCCGGCTCGCATCGAGAACATTGAGATTGAGCGGAAAGCGGATTTCGAGATCGGTCAGCCGGTAGAGGCTTTCAAGCAGCAACTGAGGATCGACCGTTCGGCTGCGCGGCTCAAGCACCACGCGGACCTTCTCGTCGCTTTCATCCTTCACATCGGCGAGGATGGGCAGCTTCTTCTCGGCAATCAGGGTCGCGATCTGCTCGATCAGCTTGCCCTTCTGGACGCCGTATGGGACTTCGCTGACCAGCAGGTGCCAGCCGCCGCCTTTCTCTCTCTCGACCGTGATCGAGGCGCGGAGCCGGAACGAGCCGCGCCCGGTGGCGTAGGCAAGCGCGATGCTGTCGCGGCTGTCGACCAGGACGCCGCCGGTCGGGAAGTCCGGGCCGCCGACGAAGTCCATCAAGTCGCGGTCTTCGGCCTTCGGATTGTCGATAAGATGGGTCGCGGCGTCTATCAGTTCGGCGACATTATGCGGCGGGATGCTGGTCGCCATTCCGACCGCGATGCCGCTCGATCCGTTGGCGAGCAGGTTGGGGAACAGTCCCGGAAAGACCTCCGGCTCTTCCTCCTCGCCGTTGTAGGTAGGCTTGAAGTCGACGGTGCCTTCGTCCAGCCCGGCCATCAGCTGGGCCGCGACCGTCGTCAGCCGCGCTTCGGTGTAGCGGTAGGCGGCGGCATTATCGCCGTCGATATTGCCGAAATTGCCCTGCCCGTCGACCAGCGGATATCTGAGAGCGAAGCTCTGCGCGAGCCGGACCATGGCGTCGTAGACGGACTGGTCGCCGTGCGGGTGATATTTGCCGATAACGTCGCCGACCACGCGCGCCGACTTCTTGTAGGCGCCGGCCGGATCGAGCCGGAGCAGCCGCATCGCCCACAGCAGCCGCCGGTGGACCGGCTTCAGCCCGTCGCGGACATCCGGCAGGGAGCGCGCCGTGATCGTCGACAGCGCATAGACCAGATAGCGCTCGCTCAGTGCCGCGTCGAAGGGCGTATCGATGGTGGTCGAGGGAGGATCATCCGGCTGCATGGGCCCGACTTAGCAAGGCGGCTCGGCGGGCGTCGAGGGACGCCGACGGACTTATCCACAGGGCGGTTGGTACAAAGGCTCAGTAGTTGACGGTGACGTTGAACTGCCCGGTGTAGGTTCCGCCAGCGTTCGACGAACCCAACGTGATCGACCCGCCGAGGTTGAAGTCGGTTCCCGGCGGGCCCGAGTTGGTCAGAACCACGCTTCCCGGATTGTCGACGACGAGCGTTAAGGTTTGCGTCGGATCGGATGTGTTCGTCAGCAGAACGTTCGATGCGCTGATGGTCACTTGGGTATTGTTCGTCCCGCTGACGTTATATCTGCCAGTGAAAGTCGCGCCGGAGCATGACAGTCGCGGGTCGGTGCACGTGAACACGCCGGACCGCGAGATCCCGACCGTTGCTCCGGACCAGGTGCCGGTCCCGACCAGAACGACGGTGCCCAGGTCGAAATCCTGCCGCCACCCAAGGATCAGCGGTTTTATCACGTTCGCGTTTACCGCTGCGCTCGTGGTTGCAGCCTGCGCGGGCGCGGCGGCAAACGCGAATATCAACGCGATTGCCGCGGCCCCAATCACTTTTTGGGTGAGCCGGCTCATCATCGTTTCATCCGTTATCGAAGGAACGTAAGTGCTACGTTAACGTCTGCTCTGCGAGCAATCGCTTGCGACCGCGACTTTAGCCTATGTTGTGAAGCTGAGCGCGAATCGTGCTATGAAGAGGGGTGGCCGACTCGGGACAGCGGCCGCATCGTGAGGGGCATGGGTCATGGAAAGTGACGTTGCATTCCGCCGCCGGAGAGCCGCGCAGGAGCGGCATCTTGCACAACAGGCAACCAACCCGACCGTCCGGCACGTCCACGACGTGATGGCCGACCTCTACGAACAAGGCGCCCGCGCTGAGGCGCGCATCGATCAACAGGAAAACGCAGCCTAGGTAAACGGTGGGGGTCCACTCCGGGCCGACGCTTGCCGTCTGCCCTGCGTTCAATGCTTGTGCGTGATCTGCACCGCCTCCGCGAAGTTCAGCGTGAACAGCAGTTTTCCGGAATCATCCTCGACCTCGATGAATGACGTAAGGTCGAGCTGGCCGTCGCGGATGTCGCCCGTCATCACGTCGCGCGCCGACAGAATCGCCTGGTCGCGCGCCGCCGACTCGTCGCGCAGATCCATCCCCTCATGGTCCTCGATGAAGCCGTTCCCGTTGCAGATATGCATAAAAAATCGCGGCATTGCAGTCATGAAGCGCGTGAATCGCGCCAGTGTTCCAGCGCCAGCCCCGCTCTGTGGCGGGCTGTGGCGGGCTGTGCCGAGCCGGCGGCAACTTGCGGCCTATGAGCGCAGAAGCTTTTTCAGCTCGGCCTTGATGGAAGCTCCGGTCAGATGCTCCTCGACACTCATGCACTGCTCACGGCGGAGCTTGGCACGGATCTCGTCGATCGATCTGCAGCTTGGAGCGAGCTGAAAGGCCCGCTCGACAGTTCCGATAGGTCTCAAGGCACTCCCCTTCCACTTGCACCCCGACAACGCGCTTGGATGAAATAAGTTTCGTTAGCGAAACGGCCGTAGCGGGAATTCCGGCTATTGGGCGACGCGCACATCCTCGCCGAGGAAGGCCTTGGACTTGACGCCGTCAAAGCTGCCGGTGAGGCGGACGAGCTTGGTGCCCACGCGGACGTTGAGCGCCTTTGCGGCGACGGTCTTGCCCTCCAGCGCGGTGATCTCGCCTTCCGCGGCAGCGCCGGCCGGAATTACGACCGCATCGCCCAAGCGAACGTCGGTCGCGACCGCGAGCGCAACGCGCTGCCCGACGCCGAGCTTCTTGCCCTTGGCCGCATCGGCGAGCTTCAGCGGAACCACGGTCCCGGCCTTGAGCACAGGACCCGCCGCCGCGGCCGCGGCGGCAACAGCGCCGGCCTTCGGCGCCGGAGCGGGAACCATCCAGTTGCCCTGCTGCGCCAGTGCCCCCTGCGCGGCGGCAAGCGCGATCAATCCCAAAGGCAAGCGAATCGTCATAGTCACTCCGTTTCCGAACCCCGCAAAGCGGCGCGGCCGTAACCGATTTTCTCGCAGGATCAAAACGCTAAGCTCGTAAGGATCGAACGAGAGGCGGCGCGGAACGCACGCCGCCTCCCTCGATCCGGCACACGGACATGCTCGCTGTAGCAGCGGCAAAGCTAAGCGGGTCTTGAACTCACATCCGATCTGGAGCGGCCCGCTCGGGTATGTCGGCGCTCGGCAAGCGCGAGGGCGATTCTCAGGAACAGCGGGATGCTGATCAGCGACGGCTGGCTCCACACCGGATCGATGAAGGCGATAGCCAGCGCAAGTGCCGCGCCGCTGGTCACGCCCCAGCCGCGGGCCCGGATGCGGGCGATGGACAGCGGGTCGGCCTCTTCATCGACGACCGGAGCGCCGGTCGCGCGATGGACCAAGCGGATATTGAGCAGCCCCGTGATCATCAGCATCGCCGCATAGAAGGCAGTCGGTACCGCCTGCCACATGTTCGAGTTCATGTAGGAGGTCGAAAAGGGAATGAACGCGACCGCGCAAAGCAGCGCCATGTTCGGAAACATCAGCCTGGGCGACCAGTGGCGCGCGAAGCTGAACGCGCGGTGGTGTCCCATCCAGAAGGCGCCGATCACCCAGAAGCTGATGAAAAAGCCGATGAAGTGCGGGATGAGGTTGGCGAGCGCCTGAACCTGATCGTGGATGCTGGAGTTGCGCGGCAAATGCGGCGCGTGGATTTCGATGATCAGCAAAGTGATCGCGATGGCGAAGACCGCGTCGGAGAAGAAGATCAGCCGCTCGAGCGGGTGCGCCGGCGTATGCGGCGGATGATGCGGCTGGTCCGCTGCCAGTGCCCGGTTGCGGCGCTTGAATGCCATGCGTTCCCCCTCGCCGCCTGCTAGCCCGCCGGCTCGATCCGCGCCAGCACCGCATCGACTTGCACCTGCTGTCCCGCCGCGACGTTCAGCTCCGCAACAACACCATCGAACGGCGCAGTCAGCGCATGCTCCATCTTCATCGCTTCGAGGGTGAGCAGGCGTTGGCCTTTTGTGACCTGATCGCCGGTGGCGACTTCAACTGAGGTGACCTTGCCTGGCATGGGGGCCTCGATCTCGCCGTCGTGATGCCCGTGGGATGTGCCGGCGCCACGGGAAGTGAGGTGGAACTCAAACGCCGTCCCTGTGTCGAACGCGACAATTGTTTGCTCGTTACGAGCGCAAGGTATCGAGACTGGTTCATCGTCGTCAGGGCACACCCATCGGGTTTCGCCTCCGAATGACAGCGCTACGTGACGGAGCCTATTCGCATTCAAACGAAACGACGCCAGCCCCCGGTAGCTCTCGTCTGCATCTTCGAGCGCAATCTTCGCGACGTCGCTCCAGACGTATGGAAATGGAATTGGATGCGGCAGCAGGCCTTCAAGACGCCGCTCGATGTACCCGGTATCGATCTTGATCGCACGGAAGAAATCGTGGTCAAGTATGGTGTTGAACAGGAACCCTGCGTTCGTCCTGACCGGCCATATCGCCAGTGCATCAAACATGTCCGCCAAGTTACGAATCGCATCTTGGCGCGTCTGACCGGTGCCAATGAGTTTCGCGATCATGGGGTCGTAGAAGGGTGAGATCACGTCACCTTCCTCGACTCCGGTTTCGATACGTCCGTCTTCGCCGAGATCGAAATGGTCAAGCCGCCCCACGCTCGGGAGGAACCCTTTCGCCGGATCCTCAGCATACAATCGCGCCTCTATCGCGTGGCGATTGATCGACAGCTCCTCCTGCTTCTTCGGAAGCGGCTCGCCAGACGCCACCCGCAATTGCCACTCCACCAAATCCTGCCCGGTAATCTCCTCCGTCACCGGATGTTCGACCTGCAGCCGCGTGTTCATTTCCATGAACCAGATGCGGTCGGCCCTTAAGCCTTCCGACGCGTCGGCGATGAACTCGATCGTGCCGGCGTTCTCGTAGTTCACGGCCTTCGCCGCGCGCACGGCCGCCGAGCAGACCGCCTCGCGCGTGGCCTCGTCCATGCCGGGCGCGGGCGCCTCCTCGATCACTTTCTGGTGGCGGCGCTGGAGCGAGCAGTCGCGCTCGAACAGATGGACGACATTGCCGTGACTGTCGCCGAACACCTGCACCTCGATGTGGCGCGGGCTTTCGATCCATTTTTCGAGCAGCACGATGTCGTTGCCAAAGCTGCTCGCCGCCTCGCGCTTGCAGCTCTCGAGCGCGTCCTCGAAATCCTCCGCGCGCTCGACCTTGCGCATGCCCTTGCCGCCGCCGCCCGCGACCGCCTTGATCAGCACCGGATAGCCGATCGCTTCCGCTTCGGCCTTCACGCGCTCGGGCGACTGGTCCTCGCCGAGATAACCGGGCGTGACCGGCACGCCGGCCGCGGCCATCAATGTCTTCGCGGCATCCTTCAGGCCCATGGCGCGGATGCTGTCCGGCTTCGGCCCCACCCAGATCAGCCCGGCATCGATCACCGCCTGGGCGAAATCCGCATTTTCCGAGAGGAAGCCATAGCCGGGGTGAATCGCCTCCGCCCCCGTCGCCTTGGCCGCCGCAATGATCTTGTCCCCGCGCAGATACGATTCCCGCGCCGGACTCGCCCCGATATGCACCGCCTCGTCCGCCTGCCGAACATGCAACGCCTTGGCGTCGGCATCGGAATAAACCGCAATCGTCCGGATACCGAGCCTCCGCGCAGTGCGGATCACCCGGCAGGCGATCTCGCCGCGGTTGGCGATGAGCAGCGAGGCGATCATGCGTGACTGGTTCCCCGGCGCATCGGCTCTTCCACCTGCATCGGCTTGAGCCCCAGCTTCGTAAACAAAGCCGCGTCCGCATCATCCCCCGCATTGCCAGTCGTCAGCAATTTGTCGCCGGTGAAGATGCTGTTGGCGCCGGCGAGGAAGCACAAGGCCTGGGTCGCCTCGCTCATGCTCTCGCGGCCAGCCGACAGTCGCACCATCGAACGCGGCATGGAGATGCGCGCGACGGCGACGGTGCGAACGAACTCGATGTCGTCGATCAGCCGCTCGCCCGCGAACATGTCGCCCAGCACCGTGCCCTTGACCGGCACGAGCGCATTGATCGGCACGCTTTCGGGGTGGCGTGGAAGCGTCGCCAGCGCGTGGATGAAGCCGACGCGGTCCTCACGGCTTTCGCCCATGCCGACGATCCCGCCGCAGCACACCGCGATCCCCGCCTCGCGCACCTCGTCGAGCGTATCGAGCCGGTCCTGAAAATTGCGGGTGGTGATGACGCTTCCGTAATGCTCGGGCGAGGTGTCGATATTGTGGTTGTAATAATCGAGGCCCGCTTGCTTGAGTGCCCGCGCCTGCCCGCCGGTCAGCATGCCGAGCGTCATGCACGTCTCCAGCCCCAGTGCCTTCACCCCCGCGACCATGCCGCACACCGCGTCCATGTCGCGGTCCTTGGGCGAACGCCACGCCGCCCCCATGCAGAAACGCTGCGAGCCCGCCGCCTTGGCTTCGGCGGCGGCGGCGAGCACCGCATCGACATCCATCAACTTCTCGGCCTTGAGCCCCGAGTCAGCGAAAGCGGACTGCGAGCAATAACCGCAATCCTCCGGACACCCACCGGTCTTGATCGACAGCAGGGTGCAGAGTTGGACTTCGTTCTGTGCGTGGTGGGCGCGGTGCACTTCAGCGGCGCGGAAGACGAGCTCGGTGAAGGGCAGGTCGAACAGCGCGGCGATGTCGGCGCGGGTCCAGTTGGTGCGCATTTTCCTCACTTCTTCCAAAGACACACCCGGACGCGCTCGTTCGAGAAACATGCGCCTTTTTGGCGAAGGGGTCCGAAATTGGGTCCTTCACCCTTCACGCCCCGAACGTCATCGTTGCCGTAGCCATCCCAGTGGCCATCTTCGCGAAAGACGGTGGCCCAGTAATCCGTGGACGCCATGAGAGCGATGCTGCCACGCGCATCTGGGTAGTCGATGCCGTCGTAGATTTGACGGGGCCCTTCGATGAGGAAGCCACCGCCCTTGTCGATTCTGTAGGCGCACTTTCCCGAAATTCGGGTTTGCCCTTCCACGACAAGCAAGCATCGCCCAATCTTGAAACTCGGCGGAAGGCGGCGCGCCTTGGAAAGATGAGGAGGATCCTTGATCAGCTTCTCTATCAGCTGTTCCTCGTACGAAAGAGAAGATGCTGGTTCGTTGCGCTGGCCATCAGCAGCGCGCGCAACGGCAGGCACGAGAGTAAGCAGGATTGCAGCCAGCAAGCGCATCATCACATCCTGAACACGCCGAACTGCGGCCGGTCCGGGATCGGCACATTCAGGCAAGCCGCGAACGCCAATCCCAGCACATCCCGCGTCTGCGCCGGGTCGATGATGCCGTCGTCCCACAGGCGCGCGGTGGCGTGCCACGGATTGCCCTGAGCCTCATAATCTTCGCGGATCGGTTGTTTGAAGGCTTCGGCTTCCTCGGGCGTCCACGTGTCGGCGTCGCGGTGGACCGTCGCCAGCACCGATGCCGCCTGCTCGCCGCCCATCACGCTGATGCGGCTGTTGGGCCAGGTGAAGAGAAAGCGTGGGCCGTAGGCGCGGCCGGCCATGCCGTAATTGCCGGCGCCGAAGCTGCCGCCGATCAGGACGGTGACCTTGGGCACCTGCGCGGTGGCGACGGCGGTGACGAGCTTAGCGCCGTGCTTGGCGATGCCTTCCGCTTCATATTTGCCGCCGACCATGAAGCCGGAAATGTTTTGCAGGAACAGCAGCGGAATTCGCCGCTGGCAGGCGAGCTGAATGAAGTGCGCGCCCTTCAACGCGCATTCGCTGAACAGCACGCCATTATTGGCGAGGATCGCCACCGGCATGCCCCAGATATGCGCGAAGCCGGTGACGAGCGTGGCGCCGTAGAGCGGCTTGAACTCGTGCATTTCGGAGCCGTCGACAATGCGGGCGATGATCTCGCGCACGTCATAAGGCGCGCGGACGTCTTCGGGGATGAGGCCGTAGAGTTCTTCGGGGTCGTGGAGGGGGGGTCTGGGCTCCCTCATTCCGTTCGTCCTGAGCGAAGTCGAAGCGCGCCCTTCGACTTCGCTCAGGACGAACGAGGTTGGGAGCGTCGAAACGATATCGCGCACGATCGTCAGCGCATGCTCATCATTCTCCGCGAGATGATCGACGACGCCGCTCTTGCGCGCGTGCAGGTCGCCGCCGCCCAAATCCTCCGCTGAAATCTCCTCGCCCGTCGCCGCTTTCACCAGCGGCGGGCCCGCCAGGAAGATGGTGCCCTGGTTGCGGACGATGATGCTTTCGTCGCTCATCGCCGGAACGTAGGCGCCGCCGGCCGTGCAGCTGCCCATCACGCAGGCGATCTGGGCAATGCCCTGCGCGCTCATATTGGCCTGGTTGTAGAAGATGCGGCCGAAGTGATCGCGGTCCGGGAACACCTCCGACTGGTGCGGGAGGTTGGCGCCGCCGCTGTCGACGAGATAGATACACGGCAGCCGGTTTTCGCTGGCGATTTCCTGTGCGCGCAAATGCTTCTTCACCGTCATCGGGAAGTAAGTGCCGCCCTTCACCGTTGCGTCATTGGCGACGATCATCACCTGACGGCCGGACACGCGCCCGATGCCGGCGATCAGCCCGGCGCCGGGCACTTCGCCATCATACAGGTCGAAGGCCGCGAGCTGACCGATTTCCAGAAAGGGCGAGCCCGGATCGAGCAGACGTTCGACCCGCTCGCGCGGCAGCAATTTGCCGCGGCCGACATGGCGCTCACGGCTCTGGTCGGAACCACCGAGCGCTGCTTTCGCAACATCGGCGCGGAGCTTTTCGGCGAGCGCCTTGTTGTGCGCTGCACGGGCGCGAAATTCCTCGCTGTCGGTCGCGACCTTGGTGTCGATCCTCGGCGCGCTCATGCCCCTGTTGCGTCCATTCGTCGAAAAGCCTTGGCCGACCGAGTAGCGCTTGGCGCAGCCATTGGAAAGCATTGCGGCGGGGCATGGCCCCCGCCCGCACGACCTATTGGGGAGTGAAGTCCATGAAGAAATCGACGCTTTTGCTGGTCGCTTCGGCGCTGGCGCTATCCGCATGCAGGGCAAGCGGACCTGACGGCAACGCGCAGCAGCAGGCGCAGGGAGCTGAAGCCGGAATCAACCTGGCGTCCATGGACCAGAGCGTGAAGCCGGGCGACGATTTCTACAATTATGCCAACGGCGCGTGGCTGAAGAATACACAGATCCCGGAAGACCGCTCGTCGTTCGGCGCGTTCAATATCGCCGACAAGGAGCGCGAGCGGCAGACCAAGGAATTATTCGACGCGATCCTGAAGTCGAATGCCTCGGCCGATAGCACCGAAGGCAAGATCGCCAATTACTACAAGGCGTATTTGAATACCGACGCGATCGAGAAGGCCGGAATGGCACCGATCAAGGCGGACCTCGACGCCATCGCCGGCATCGCCGACAAGCGCGCGCTAAGCTCCGCAATCGGAAGCTCGCTTCGCGCCGACACCGATCCGCTCAATGCGACCAATTTCCAGACCGAGAATCTGTTCGGCGTTTTCGTGACCCAAGGGCTGAACACGCCGGGCGAGACCCTGCCCTATCTGATGCAGGGCGGGATCGGCCTGCCGGAGCGCGAATATTATATCGCGGGTGAGCACGCCGGCGTTCGCGGCAAGTATAAGACGTACATCCAGACCGCGCTACAGGCCGCGGGCTATCCGGACCCGCAGGGCGCTGCCGGCCGGATCATGGAGCTCGAGACCAAGATCGCGCAGGCGCATGCGACGCGGGAAGAGAGCGAGGATTTCGCCAAGGGCGCGACCGTCTGGACTCGGGCCGAGTTGGAGAAGAACGCACCCGGGATCGACTGGGGCGCGCTACTTGGTGCGGCGCAGCTTGGGCAGGCGCAGAAGTTCCAGGCCTATCATTCGGGCGCGATCCCGAAGCTAGCGGCGCTGGTCGGGTCGGAGCCGATCCAGAACTGGAAGGACTGGCTTGCTTTCCATTTGATCAACCAGAATGGCAACGTCCTTCCGAAGTCGATCCGCGATCCGCGCTTCGCCTTCTTCGGGACGGAGCTGCAGGGCACGCCAAAGCAGCGGCCGCGCGATCAGATGGCGCTGAACGCCGTCGGCAACGGGCTGCAGGACCTGGTCGGCAAGGCCTATGTCGACAAATATTTCCCCGCTTCGTCGAAGACGCAGGTTCAGGGGATGGTCGATAACATCAAGGCCGCATTCGCCAAGCGCGTGCAGGGTATCGACTGGCTGGCGCCTTCGACCAAGCAGGAAGCGCTCAAGAAGGTCGAAACGATCGTCGTCGGCGTCGGCTATCCGGACACGTGGCGCGATTATTCGGGCCTGACGATCACGGCGGACAACGCCTACGCCAACCAGCGCAACGCCGAGCTTGCCGAATATCGCCACCAGCTCGCCAAGATCGGCAAGCCGATGGACCGCAACGAATGGTGGATGCCGCCGCAGCTGGTCAACGCCGTCAACCTGCCGGTGCAGAATGCGCTCAACTTCCCGGCCGCGATCCTGCAGCGTCCGTTCTTCGATGCGAAGGCCGACGCGGCGTTCAACTATGGCGCGATCGGTTCGGTGATCGGGCATGAGATCAGCCACAGCTTCGACAATAATGGCGCTCTGTTCGATTCTACCGGCAAGCTCCGCAACTGGTGGACTCCGGCGGACTTCGCGCGATTCCAAAAAGCCGGAGCTGCGCTCGCTGCGCAGTTCGACCAATATGAAGCGCTTCCCGGCCTGCACGTGAACGGCAAGCTGACTCTCGGCGAGAATATCGCCGATGTCGCCGGGCTCGGCGCGGCTTACGATGCGTATCGCGCCTCTCTCAACGGCAAGGAAGCGCCGGTGATCAACGGCCTCACCGGCGACCAGCGCTTCTTCGTCGCTTATGCGCAGGCCTGGGGTGACAAGATGCGCGAACCCTATCTCAAGCAGATCGTCCAGACCAACGGCCACGCGCCGGATCAATTCCGGGCGCTGACGGTGCGCAACGTCGACGCCTGGTATCAGGCGTTCGGCGTGCAGCCGGGCCAGAAGCTGTATCTCGCGCCGGACAAGCGGGTGAAAGTGTGGGGGTAGCGGAGAGCACCCTCTCCGCTCGCCGAAGAAGCTAAGTCATCCGCCGACCAGCCGGTTTCGAATCGAACGCGGCGACCGTGCGTCGCAGCGCCCTTGCGGGCGGATGGCGCACTGTCAGCCATTTGGCGAATCTCGCGATCAGGCGCATCATGCGGTTTGAGGAGGACCACCAATGCTGCTGTTACTGGCCGCGACAGCCCAGATCATGCACGTTCCCAACGCTCCTCCGCAAGTGACGGCGCCCGTCGCGTTGCAACGGTCCGACGACGCAATCAGAGCCAATTTGCTCCCCGACCTCATTGCCTCCGAGGTCAGGGTCGAAAATGACAAGGTCGCGCATTTCAAGATCACCAATCAGGGGACAGCCGACGCCAAGGGCAGCTTTCGCGTGGCTTTCAGCGCGTCGGGCGGCTCCGCGCGTGAAGAATCGATCACCGACCTGGCGGCCGGCCAAAGTGTCTGGGTCGAGCGCAGCTTCAGGCCCGATCGGCCATCGACCGTGCCGGGTGTGGATGACAGCCTTTTGCTAACGCACGTCGACCATTTTTTCGTCGAAGTTGATGTCGGCCCTCCGCTCATCAATCCCGATCCGGTCGGCTCCCTGCTCAGGGGTCCTTCGGCTTGCACCAATCAGCGGGGGTGCATCATCGAATTGAATGAAAAGAACAATTACGCCGCATTCGGCAAGGACCAGATCGGGACGTGGCCTCCGGGCTAGGCATTCCTGGCGCCCGGCAAACGCGTGAAGGTCTGGGGCTAAGGTCAGACTCCTCATCCCGACGTCCGGGACGAGGAATTTGTCCAAACCTATGGTAATGAGCGAACTCTCCAAGGAGTCGCACCATGGCCTATTGGGAATTCAAGGGACGGGAGCTGATCAACTGCTCCTGCGAATATGGCTGCAATTGCCAGTTCACTGCACTGCCCGACAAGGGCCATTGCCACGCGGTCGCGGCGGTCGCCATCGATGAAGGCCGGCACGAGGACACTCGCCTCGACGGCCTGAAGATCGGCGCAATCTTCAAATGGCCGGGACCGATCCATGAGGGCCACGGCGAGGCCATCGCCTTCGTCGACGAGCGTGCCGATCCCGCCCAACGCGAGGCGCTTTTGAAAATCATGACCGGCCAGGACACCGATCCCTTCGCGACCATGTTCGCGGTGTTCGCTTCGACGGTCGAAACGATGCACGAGCCGGTCTTCACGCCGATCGAATTTGAAGTCGACGTGGACGCCCGTCGCGGCAAAATGACCATCCCCGGCCATGTGACGATGGTCGGCGAGCCGCTGCGCAACAATGTCACCGGCGCGGAGGTGCGCGCCCAGATCCACCTTCCGGACGGCTTCGAATATGAAATCGCGGATGTTGGCAGCGCGTCGAGTGAGGGTGCGGGGACGGTGCCGATCACGCTCAGCAACAGCTATGCGCAGTTCGCGCATTTGCACATGAACAGCCACGGTGTCGTCCGCGCCGCCTGACCTGACAAGTTCGCTGCTCCGTCACGAGCGCGCCTGGGTGGCGGGCGGCATCCTTTTGTTGTCGCTGCTGTGCTGGTTCTATCTGCTGTCCGGCGCGGGCCTCGAACCGATGAGCGGGATGGCCGGAATGCCGCCCCCGTCCCTGCCGACAGTGATACTGATGTGGTGGCTGATGATGGGTGCAATGATGCTCCCGTCCGCCGCGCCCGCCGTCATGCTCTACGCGCAGGTGCGACGTCATCAGGTCGCCGGGGGTTCGAATATCCCTGCGTCCTGGACATTTCTCGGCGGCTATATGCTCGTCTGGTTGGCCTTCTCGATCGCCGCCGCAGTGGTGCAATTGTGGCTGGCGGGTCCGGATGTACGGATCGGCGACGCGTGGTTGACAGGTGCGATCCTGATCGCGGTCGGTTTGTACCAATGGTCGCCGGTGAAGAGTGCATGCCTCCGCCACTGCCGGACCCCGGCGCAATTCTTCGCCCGCCATTGGCGCGCCGGGCCGGCCGGTGCGGTGCGCCTTGGCCTGCTGCACGGCACCTATTGCGTCGGCTGCTGCTGGCTGCTCATGGTCCTGTTGTTTGCGGGCGGAGTGATGAACCTCGCCCTCGTCGCTTTGCTGACAATCGCGGTCAGCGCCGAGAAGTTGCTTCCCAACGGCGTCTTGATTGCAAGGATTTCAGGAACGGCGCTGATCGCCGGCGGCATCGCCGTCATCACGTCCTAGGCGCGCGTCACAGACCCACGCGCCGCGCCGACTGCTTCCACCGTCGCCAGCTACTTCGTCGGAAATTTCAGGTGCCGCACGAAGAAGGGGAACACGACCCGTTCCAACCGCTCGGAAACGCGGTTGCCGTGGTCGCCTTCGTAGAGTTCCCAATCGTGCTTGATTCCGAACTTCAGCAGCTCGGCATGCATCGCTTCGTCGTCGAGATGGACGAAATCCTTGTCACCGGTGTCGATGCCGATCGCCTTGAAGGACCGCAGCGCGGGCAGATATTGCGGCACCAGCGCGACCGGCGCGTTCGCCGACCATTTGGCGAGTACAAGATCGTCGACCTTACCGTTGCTGGTCGCGAGATCAGAATAGAATGGCGGCTTGTTGGGATTGGGCGACCAGGCGGACGCGACCGCGAAATTTGCGCGGGTGCCGAAGTCGCCCTTGGCCACCTGCTCGGGAGTCATGGTTTCGAGCTTGCTGCCTTCCTCGGCCGATATCGGGCGGGGCGTCAGGCAACAGGGGTTCATCGCGTAGATCGCCGCATAGGTCTCGGGATGCTTCATCCCGATCCGGAGCGTGCCGTATCCGCCCATCGAATGACCGAACAGGCCGCGGCCCTCCCGCTTCGCTAGGGTCCGATAATGGCTGTCTACGTAGGCGATCAGGTCCTTGGTCGTGAACGTCTCGAAATTCCCGCTGGTAGGCGAGTCCGAATACATGCTGCCGCCCATCAGCGTGTCGCTGTCGGGCGCGACGACGATGAACTCGCGGCCGGTGGCCGCCATCGCGGCCTTGTGGCGCTCCTCCATTTTCGTCCAGGCGACGGTGCCGACCGCCTGTGAATTATAGCCGTGGAGGAAATAGACGACGGGATAGCGGCTCCCCTTTGCTCGGTCGTAGCTCGGCGGGAGCAGCACCAGCACCGTGCGATCGGCCGTATTCTTCTCGAGATTGCCTTCGAGCGATGCTCCGTGCACGCTGATCTTCTCGGTGCGTGCCAGCGCCGGCGCGGCGGCAATCGCCAGCAATGAGGCGAAAAGTAGAGCGACCGTTCTTCCAACTCTCATTCATCCACTCCTTTGCTCGCCACTGCGGGCACCCTCCGGCAACAGTGCGGATCAGCTGAGACTCGCAATCAGCGCACAGACTCCCGCGCCGCACAACACCGGCCAGCCGACATGCTTTCCGCGCGTCGAGATGAGGCTCACGAGCCCAAGGAGCAACCAGATCGCGCCGATTGCGCCGATGAGCTTACGAGGAGCGCCAGGCCAAACAACCGTCAGAGCAGAAGCGAGCATCAGGGCGCTTGTAACATGCCAGGCATAGCGCGTGATGGTCCGCGCGAAGGCGTTTTCCATCACGCCTCGACGATCCCGCAATTGCGGCCCGATCAGCTTCTTTTCCCCGAGGATCGAATGCGCCACTGCCGTGACCGTCATCAGTGCGGCGGATAGCCAGAGCCAGATCATGATGCCTCCCCAACAAGCTCCCGCCCGATCAACATCCGCCTGATCTCGTTCGTACCCGCCCCGATGTCGAGCAATTTGGCGTCGCGGTAATAACGTTCGACCGGCCAGTCCTTGGTGTAACCGGCACCCCCGAGCGCCTGCACCGCTTCGTTGGCGACCTTCACCGCATTCTCGCTGGCGAGCAGCATGGCGCCCGCTGCGTCATAGCGGGTGGTTCTCCCCGCATCGCAAGCCTTGGCCACCTGATAGACATAGGCGCGCGCTGAATTGAGCGCGACATACATGTCCGCGACCTTGGCCTGCATCAGCTGGAAACTGCCAATCGCCTTGCCGAACTGCTGGCGCTCGCGGACGTAGGGCAGAACGACGTCGAGACAGGCCTGCATGATCCCGAGCTGGATTCCGGCCAGCACCGTTCGCTCATAATCGAGGCCGCTCATCAGCACCGCGACGCCCTCATTCTCCTTGCCCAGCACATTTTCGGCGGGGACGAAGCAATCGTCGAACACCAGTTCCGAAGTCGGCGATCCACGCATTCCGAGCTTGTCGATCTTCTGGCCCGGCGCAAACCCCGCCATGTCCTTGTCGATGATAAAGGCCGTGATCCCGCGACTGCCCTCCCCGGTCTTGGCGTAAACCACGAGAGTCTGCGCCTGATGGCCATTGGTAATCCAGAATTTAGTGCCGTTGAGGCGGTATCCGTTGCCCGATTTCTCGGCCTTGAGCTTCATCCCGACCACATCGCTGCCCGCGCCAGCTTCGCTCATCGCCAGCGCGCCGACATGCTCGCCGCTGATCAATTGCGGGAGAAATTCGCGCTTCTGTTCGTCGTTCCCCCAGCG
>JBDSMG010000048.1:0-24084 GCA_039915925.1 Sphingomicrobium sp.
GCGGTGATCAGACCGCGATTGCCCCAAAAGAAAAGTTCGGGACCGATATCGAGCGGATATCCTCGGGCAGCCCAGATCTTGTCACCGATCAGCTTCCCGGCGGCGAGGATCACAGCGGCGAACACAAGTCCGACCGCGACCAGGCCCCAGCCGACGATGAGGATGACTGTTCTTACCCGGCTGTTCGATCGGATGTGCATTCACTGATTCAGCAGATTGGCAGGTGAATATTGATCCGTAAGGATCGGAGCATCGCTGTCCCATTTGGGCGAACCGTCGAGCATGGGGACTAGAAACTTCTCGGTGACCCCATAGCGATGCAGCCTTGGTTCCAGCTTGGACGCATTGGCGGTCATCGCCGCAACCGCCGGAGCTCCGTTCGCGGTCGCCAGGATGATCCGGTTGCCGCGGTTGATGCTTGCGAAGCCACCGAAGACCTTGTTGTAAGTGGCGGATTCGCTGTCGAACAATTTACTGGTCGACCAGGTATTGGCCGCGACCGCTCCATGATCGGACAGCAGGCCCTTCACCTCGGTCAGGAACTCGGCAGTGACCATATGCTCGGGAATATATTCGCCGTTGAAGGCATCGAGAAAGATCAGATCGTATTTGGCGCGGTTCCGCACCTGAGCCCGGACGAAGTGGCGCCCGTCATCGACGACCACGCCGACGTTGCGTCCTGGTACATAGTCGAAATAATTACGGGCGATCTTGACGACTGCCGGGTCGATTTCGACGACGTCCATCTGCGCGTCGGGATATAATTCCTGAACGGTGCGCGGGATCACGCCGACGCCCAGCCCGATTACAAGAACGCGCTTCGGATCGGGAACCACGTAGAGGCCCGCCATCTCCAGCTTCGAATAATCCAGCGCGTGAAAGGCCGGATCCTTCAATAAGATGCAGCCTTGCGGCCCGGCCATCAGGCGGACCCGAAACGTCATGCAGCGACGACCGTTTTCCTGTGTGACGTAGATGTTCCTGTAGAGCGAGCGCTCCTGGTGGATGACGTTGGACTCGTGGGGAGTGCAGCCGCTCAGCGCGCCGAGCGTCAGCATAGCGAGTAGCGCGCAAAACCCCCGGCGTTTCGCTGACTTGAACGTCGTGGCTTCCAATTATTTTTCCTCGGTCTGGGCTGGCTTGAGGGCGACGTTCGGGTTGATCTGAACTCGTCGGCCAAATTTCGCGACGGGGTAGCAAAGGGAGGCTGGAGAGCAACGAATTTCGACAATCATTAACGGCAGACAATCATCGGTCGGTTCGTCGAATGCCCGTTGTCGCCGATCGATCATTGGCGCAGCGTCGAAGCCGGAACAGGGGGAAAGCATGAGTGAAACTGTAACGGCAGCCGCGCCGCACGAGAAAAGCCTGATGCGGCGCATCGTCGAGTTTCCGTTGGTCGCGATGGTGATTGCGGTGCTGCTCTACGCGGTCGCCAATTTGGTCGGGCTACTGATTGGCAAGCCGCTTCCTCTACCGGAGGGCGACACGCGCTCGATCGTTCAGTCGGCGATCAACGTCGTTCTGGTGTTCGCCGTCTACAAGCTGGCGATGCGGCGGCTCGGCGTCAAGCCGCGCGACGACTTGCCGCTGGACGGCGCGGTGAAGGGCGTGGCGACCGGCTTGGTCTTCGGATTCATTCTGTTCAGTTTACTGGTCGTCACCGCGGCGCTCCTCGGCGTGTACCGGATCGTCGGGCCGGGCGGCACGCAGGAATTGCTTCGCGACGCCGTCCTTATCTCGATCTTGCCCGGCTTCCTCGAAGAGCTGTTCTTCCGCGGAATCCTGTTCCGCTGGATCGAGGAGTTCGCGGGAACGCAGGTTGCGCTCGCCAGCACCTCGCTGCTGTTCGGATTCGCGCATTACTTCAATCCGAATGCGACGGTCTTTTCGTCGCTCGCCATCGCCATCGAAGCGGGCCTTCTGCTCGGCGGAGCCTATGTTCTCACCCGCAACCTGTGGATGGTCATGGGGCTCCATGCCGCGTGGAACTTCACGCAAGGGTTCATATTCGACGTGCCGGTGTCCGGCCTAGATCAGCACGGAATGGTCGAGGCGAAACTCTCGGGCCCCGAACTGCTGTCTGGTGGCGCCTTCGGACTTGAAGCCTCGCTGATCGCCTTCGTGATCGCCAGCGCGGCCGGAATCTGGCTGCTGGTGCTCGCGGGCCGGAAGGGCAATCTCGTTCCATTCTGGCCGAGCCGACAAGAGCTTGCCCGCTCGCATGCGGAGCTTTCCGCAGCGGAGGCGGGCTAGAGAAAACTGTACGGGTCCACGTCCACGGCGACCCGCACCTTCGCGCTCCATTCCACCGCCGCCAGCCAGTCGCGGATGACGTCCTGCACGTCGAGGCTTCGGCGCGCGTGGACCAGTAGCCGCTGGCGATGGCGACCGCGGAGCATGGCGAGCGGAGCCGGGGCCGGGCCGAAGACCGCCATCCCTTCGACAGTCGGAGCCGCCTGGCCGATGCGGCGCGCGGTGCCTTCTGCTTCGGCGGAATCTTCGGCGGAGATGATGATTGCGGCGAGGCGACCGAACGGCGGCATCGCCGCTTCGCGCCGCGCCTCTGTCTCGGCAACGTAGAAGCCCGCGGTATCGCCCGCCACCAGCGCAGCGATGACCGGTGCCTCCGGGTCATGGGTCTGGATCAATACCCGGCCGGGTTTGTCAGCGCGCCCGGCGCGGCCCGCGACCTGCTGGATCTGCTGGAAGCTGCGCTCGGCGGCCCGGAGATCACCCCCCTGCAGGCCCAGGTCGGCGTCGACCACGCCGACCAAGGTCAGGTTCGGGAAGTGATAGCCCTTGGTTACGAGCTGAGTGCCGACAACGATGTCGATCGCGCCGGCTTCCATCTGCTCGACGAACTCGGCGGCGCGGGCGGGGGACCAGATGGTGTCCGAGGTAACGACGGCGGTCCGCGCCTCGGGAAACAGCGCCGTGACCTCATCGGCGATGCGCTCAACACCGGGACCGCAGGCGACCAGGCTGTCCTCCTCCCCGCACTCCGGGCAGGCCTTGGGCGGCGGCATGACATAGCCGCAATGGTGGCAGGCAAGCCGGTGCATCAGCCGGTGCTCGACCATCCAGGCGGTGCAGTGGGGGCACTGGAAGCGGTGGCCGCAGTGGCGGCACAAGGTGAGCGGCGCAAAGCCGCGGCGGTTCAGGAACAGCAGGCTCTGGTCGCCGCGCTCAAGATTGGCTTCCAGTTCCTGCACCAGGCTAGGCGCAAGCCAGCGGCCGCGCGGCGGCGGATCCTGCGTGAGGTCGATCGCGCGGATTTCAGGAAGCTCGGCGCCGGCGTAGCGGTGGGTGAGAGTAACTTCTCGGTAGCGGCCGATCTCGACCATGTGCCGGGTCTCGATCGCCGGCGTTGCGGAGGAGAGGACCACGGGGATTTGCTCGAACAGCCCGCGCATGACCGCGACGTCGCGGGCGTGATATTGAACGCCTTCCTCCTGCTTGAAGCTGGGCTCATGGGCTTCGTCGACGACGATCAGCCCGAGATCGGCGTAAGGCAGGAAGAGCGCCGAACGGGCGCCGACCGTTACTTTGGCCTCTCCGCTGGCGATTGCGCGCCAGCCGCGGCGGCGCTGTGACGAGCGAAGGTCGGAATGCCACGCCACGGGCGCGCAGCCGAACCGCGCTTCGAAGCGCTTGAGGAAGGGCTCAGTGAGCGCGATTTCGGGCAGGAGTACGAGCGCCTGCTTTCCTTGCCTCAGACACTCGGCGATCGCCTCGAAATAGACCTCCGTCTTGCCCGACCCGGTCACGCCGTCGAGCAGGACGGGGTCGAAGCCCTTGCCGACTGATGCTGCGAGGCTTGCAGCCGCTTCGGCTTGGTCGCCCGCGAGTTGCGGCGTGGCGAAGTCGGGGTCGGGACAGTCGAGCGGTCGGTCTCCCTCGACCCGAACCGCTTCGAGCGTTCCGGTGTTGACGAGCCCGCGAAGCACCGCGTCGCTTACGTCCGCATGCTGCGCAAGTTCGCGGATCGTGCCCTGGCGTCCTTCCAATAACTGAAGTGCCTTTTCGCGCTGCGGGGTGAGGCGCGGAGGGACAATGCCTGAGGGCCGATACTCGGTAAGCTGCCGCGCGCCCTGCAACGCTCCTGCCGACGGAAGCACCATGCGCAGCACGGCGGCGAGAGGGCTTAAATAATAGGCGGCCGTCCATTCGCACAAACGGCGTAGCGGGGCCGCAACCGGAGGCACGGGGAGAACCGAGTGAAGCGGCCGCAACCGGTTATCGCCGACTTCCTCGGTCGGGAGCCGCTCCGCCTCCCACGCGACACCGATAAGCTGTCGTGGCCCGAGCGGAGCGACCACCACCGAGCCCGGCTCAACCTCGACCCCGTTTGGAACGCGGTAATCGAGCGGCCCGAGTGCCGCGTTCAGAGTTACGACGCGGCAGCGAGGAACATTCAATGCGTTTGCCCCGACTTGTCGAAGGGCTGCCCTTCGCTCCGCTGCACGTTAAACCAGTGAAGCAAGGAGGTGGAGGCCCGAGCCGGAATCGAACCGGCGTGCAAGGATTTGCAGTCCTCTGCGTAACCACTCCGCCATCGGGCCGAGGACTGCGCCTTTCCCCGGCTTGGGGGCTACGGTCAAGAGCCAACTTCCCGAGCAGTCCGTGCTCCGGGGGCCGCAGCCGCCGGTATTCGACCAACGGTAGTTGGCGGAGCGTGCTGCGGGCGGTAAGAGCCGGCTTGAAACCTAAGTGTATTAGCGGCATACGACAGTTATGACGATTCACGCGCCCGTTCCCAACTACGCCGCTGCCCGGCGTCTGATGGTGGAAAGCCAGCTGCGGCCGCAAGGCGTGACCGACGCTGGCGTGCTCGAAGCGATGGGCGCGGTGGAGCGCGAAACGTTCGCGCCAGCCGAAGCCCGCGCTCTTGCTTATGCAGACCGCTCTCTTGCGCTCGGCGGAGGGCGGTACCTCTGCGCTCCGGCGGCGATCGCGCAATTGCTGACCCAGCTTGCCCCGGTTCCGGGCGAGCGCGCGCTCGTGGTCGGGGCGGCGACAGGCTATTCCGCAGCGCTGCTCGCGAGGGTCGGGCTCAACGTAACCGCTGTCGAAAGCGATCCCGGCCTTGCTGCTCAGGCGCGCGCACTCGGCATCGCCGTCGTCGAAGGCAATCTCGACCGCGGTCACAAGGCGGAAGCGCCGTATGAACTGATTCTCATCGACGGCGCGATCGAGCATGTCCCGGCCGCGATCGTCGATCAGCTGGCTGACGGCGGACGGCTCGGCACGGCCTTGATCGAGCGCGGAATCACGCGTCTGATCGTCGGACGCAAGACGGGCGGCGCCTTCGGTTATCTGTCCATCAACGACGCGGGGGTGCCGGCTTTGCCCGGGTTCAGCCGACCGCCGACATTCACATTCTAGGCGAAAGGTGCGCCGCGTGGTTCGCAAGCTGATTACTGGAACGATGATTGCCGCATTGATGGCGGGCACTGCCTCGGCCGACACGTTGCGCGAGGCGCTGGCTTCGACTTACCGCAGCAATCCGACGCTCACCGGCCAGCGCGAGACGCTGCGGGCGACGGACGCCGGGGTTGCGATTGCCCGGGCGGCGGGAAGGCCGCAGGTGAGCGCAAGCGTCGGCGTTAATCGCGATATCAGTCAAAGCGGCTCGCTTCGCCGGCTCGGCAAGGGACCCTATCTCTCAAGCGGAGTCGACCTCAGCTACCCCTTGTTCAACGGGGGCAGCGTGCGGAACAATATCGCGGCGGCCAAGACGCGGGTCGATGCGGGAAGGGCGACGCTTCGTGCCGTCGAAGGCGATGTATTCACCGAGGCGGTGGCGGCCTACATGGACGTGATCCGTGACCGCGCCATCGTCGAGCTCAACGCCAACAATGTCCGCGTGCTGACCACCAACCTCGAAGCCACGCGCGACCGGTTCGAGATCGGCGACCTCACCCGCACCGACGTCGCGCAGTCAGAAGCAAGGCTCCAGCTTGGCCGCTCGAGCCTCGCTACCGCCCAGGGCCGCGCGTCCACCAGCGAACAGAACTATCGCCGCGTGATCGGCCATGCGCCGGGCGTTCTCGCGCCGCCGCCGCCGTTGCCGCCACTTCCGGCAACCGGCGACGAAGCGGTGCGGATCGCGCTGGTCAACAATCCCGACCTGATCGCGGTGAACCGTCAGGCGATGGCGGCCGGTTACGATGTGCGCGTCGCCCGTGCGGCACGGCTTCCGACCGTCTCGGGCGTCGCGTCGGGCGACTATGTCAACACGCTCGGCGGAAGCGTCGGCACGGACTTTTCCGGCGCTTCGAACGCGCGGTCGGGTACCGCGACGAGCATCGGCCTGAACAGCCGCATTCCACTCTACCAAGGCGGCCTCCCGTCGGCCCGCATCCGCCAGGCGCAGGCGTTCGAAGGCCAAGTTCTGGAACAGGTGATCGGCACTGAACGGGCGGTCGTTGCGCAGACGCAGTCCGCTTTTGCGACCTACACCGCCGCGCAGAATGCGATCCAGTCCAACACCGTGGCGGTGCAGGCCAACGAGCTCGCGCTCGAAGGCGCCCGCGCCGAGCGCAGCGTCGGCACGCGCACCGTGCTCGACGTCCTCAACGCCGAGCAGGAACTGCTGCAATCGCAGGTTGCGCTGGTGAGCGCCAAGCGCGACGCTTATGTCGCAGGCTTCCAGCTGCTCAACGCCATGGGGCAGGCCGAAGCGGACGATCTCGGGCTCGATGGCGGGCCGCTCTACGATCCGCTCGGCAATTATCGGCGGGTCGCGGGCAATTGGAGCGACTGGGCTGGAGAGCCGCGCCATCCGGTGGTCTCGACGCGCACGGTCACGCCGCAGGAGCTGCCGACCGCCGCGCCTGCCACTCAGAACGTGACTCAGCCCGCGCAATAAGCAATATCAAGGGCATGCAATCGGCCGGCCGTGAACCCTCGATGGAAGACATCCTTGCGTCGATCAAGAAAGTGATCGCGGAGGAGAAGGAGCTGCGTTCGGCAGTTTCCGAGCCCGCGCCGGAGCCGGCGTTCGAGGAGGAAGAGGAAGACGTGCTCGAGCTCGAGGACGTGCTTGCTCCGCCGATGGACCTCGGACCGCCCTTGCTCGACCAGCGTGTCGCCGAGACCAGCCGGCAGTCGATCGAAACCCTGGCCGCGGTCGCCGCGACGGTGCCGCCGGGGCCCGCCGTCAATCCGCTCGAGGAAATGGTCCGAGACATGTTGCGGCCGATCCTCAAGCAATGGCTCGACGAACATCTGCCCAAGATGATCGACGAACATGTGAAGCGAGAGATCAGCCGGATTACCGGGCGCCCGCTCTAGGCTCTCCCCGACCCGCTGCGGATTTGCTACCGTCGGGCCATGACCAAAACCTCACTCATGTTCGCCGCGGCGGCCGCGGCCCTTCTTTCGTCCCCAGTCCATGCCCGGCCGATGACGGCGACCGACATGCACATGATGCATCGGCTCGGCGCTCCGGAAGTATCGCCCGACGGCCGCTGGGCGGTGTTCACCATCTCCGAGACGGACCTCGGCAAGAACAAGCGCAACAACCGCCTGCACCTGCTGGACCTGCGCGCAAAAGGCGCGGTGCCGCAGCCGATCGCCGGTGCAGACGGCGGCCATGATGCCGCGTTCGGCCCCGACGGAGCACTCTATTTCCTCAAGACGGCGGGTGACTACGACCAGCTGTTCCGAATGCCCGTGGGCGGCGCCGCAATGCAGATCAGCGGATTCCAGGCCGACGTTTCCGGCTTCAAGATCGCTCCCTCGGGCGACCGGCTGATCGTCTGGGCCGATCGCTCGCTCGCCTGCACCGACCTGGCCTGCACAAGCGCGACCTCGCCGGCCAAGCCGGAGGGTTCGGGCCGCACCTTCGACAAATTGTTCGTTCGCCACTGGGACACGTGGGCCGAGCCTGGCACGCGCTCGCGCATCTTTGGCTTCGCAATTGAGAATGGCCGAGTCACCGGGCCGGGCGTAGCGGTCACCGGCAATCTCGAGGGCGACACGCCGTCCAAGCCGTTCGGTGGCGGCGAGGAGATCGCTTTCTCGAAGGACGGACGCACCGTCTACTTCGCATTGCGCGAGGCGGGCAGCATCGAGGCGACCTCGACCAACCTCGACATCTTCGCGGCACCCACGGACGGCAGCGCACCGCCGGTCAACCTTACCGATGCCAACGATGCGACGGACACGCTTCCGGCGGTTTCACCGGATGGCCGCACGCTTGCCTATGTGGCGATGGCGCGACCGGGCTATGAGTCGGACCGCCAGGTTGTGATGCTGCGCGACGTTGCTTCGGGGACTGTGCGAGCGCTGACGCAGAGCTGGGATCGGTCCCCCGACTCGCTGGCCTGGGGTGCGGACGGCAAGAGTCTCTTCGTCACGGCCGCCGACACCCTCGAGGAGCCGGTGTTCCGCGTCGATGTTGCGAGCGGGAAGGTCACGCGCCTCACGCGGGAAGGGCATTCCGGCAACGTCCGCCCGCTCCCGAATGGCGATCTGTTCTTCACCTCCAACAGCGTGTTCGCCCCCGACGATGTCTATCGCGCCGAGCGCAGAGGCAGGGTGGCCCAGCTCACCAACGTCAACCGCGACCTGCTCGCGCAGCTCGATCCGGTCACCCTCGACCGCTTCAGCTTTGCTGGAGCCAACGGCGACAAGGTGTGGGGCATCAAAGTCAAGCCGGTGAGGAACCGCACCCTGCCGATCGCTTTCGTCGTCCACGGCGGGCCGCAGGGCAGCTTCGGCAATAGCTGGTCCTATCGCTGGAACCCGCGCCTGTTCGCGTCGCCCGGCTACGCGGTCGTCAGCGTCGATTTCCATGGCTCGACGGGCTACGGGCAGGCCTTCACCGACGCGATCCGCAACGACTGGGGCGGAAAGCCGCTCGAGGATTTGCAGAAGGGCCTCGCCTTCGCGACCGCCAACGACCCGCAGCTCGACGCCAGCCGCGCCTGTGCGCTCGGGGCCTCGTACGGCGGCTATATGATGAACTGGATCGAGGGGAACTGGCCCGACCGGTTCAAGTGCCTCGTCCAGCATGACGGCGTCTTCGACGCCCGCGCCATGGCTTATGAAACCGAGGAATTGTGGTTCGACGAGTGGGAGCATGGCGGCAACGCCTATTACGAGGACCCGCAGGCGTTCGAGCGCTGGAACCCGGTCAACTTCGTCACGCGCTGGAAGACGCCGATGCTGGTCGTCACCGGCGAGAAAGATTTCCGCATTCCCTACACGCAGGGCCTCGCCGCCTTCAGCGCGCTTCAACGCCGCAACATCCCGTCGCGGCTGCTTGTGTTCCCGGACGAGAACCACTGGGTGCTGAAGCCAAAGAATTCGATCCAATGGTATGATGAGGTGTTCGGCTGGATGGGGAAATACCTGAAGCAGTAGAATGACCCCGTTCGACCTGAGTAGGGACTGAGCTTGTCGAAGGCCCGTATCGAAGGACTGTCCTTCGATATGCCGCTTCGACTTCGCTCAGCGGCTACTCAGGACGAACGGTTGTCGTGTGTGGCTCCGGCGGCTAACCGCCCGCACATGACCGAACTCGCCAAGACTTTCGAACCGGGACCAATTGAGCAGCGCTGGTATGCGCATTGGGAGGGGCAAGGCCTGTTCCGTCCGGACCGTCCTGACGCCAAGCCGTTCACGATCGTCATGCCGCCGCCCAACGTCACCGGTTTGCTGCACATCGGCCACGCGCTCGACAATACGCTGCAGGACATCCTCATCCGGCGTGAGCGGATGCGGGGGAAGGACAGCCTGTGGGTGGTCGGCACCGACCATGCCGGGATCGCCACGCAGATGGTGGTCGAGCGCCAGCTCGACCTTGAGCAGAAGAAGCGCACCGATCTCGGCCGCGAAGCCTTCCTTGAGCGCGTGTGGCAGTGGAAGGAGGAAAGCGGCGGCCAGATCACCCAGCAGCTGCGCCGACTGGGAGCCTCGTGCGACTGGTCGAACGAGCGTTTCACCATGGACGAGGGCTTTTCGAAGGCCGTCACCAAGGTGTTCGTCGAGCTTCACAAGCGTGGGCTGCTGTATCGCGACAAGCGCCTGGTGAACTGGGACCCACGCTTCCAGACCGCGATCAGCGACCTGGAGGTCGAGACGAAGGAAGTGCCGGGGAAGTTCTGGCACCTGCGCTATCCGCTAGCGAACGGCAGCGGCCACATCTCGGTCGCGACCACGCGGCCCGAAACCATGCTCGCCGACATGGCCGTCGCGGTGCACCCCGACGACGAGCGCTACCGCGACCTGGTCGGCAAGCAGGTGCGCCTTCCGATCACCGGCCGCCTGATCCCGATCATCACCGACGAACATGCCGATCCCGAGCTGGGCAGCGGCGCGGTCAAGATCACGCCCGGCCACGACTTCAACGATTACGAAGTCGGCAAACGCGCGGGTTTCAAGCCGGGTGAAATGCTCAACATGCTGGATGGGCAGGCGCGCATCGTTCAGTGCGGCGGCATCCCGGAAGAACTGCTTGGCCTGGACCGTTTCGAAGCTCGCAAGCGCGTCGTGGAATTGCTCGAAGCCGATGGCGCTTTGGAGCGCGTCGAGGATCGCACCATCGCCACTCCGTTCGGCGACCGCTCCGGCGTGGTGATCGAGCCCTGGCTCACCGACCAATGGTATGTCGACGCCAAGACGCTCGCGCAGCCGGCGATCGAGGCGGTCAAAACCGACAAGATCAGGATCGTGCCCGAAACCTGGGCCAAGACCTGGTTCAATTGGCTCGAGAATATCCAGCCGTGGTGTGTCTCGCGCCAGCTGTGGTGGGGGCATCGGATACCGGCTTGGTTTGGGTATGAGTTTGAGCGCCGGGAGACGCCGGAGGGCAAGGGCATCACGCATGCCCAAAGCGGCATCAAGGTCTTTGTCGCGCAGACCGAACAACAGGCGCAAGAGCAGGCGCTTGCTTATGTTCGCGAACTCGGACTCACCGCTCCGCCAGGATGGGAAAACGCGACACCTGTCGCCGAAACGGAAGCGGAAGCCCACGATTTATGGATGAATGGCGAGGGCTACCCACTGTGGCGAGACCAAGACGTTCTCGACACCTGGTTCTCGTCCGCGCTGTGGCCCTTTGCGACCTTGGGTTGGCCGGAGCAGACGCACGACCTCGCCCGCCATTATCCGAACGACGTGCTCATCTCCGGCTTCGATATCCTCTTCTTCTGGGACGCGCGCATGGCAATGCAGGGGATCGAGTTCATGGGCGAAGTGCCGTGGAAGACGCTCTATCTCCACGGCCTGGTCCGCGACGCGCACGGCCAGAAGATGTCCAAGTCGAAGGGCAACACCGTCGATCCGCTCGGCCTGATCGATAAGTACGGCGCGGACGCACTGCGCTTCACCATGGCCGCGATGGAGAGCCAGGGCCGCGACATCAAGCTCGATGAGAAGCGCGTCGAGGGATACCGCAACTTCGCGACCAAGCTGTGGAATGCCGCGCGCTTCCTCCAGATGAACGGCGTCGGCGCGAGCGACAGCATCGTGGCGCCCGAAGCCAAACTGCCGGTCAACCGCTGGATCATCGGCGAAGTGGTCGCGACTCTAGAGAAGCTCGACCGCGCCTTCGACGAGCTCCGCTTCGACGACATGGCCGACGTCATCTACCATTTCACCTGGGGCACCTTCTGCGACTGGTATGTGGAGTTGGTGAAGGGCGGTTTCGACGAGGAAACCAAGCGCGTCGCCGCCTGGACGTTCGACCAAATCCTGGTCATGCTTCACCCGCTCATGCCATTCGTGACCGAAGAGCTGTGGAACGCGCACGACCGCCCGTATGAGCTGATCGTCGCCAAATGGCCCGAACCTGCCACGAGCCGCGATCCGACCGCGAGCTTCGACATCGACGGGCTCATCCGCCTGATCGCCGAAGTGCGCGCCATGCGGTCCGAACTCAACGTGCCTTGGACCGCCGCCCTCACGCCACATGTGATCGGCGGCCATCAGGGCATGATGGAGCGCATCGCTGCAAACCCCGCGATCCTGACCCGAATGGCGAAGATCGGCCCGGCGGTTGCTGCTGACGCCGTCCCGCCCGGGGCGGCCCAGATTCTGGTCGACGGAGTTTCGATCGCATTCCCGCTTGGCGAGGCGATCGACCTCGACGCCGAACGCTCGCGCCTGAGCAAGGCAGTTGCCGCCGCCGAAAAAGACCGCGACAGCCTCGCCGCGCGCCTCGCCAACCCAGCCTTCGCCGAGCGGGCGAAACCCGAAGCAGTTGAGAAGGCGCGCGCTGACCATGCGGAGCGCTCGGCTGAGGCGGAGCGGCTCGCGGCGGCACTTAGCCGTCTCGGCTAGGCTTCGCCCTCGGCGCTGCCATCACGACCGCATCTGGCAGCGCCGAAATATCGAGCGGAGTCGTCGGCCCCAGTTCCCCGTCGATCGACACCTGCATCGGCGGTCGCGTCGACAGCCGAAGCTTCTTCCCCCGAAACTCCCGCACATTCTCCTCGCGGCGCGCGAGCTTCAGCGCCGATGCCAGGTAACTGAAGCCGAGTCGGATCACGCTTCGCCCGCGCACGGCCTGGATGACGATCTCGCTGCTTTCCGGGTCGGCACTCTCGATCAGCTCCATCCCGCCGTGGAAGCGCCCGTTGGCGATTCGCACTTCGGTCGCCCACAGCCGGTGCCGTCGCCCGCCCACTTCAACCAGGACTCGAAACGCCTTGAAGCTGGCCGCCGACCAGCCCGCCCACATCAGATATCCGACGCGCCCGAGCCGCCGTTTCAACCGATGGGGTACGGTCTCCGCGACCTTCGGCGCAAGGCCGAGCGCGGCCGCGTTGAGGAAATATTCGCCGTCGATGCAGCCAAGAGAGATCGGCCGGGGCTCGCCGTTGGCGATCACCTCGACCGCACCGTCGATGTCGAGCGGAATTCCCATGGTGCGAGCAAAGCTGTTCGCGGTGCCCAGCGGCAGCAGTGCGAACACCGTCTCCTTGCCCATGAATGGGTCGATATTGGTCGACAGCGATCCGTCGCCGCCGCCGACGATTACCATTGGCGCCCGGGCAACGGCGTCCTGTACTGCATGGCCCATCGTGTCCGGTTGCTCGACCGCGATGGCATCAAGCAGATCGATGCCGGCCGCCACCAGTTTCTCTCGCGCTAAAGCGAACGCATCGGCGCCCGTCCGGCTGGCGGCGTTGACGACGAGAATGGCTTGCTTGGGGAGAGGTCGGCTGTGCACGTTCCACTAGCTAACGAACGCTCCAACAGTTCCGTTCGTCCTGAGCGAAGTCCAAGGGCGGGGGATGAGCGTCCGTGCAACGCTTCGACTTCGGCGCTGCGCGCCTCCGCTCAGGACGAGCGGTGGTGCTTCGCTGTCGGCGGCGGCATTGGTATCACCGTCGGTGTCTCGACTTCGCTCGACACGAACGGGTAAAGCGCGAGCGATGACAGCTTCCTTCCCCTCCACCCGCATGCGCCGGGGCCGGTCGAGCGCGTGGATGCGCTCGATGCTGGCCGAGCATCGGCTTCATCCGAGCGACCTGATCCTGCCCTTGTTCATCTGCGAGGGCCAAGGATGCGACGAACCGATTGCCAGCCTTCCCGGTGTCAGCCGCTGGACCGTCGACCGCATCGCCGCCAAGGCGCGCGAGGCGGCGGATCTCGGGATTCCCTGCGTTGCCCTGTTCCCGAACACGCCGCAGCAGCTTCGCACCGAGCGCGCAGAGGAAGCACTCAACCGCGATAATCTGATCTGCCGCGCCATTCGCGAGATCAAGTCCGCGGTGCCGGACATCGGTGTACTCACGGACGTCGCGCTCGATCCCTATACCGAGCACGGGCACGACGGCCTCACCGACCAGCAAGGCAATGTGATCAACGACGATACGGTCAGCGTGCTCGTCGAGCAGGCGCTGGTGCAGGCCGCGGCCGGGGCGGACATCATCGCTCCGTCCGACATGATGGACGGCCGCATAGGCGCGATCCGGGCTGCGCTCGAGCGTGGAGTGCATCAGAATGTCGCGATCATGGCCTATGCGGCGAAATATGCCTCGGCCTTCTACGGCCCCTTCCGCGATGCGGTCGGCTCGTCGGGCCGGCTGAAGGGCGACAAGCGCGGGTACCAAATGGACCCGGCCAACATCGCCGAGGCGCTGCGCGAGGTCGCGCTCGACATCGCCGAGGGCGCCGACATGGTGATGGTAAAGCCGGGATTACCTTATCTCGACGTACTTGCGCGCGTGAAGGACCGGTTTGGCGTTCCGACCTTCGCTTACCAGGTGTCCGGCGAGTATGCGATGATCGAGGCGATCGCTGCCACGGGCTCAGGAGACCGCGACGCCCTGATTGTCGAGACGCTGCTGGCGTTCAAGCGCGCCGGCGCCACCGGCGTCCTGACCTACCACGCGCTCGACGCAGCGCGTCTGATTCACGGCTAATTGGCCATTAACCAAAAAAGCACCGCTTCGGCTTACGCTGCGAAGCCATGGCCACCCTCGCCCTAGAGCCCGTTGCCACGGGCGGTTTCACCCGCGCACGCTTTACAGCCTGCGTCTTCGCCGGCAGCTTCCTGCTTTTCCTGGTGCAGCCGATGGTGGCGCGGATGGCACTGCCAAGGTTGGGCGGAGCGCCGGCGGTCTGGAATTCGGCGATGCTGGTGTACCAGGCGCTACTCCTCGCCGGTTATGCCTATGCCCATCTGCTCGGACGGCTCGCGCCCCGGCGGCAGGCCATCGTGCATCTTGGCCTGTTCGCACTCGCGGCGATCACTCTGCCGATCGCGCTAATTTCCGCTACGCCGCCGCCGCAAGCGAACATCTTCTTGTGGGTGCCTTGGCTGCTGGTCGTCAGCATCGGACCCTTATTCCTGATCGTGTCGTCCCAGGCGCCGCTTCTCCAGCGGTGGTACGCGCTTGCAGGCGGCGGTGATCCCTATCCGCTTTATGCCGCGTCGAACTTGGGGAGCTTCCTCGGGCTGCTCGCATATCCGTTGCTCGTGGAGCCGTTCCTGCCGGTTGCCGCCCAGAGCCACCTGTGGAGCCTTGGCTATGGCGTCCTCGCATTGCTGCTCGTCGCCTGCACGCTGCGTGTGCCGAAGCTCGCGGCGGTCGAGGTTCGCGAAAGTCTCGCCGCCGCGCCTCGCCCGGCGCAAATAGGCCGGTGGATTGCGCTCGCCGCCATTCCATCCGGCCTGATGCTGTCCACGACGCTGCACCTGACCACGGACATCGTTGCAATGCCTCTGCTGTGGGTGATGCCGCTGGGACTGTATCTGCTCAGCTTCTCCGTCGCCTTCGCAGCGGATCGGCGCGCAGCGCGCATGATGACCAGGATGGCGCCGTTCGCACTGCTGGCGACCGCGTGCAGCGTGTTCGCCGACTCCACGCCATATCCGCTGGTCGTAATGTTCGCGATTCTCGCCTCAATGCTGATCATCTCGGCCGCGATTCACGCGATGCTGTTCGATGGCCGCCCGGACCCCGAGCATTTGACGATCTTCTATCTATCCACCTCGGTAGGGGGCATGATCGGCGGGCTGTTCTGCGCCCTGGTCGCCCCCCTCACGTTCGACTGGACCTACGAATATCCGTTGCTGGTCGCTGCGTCGGCATTCGTCATGGTGGCCGCAAACCCCTTCGCCCGCGCTCGCGCGCTATGGGACGGCGGCGAACGGGCCGCGCGGCTGACTCGCTGGCTCGCGATCGCTGCCTTGTTTTTGAGCTTCGTCGACAATTCGACCATCGGCGTTCCGGACAATCATCTGGCCGGATTCCTGTTTTCCGTGGCGGTTATCGGTATCGCTATCGCCGCGATCGGCAATCGCTGGCTGTTCGCGCTCAGTGTCGCCGCCGTGATGCTCAGCCTGGGCGGCTGGGAAAAGATCGCTCTCAACATCGATCATCGCATGACGCGCAGCTTCTTCGGCATCTATTCGGTCCGCGAAATTGACAACGGCAGTGCGCGTTTGCTCGTCCACGGCACCACGATCCACGGAATCGAAAACCTCGGTTCTCCAGGGCGGGAGCGGATGACGACGAGCTATTACGCACCCCGCTCGGGCGTCGGCCTCGCGATGCGTTCGCTGCCCGCGATCTTCGCGCACGCGCGCGTCGGGGTTGTCGGATTGGGCGCGGGAACGCTCGCTTGCGCTGGTCAGTCCGGCCAGTCGTGGCGCTTTTATGAAATCGATCCGAAAGTCGTCGAGATGGCGCGCGATACCCGCCGCTTCCGGTTCCTGGCGCGGTGCCAACCAAATGCGCCGGTGGTGGTGGGGGACGCACGCCTGATGCTTGAAAAGGAACCGGCCGCGAGTGCCGACGTGCTCGTCCTGGACGCTTTCTCGTCCGACTCGGTGCCGATGCACTTGCTCACGCGAGAGGCATTCTCGCTCTATCGATCGCATCTTTCGACCAACGGCCTGCTGATGGTGCACATCTCGAACCGTTATCTCGATTTGCGTCCCGTCGTCGCCGCCGCTGCAGCTCAAGGCTGGGTTGCGCGAGTCCGGACGTACGGCCCCACAGATGCCGAAAAGGAACAGCACGCCGGTGGTTCGATCTGGATCATGATGTCGCCATCCGCCTCGACTGTCGCTGCCGTGGAGCGTTCTAGCGGAGCGGACCGGTGGGACGTCCTCCCGCGCGCACCGCTCGCGCGGTGGACTGATGATCACGCCAGCATTCTCTCGATCATCAAATGGTGAGGCGGCCCTAAAGGCCGAGACGCCTCGACACCGCAGCGATCCGTGCGGCTTGGGCGCGGTCAATCGTCGCGACTTCCTCGCCGACCGCCTGAACTGCCGCAAGATCGCCCGGAGCGATCGTGCCTTTCGTGTGCAAGGCTGTCGCGGCGATGGCGTCGATGTCGGCCGAGGCCCGTGTGGTTTCAACCCGCGCTGCCACGGCCGCCGAAAGCGCCTCCTGAGCCACGATCCAGCTCTCGCTTTTCGGCGCACCTGCCGAGCCGGCAAGCTGTTCGGCACGCGTCATCGCACCGCGGAACCGCTCGTCCCCTGCGCGCGCTTGGCGGGCGAGTGAAGTGAGCTGCGCGGTCAGGGCTGCGCTGACGGGGCGGGGACTGGTCGCGGGGAGCACGGGAAGGCGGGGATCGATCGCTTCGGCCGGCCGCGGTAGGAGCGAAGGCGGCGGCGGACCGGCGGGGGCGCAGCAGCTCAATGGCAGTGCCGCGGCAATCAGCAGGGTGCGCAGGCGAGGCATCAAGCGCTCCTTAGGCGGGCAGGGGAGAGCGCGGCAATGGTTTTGAAGGGTTGCGCGGCTCCATCCATCCCCTTATGTCGCGGCCTCGCCAGTCACTTGGCCGCGCGCCCGTAGCTCAGCTGGATAGAGCATCAGACTACGAATCTGAGGGTCGGACGTTCGAATCGTTCCGGGCGCGCCATTTGCTCCGACTATAACAGCCCCATCGCCCGCATGCTCGTGCGTCCGGATGAGCCAACGATCACATGGTCGTGGACAATGATCTTCATGTGCCTTCCGGCATCGACCAGGTCGCGGGTGAGGCGGATGTCCTGGCTGCTTGGGGTCGGGTCGCCGCTTGGGTGGTTATGCACGATGATGAGTGCGGTCGCACCGAGGGCGATGGCGCGGCTGATCACCTCGCGAACGTGAACCGAGGCTTCGTCGACCGAGCCCTGCCACATCGCCTCGTTCGCAAGCAGCAGGTTCTTCGCGTTGAGGAAGAGCACGCGCACCTCCTCGATCGCCGAATGGCCCATCGCCGCCTGCAGATAATCGCCGACCGCGTCCCAGCTCGACAGGACCGGCCGGCCTTCAATGCGGGTCTCGAGCAGGCGAAGCGCGGTTGCCTCGGCGATCTTCAATGCTGCGACGACGCCTTCCGTGAGGCCCGCACGCGCGAGCGTCTCGGCATCCGCGGACAGCAGTGGGCCTATCCCGCCGAAGCGCGCGATCAATTCCTTCGCTTGCGCTTTCGTGTCGCGGCGGGGAATGGCGAGGGCAAGGAGATATTCGACCAACTCATGATCGAGCAGCGCCCTGGGTCCGCCGTCGAACAGACGCTTGCGCAACCGTGCGCGGTGTCCGCTGGCTGAAGTATCAACATTATTGGCATGCCCGTGCATGGCGCCCCTTCGCGCTGCCTGCCGAGCAGCGGCCCTTAGAACACAGCCGAGCGGCTTCGTGAAGCGAGGTCATGCCGTCACTGGAACGGTCTCTGCGCGCGGGGGTTAGTAGAGGCCATGGCAGAGCGGATCAGCGACGAGGGCGAGGACGGCCCGCGCGGGGGAGAGACCGTGATCGTTCGCCGTCGCTCCGGTTGGCGCCGTGTCGTGTCGCTGATCGCCATCGTCCTGCTGATCGTGATCATCGTCGCTCTGGTCGCGCTGTGGGCCGCCCGGCGGCCGCTCGCCACCCATTTTATGGAGCGCGAGTTCAAGCGCCGCGGAGTGCAGACGACCTACCGTCTCGACCGCGTCGGCCTGCGCACGCAGCAGGTCAGCAATCTCGTGATCGGCGATCCGGAACGGCCCGACCTGATCGCGAAATATGCGCAGGTGCAGCTGCGCGTGAAGTGGAACGGGACCGTCGAGGTCTACCGCATCGTCGCGCGTGGAGTCCGGCTGCGCGGCCGGGTGGTCAAGAATCGCGTCAGCTGGGGCCAAATCGACCGGCTGATGCCCCCACCGAGCAACAAGCCCTTCGCTCTGCCGAATTTTGTCGTCGATGTTGCTGACACAAGCATCAGTCTGATGACACCGCAGGGGCCGCTCGGGATCGCGCTTCAGGGAGCGGGCAACCTGTCCGGCGGCTTCAAGGGCCACCTCGCGGCGGTCAGTCCGCAGATCGTCCCGGGGCGGTGCCGGGCTACCAACCTGCGTGCTAATGTCGCCGTGGAAGTCGTCGCCAGGCATCCCCACGTCGTCGGCCCCGTCCGCGTCGATCGCTTCACCTGCGCGGTCAGCCGGTTCGACGTCGTGCAGCCGCGCTTCGAAGTCGATGCCAGAGCCAACGAGAGCTTCACCGACTTCGATGGCGGCGGGCGCATGGCGATCGCCAGCCTCACCGCGGGCGAAAACGGGCTCGCCAACTTTGCCGGCGACCTCACGTTCAAAGGGGACCAGGATTCGGTGCTCGGAAGCGTGAAGCTTTCGGCGCAACGCTCGCGGCTGGCTTCGATCTATGCGGAGCGCACCCGGATGAGTGGGCGCTACCGGCTCGGATTCCGTGCCGGGACGTTTGTGATGGTCGGCGACTATGGCGCGACCAGCGGAACGCTTGCGCCATCGATGCTCGCAAGCATCACCGGTCCGCTTGCGGCGACCGAGCAGACCCCGGTCGGCCCGGTCGCCAAGGCGGTCGGGCGGGCCATTGCGCGCACGACGAGCAATTTTGGTGCGAACGGAACGCTGCGCATGGTCAACTTCCCGGGCGGCGGCGCGGTCCGGATCGACCGCGCGAGCGTCACCGGGCCGCAAGGCGCGCGGGTCGCGATCTCCGGCGGGGACGGGATTACCTACTACTGGCCGGGCAGCCGCTTCCGGCTCAACGGCAACATCGCGATGGGGGGCGGCGGCCTGCCGACAGGTCGGGTTGCAATGCGACAGCCGCGCAATGGCGCTCCGATGAGCGGAGTCGCCGAATTCCGGCCCTATGTGGTCGGCAGCTCCCGGCTTGCATTGGCGCCGATCCGATTCGCTGCAGCGCCCAACGGTTCGACTCAGGTCAGCACGATCGTCGAGGTTGACGGGCCGTTCCCGAACGGACGGATAGAGGCACTCCGGGTGCCGATCACCGGCCGGTTCGGAAACGAGGGCAGCCTGGCGGTCGGCACAGGCTGCGCGGTCGTCAGCTTCCGCTATCTTCGCACGGCCTCGTTCCAACTCGGTCCGACGCGGCTGCCCGCCTGTCCGATCGGCGGGGCCATGCTGTCGAAGCCCGCCAACGGCCCGCTGCGCTATGGCGCGAGCTTCAATCGGCCGGTTCTCGACGGTCGAATCGGTGCTTCTCCGCTGCACCTGACCGCCAACGATGCGAGGATCGTGGGCCAGCAGTTCGCGGTGAACGCAATGGCGCTGCGGCTGGGCCGGTCGGCTTCGCCGATCATCTTCGACGCTGCTCGCCTGGGTGGCAATTTGAGCGGTAAGGGCATTGTCGGCAACTTCTCCGGCGCGCGTTCCACCATTGGCAATGTCCCGCTGGCGATGAGCGAGATGGCCGGCAAGTGGGCCTTCAGGAACGGCGATCTCAATGCTAATGGTGCGATGCTTGTATCGGACCGCGCGCCCGTTCCGCGCTTCTACCCGATGCGCAGTAACGACTTCCGCTTCAATCTTGCTAAGGACATGGTGCGCGCGGGCGGCACTTTGATCCATCCTGCCAGCGGAGCGCGCATTAGCGACGTCACGATCGACCACCGCTTGTCGAGCGGCGTCGGACATGCCGATCTCGACGTTCCCGGGATCACATTCGGGAAGAATCTGCAGCCGGAGGAGCTGACTCGCCTCACCGAAGGCGTCATCGCCCTGGTCAACGGCACCATCAGCGGCCGCGGCAGGATCGACTGGGTCGGGACGAAGGTCACGTCGAGCGGCGACTTCACGACACCTGGGCTCGATCTCGCGGCGCCCTTCGGTCCGGTCACCGGAATGCGCGGGACGGTCCACTTCAACGACCTGCTCGCGCTGAGCACGTCGCCCGGGCAGACGATGACGATCGCCTCGATCAACCCCGGTATCCTCGTCGAGAATGGCGTGATCCGTTACCAGTTGCTGCCGAACCAGCTCGTAAAGGTCGAGCGTGGCGAATGGCCGTTCATGGGCGGCCGGCTGGTCCTGCAGGAAACGATCCTGAACTTCAGCCGCCCGACCGCCAAGCGACTTACGTTCCAGGTGATCGGCCTCAACGCCAATACCTTCGTCCAGACCATGGGATTCCCCGGCATCGAAGCGACGGGTATCTTCGACGGTGTGCTGCCGATGATTTTCGACGAAAGCGGTGGGCGTATCGTGGGCGGGCGACTGGACTCGCGGCCAGGCGGCGGCTCGCTTGCTTACACCGGTCCGGTCGGCAAGCTCGGCATGATCCAGAACCTTGCCTTCAACGCGCTGAAGGACCTTCGCTTCCGGTCGATGATCATCCGGCTCGACGGTGAGCTCGCGGGCGAATTCGCGGCTCGGCTGGCTATCGACGGCGTCGCGCTCGGGCAGACGACGAAGACCCAGAAGATTATCAAGGGTCTGCTCAAGAAGGTGCCGCTGAAGCTCAACGTCAACATCACGGGCCCATTCCGCGCGCTCATCGCAACCGCCAAATCGATGCGCGATCCGACGCAAGTGATCGGGAGCGTCCTTCCGCGACCGCTCGACGAAGTCCCCGGGATCGTCACCGAGGTTCGCCGCGTCGAGGAAACCCAGACCGCGGTTCCGCCGAATCAACCCGGGACCAGCCTTTCCGCCACCCCACCAGCACAGAAGAAGAAGTGACCATGACCACCCCGAAGCTTCGACTGAGACTGCTCGCCGCGGCTGCCGCGGGCCTTCCGCTCGCCGGCTGCATTTCGGTGAAAACCCCGGAAAAGCCGATCGAGATCAACCTCAATGTCACCATCCGCCAGGAGGTGCTGGTCCGGCTGCAGCGCGACGTCGAGCAGCTGATCAACCAGAACCCCGGCGCCTTCCCGGCACCGAAGAAGCCATGATCCGAGGCCTGATTGCAGCGGTGGCTCTGATGGTGGCCGTCACCGTAGCGGCGCAGACGCCGCTCGTGGATCAAGCGCGCGCTGTCGGCCAGGTCGGCGAGCGGTATGACGGCTATCTCGGGCTCGGGGCGAATGCCACCGCCGCCGTGCGTACGCAGGTTTCCACGATCAACATCCGCCGCCGCTCGCTGTACAGCAATTTTGCCGCGACCCATCGAGTCAGTCCGCAGGAAGTGGGGATCACGGCCGGCTGCCAACTGCTGGCCCGAGTAGACGTTGGCGAGGTCTACCTGCTCTCCGACGGCGTGTGGCGCCGCCGCCTGGCCGGGCAAGCGGCACCTGTTCCGGACTATTGCCGCTAGAGATGTTTCAGCTTGGCTGAAGCGGTAGTTCCGACTTAGTGGACCAGAACCAGCCGCTCAGGCCGCTGCATCCAGCGGATTGGAATATCGCTGGTGAAGGAAGCGCAAGACGGCCTGGCGAGCCTGCTGATATACGGGAAGCGGGGCGCTTTCCAACGCACTGCGTGGGCGCGGCAGACGGACCGCGAGGTCTTCACCGATCGTCGCGGCCGGACCGTTAGTCAGCATTAGTACACGGTCGCTGAGCAGCACCGCCTCGTCCACGTCATGCGTGATCATCAGCACCGTATTTCGCAGCTGTTCCTGGATGTTCATCACCGCGGTCTGAAGGCTCGCGCGGGTCAGGGCGTCGAGGGCTCCGAACGGCTCGTCCATCAGTAGCACGCGCGGCTTCATCGCAATGGCGCGGGCGATTCCGACGCGCTGCTTCATCCCGCCGGACAGCTCGGCCGGGCGCTTCGACGCGGAACTGGCCATTTGCACCAGTTCCAGATTGTGCATCGCCCATTCCCGGCGTTCGGTTCGGGATGCGCTTTTCATCACTTTGTCCACCGCGAGCAGGACATTTTCCAGCACCGAAAGCCAGGGCAGGAGCGAGTGATCCTGAAAGATTACGGCGCGGTCCGGCCCAGGCTTATCCACCGGTTGGCCTTCGAGGAATACGACGCCTTCGCTCGGCTTGACCAGGCCGGCGACCACGTTGAGCAAGGTCGACTTGCCGCAGCCCGAGTGGCCGATGATCGAGACGAACTGGCCTTTCTCGACACCCAGATCGACGGAATCGAGCGCGGTGAAAATGCCGCCGGGCGTCGGGAAGGTAACCGTAATGCCTTCGAGCAGCAGATAGGGTTGATGCTTCATTTCCGATCCTCTCAAGCCTGACGGGCGACGCGATTGCCGATCCAGCCGACAATCCGGTCGAGCGTGAAGCCGACCAAGCCTATCCAGATCAAAGCGACGATCGTGTCGGTGAGGAGCGAGCTGTTGTAGCTGTCCCAGATGAAAAATCCGATGCCGGTGCCGCCCTGTACCATCTCGGCGGCGACGATCGCCAGCCAGCTCATGCCGATGCCGATGCGAAGGCCGGTGAACATGTGCGGCACGGTCGCGGGCAGCATGATCTTGCGGAAATACTCGATCGGGCTCAGCGCCAGCACGCGGCCGACGTTGCGGTAGGTCTCGGGAATATTCTGCACCCCCGCCGCGGTGTTGAGGATGATCGGCCAGATCGCGGTGATGAAGATCAGGAAGACGGCCGAGGGGCCGGCCTGCTGGAAGATCGCAAGGCTGATCGGAAGCCAGGCCAGCGGAGGCACGGTGCGGAAAATCTGAAACAAGGGATCGAGCGCGCGATAGGCGAACACACTCTGTCCGATCAGGATGCCGAGCGCGACGCCGAAGATGACCGACAGGCTGAAGCCGTAAGCAACGCGCTGGAGGCTGGTCAGGATATGCCCACCGACCCCGACGTCGCCGGTTTCATCGATATGCATTCCGCCCGCGTCGAAGATGACGCCCTTGAGCGGATGGACGATCACCTCATGGCTTTCGGTCCAGATCTTGGACGGCGCCGGAAGCGCCGATCCTTCGTCCTGGCAGGCGATCTGCCACGCGCCAAGGAACAGCACGAGCATGAGCAAGGTGGGGAGCAGCCGCGCGGCGGCCGCCCCCGCCATTCCGCCGAGGCGGGCGCCCAAGGCCGGCCGGGCTTTCACCGGCGCGGCCTTTTGCGGAGGATCGGCCTTGGCCACCGTCGCTTCCATTGCGCTGCTCAATTCCGGTTCGTGGTTCGAAGCGACATCTTCGCCGCGCATGGAAATGACGGTAGCCAAGGCCTGTCCTTTCAATTTCAGCGCTTGATGCCAAGACTTGCGAGGTAGGCGCCCGGATTGCCGGGATTGAACACCTTGCCGTCGAAGAAGCGCTCGATCCCACGGCTCTCGCCCTTCGGGATTTGCCCGCCCGGCACGCCGGCGAGCGCCGCCGCCTTGCGCCAGATGTCGGACCGGTTCACCTTGCCCAGGAACGGCATCATGTTGCCCTTGGGAATTTTGCCCCAGCGCTGGTTCTCGGTGAGGAACCACAGATCGTGGCTCTTCCA
>JBDSMG010000011.1:0-27988 GCA_039915925.1 Sphingomicrobium sp.
GTTCTCGGTGAGGAACCACAGATCGTGGCTCTTCCACGGGAAGGAGGCGTTGCCGGCCCAGAACTTCATCTTGAAAGGCGCGTTGTTGATGACGCGGCCGTCGCCCATGTTGAAATTGCCGAGCAGACGATCCTGGATGTCCACCGGCGCGACCTTGAGCCAGTCGCGTCCACCGATCATTGCCGCAAGTTTGGCGTTATTGGCCGGGACGTCGCACCAGCGTTGCGCCTCAATGATCGCTGCCGTCAGCGCGATTGCCGCCTTGGGATATTTGGCGACCCAGTCGGACCGCATCCCGAAGCTCTTTTCCGGATGGTTCATCCACATCTGGCCGGTGGAGACGGCCGTGTATCCGAGCTTCTGGCTGATCAGCTGGTCGTTCCACGGCTCGCCGACGCAGAAGGCGTCCATCGTGTCCGCCTTCATATTGGCGACCATCTGCGCGGGCGGAATGGTGATCAGTTCGATGTCCTTGTCGGGATCGATTCCTGCGGACGCGAGCCAGTAGCGGATCCACAGATCGTGCGTTCCGCCCGGGAAGGTCATGGCCATGGTGATCTTCTTGCCGGCCGCTTTGCGCTGGCCGATCACGCCCTTCATCTTGCCGGCGTTGAGGTCGGCCTTGGCCGCCAGATATTCCTTGGAAACCGAAATGCCCTGGCCGTTGACGTTGAGGCGAGCGAGGATGCTCATCGGCGTCGGCTTGCCGATTTTCCCCATCGTCAGCAGGTAGGGCATCGGGGTCAGGATGTGCGCGCCGTCGATGCCGCCGCCGTCCGCACCCAGCACCAGATTGTCGCGCGTGGCGGCCCAGCTCGCTTGCTTGGCAACGACGACGTCCGGCATTCCGTATTTGGCGAACAGGCCGAGTTCCTTGGCGACGATCAGCGGGGCTGCGTCGGTGAGCGCGATAAAGCCCAGCTTGGCGCCCTTGATTTCCGGCACGAAGCCGGCGGCCGAGGCTGCGCCGGGAATGATGATCGTTGCCGCGGAAGCGGCCGCTACGGATCCACCCAGCTTCAGGAAATCGCGGCGCGCGGTCCCCTTCATTCCGTCCTTGTCGTCTGTGTTCATGGTCGGCCCCCTTCAGCCCAAAAAGAAAGCCGCCAGAAAGCCATCGGATGATGGCCCCCAGGCGGCTTCATTGCCCCACACCGGCCATGCCGGCGTTCCTTCGAGCCACGCAGCACTGCGCGTCGAAAGGATGTTTCGTTCCGGTTGTTCTCTCCGGATGCGGAATGACTGACAGCAATACCGCAGTGCAGCAACAATTATTTGTGCGATGCAAAATATTCACCAAATTCCCACTGAGGGCGCTTTGGTGCACTGCGGCAAGAAGGCCCAGGCCGTGCCTGTTTTTCCGATCCTGCCCCGGCTATGGCGCACAAGCGCGGGATCCCCTCGCGCGGTTGACTATCGGCAGCCCACTTCATAAAGGGGCGGCGCCTTGGCGGGTTGGGCCGCCATGTTCCTCGCCTTTCGCGGTCGCGCTTTTGAAGCTGCCGCCGCGCATATCCGGAGTTGGGCAACATGGCCGAAGACCAGACCGACAGGGATCCAACGTCCCCTCAGGACGTACGTCTCGGCTCGCTCGACGAGCGGTTGAAGCGGGCCGAACGAGTGGAAGGCGAGCGTAGGCCCAAACCGGCCGATTCCTCCGCGATTGTGCGATCGCGAGGCATTCGGGTGGCGCAGGGCCTGGTCGGAATGCCGTTGGGCGGAGCCATCATCGGCTGGCTGCTGGACCGGCTGTTCGACACGGCGCCGTGGATCATGCTGGCGATGATGTTCATCGGCTTTGCCGGCGCGGTGTGGGATGCGGTTAAGACTTTCGGCCAGAGTGGCGACAGGGACGCAGGGAAGTAACAAGTGGCGGCGGAATCCAAAATCGACCCTATGCATCAGTTCCAGATCCACCCGGTCTTCGGGGATCTGGGGCCGAATAATCCGTTGGCCTTCACCAACAGCGCGCTGTGGATGATGATCCTGCTCGCGCTGATCACCGGCTTCATGATGATGGGCATGCGCCGCCAGCTTGTGCCGAACCGCTGGCAGGTCGCCGCCGAGGGTCTGGTCGGCGCCGTCAATTCAATGGTGACGAGCAGCATCGGACCCGAGGGCCGCGCCTATTTGCCGTGGGTTTTTACGGCCTTCGTCTTCATCCTGTTCGCAAATTTTGTCGGCTCGATGCCGTTTGCGATCGTCGGGGCGCATCCCTTCACCGTCACCAGCCAGTTCACGGTCACGGGCACGATGTCGATCATCAGTTTCCTGATCGTGCTGGGTGTCGGCTTCTGGAAGCACGGCCTGCATTTCCTGTCGCTGTTCTGGCCCAAGGGGATGCCGGTCGGTCTCAAGATCCTGATCGCACCGATCGAGCTCATCAGTTTCGCGGTGCGTCCGTTCAGTCTTGGCCTGAGGCCGTTTATCGCCATGTTCGCCGGGCACATCCTGCTGGACGTCTTCGGCAATTTCATCGTCCAGGGGCTGAACGCGGGCGGGGGCGGCTATGTCGTCTCGCTTCTGTGCTTCCTGTTCGTCACGTTCATCAACGCGCTGGAACTGCTGGTCGGCGCCATCCAAGCTTATGTTTTCGCTCTGCTGACGTCGATGTACATTAACGACGCGGTGCACCTTCACTAGACAATTTCGTCTTTTTTCAAGGAGTAATGTAAAATGGATCTCGCTTCCGCACAGGTCATCGGCGCCGGTCTCGCCGCAATTGGTGTCGGCGCTGCCGCTGCCGGCGTTGGCGTCGTCTTCGGCTCGTTCCTTCAGGGCGCGCTGCGCAACCCGGCAGCAGCCGACGGCCAGTTCCCGCGCCTGATCTTCGGCTTCGCCGCCGCCGAGCTGCTCGGCCTGATGGCATTCGCCGTGGCGATGATCATTCTTTACGCGCGTTAATTGGACCGGCGGGGGGTTCGCCCCCTCGCTGCCCAAGGGGAACCAATGCCTCAGCTAACCCAGCTTTCGGACGTCATCCTGTCGCAGCTGTTCTGGCTGGCGATCACGCTTGGCTTCATCTATTTCGTCATCGGCCGCGGAATGGTGCCGAAGATCCAGTCGACGGTCGACAAGCGCGACCAGCAGATTGCGCAGGATCTGGCTGCGGCCGAGACGGCGAAGGCCAAGGCCGATGAAACCGAAGAGGCGTATCGTCAGCGGATCGACGCAAGCCGGGCCGAGGCGATGAAGCTGTCGACTGCGGCCAAACAGGAAGCGTCGCGCAAGATCGAAACGCTGACCGCCAAGGCCAATGTCGCCAATCAGGCGAAGCTGGAGAAGGCAGAAAGCCGGATCCGCGCCGCCAGCGAGGCTGCGCATGCCGAGATCGTCGCCGCTGCCGCGGAAATGACTCAGGAGGTTGTCGCCAAGGTTGCCGGCCTCACGATTGGCAAGGACGAGGCGCTCAAGGCGGTGGAGATGACGCGTGGCTGAGACGGTTCACACCACGGCGGGCACGGCCGTGCCGGCCACCGAACATAAGGAAGCCACCGCGTGGGGCTTCAACGCCGGCGGGTGGGTTGCGATCGCCATGCTGGTCGTGTTCGCGATCCTCATCTGGAAGAAGGTGCCGGGCGCGATCGCCAGGTCGCTTGACGACCGGATCGCGACGATCCGCTCTCAGCTCGACGAAGCCAGGGCGCTGCGCGAGGAAGCCGAGGCGCTGCGCAAGGAATATGAGCAGAAAGCCAAGTCGGCCGACAAGGAAGCCGCTGCGATGATTGAGCGCGCGCAGGCGGAGGCGGAAGCGATCGTCGCGAAGGCCGATACCGATGCGCAGGCGCTGATCGAACGCCGGACGCGGATGGCCGAGGACAAGATCGCCGCCGAGGAACGTGCCGTGATCGAGGGACTTCGCTCCGCAGCTGCGGACGCCGCAACCAAGGCCGCCGCCCGGCTGATTGCCGAGCGGCACGACGCCAATGCGGACCAGGCCCTGGTCGACCGTTCGATCGGCGAGCTCGCCGACCGCTAGGCTTTATTGCTGGTGCTGGTTGCCGGGGGCACTGATGCCCTCGAGCGCAATCGTCGCTTCCTCGCCGTCGCCTCCGCGGGACAGGTCGCCGAGACTGACGATTCCGACGATCTTCTCGGACTCGTCAATGACCGGGAGGCGGCGAACCTGAGCGTCGCTCATCTTTGCGGCGACATCGTCGGTGTCTTCGTCAACGCGGGCGCAAACGAGGCCGCTGCTCATCAATTCACGCACCGGCGTCTCGGGCCCGCGGCCCTTGGCAACCCCGCGCACGGCAATGTCGCGATCGGTAATGATGCCGACCAAGCGGTCGCCCTCGGTGACCGGAATCGACCCGGCATCGCCCTGGAGCATGAAAGTGGCGGCTTCCTGCGCGGTCTGGTCGGGACGAACCGTCGCGACCTCGCGAGTCATCACTTCGCTGATTTTCATGGCTTACTCTCCTGTGGCTGTGACCGTTCAACGAAGTGGGGGACCGGCCCGTTCCTGACGTTACGGCTTTTGCACGTTGAACGTCGGCGCAAGGAGGACCCAACGCGACTTTTGCATCGCACCATTTGCCGCTAAGGCGCCCGCATCATGACTGAAACGACCCTCAAGGCTCGCGGCCTCGCCGATCTTTCCCCCGTCCAAAGCGATGCGCTGCTCGCGCTGATTGCGCTATGCAACGCCGATCCGAGGCCGGACAAGATCGACGTCGGCGTCGGCGTCTTTCGGGACGGGCAGGGCCGTACTCCGATCCTGAAGGTGATAAAGGAAGCCGAGCGTCGCCTCGTCGAGACGCAGGAAACCAAGGCCTATCTCGGAAGCGCCGGGGACAAAAGGTTCGTGGAGCTTCTGCGTCCGATCGTGCTTGGGCGGCATGCCGACGATGACCGCATCGTCGGACTGCAGACCCCCGGCGGATGTGGAGCGCTGCGGCTCGCCTTTGAGCTGATCGCGACAGCCAACCCGCAGGCGCGCGTGCTCGTCGGCAACCCGACCTGGCCCAACCACCCGCCGGTGATCAAGGCGGCCGGTCTCGAGATCGTCGACTATCCTTATTATGATCGCGACAGCGGCACGGTGCGCTTCGACGTGATGATGGACGCGCTCGGCAAGGCGCGGGCCGGCGATGTCGTCCTGCTCCACGCCTGCTGCCACAACCCCGCCGGCGCCGATCTGGACGATCAGCAGTGGCAGGGCGTTGCGCGGACCATCGGAGAACGCGGCCTCATTCCGATGGTCGACATCGCCTATCAGGGGTTCGCACGGGGATTGCAGGAGGATTCGCGCGGGCTTCACGCGGTGCTCGATGCGGCAGAGGAAGTGCTGATCGCGCAAAGCTGCGACAAGAATTTCGGCGTCTACCGGGACCGCGTCGGCTCCCTGTTCGTCAAGACGCCGTCGGCGGAGGCATCCGCGACCGCGATGGCCCATCTGTCCCAGATTGCCCGCGAGATGTGGTCGATGCCTCCCGATCATGGCGCAGCCGCCGTTCGCATCATCCTCGACGATCCGCAGCTCGCCGCCGACTGGCACGCCGAACTCGACGCCATGCGCGACCGCATCAACTCTGTCCGGCAGCGCATCGCATCGGCCGACCCGCGCCTTGCGTTCATTGGCTGGCAATACGGGATGTTCTCGATGCTCCCGTTAGCCAAGGAGCAGGTGCTGAAGCTGCGCAGCGAGCATTCGATCTACATGGCCGACAGCGGACGGTTCAATGTCGTGGGAATGAGCGACGACGCGCTTGGCCGATTTACCGACGCGGTTGTTGAATCGTTGTAGCGTTTCTGACGGCTTGGGCGGAGTCGCGGCGTCGATGAGGCTCGGTCGACGCTGAGTCGCTCGGCGACGCCGGAATCGCATGCTCCGCACTCCGGTATCAACCTGGTAGCTATTCCTGTGCGTAGGATCACGTTCCATTATGTGATAGAGACTTGCCACCCCGTCAGGCTTATGGCACCGTTGTCATTAGCAAAAGAGAGAAGTGTCAAACTTCTCCATTCGCGAGCTGTAGGGGGCCCTCAATGCAATCGTTTGTCATCCGTTCTTTCCGTGCGTCTTCGTCATTCGCGGCAATAGCGTTCTTGCTGGCCAATCCGGCCTTCGCACAGACCACAGAGGTGCCGCCTACTTCCGAGCAGGTGCCGCCCGCGAGCGATCCTGCCGGAGCGTCGCAGACCTCCGCTAACGAACCAACCGAGGTGGTCGTCACCGGCTTCCGGTCGAGCCTTGCTCGCGCCCTTGCCGATAAGCGCAAGGAAACCGCGGCGATCGACACGATCGTGGCCGAGGACATCGGAAAATTCCCCGATTCTAACCTCGCGGAATCGATGCAGCGCGTGCCCGGCGTCTCGCTGTCGCGCGGCGATGGCGGCGAGGGCCGCAATATCTCGGTTCGCGGTCTGGGCGCGCAATTCACCCGCGTGCGAATCAACGGCATGGAGGGCTCCTCCCAAACGGGTTCTTCGGACATCTACGGTGCCGGAAACTCGGGCCGAAGCTTCGATTTCAACGTGTTCCCGTCGGAAATCTTCTCATCGTTGACCGTGCGCAAGACTCCCTCGGCCGACGTCGAGGAGGGATCGCTTGGCGCGACCGTCGATCTCAAGGCGCCGCATCCGCTCGACTATAAGGACGATTTCGTCTTCAGCGCGACCGGCCGCGGCGTTTACAACAATATCAGCAAGAAGGTTGATCCGCGCTTCTCCGCTCTCGTCGCAAAGAGTTTTGCCGATGGGCGTTTCGGGATTCTTGGATCGCTCGCTTTCCAGAAACGCCATATCCGCGAAGTCGGCTATTCGGCCGTTGATATTCTCTCGGCCTCGCTTGGGGGCAACGGCCTGGATCCGGATCGGGTAAGCGCTACCGTAAATGGCCCCAGCCCGGTGCAGCCGTTCTGCACTCCGATTGGATATATCTACCCAAGCCCTTCGCCGACCATTCCGGCAAATGGTGCGTCGAGAGGCGCCACGGCGACGATGTGCAGCACGAACAATCCCCGCACAGGAACGCTCGCCGCGTACAATACGATCATGGGCTTGTTTGACCCGTCGGCTCCAACAACGCCCGGCAGCGGAGCCTTCTTCCCGCGCATTCCGCGGTACGTGAACTCCGAGCAGAACAACAAGCGGATCGGCGGATCGCTGACGTTTCAGTTCAAGCCGACCGACAATACCGACATTTCGATCGACACCCTCTACTCCCGCTATGATGTGACGCGGCGCGACAATTACATTGCCGGCCTCTCCTTCGCCCGGAACATCAACAACAACGGGCAGCCGATGGTGTCGGTGCGCGACATCGAGTTCGACGAGCACGGATCGCTCATTTACGGCGTGTTCGATGGTGTTGACGTGCGTTCCGAAGGGCTGGTCGATCACTTCGTTTCGACGTTCAAGCAGATGAACCTGAACTTCGAGCATCGTTTCTCCGATCGTTTCCACATTAGCGGGATGCTCGGGGCGTCGAACTCGCTTTGGAACGGCAAGGAGCGTCTTCAGACCTTCATCGATGCGATCGACACCGACAACTTCGTCATCGATTACCGCGACGGCAAGAGCACGCCGATCGTCGGGTTCGGCTTCGACGTCGATAAACCCGCAAACTTCAGCTATGCTCCCTCGCTTTCCGACGGCACGGTTCTCGGCGGCTTCAGCACGCAGGGCAAACCGTCGCGCAACGAGACGAGCAATCAACTTGCCGAGCTGAACGGCACCTGGTCGTTCGGCGAGGCCCTCAATCTGAAGGGCGGCGTCCAGTACCGCACAAGCGATTATCAGGCTCGCGGCGCCATTCTCTATACGGGACAGGGCACCACTCGAGCGCTACCCGCCGGTACGACGCTCGCGGATCTGACGACGCACATTGAGGGCCTTGATGGCCTATTCGGTCGCGGAGCGCCGTCGAGCTGGGTCGCAATCGATGCCGACAAATGGCGCGAGGCCTTCGGCTTCCCCGACAAGTTCAACTTCTGCATCACGCCCGCCTGCGGCATCGGCGTGTCGCAGGTGAAAGAGCGGGTGAAGAGCGCCTACGCCATGGCGACTTTCAACACCGGGAATGCGCTTCCCTTCCCGATCCGCGGCGACATCGGCGTGCGTTATGTGAAGACCGACCTGACGTCTGTCGGCTATCTTCAGCAGACGCTTGCAACGAGTCCGACCGGTGTGACCGCCGTGCGCAACGAAGTGCAGCGCTCGTACAAGGACTGGCTGCCCTCGGCGAATGTCGTCGTCGAGTTCACCCCCAAATTGCTTGGTCGCATTTCAGCCGCGAAGGTAATGGCACGCCCGGAACTCGGTCCACTGATTCCGAGCTCGGCTTCGGTAACCGCTACGACGCGCACCGGCTCGTCGAACAACCCGTACCTGGACCCGATCCGCGCGAAGACCTTCGACGCAGCGCTGGAGTGGTATTTTGCGCCCGGATCGCTGCTGTCGGTCGCTTATTATTACAAGGACATCAAGACCTTCATCCAGAACGACAACCGCAAAATCCCCTTCAACGAGATTGTGCCCCGGCTGCCGGACGCACTACTGAATGGGACGAACTCGGTTCCCACCGACTTGTTCGACATCCGTCAGCCGGTGAACACGCCCGGTGGTCCGCTCAAGGGCTTTGAGATCAACGCTCAGGTTCCCTTCCGCTTCCTGCCCGGCTTCTGGTCGCACTTTGGAATGCTGGCGAGCGCCAATCGGGTGAAATCGAAGATCAACTATATCGTCTACGTCTCGGGCGTCCGTACCACCTATACCGCGGACCTTGTGGGGCTGTCGCAAAAGTCAGCCAGCGGAACGCTCTACTACGAGGATGATCGCTTCAGCATCCGTGGCACGGCCAGCTATCGTGGTCCGTACATCCGCGGAATCATCGGCTTGAACGGGAACGATTATCAGGGGAATCGGGCGAACACTTTCGTCGACGGTTCGGCTTCCTACAAGCTGACCAATCAAGCCAAATTGATCCTCGAGGTTCAGAATCTGACCGACGCGCGCAACTCGCTGTTCATCGACAGCGAGCGGCAGGACACATTGTTCGAAACGCGGATCGGCCGGACGATCAACTTCGGGGTCAACTTCAAGCTTTAGCTGGCCTCCTGGCGGGCCTGCGGAATGTCCCTCTCCGCAGGCCCGCTTTTTTGCGCTGCGTCGTGGAACGCAACAGTCTGGCTGACGGGAACGCGCGCGGCCCCCGAGCGCTTCTGCTCATGTGAAGGGCCAGGTGATGGCCATGGCGGTGATCGGAGTGATGACAGGCGTCGGCCTGTGGATGCTGGGCGTGCCGTCCGCGCTGGTGCTCGGTATCATCGCCGGGCTGCTCGAGTTCATCCCGTTCGCCGGCCCGATCCTGTCGGCTATTCCGGCGGTCCTGCTTGCACTCGCCGTCAGCACCGATCTCGCCCTCTGGACCGTCGCCATGTGCGTGTTCGTGCAGCACGCCGAGGCTTATCTTATCCAGCCGGTCATCCAGCGCTACGCGGTCGATCTGCCGGCCGTAATTCTGCTATTCTCGCTGCTCGCATTCGGAGCAATGTTCGGAGCGCTCGGCGTGATCTTCGCCGCACCGCTGGCGGTCGTCTCTTATGTGCTGGTGAAGCGCCTCTACGTTCAGGAGGCGCTCGACACGCCGACACCCATACCAGGCGAGGACAGGAGCTACGGCTGCTATCCATGCGACCCGGTTGCGGCGTTCTAAATTGCACGCCCGCGAATTGTCTGCTTATTGCGTTCCCGACAACCAGGAGGAGTTTGGCCAACATGACCGTGAGCTGGGGGACGCGTATCGGCGTTGCGGCAAGCGCCATTGTGCTCGCACTTACGCCGTTGGCTGCACAACAGCCGCCATCGGTGCATATCGACGTGCAGGCGAACCGTGTCGGTCCGATCATCGAACCGGACATCTTCGGCCAGTTCGCCGAGCATCTCGGTAGCGGCATTTACGGCGGCGTGTGGGTCGGCCGGGACTCGCCCATCCCCAACGTGCGCGGCATCCGCACCGACGTGCTGCAGGCCTTGCGAGCGATCAAGGTTCCCAACGTTCGCTGGCCCGGCGGCTGCTTCGCCGACGAATATCACTGGCGCGAAGGGATCGGGCCGAAACGGCAGGAGCGGGTGAACGCGAGTTGGGGCGGGGTCATAGAGCCGAACACGTTCGGCACGCACGAATTCATGGACTTTGTCGACCAGCTTGGCGCGGAGACCTTTCTGTCCGTGAACGTCGGATCGGGCACCGTTCAAGAAGAGGCGGGCTGGCTGGAGTATCTCACTACCGACAAGCCTACGACACTTGCCAAGGAGCGCGCGGCGAACGGGCATCCGGCGCCCTACAAGATCAAATATCTTGGACTCGGCAACGAGAATTGGGGCTGCGGGGGTGCCATGTCCAACGACCATTACGTCGAGGAGATGAAGCGCTTCGCCCATTACATGCGCAATCTCAACCCGGCCCAGAACGGCCCTTACGCGATGAAGCGGATCGCCGTCGGCTGGGACAGCGGCAACAGCGACTACACCGAAAGCGTGATGAAGGCCTGGAAAGCCAAGGTGTGGAGCTGGGATATCGAGGGTGTCTCGCTGCACGGCTACACGATCCCGAACAGCTGGGAGAAGAAGGGGCCCAGCGTCGGCTTCGGCGAGGATGAATATGCCAAAGGCATCAAGGCAACGCTGCAGATGAAGGACTGGATCGCCAAGCAGACGGCGATCATGGACCGCTACGATCCCGACAAGAAGCTAGGCCTGTACGTCGACGAATGGGGCATCTGGGTCGACCCGAACCCTGGAAGCAATCCCGGCTTCCTGCAGCAGCAGAATACCCTTCGCGATGCGGTGATCGCGGCGCTCAACCTCAATATCTTCATGCGCAACGCCGACCGGGTGCGTGGCACCAACATCGCTCAGATGGTCAACGTCCTTCAGGCGATGATCCTGACCGACGGACCGAAGATGCTCCTGACGCCGACCTACCACGTCTATCACATGTACGTGCCGTTCCAGGGCGCGAAGCTGGTGCCAGTCAGCTTCGATGGGGGGACCTACACCTACGGGCAGATAAACCTGCCGCGTGTCGATGCCGTCGCCGCGCGCGGCAAGGATGGGAAGCTATGGCTGTCCTTGACGAACGTCGACGCGAAGAACCCCGCGCGGATCATAGCCGCGGTGCCCGGCGCTCGGAGAGTGGTCGGTCGGATCCTCACCGGACCCGCCGTCGATTCCCACAACAGCTTCGACCAGCCGGACCGGATTGCGCCCACGGCCTTTGCCGGCAAGGTTTCGGGCGGTGTCGCCGTGTTCGACATGCCGGCGCGGTCAATCGCCGTCGTCGAGGTGCAATGACGGAACCAAGGCTGCAACCATAAGCGCGCCGAACTCTACAGCTGGAAGTCGCTGTGCGTCTTCCGGGGTCACGAGAATATCGGATGCTGCTAGGGGCTGGCGCACCCAAGAGGATTCGAACCTCTGGCCTCTGCCTTCGGAGGGCAGGGAATTGCTCCAAGTGTGGATGAGAAGCACGGCGGCTGGTCTGATGAGGCTCTGGCACTCCGACGGGCCTCTGCGGCTCTCCTGCGGACTCTGAGGCAAGTTTAGCTGTTTCAACTCGTCGCCTGAAGTGATCCGCGCCGCGGTGATGCTGTACATTCGGTACCCACTGTCACTGCGAAACGTCGAGGATCTGCTGTTCAAGCAGGGTATCGACGTCAGCTATGAGACGGTGCGCTTCTGGTGGAACAGGTTTGGTCCACTATTCGCGAGCGAGATCCGGAGAAAGCGTGTCTCCTACATGCGCGGGTTTCGTCAGTGGCGATGGCACCTCGACGAGGTGTACGTGAAGGTGAACGGTGAGATGCGCTACCTTTGGCGTGCCGTCGATCACGAAGGTGAGATCCTCGAAAGTTACGTCACCAAGATACGAAACAGAGCGGCAGCGATTAGGTTCATGACGAAGGCGATGGAGCGGTACGGCAAACCTGAGGTTGTCGTCACGGATGGCCTTTGTTCCTAGGGCGCGGCCATGGCTGAGCTAGGCAATCTGGAGAAGCGCGAGACTGCGCGTTGGGCCAACAACCGCGTGGAAAACTCACATCTTCCGTTTCGACGACGAGAGCGGTCCATGCTGCGGTTTCGACAAATGAAGACACTGCAGAAGTTCGCCTCCGTCCACGCCAACCTTCAAACCACTTCAACCAGGGACGCCATCTCATCGATCGACAGACTTACAAGCAACGCCGCTCGGCCGCTTTGGCCGAGTGGAAGATCGTCACGGGCTAGAGTGCCGGCCTCAAAGCCATTCGTCCGTCAATCGGAGAAAAGTGCGCGTTAGTCTGACAGCACCCGTGGAGGCAGAGCGAGCGAGCAGCCACTGGAGCTCAGCTCGACCCGATTTCGCTATATATCGCGAAGCGCTGATCGCTGTGGGTGAGCGGTCGGAACTCGACTGTGTGGCCGCCGACATCCGCAACGAAGCCCGGTGAACCCTTGGATTTGGGCCGCAATTTAGTCGGCAAGTCTGCGGGCAAGAGCGCGGCGGCAACGGGCGGTGGCGCCTTGTCCACTGCAGGTCCTTTGTCGTTCATCAGCGCCACCGGAATGGTGCCGAGCGGAAGCTGCTGCGCCAATACGAGAGGTCCATGAACCAGCGCCGCGACGTTCGGGCGGTCTTCGAATGCCTCCCACCGAATGGGCATCGGCATCCGGATTTCCACGCGGTCGCCCGCGCTCCAGATGCGTGTCAGCGACAGATAGCTGCCAGGCCCGGCCATACCCTCCACCGGCCTGCCATTCAGCGTCACCTGCGCATCGCTTGTGGTCCAACCAGGCACGCGCAAGCGTAGGGCCCACGGCCGCGAAGGTGCCGCCTCGATCTGGATCAGGCTTGCCGGGGACAAGGGAAAATCCGTCTCCTGCCGCAGACGCACGCCGTCGTGCGTGGTGAGACGCGACGGAACGAACAAATTTACCCAGATCCCCTGTCCGTCATGCGCGTAGACCATCCGGTTGAGCGTCGCGAAGTCCTCAAGCGCGGAACCGTTGCAGCACCAGAAGCTAGTGTCCTCCGTGCCCCATGTTTTCCACGCGCCCGGAGTCAGCGACAGAAAGTAAGCGGTGATCCCGGTGTCGGGCTGGATCGTGCTTAGCCGCTGGTTAATGAGGATTCGCTCGTAATAATCGGCAATGGCGGCGCTCGGTTCCCGCGTGAAGCGCTCGGCGCCGAGCTTCAGCATATTGTACGAGCAGCAGCTCTCCTGGTGATCGTGACCGTTCGCCCATTCCGTCGCGAGATGATCCGGCTCAGTGCACCAATGTTCGTTGTTGCTGCTGCCGCCGGTCGCATAGGTGCGGGCGCCAGTGACGGTCTGCCAGAAGAAGTTCGACACGTCGCCGAACCGGCGGTCGCCAGTGAGGGCGAAGCGGCGGTCGGCGCCGAGCACCTGCGGCACGTGGGTATTCATATGCAATCCGCGCAGCATGTCCTTGCGGACGGCAAGCGGCTCGAAAACGCGCTTCTTGGTGAAACGGTCACCGACCGCGACCCAATGCGCGTCGCCAGTGATCTCCGCGAGGCGGTAGAAGGCGTCGTTCATTCCGCCGAATTCGACCTCAAGTATCTTCTGCATGTCCTGCTCAGCGCGCGCGGCCGTCCAGGCATCTGTCCAGCGGGCCATGCCGAGGGCGACTGGCAGTGCCTCGGCGTTGTCGCCGAGCTCATGCATATCGAGTAGCCCGGCGAAGATTTTGTGCACGGTATAAAAGGGCGCCCACACATCGGCGCCAACCGCCAGCCGGTCGAAGTAGGAGGTTGGAAAGGCGCTGAGATAGCCCTTCTTGTCAATTTTGCGCTGACATTCGGCCAAGCCTGCGACGACGCGGTCGCCACGATCCTTGAGATCGACATCTCGAGTGGCCGCAAAGCCGAGCGCACAGCCGGAAAGATAGTGGCCGACGAAGTGCCCGCGCAGCTCGCAAGTCGGATCTTCCCAGCCACCCAGGGGCTTGGCCATGCTCAACAGTCCGGCATTGAGGCGGAAGACATGGAGCAGGCGATCGGTATCGAGGCGTTTGATGTAGGCGATATTTGCGCGCTGAGCATTCGCGAACGGGCCGCCTAGCAACGTCACTTGGTTAGGGCGGTAAAGCGCGACCGCCCTCGCAAGGGGTCTAATCGCAGGAGGTTCGATGCTTGCGAAAACCGGGGGCGTCGCGACATTATTCCACCCCGCCCCGCCGCGCCCCGCCCAGGCTAATGCGACGGACGACGCGGTCAGCCAGCGGGTGAAGCGGCGACGGGAAACAGGCGTGTCTAGCATGGCACTCCCCTATATCGTGAGGCGTTTTGCTTCACGGTACACGGCTCTTGCGGACGCACGCGCCGCTCGCGCGGAAGAACGAAAATCACTTAAAATCGATGGCGAAGGCGCTCGCGTGCCGGCTCGGCAAGGCCTCCGGCAGCTCGATCAGTAGAGCCTGATCCGCCTGCCGGAACGCCAGCGATCCCTTGCGGCCGAGCAGACGCACGCGGCTCACGCGTCGTGCCTCGTGGGGGTTGCTCTTGGCGAGCGAAGTGATCGCGACCTGCCCCTTCGGCTCCGCAAGCGTTATTGCGTAAAGCGTATCGCCCTGGGTCGTGAACCGAATGTCGCGCGCGGTGTAATTCGCGCTTTCGGCAAAGGCTCCGGCGGCGGTTTCCGAAGGCCCTTCCCCGTGGATCTTCCACGGCCGGGTGCCGTGGATGGCCTCCGAATTCGCCTTCATCCAGGGCGTGAGTTCGTTCATCAGCCGGTCGGACTCGGGCGGCAGGGTGCCGTCCGGATAGAGGACGACATTCAGCAGCAGATTGCCGTTCTTGCTGACGATGTCGGCCAGCATCGCCACGACTTCCCCGGTGGTCTTATAGTGGTCGTGCTCGCTGTAGAACCAGTCGCCGTTGGACGTGTCGGTCTGCCACGGCAGCGGATTGATACCCTTGAGGACACCGCGCTCGACGTCCTGGACAGCCCATTCCTTGTGAAATTCGCCCGAACCAAGATCCTTGTTGAGATAGACTGCGTCGAGCTTTCCGCTGCGCGCGATGCTGCTGTTGTACATGTGCGCCACCAGTGACCTGCCGACGACGCCGAAGGGCAGTCCGCCGTCGGAATAAAGCAGGTCAGGCTGATAGCTGTCGACGAGATCGCGGATGCGGTCGAACCAGACCTGATGAAATCGCGGGTTCTTGGTGTACCAGGTGCCCGGCTTGTTCAGGAACGGCTCGTCGCGATTGTCGTGATAGAGGTCCGCGTAGCGGGGGTTGGCGCCATCATAGTCGATGCCCAGCTTCGGCCAGAACTGGTCGTAGAGGTGGTTGGGATACCACCAGTTGTAACTGGCGCCGAGATGCTCCGATACGCCAAAGCGCAGCCCGCGGCGTTTGGCGGCCGCTTTCCATGCGCCGACAATGTCGCGCTTCGGACCCATGGCAGTGGCATTCCAGCGATGATGCTTCGAGTTCCACAAGTCGAAATTGTCGTGATGTACGCCCATCGACATGAAGTAGCGGGCGCCGGCCGCCGCATAGCGGTCCATCAGCGCCTCCGGGTCCCACTTCTCGGCTTTCCACAGCGGAATGATGTCCTTGTATCCGGACTCCGAAGGGTGGCCGTAGGTCTTCAGATGATGGTCGTAATGGGGGTGTCCAGGTACGTACATGAAGCGTGCATACCAGTCGCCTTGACCAGGAACTGCCTGTGGTCCCCAATGCGCCCAAATGCCGAACTTGGCATCACGAAACCATTCGGGCGCCTGATATTGCATCAACGACTGCACCGTGGGTTGGAACTTGCCGGGCCTTACGTCGAGCCGATAATCCGCGCCCGTAGGAGACGGTGAGCCTGCCTGTGCTGCCGATCGGGTTGCGACTCCCAAGCCCAGAGCGGCGATTGGAACGCCGAGCAACTCGCGCTTATTGAACATCACCATGACGAACTCCGGGACTAAGGGATTAAAAGAATATTGTCAGAATAATATGCTGGATCGGCGAAACCAGTACCGAGGGGTCGGGCCGAACATCGCGGGTGCCATTCTCTCTACTGCGACCAGACAAAGCGCGCGCCGTCGCTGTCGTCCGGCATGGGGCCGGGACTGTCGGCGCGAATGTCCTTTGTGTGCGGATCGATGCGCAGGAAGCGGTTGGTGGCGAGGGACATCAGCACCAGTTCGCCTGTCGGCGTTTCAATCCACTGGAAGTCTTGCGCACGGCCTGACTGGGCCACACCGAGGCTCACCCGTCCATCCTCACCGACCGTGACAAAGCGCCGGCCCGATCGCAGAGCGACGCGGCCCAACCTGCGGTCGACGATCTCGAACCGCGTCGGAATATCCGAAGCCAGGCGCTCGCCGCTGACCGCCAAACCGGTCATCGCCTGGAACGACGCCAGCCGGATCGACCTGCCATAGGGAATTGGCCGCATCAGCCCGTGGGTATGCGGCTGATGGACATCGATACTGTCGAAATCGGCAAAACCGCCCTCGGCGCCGGTCGTGTTGTAGTTGAACAATCCATAGCGAATGCCCTGGAAGGTGAAGGTCTGGTAGATCAGCGCGACTTTGTCGCCGATGGGGGTGAAGGTGGTGCCGTCGAAGGAATAACTGAAGCGCGCCCGTTCGGTCAGAAAGTCGCAGTCGGCGCGAAGCCAGATACGCGTCCCCGGCATCTTCACCCGCACCGTCTTGTCGAGACGTTGGTCATAAAGAACGACATCGAGTCCATCGTTGCGCTTCTCGACGCCCAAAGTCGCATAGGGCAGATTGAGCAGCCCTAGGCCGGCCGTGTCGCCAGGCTTCAGCTTCGACGCATCGAGCAGCACGGTGGGCGTCGACATCGGCCCGATCGCCCGCTGCGTCAGCGTATTGCGCGCATCGTAGAACGAGGTCGCCGGCAAAGCGTGAAGCCGCAGGAAACCCCGCCGTTCCGACAACGACCACTTGCCGTCAACCGGGACATGGTTCCACTGCCATATGGGTTGGAGCTGCGACGCCGAAAAATCATCGCTGCGCTTAAAGGGCACCCTCACTGGCTGCGGCGTGGCGGTCTTCGGCTTCACCCAGGTCCGCGGCGTGCGCGTCAGATTACCCGGCAGGCCGAAATAGGGCCAGCCGTCCTTCCAGGTGATCGGAGACAGACTGAGCAGGCGACCGACGGAATTGAAATCCATCATTGAAAAGCCCCACCATTCGCCCGCAGGCGTCTGGACGATGCCCCCCTGATGCATCGCCAGGTTATGGGAGGCGACGGGGCCAGGCGGCGAGAGCTCGAACGGCGGATTGGGCATATTCATGCGCGGGCCTGCCGCCATGCCGAAGTCCTCGTGTAAGCTGATCGCTCGATTGACCTCGTAGGGCCCGAGCACATGATCCGCCCGCGCCGCCGGCATGCGAAAGCCGCCCATGTAATTGGCGCTGATGATGTAATATTTGCCGTCGATCTTATAGAAATGCGCGCCTTCGCCCATCCCCGCCTCGGCGGTGAACAGGACGCGCTCGGTGCCCGGCACGATGTCGGTCAGGTCGCCCGTTAGCTGGGCCACGTGCATCGCCTGGTGATCCCAGACGACATAGGCCTTGCCGTCCTCGAACAGCACGGACAGGTCATGAAAGCTGCGCTTCATCGGCGTGCGCGTCCACGGCCCCTTGGGATCGGCCGCCGTAAACATCTGGGTCTTCTGGCCGTTGACGTTCGAGAAGATGTAGAATTTGCCGTCATGGTAGCGGAAGGACGGCGCCCAGATACCTTGGCCGTAAATATTCTTGCCGTCCTCCAGCCGGAAGGCCGGGCCGAGGTCGAGCTTGTCCAGGGCGTAGGCGACGAATTCCCAGTTCACCAGGTCCTTCGAGCGCAGGATCGGCAGGCCCGGCATGGCGTGCATGGTAGTGCCGGTGAGGTAGAACCAGTCGCCCACGCGGATCAGGTCGGGATCTGAAAATTCGTCATAAAACAAAGGATTGGTGAAGGTGCCGTTGCCGTTATCCGGCGTCCAGGTCGCGGTCGACAGGCCCTTGGACGCGCTCGCCGCCGGACCGTCCCGATTCAGCGCAGATGCCGGCGCCGCGCATGCAACCAACGTCAGGGTAACGCATAACAGCCCGGATATGACGTTGCCGGGCGATTTCGACCCATGCCGCATGAAGCTTCCCCTTTTCCACATCGCTTCCACACCTGAGGCGGCGCCGACGCGACGCGCGTTTAGATTCTGTCAAATAATTGATGCCGCTGCCGTTTTGGCGCCGGGGTGGAGCCCGCAAGCAGAAACCGAGATACTCACCCCGCCCGCAGCTGGCCGAACCCACCGGCTCGGATCCTACTTGGGGCACATGTCTGTGATCGGATTAGATCCCTTGGCTGTCAGAAGGCCAAGTCGGTACGGAAGCTGAATGTAATCGGAGGGGTGGACCAAGGGGTCGTTACCCTGGAACAGGAACTGAAGCGGCTTGCAGGGGTCAATGACCTGGGTTTGATCATTCGTGTCCCGGATCAGTTCGCCATGGGAGACGCCCTCGGACCAGATGCTCTCCACATTGTCAGCTGTCGCGAGGGGGTTCTTGGCGGCTGTGCCCAGCGGCACCCAGGTGCCTTCCAAACCATCGCTTTTCCATATCCGGAAATAACGCCCCTTGGGGCTCATCGCCTCTACGACGGTAAGGTAAGTATTGGTTCCTTTTACCCGATAGTGGCTGCTTCCCTCGAATGCGTCGTCTCGCGGCTCAGAAATCACGATGACGGTATTGTGGAAGCCATTCGGGAATTGATCGATTGATGTCTCCGACCGCATGACGTGGCCATTATCGTCGGTATTGAAGAGGTAGCATTTGGTGCCGTTGCAGATGATGTAGAAATCGAGCCACCCCGTCCCCGCGGGCGGCTTCGTGATGTCCGGCGCCGCGGCAAAGAACGGGCGAGCAGGGCTCCATGACATCGGGTCGTCGATGTTAGCCGTGGTAGAATAGAAGGGGTCGCCGCCCTGAAAAATCAGATACCAGAGCTTTTGCGGAGCGAAGTAGAACACTTCGGGCGCCGCGCGGTAGCCGGGGCCGATCGGCGACTTGTCGAGGGGGAATATCGGCGCCGCCGACGCGGACGACCAATCGGCGAAGCTGGTGTAGGCGATGCCCCATCCGTTCGATCCGGCCGTAGTCATAAAGACATGGTATTTTCCGTTCGCAAAGACGACGGATGGATCTTTTACGCCGTAGACAGTTTGGGATGGGTCGGCTTGCGGTGCGATCAGCGGTGCGCTCGACTTCCAGTAAAAGGCTCCATCGGACGGCGCCAAGGACGAAGTTGGGGTCGGCGTCGGTACGGGCGTTGGCGTGGGGACTGGCGTGGCCGTCGGCATTCCGCCTCCGCCTCCGCCTCCGCAAGAGGTGAGGCCGAGCGCGAGAAGGCCCGACAACAGCACCCGCCGGTGCGCTTGGCCACAAGATTTCATTCCATTTCCCCCGAACACGTTTGAGACCGAATATCCTGATTGCCGCCCTTGTTGACGACGAAAACTGGCCCGAGACCGATGGTTTGCTTCCCCGAATTCAAGAGAAGCGCGACTTGCGCGGTGCCTGCCGGATAATTGTCCGTAGCCACAAAATCGAGCGTTTGATTGGTTAACACGGATGGGTATCGGATCACTTTTGGGGGCTGCCGCTATTCGAGACCAAGCACCGTCACCGACGCCGGTGCGACGGTGATGGTCAGCGTACCGCCCTCGACCTTGGCGGACAGGGCCTTGGGGGCGACGGCATTGGGTGCGTCGAAGGTATTGACGCTGTTGACCTTCGGTGCCGAAAGGGTTTGGCCCGAAGCCCTAGTCGCTTTCACACCGGCAAGTGAGACGCTCAATTTCGCGGGTGAATTGGGATCGATATTGGTGACGGCGAGCCAAACCTTGCCGGCCTTGTCCCTGGCCGCCACGGCATCGACGCGCGGCAGGGTGATCCCGTTGGTCGTATAGGTGCCTGCGTCGAAGGCCAGCGGTACGACGGTCGCATCCTGGAACGGCACGTACATGTGGAAGACGTGATAGGTCGGCGTCAGCAGGATCTTGTCCTGGTCGGTCAGGATCATGGCCTGCAGGACGTTGATCATCTGCGCGATATTGGCCATGCGGACGCGGTCGGCGTGGCGCGCGAAGACGTTGATGCTGAGCGCGGCCAGCACTGCGTCGCGCTGGCTGTTCTGCTGCACCAGGCCGCCCGCATCCGAACCCGGCGTCGGCGCCAGCCACGCCCCCCATTCGTCGACGGCCAGGGCGACCTTCTTTTGGGGGTCGTACTTGTCCATGATCGCCGAATACTTCTTGATCACGTCGTCCATGGCGATCGCGTCTTTTACCAGGGCGGCATAGTCCTTTTCGTCGAAGCCCGTGCTCGGCAAATGCGGCGGCCAGCCGCCCGTCGCGTAGAAATGCAGTGACAGAGCTTCGATGTCCCAAGACCAGGAGCGAGCCTTCCAGGCCTTCATGACCGAGTCGGTATAGCTGGCCTCGGCGGTGCCCTCTCCGACGGCCACGCGCTTCATCGCCCGGGCAGCATTATAATTGCGCACGAAGTGCGAAAAACGCTTCATTTCGCTGACGTAAGAATCCGGCGACATGGGGCCGCCGCAGTCGTAGGATTCATTGCCGATGCCGAGGATCGGAACCTTGTACGGCTCTGGATGCCCGTTTTTGGCGCGCTCGGCGCCCAAGGCATCGTCGGTCGGGGCGGTCATATACTCGAGCCATTCGGCCGCTTCCTGCACGGTGCCAGAGCCGAGATTGACCGAGATATAGGCGTCGGTTCCGATCTGCTGGGCGAAGTCCATGAATTCGTCGGTGCCGAAACTATTGCGCTCGCCGACGGCCGCCTTGCGCTCAGGGCCGACTCCGCGGCGCCAGTTGTATTGGTCGGCGAAGCAGCCGCCCGGCCAGCGCACGTTGGGGACCTTGAGCGCCTTCAAGGCCGCTACGACATCCTTGCGGACACCGCGCGTGTTCGGGATCGTGGAATCCTTGCCGACCCAGATGCCGCCATAGATTCCGCTCCCCAAATGCTCGGCGAACTGGCCGAAGATGTTGCGATCGATCACAGCGCCGGGCTTGGACGCATCGAGTGTTATCTGAACCGGGGCATCGGCGGAATGCGCTGCGACCGGCAGGATCAGAGCAGCAGCGATCGCGGCCGCGGAGGTCAGAAGGCGCATTGATAATATCCCATGACCGACGGCGTGGCGCACGAAGCGAGCGCTACCAAGTAGACGGGTCGCCGCCGCATTGAATGCGCCGCATCGGCAGGCTCAGCGCGCATCGCATGCGTACAATGCGAATGCGAAGTCCGCGTGCCGGCCCTGCTTATCCCTCAGTGGCTGGTCGTCGAGGCTAGCCTCGCCATCGGCATAGACGTCGTCCCGGCTGGCGCGCAGATAGAGCGTCAGCGCCCCCTTTTCGCCTTGCAACGCCAACGCGTATCGGTGACCGGCTCGCAGGACGATAGGCGGGTGGGCGCTGAAGTCGAAGCTCAGCAGGCCGGGCCCTTGTGGCCGGTAGGCGACGGCGAGGCCCTGGCCGGCGCCGAGCAGTTCGGTGCTGGCCTCCACGTCACGCAGCGACAGCCGCAGTGGGTGCGCGGCGTCCGTGCCATGGCCATCGCCGGCGTAGAGGTTGAGCCGGCCCAGTGCGATGTCGGCGCGCGGAACGAAGGTCTGCGCCAGGCGGCCGGCGCCGCCGTCGCGGTTGAAGCCGATGGGCTCGGGGGCCTGGTCGAAAGGCCGGGTGACCGACGTGAGGGCCGGGCGGCCCGGCCAGGTTTCCGGATAACCCTGGGCGAACTGCTGGACAGCTACGCGGCGATCGGAGCGGCCCGGGTTCGCCAGCGCGGGCACCTTTCCGGCGGGCGGACGAGGCGGCATGCTGATGCCGGCTTCGGACTGCGTGACGGGCCACATGCGGCCGTCGGCGTCGTAGTAGAGGTACTCCATGGTGACGGAGCGGCGGGCGCTGGCACCGCTCTCGCCGTCGGGCATGGTCAGCGCGCCATTGTGATAGACCAAATAGGACTGGCCCTTGAAGCCGTCGATGACGCCCGCGTGGATGGTGTAGCTATTTTTCGCCGGGCCGGTCAGCAGGCCCTGGTAGGTCCAGGGCCCGCGCGGACTGGGAGCGGTCGCATAGGACAAATGCTCAAAGAGGCCTTGGTGCGCCATGGACGCGTAGGTCAGGTAATACACCCCCTTGCGCTTCGACAGCCACGGCCCCTCGGTATAATTGGGCAACGCGACCTTCTCGATGGGACCGTCCAGCTCGGTCATGTTCGGCTTGAGCCGCGCCAGGTAAAGCACCGGGTTGCCCCAGGCCAGCCAGGCGGCGCCGTCGTCGTCGATGAATACGGTGGGGTCGATGTCGCTCCAGCCATAGGGGCTGGGCGTCGTGGCATCGGTGATCAGTGCCGAGCCGCGCGCATCCTGGAATGGGCCCAGCGGATTATCGGCCACCGCCACGCCGATGGCCTTGCCGGGCTGCGTGTCGTCGTGCTGTACGGTGGCGTAGAAGTAGAAGCGGCCGTTACGCCGCACCACTTGCGCGGCCCAGGCGTCGCCCACCGCCCATTTGAAGTCGGTGGGCTTCATGATGGCGCCGTGGGCGGTCCAGTGGCGCAGGTCCTTGGACGAATAGCTCAGCCACTCCTTCATAAGGAAGAAGTCGTCGCCCTTGGCCTCGTCATGCCCGACGTAGAGGTAGGCCGTGTCGCCCACGACCAGCGGCGCGGGGTCGGCAGTGAACCGGTCGCGCAGTACCGGATTGGTGCCGGGCGCGGATTCGGCGGCCGGCGCGGCCGCGCTGGCGAGGGCTGCGCAGCAGAGAGCGGTGCAGTGCAGCATGTTGACGAGGCGCATGACTAGGTATGAACCTTCAATTGGTTGTGCGACCTGTATGACCGGGTCGCAATCGGAACATGCGACCCCGTTTGTGACGTTTTCGCAAGCTATCTCAGTGCTCAGTTGGCAGTGATGACTGCGTTGAGTGTGGTCGGGAAGGAAGGGGCACCGGTGCTGCGGTTGAACAACCCGCACGTGTGATTGGGGAAGGATCCTGTGTCCCAGTAATAGGGTGCAAAGCCATGCCGGATCGCGGATCCGGTAACGTACTTGGTCCAATAGTCCCTGTACTTCAGCGACGGATCGTACTCGGTCTTCGACATGGCGCAGTATTCGCCGATGATTACGGGGATGCCCTTGTCGGCATAGGCGGCCTTGGCCTTGTCGAATTGAGCGTCGACCTGTGCCTCATTGGACCAGGTTTCCGTGGCTGCGGGATCGACCGCGATCGAACCCCACTGCCAAATTGCGCTCTGCTCGTTGAGAGTGAAGTTGTACGGATCGTAAAAATGGAACTCCATGATCAGCCTGCCGCTGACCGTGTCGGTCGGAACAGGAGCTCCGCACGCTCCAATCGTATTGTTGATGTCGGTGTTATAACCCTGGAAAACCAGTGTTCGCGACGCATTGTTGCCGCCGGTTGCGCGCACTGCATCGACGAACGTCTGGTTGAAGCCCGCCTGGACGGTGCAATTTTCCGACGACGGGACGCCATAGTCGACGTGGATTTCGTTGGTGCCGGCGAACAGCAAATGGTTGTCGTAATCCTTGAAATTGTTCGCGATTTGCGTCCACAATTTCTTGTATGCCGCGTTGCCGGCAGCCTGGCTCGCAAACGTTGGGTTGTACCAGTCGCTCCTGTGCTGGTTGACGATGACGTACAGCACGGCGTTGCGCGCCATATCAACCACTTCCTTGACCCTGGCGAGCCAGAACGGAGCTACGTTCCCGGTGCTGTCGATATATTGTTTCCACTCGACGGGCATACGCACGCTCTTGAAACCGGCGGCCGCGACTGCGTCCATCAATTTCTGGTTGACCACGGGATTGCCGAAAACGGTCTCCTGCGAGGTCGTATAGGGAGGGCTGTAATTATTTAGCGACTCAAGCGTATTGCCGAGGTTCCAGCCCTTGCCGAGATCGGCCGTCGTGACGCCGGCAAGCGTCGGAGTCGGGGTCGGGGTCGGGGTCGGAGTCGGGGTTGGCGTCGGCGTGGGAGTTGGCGTTGGTGCCGGCGTTCCGGCGCCGCCTCCGCCTCCGCCTCCGCAAGCAGTCAAGCCAACGGCAACCAGACCCAACAACAGCATACGAACGTACATTTGCGTACGAAAATTCCTCACATCCTGCCCCCTTGAGTCCGCAGTAAACCTACGAACGAATTTTCGTTCTTATGGATTCGCACATGAAAACTACTTTCGAATGCGAGTCTATCAGCGCTGTGGCAAAAATGGCGCGCTAAACCATTGAAGCTACCGACTTTTACATTCGCCGAATCCACTTCAGTGGGGTGCAGTCCGCCCTGCAAAGCGAAGGGCCGTCCGGTAACAAAATCAGGCAAATCCAGGCTCGGTGGATTGGCCGCCTGGATGTTTGTCAGAGCAAACGCACCGTCCGGCAATGACCGAAACAGGAGGCAGGCGGCTGGGCCAACAACCGCGTCCAGAACTCGCATCTGCTTCTAACCATGAGGGCGAGCGATGCTCAGGTTCCGACGATTGAGCGGCTTACTGAAGTCCGCCTCCTTCAACGACAACGTCCACAACCACTCAACTCCGAACGTCACCTCATCGATTGTCAGACTTCAAGCAGGCGTCGCCAAGCCGCACTGGCCGAGTGGCAGATCGTCGTGGCCTGACGCGTGCCATCAAACCGACTCTTCCGCCAATCGGTGAAAAGTGCGCGTTGGCCGAATGCTCCTGTGCGGCTCCCCGCGTCGCGGCTCGCAGCGCTAATGCCGCGATCGGTGCGCCGAGGACTTCACGCTTGTTGAACATGGCCATGACCGGCTCCGTGGCTAAGGGCTACATCCGCTCCAAACGCACCAGCGCGACGTCGTTGCTGCGCATCGGCAGGGAAACGTCAAGCGATCCGTTGCGTGGGACTGTAACTACGCGGTTGGCCTCCGGAAGATCGCGGGTCAGCCACTGCAGTCGGCTCAGCTGCGCCGGCGTCAACTCCTTGGGCGATCCCATCTCGATAAAGGCGGAGTAAGCGTCGTTGGTCTTGTAGCCTGTGCGGGAGACGCGCAGCCGGTATTTGCCTGGGCGAAGGCTACCGACTTTTAGCTCGACCGGCGGCGATGCGCCGTTCGGGACCAGCTTGCGGAAGAAAGTTCCGTTGCTCCTGCCCTTCTGGTCGGGCAGCTGGAAGTCCCAAACCACGGCAGCGAAGGACCCGTCCTTGTAGGCAGCCCAAACCTGCTTGTCGTTGGTCGGGATTTGCTTACCCTTGAGCGCATTCAGATATTTGTAAGCGAACCACGACGGCTTGCGAACGCCATCTTTTGTCATCAGGCCGAACCCGCCGTGGAACGGTCCACCCGGGGGGCCGGGTTCTTCGAATAGGTCGGAATATGTCCAGTAGCTCATGCCCTGCACGATCCCCTGCACGGCCTTGAGCTTGCTAACGATGTACGGCGCCGCGACGTAGGAATCGTGGCTCAGGTCGCGCGGGTTATAGCTGGTGCTCCACTCAGTGAAAAATAGCGGCAGGCTCGGTCGATGCGACGCCTCGATCTCGCGACGGACATTCTGAACATCCCCGATCACGGCGTCCGGATTTTTCGACAGTTGAAGGTCCATTTTGCCTTCTTCGTCGAGGTAGCCGTAGTCCACGCCGTAGGTGTGGGTGCTGGCGAAATCGATCGGCGTGTTGGTCGCCTTGGCGTAAGCCAGCAGCTCCGGTACCCAGGCGGCGCCGGCCGACGACGGCCCGCCGACGCGAAGCCGTGGACTGACCGCCTTCAACGTGCGCGCGGTCACGCCGTACATCGCGAAATAAGCTTCCTGGTCCGCATACTGCCAGAAACCGTCAAGATTGGGCTCATTCCACACCTCGAAATACCAGCTGCTGACCTCCTCGATGCCATAGCGCTCGATCAGGTGACGTGAAAAATTGTCGATCAGCTGCTTCCACAGATCGAGCTGCGGATGCGAGGTGTTCCCCTTCCAGTAGAAGATGGTCTGTTCGGACGTCTTCATCGCGGACGGAGTGAAGCCAAGCTCGATGAACGGCTTGATCCCCATCTTCAGCATGTTGTCATAAAGGTAGTCGATCTTCGTCCAATCGTAGACTAGCTTCTTGTCGACCATCTTCACCGTGCCGAGATCGTCATGGAATATGTCGTGAAACCGCATGTAGCGGAATCCCAGTTCCCCGGCCGCGGTCCTGAGCTGCGACAGGTTGGCGTTGCGAATGGTCGTGCCGGAATAGTCGGCGCCGACCGACAGATCGAAAAATCGATCGACCGGAGCCGACGCCGAGGCAATGTCGAGCTTCACAACACGCGGCGTCGCCGTGGTCTGCGCAGCGGCCGGGACCGCGAGGCCGGCGCAAAGAACGAAAAGTGATGGAAGTCGGTGACGGATGCTCATCGGCCGGCCCTTTGAAAGCGGGTTTTCAGGTTGTTGGTAGCATTTCGCGAAATCCGAAAAAATGGCCGGACGCGTGATGCGCCCGGCCAAGGAGAGGTGTCAGTTGGGGAGACACCCGTAAGAACCGCAAAAATGCTGCACGCGGGAGCCGTCCGCTGAATTTTGCTGTTCCGACCAGTTTGATGGACCCGAATGTGCGGATGGTGCTGAACGCTTGATGTGAGTGACAGCAAACAGCGCTTGCCGTTTGCCAAAGCTGAATATCCTTCCCTCCAGACCGCCGTTGTCCGGCAGTATCCCGCGGTCCTTTTCAAGGACTCAGCATGTTATCGTTGACTGGGACTTTAGCAGTTCCGAATGTGAGTTGGGGGGATTGTTCCGGGCCGGACGAACATTGAGTAAGCTGGATCGGAGAGCCGGCAAAACGGTTTAAGAGTCCGCCATTTGAGACGAATCGCGCTGCAGTTCAAAGCGATTGGCCCAGCATCGCTTCCACTTCGGCGCGATGGGTGCGGCTCATAAGCAGCTGGGTTCCGTCCTTTAAAATCACGTCGAACTCTCCGTGGGAGCGGCGTTCAAGGTGAGCAATCGACTTCAGGTTGATGATGCTCGAACGATGAATTCGAACGAAGCGGAAAGGGTCGAGCCGGTTCGCGACGGTCGCGAGGCCGGCGCGATAGAGAAACTCCTCACCCCCTGCGTGCACCGTCACGTAAACGCCTGCGGCTTGGACCCAGTCGATATCCTGAGTCATGATCAGCCGCGTACTCTCGCGGTGTTTGACCACGATCCACTGCCAGATCTCGCCCGGCTTCGAACGCTTCTCGACCAGTTTCAGCAACTCTGGACCGATTGCATCGGACCTGTTGCCTTGCCGGGACTTGAGATCGCGCAACCGCTCCTTCACGCGCTCCATCGTCGTCTCGTAGCGTTTGTCGCCGAACGGTTTTAGCAGATAGTCGACCGCATCCGCCTCGAACGCCTGCAGTGCAAACCGGTCGTAAGCCGTTACAAAGACTGTCAGCGGCATCTTGGCCGCGCCAATAGCGTCGATCACGCCGAAGCCATCGACGCCCGGCATCTGCACGTCCAAAAAGACAATGTCCGGGTTGGCGTCCTGAATTCGTGCGACGGCGGTCACCCCATTCTCCGCCTCCACGATGCGGCCGATTTCTCGATCTTTTTTTAACAGATCGACGAGACGCCTGCGCGCCGGCGCTTCGTCATCAACGACAAGCGCGCAAAAGGTTTCAGCCAAGGGTTTCATCCGCTTCGGGTCCCGTGGTGTGAAGTGGAATTCGGATTGCGACCGCGGTGCCCCCGCCTTCGCGCCGCGAAATTTGGAATGCCTGATGGCCGGACCCGGCGTAAAGCGCCTCAAGCCTTTCCCGGGTGACGCGCAGACCCAGTCCGGAGCAGCTTTCTATTCGCCACCGCGGGGGAAGCCCGACGCCGTCGTCGACCACGTCGATCGACAGTTCGTCACCTTCATGCCGGGCTGTGACCGCGACCATGCCGCCTGACAGTCGGCTTTCGATGCCATGCCGGATTGCAT
>JBDSMG010000074.1:0-10815 GCA_039915925.1 Sphingomicrobium sp.
TGGTGATGGAAGCGCAGGGCCTCGCCGAGCGCGACGTGCCCGAATATGTCGCCATCGACGGCACCGCCAAGGCAACCTTCACGCGCGTCCCGACGCTCGACGAAGTGCCCTATCCGGTCAAGATGGAACCGAACCTGGTGGTCGAATTCTACTCACGATAAGAGCCGCTTGATCAGGTTTCAGAGGCCAGTGCCGGGCTCCGGCGCTGGCCTCTTTGACTCAGCGCCCCGCTGCTTCGAGGAAATCCGCCGATCGCTGGAGCAGCGTTTGCCGCGCCGCCGGATCGCGCAAGCTGTGTTCGAGCTTGTCGAACACGATCAGTTCGCTGCGCTTGCCTGCCGCACGCAGTTTCGCGTCCATTAGACGAGACTGGGCGATGGGAACGTTCAAATCGAATGTGCCGTGGAACATCAGGACCGGCGCGACGAACTTGTCCGCATTTCGAGCGGGCGAACCTTCGACCAGATTTGCTCCCCCGCCGAGGCGTTCCTGCTCGACGAGATAGTCGCTGCGATCGCGCATGCTGGCGCCCCACGCCGGCAAGTCCGTTACGGGGGCAACAGCAACAGCGGCTTTGAACAAGCCAGGTTCCAGCACATTGGCCTGGAGCGCAGCATAACCTCCATAAGACCAGCCGAAGATACCGAGCTTTTTCGGATCCGCGATGCCGGACGATATCAGGTAATGTCCCGCGTCGACCACGTCGCCGATGGACGTGCGCCAACCGCGGAACCCGTTTTGCTGAAACCATGCGCCGCCGAAACCGGTCGACCCGCGGAACTGCGGCTGGATCACGGCAAAGCCACGCGCGGCGAAATATTGGGAGAGAAAATCATAGCCCCAATAGTCGCGCGATTCCGGCCCGCCATGCGGCAGTACGATTGCAGGCAATCCCTTGCCGGCCGCGTTCTTCGGAAGCGTTAAGTAGGCCGGAACTTCGGTCCCGTCCTTTGCGCGATACCTGATCGACTTGACAGGACTGAGTTCAATCCCCGCGAGTTGCGGGTCCGCCTGCATCACGGCGCCTAGCTGGTTCGTGCTTCGGTCGAACACGTAATAGGAACCCGGATCCGTGTCGCTTCCGGCCCATACGAGCACCTTATTCTCGTCGGCGCTCGTATCCACGATGTTCACATCCTTCGTCCCGCCAAGAGCCTTATGCAACTTCTGCTGCACGGCGCGCATGTCCGGATCGAAGATTTCGGCGTGGTTGCGGTCGGTCGAATAGCTTGCCCCAACCACTCGCTGAGACCTTCCGACACGGATCAGCCCATCCACATCAACCACCGGATGCTTGAAGACGATCGAACGGGTTTGCGTGCCGTCCAGCTTGTACGAGACGAGTGCATCCCGGCCGTCAATCTGCTCGAAACCGTAAGCGGCATTGAGGGTCCGATCGACTGCGTAGGGATTGAAGCCGGTCCGATCGAGATAGTTTAGAACGGACAACGGTTTCCAACTCGAAGACCCTGCCGGGCGGTATTGATAGGAGATTCGCCCGCGCGAATAACCTTCCTCCGTCGTGACTTCGTGTCCGCGCAAACGGACTAGACCATGGCCGTCGGTGATAAAATCGACGGCGGTCGGGTCAGGCGGCAGGTTCGTCTTGCTGTTTCCCGTGCGCGTATCGATGCGGTCGACGGCTAAACCTTGCTGGTCGACCTTCATGAGAGTTCCGGTTCCCATCTGCGGCGCATAGGACCGGTACATGAGCACTGCGCCTTCCTCATCCGGCAGCAGGTCGATGATCCCTCCACCCCGCGTGTCATCATAGATTTCGCCCATGCGCTGCCGCCGGCTGAGCAACTTCACGTTGGCGCCAGTGTCGTCCATTGCAATGACGGCGGAATAGGGGACAGGGCCGGTGGGGCCGCTCGTCACGCCTCCGAGCTGACACGCGATGCGAGCACTGCCGACCCAGGAGCACCCGAAAATTTGATCGGTCAGTCCATCGAGGCCGTAGATCGGCTTCATCGTTCCGGATGCGAGGTCAGCAAGCACGATGCCGGTCGCGCGGCCTTTGCCGGGCATGACGAGGGCAAGCTTACGCCCGTCCGGGCTCATGCTTGCCTGTTCGACCTGAGATCGTGCCGCGAACGCTGCGGCATCGGCATTGGCAACGGCCTGCGCCGGCGAAGCAGCCGCAATAAGCAGGGCCGGCAGGCACACGGCTCCAAACAGATGTGAACGCAAGAAACTAACCCCCTGTTGATCGACCCGGCATGCAATCTTCGCATGCATGCGACTGCGCGCAAGTCCAAACTTGGCCCGGCCTTGCTGGCCATTTTCTTTAGTGCTCAATCGCCTGGTCCAGGAAGGTGCCGATCCTCGTCAGCATCTGGATGCGGGCGTCGCTGTCTTCGAGCTGGTGGTCGAGGCCCTTGAACCTGATCAGTTCTACCGACGTGCCGCCCTTGCGCAGCGCGGCAGCCATTTTTTCGCTGTGCGCAACCGCGACATTCCCGTCCATGTCACCGTGAAACAACAGCACCGGGACCTTGATCTCGCTCGCGCGCTGCAAGGGCGAACCCTCGATAATGTGTGGACCGTTGCCCACGAAATCGCGGAGCAGGCGCCGATTGCTGAACCCATTGGCTTCCCGCTTCAGCAAGGACAGGTCGGTCACCGGGGCTATCGCAACCGCCGCCTTGTAAAGCTTCGGCTCGACCGCTGCGGACTGCAGTGCCGCATAGCCGCCGTAGGACCAGCCGACGATCGCCATTCGCGCCGGATCCGCGATACCCTGCGCAATCAAATATTTGGCCGACGCGGTCACGTCGCCAATCGACGTCCGCCATCCTTTGAAGCCATTCTGCGCGAGCCATTCGTCACCATAGCCAGAGGAGCCCCGATAATTGGGCTGGATGACCGCATAGCCACGCGCGGCGAGGAACTGCGCCAGCCAGTCGAAGCTCCATTCGTCCCGGGCGCTCGGCCCGCCATGTGGAAGGACGATCGCCGGGAGGTTCTTGTTCGCTCCGGTTGGCGGCAGCGTCAGATAGGCTGGCACCTGAACACCGTCCGGCGCCGCGAAGCTGATCGACTGTACCGCGGCGAGCTTCCGATCAAGAAGGTCGGGGCGCGCGACCGTGACTTCGTCGAGCTTCTTGGTGTTCTTGTCGAAGACGTAAAAGCTTCCTGGGTCGGTGTCGCCATGACCGAAGATCAGCAGCTTCGATCCGTCGGCGCTCGCTTCCTCGAAGCTCAGGAGTGGCTGGTGGGGAATCGCCCTGCCCAGGCCCCAAGCCAAACTTTTGACTTCCTCGTCAAAATAGACGGTCCGCCGACGATCATCGACGAAACTGTATCCGATGACGCGCTGCCCACGACCGAGGCGAACGACATTGTCGATATCGACCTTCGCATTAGCCGCAACCAAGGTCCGCGCGAGGCTTCCGTCCAGCTTCACACGGTAGAGCGCGTCTCGCCCATTGGTTTTCGAAAGCACGAACGCCGAGTTGCTATCCGCTTCAATCGCAACGGGATAGTCGCCGACATTGTTGACGCCATCATATTCGGAGAAGCTTTCCCACTTGCGGGAGTCCGCACGCCGGTACCGAAAGCTTTCACGTCCGGAGAGCTGCAGGTCCGGCCCAGTGTGCCCGGTCGACACCATGATCCGGACATTGCCGCGTCCGTCGGTGATGTAGCCGCTCGCCATCGGCTGCGGTGCTTCGATCCGCGTCGACTTCATGGTTCGCAGATCAATGCGGTCGACGCCTACGCCTTCACGCATACTTCCGGCCGTATAGCCGAAGGCGCCCTCTTGGTCGTAGCCGCGCGCCATTAGGACCGCGTCTTGCTGGTCGGGTAGCCAGTCGAGGATTTGGCCGTCGACCTGCTGGATCGCGCTCGTGGCGATTTGCCGTCCCAGCGGTTTGAAGTTCTTCCCTTCGACGCTGAAAGTCGCAAGCCGAGTGAAGCCTACCACCGCCTCCGCCAATTTGGTCTGGCCGCCATATTTGCAGACCAGTTGGACGTCGCTCGCGAACCCGCACCAGTAGATGGACTCAGGCGTACCTTCCGAAACCATGATCGATTTGGAAGCGAGCGTGGCCGGATCAATGATCTTCACAACGGTCTTTCGGCCGGGTCCTGAAACAACCGCAAGCAGCTTCTGCCCGCTCGGCGAAATATCCATTGATCGGACGCTCTGGCGCACGCCGAATGCCTTGGCATCCTCTTCCAGCGTTTCGGAATGGCCCGCCGCCGCGAGGCCGAGTATCGACGCGCACGCAAAAAGATGGCGCAGCATAATTGATTTGGTCCCTTCCCCCGAGCGCGACCAAAGCAGCATGGAATTTGGCGGCGCACAAGGGATGAGGGTATTGCAATCGCTTGGCGACCGGCAGGCGCCTTGATAGGCGGTGACGCGATGACTTCTCCCCCACTCCCCGAATGGGCGCCGCACGAGGCTGTGTGGATCGGCTTTCCGAGCGACCCCGACCTGTGGCTCGCGGATCTGAAGCCGGCCGAGCAGGAGGTCGCGGCATTCGCTGCCGCGGTCCACGCCAATGGCGCGGGCGAAGAGGTGCGGCTGGTGGCGGCGCATGAGGATGCCGCGACTGCGGCACGCGAGCTCGCGCCGTTCGCGACGGTGGTCGTCGAGAAGTTCGGCGATATCTGGCTGCGTGACACCGGACCGATCGTACTCGGCTCCGGCGGCGATCGGCGCGCGGCCGGGTTCGGCTTCAATGGCTGGGGCGGGAAATATGATCTTGCAGGCGACGACAGCATCGGCGAGCGGCTTGCCGGTTCCGCCGCGCTTCCGTTCGCCAAGGCCGACTGGATACTCGAGGGCGGCGCGATCGACCATGATGGGTCAACCGTCATTACGACTGAGCAATGCCTGCTCAACCCGAACCGCAACCAGCTCACGAGAGATGAGGTCGAGGAGCGGCTTCGGGGGGACCTTGGCTTCACCCGCGTGGTGTGGCTCGGCGCGGGGCTGATGAACGATCATACCGACGGGCACGTCGACAATCTCGCGCGCTTCGTTTCGCCGGGGCGGGTGGCGATACCGACGGCTGCAGCGGACGATCCCAATGTGGCCGTTTATGAGAATGCTGCGCGCTGGCTCGCAGAGGCGGGGCTCGACATCGCAACGCTCCCCTCACCCGGACGGATCGAGAATGAGGAAGGCGATGTGATCCCCGCCAGCTACATGAATTTCTACATCGGCAATGCGGCCGTAGTCGTGCCGCAATATGGGGCCGAGCAGGACGAGGCTGCAGTGGCGGCCGTTCAGGCGTTGTTCTCAGAACGCGTTGCGGTGGGGCTGCGCGCGGACCATATCCTGACTGGTGGCGGAAGCTTCCACTGCATCAGCCAACAGGTGCCCAGATGACCAAGCTCACCGTCGCCGCCCTCCAGCTCGCCTTCTCCGACGACACGGACGCCAACATCCGCGCGGTATCCGATCTCGTGCGGGAGGCGCATGGACGTGGCGCCCAGGTCGTTCTTCCGCCCGAGCTGTTCGAAGGGCCCTACTTCTGCCGCACCGAGGACGAGAGCCTGTTCGCGACGGCGCGGCCCACCGACGAGCATCCCTCGGTGATCGCGATGCAGAAGCTGGCCGAAGAGCTGAAGATCTGGATCCCGACGAGCTACTTCGAGCTCGACGGACCGCACCACTACAACAGCCTGGCGATGGTCGGACCGGACGGGAAAGTCGCCGGAGTCTACCGCAAGAGCCACATCCCGGACGGACCCGGCTATGAGGAGAAATTCTACTTCCGCCCCGGCAATACGGGCTTCAAGGTGTGGCAGGGTCCGGCCAGGAGCACGCTCGGCATCGGGGTGTGCTGGGACCAATGGTACCCGGAAACGGCGCGCGCGATGATGCTTATGGGCGCAGACATCCTCTTCTATCCCACCGCGATCGGATCCGAGCCGCACGATCCCGGTCTCGACACGTCGCGGCTGTGGCGGCGGGCGATGGTCGGGCATGCGGTTTCGAACGTGGTGCCGGTCGTCGCCGCCAACCGCATCGGCACGGAATGCGGCCAGCGCTTCTACGGCCACAGCTTCATCTGCGACGAACGCGGCGACATGCTCGCGGAGTTCGGCGCGGAGGAGACGGGCGTGCTGGTGGCGGAGCTGGATCTGGCTGCAGCGAAGAAGCACCGTGCCGCGTTCGGCTTCTTCCGCGATCGAAGACCCGAGCTTTACGGGCGGCTGACGCAGGACCTATAACCCGACCGCCCGCCAGGAGATTGTTGATGAAGCTTTTCAATATGTTGGCCGTTTCGGTGCTCGCGGCAGCCGCCCTCAGCCCGGCAGCGGCCGCGCCGGAGCGCGCTCCGCGCGTTCGGGTGCAGACCATCGATGATCTTGCTCCGCTTCCGCTGCCTTACAACGAAAAGGCGAACGCGGCCCGCGACGTGGCGCAAGCGCGGGCCCGCGCCAAGTCTGCACGCAAGCTGCTTCTGATCGACCTCGGCGGCAACTGGTGTGCCGATTGCCGCATCCTTGCGAGCGTCATGGAGCAGCCGGAAATGCGGCCTTTCATGAAGCGGCATTATGAGATCGTCAGTGTCGACGTCGGCCGGTTCGACAAGAATATGGCCATTCCGAAGCATTACGGCTTCAAGAAATTAGACGGCGTTCCGGCGATCCTGATCGTCGACCCAGGCACCGACAAGGTGCTTAACAACAAGAAGATATTCGCGCTGGCGGATGCGCGGTCGATGACTCCACAGGCGCTGGCGGACTGGCTCGCGGGGTGGACTCGCTGAACTAGTCGCGGAGCGCGAGCGCCCTTTCGAACACGGATTCGAACATTGCCGCGTCGAGCCGGCGCGTGTTCTGGTTGTAGCGGGAGCAATGGTAGCTCGACAGCAGGATACGGCCGTCGGGCGCGACATGCTCGACGGCATGGCCAAATTTGGTCGATGAGCTCGGTAGTCCGAGCGCCCTCGCGGCCGCGACGTGCGCGATCTGGCCGAGTGCGATCAGCACCCTCACCTTCGGCAAGCTGGCTAGACCAGCGTCGAAGTAATTGCGGCAGGTGGCGATTTCGCGCGGCTCCGGCTTGTTCGCGGGCGGCAGGCATTTGACGGCGTTGAGGATGATTGCCCCCTTGAGGGTCAGCCCGTCCGCCGGGTCGGCGCGATAGTTGCCCTCCGCAAGCCCGAACTTCAGCAATGTCGCGTAGAGCAGCTCGCCGGCATAATCGCCGGTAAAAGGACGGCCCGTGCGGTTGGCGCCATGCTTGCCGGGCGCCAGGCCGACGATCGCCAGCCATGCATCCGGATCGCCAAAGGCCGGGACGGGAGCGTTCCACCAATCCGGATATTCGGCCCTGCACTCCTCCCGGAACGCCATCAGTCGCGGGCACAGGGGGCAGTCGCGCGGTGCTTCGGCCTGGGGGATCGGGGATAGATCGGCGGGTTGGAGCACCACTCATCTTTACGTTCGTCCTGAGCGAAGTCGAAGGGCGTTCTTTTTCCTGGCTCCAGCGGGTAACGCCCTTCGACTGCGCGCTACGCGCTCCGCTCAGGACGAACGGCTGTTGGACAAGCACCTCTACGCCATCGCGATCGGATCGAACCGGCAGCACGGGCGCTTCGGCGTTCCCGTCGGCGTAGTGCGCGCTGCGATCGAAAGGCTCGAATGCGACTTCGACCTGTTCACGGCATCCGCGATCCTGGTCAATCCGGCGCATGGGCTTGCGGGCCGCGACTTCGCCAATGCAATGGCGTTGATCGAGTCCGGGCTTGAGCCGCCGGCAATGCTGCAGAAGTTGAAGGCGATCGAGAAGGAATTCGGGCGACAACGCGGCCGCCGCTGGGGCAATCGCGTGCTCGATCTCGACATCGTGGTGTGGAGTGGTGGCTTATTCCGCTCACGCCGCCTGACGATCCCGCACCGCGAGATCGAACGGCGCGACTTCGTGCTTCAGCCGCTGGCGACGGTCGCGCCCGAGTGGCGAATCAGCGGGCCGCTGACCGCACGCCATCTCGCCGCACGCCTTGCCCGCCGCGCCCCACGCGGCTAACGCGTCGCCGTTGGGCGGGCCCTTAGCTCAGTCGGTAGAGCAACTGACTTTTAATCAGTAGGTCGCTGGTTCGAATCCAGCAGGGCTCACCAGCACTGCCCGCAGCTGATCCTGGGGATCAGCGAGCACAGTGCTCGCGCGCACACCGCAGCTATCCGCGGCTTTTACCCTGCGCTATGCCTCGCTCAGGAGGCTCATGGACGGGTCCATCGACAGTGAGGAACCGCAGGCGCCCGACACTCCGCGCGTCGTGCTGCGCCATCGTCTCTCGACCCGGCTCTGGCATTGGACGAACGCGGTTGCCGTGTTCGTCATGCTGATGAGCGGGCTGATGATCTCGAACGCGCATCCGCACCTATATTGGGGCAAGTATGGGGCGAATTTCGACCGTGCGTGGCTGAGCCTGCCGCGCTTTCCGGGTTGGATGACGATCCCGTCTTACTACAGTCTTGCGGGTGCGCGGCGCTGGCACCTGGCGTTTGCGTGGGTGTTTGCCGTTGGACTGGTGCTGTTCCTGGCTGTCAGCCTTCTCAACCGGCACCTCCAGCGCGACATCGCACCGCTGCGCAAAGAGCTGGCGCCGCGCCACATCTGGCACGATATCCGCGAACATGCGCGCCTGCGCTTTCCGACCGGAGAAGAGGCGTTGCGCTATAACATCCTGCAGAAGCTGAGCTACGCCGGCGTCCTCCTGCTAGTCCTGCCGCTTCTGGTCCTCACGGGCCTCGCGATGTCGCCGGCGATGGGAGCGGCGTGGCCGTGGTTGCTGGAGCTGTTCGGGGGGCGGCAATCGGCGCGGTCGATCCACTTCATCTGCGCGGCGGTTGTGGGGCTGTTCATCATTGTGCACCTGGTCATGGTCCTGCTTGCGGGCCCGGTGAACGAGATTCGGTCGATGATCACCGGGCACTTCCGGGTGCCCGAATGATTGGCCGCCGCCGCTTCGTGCTGGGCGGAAGCGGGCTGCTGCTCGCCGGCTGCGACAGGCTCGACCGCAGCGAGACGTTTCGCAGCATTCTCCGTTCGAGCGAGGGGCTGACGATGCGGGCGCAGCGGCTGGTCAGCGCGCGAGACGCGCTCGCGCCCGAATATCGCGAAGCCGACATGTCGCCGATCTTCCGGTCGAACGGCACGCGTATGCCGGGGACGAGCGAATATGCGGCGCATCTCGCGGACAAGTTTGCTAACTGGCGGCTGGTCGTGGACGGTCTCGTGGCCAGGCCGCTGTCGATCCCGATCGAGGCGCTCCGGCGGATGCCGCTTCGGACGCAGATCACGCGCCACGATTGCGTCGAGGGGTGGAGCGCGATCGGCATGTGGCATGGCGTGCCGCTGTCGCTGTTGCTCAATGCAGCCGGGCTCAGCAGCCGCGCGCAATATCTCGTGTTCCACTGCGCGGACCGGTTCGGGGCGCGACCTTATTATGAGAGCATCGACCTTGTGGATGCCTTCCATCCGCAGACCATCCTTGCCTGGGGCATGAACAAGGGCCTCCTTTCGGTGCCGCACGGAGCGCCGCTGCGGCTGCGGGTCGAGCGCCAGCTCGGCTACAAGCACGCCAAATATGTGCAGCGGATCGAGGCCGTGGAGAGCCTTGCGGGCGTGCACGGGGGCAAGGGCGGCTATTGGGAGGATGTCGCCGACTATGAATGGTATGCGGGGATCTGAGGTTCGGCTTGACCTGCCGCACTCCGCTCCGCCACTGACCGCGAGTGACTGACGCAACCAGCTTCCTTGCGCTTGCCGAGCAACTCGCGGACGCGGCTCGCGAACAGACGTTGTCGCGGTGGGGCCAGGGAATTGCGGCCGACAATAAGGCGAGCGCGGGCTGGGACCCGGTGACCGAAGCGGATCGCGAAGCCGAACGGGCGATGCGCGACCTGATCGCCGCCGCACATCCGAATCATGGCGTGGATGGCGAGGAATTCCCGTTCCGAGCGCCGAATGGGCCGTGGACGTGGAGCCTCGACCCGATTGACGGCACCCGCGCCTTCGTCTGCCAGCTGCCGACCTGGGTGACATTGATCGGCCTGCTGCATGAGGGCAGGCCGATACTCGGGCTGATCGACGCACCCTGCCTCAATGAACGTTATGTCGGCTATTCAGGTGAAGCGAGAATGGTCCGCGACGGGCAGGCGCATCCACTGAAGGTCAGCGGTTGCACGAGCCTCACCGACGCCCGCCTGTCCAGCACCGACCCTTATATGTTCGGCGGTGCGGGCTTCGACGCCTTTCAGGAACTGCGGCAACTCGCCCGGACGACGCGCTTCGGGTTCGACGGCTATGCTTATGCGCGGCTGGCGGCGGGATCGATCGACCTCGTCGTGGAGTCGGGACTTAAGACCTACGACTATAACGCACTGATCCCGGTCGTGCGCTCGGCAGGCGGTGTGTTCGGGGACTGGAACGGCGGCGAGGACTTTTCCGACGGTAACGTCATCGCGGCCGCGAGCGGGGAACTCTATGAAGCGGCGGTCGCGGTGATGCGGGCTGCCTAGCCGGCGTGCCGCTTCCGCAGGACCCCGACCACATCTTCCCAGCTGAAGCCCTTGGCCTCCATCAAGACACTGAGGTGGTAAAGCAGGTCGGCCGTCTCCTCGGCGCATCCGGCAGCGTCGCGGCCGACGCCCGCAAGCGCGATCTCCACGCCCTCTTCACCGATCTTCTGCGCGATGCGCTCGACGCCGCTGCTCAGAAGCTTGCGCGTGTAGCTGGACTCGTCGCCCGAAGCCGCGCGTTCAGCCACGATGCGCGACAGTTCGGCCAACCAGCCGGGTCCGGCGGGCTCGGCCTTGAAGCAACTTACATCGCCGAGG
>JBDSMG010000039.1:0-20910 GCA_039915925.1 Sphingomicrobium sp.
TCGCCTACGGCCGCGATGAAGCTTTGCAGGCGGACGTCGAACAGGCCGCGCGCGGGGCCGCGATCGACAGCTTCATCGCGTCTCTCCCGAACGGTTACGATTCGATGGTCGGCGAGCGCGGCCTGAAGCTGTCGGGCGGCGAGAAGCAGCGCGTCGCGATCGCCCGCACCCTGCTCAAGAACCCGCCGATCCTCGTCCTCGACGAAGCCACCAGCGCGCTCGACAGCCGAACCGAGCAGGCGATCCAGGATACACTCGACAAGGTCGCTCAAAGCCGCACCACCATCGTCATCGCCCACCGCCTGTCGACGATCGTCAACGCCGATCAGATCGTCGTCCTCGACCAGGGCCGTGCGGTCGAACGCGGCACGCACGACGAACTCCTCCGCCGCGGAGGGCTTTACGCGGAGCTATGGGAACGCCAGGCTGCCGAGCGCTCGGACGAACAGACGGCGGAGGCGGCAGAGTGAAGTGGATCGTGATTGCCTCGGCTTGCGTGGCAGCATGCACGACGACTCCGCTGACTGACCTGCGCGGTGAGAGGCGTTTCGCTGCGGCAATTCCAAAGGATGTGCGGCTATTCGTTATCGACGCCCAGGCCTGCGCTCACTTCTCAACCGAACCCAGGGGCAGTGAAGCGGGGCGTGATCGCTTCCTCGATCGGATGACCACCAAGACATGCACTGATCTGGTTGAACGCAGGACTCGCCTGCTCCATCGCTATAGGCAATCGACCGAAGCGACGAGCCTCATAAAGGAAGTATGGACGAGTGAAGGCCTCCTCCCCGGTCTCGATCCTTAAGAGCACCTTCGGGTTCGACCACTTCCGTGGCGTGCAGGAGCAGGTGGTCGGCCGCGTCATGGCCGGGCAGCACACGCTCGCGGTCATGCCGACCGGCGCGGGCAAGTCGCTCTGCTACCAACTGCCGGCGCTCGCACGCGAGGGCACGGCGCTGGTCATCTCGCCGCTCATCGCGCTGATGCACGACCAGATTCGCTCAGCCGACGCGTTCGGGATCAAGGCTGCGTCGCTCACTTCGGCCGACGGAGACCGGGAGCGGACGGTGGATCGCTTCCGGTCGGGGGAGCTCGACCTGCTCTACGCCGCTCCTGAGCGCGTCACGACCGATGGCTTCCGCCGCCTGATCGAACAGGCACAGCTGTCGCTGATCGCCATCGACGAAGCCCATTGCGTCAGCGAATGGGGTCACGACTTCCGCCCTGACTACCGCCTGCTGCGGCCGCTGCTCGACGCATTCCCGCACGTGCCGCGACTGGCGCTCACCGCCACGGCCGACGCCCGCACGCGCAGCGACATTCTCGTGCAACTCGGCATCCCCGACGACGGGCTTATCATCTCCGGCTTCGATCGGCCGAACATCCGCTATCATGTCGTACCGCGCGACGGCATCGGGTCGCAGCTGAAGACCTTGCTTTCCGCTCAGACGGGGCCGGGGATCGTCTACGCACCCAGCCGCGACAAGACCGAGAAGATCGCCGAGGGGATTGCGAAGGACGGCCGCAAGGCGCTGCCTTATCACGCCGGGCTCGAGCCGCAGGTGCGGGCACGCAACCAGGCCGCGTTCGTGTCGTCCGAGGAAATGGTAATCGCAGCGACGGTCGCGTTCGGAATGGGCATCGACAAGCCCGACGTGCGGTTCGTCGCCCATGCCGGGATCCCCAAGTCGATCGAGGCTTATTACCAGGAAACCGGCCGCGCTGGCCGCGATGGCGATCCGGCAGAGGCGTGGCTGTTCTGGGCGGCCGAGGATTTCGCCCGCGCCCGCCGTCGCATCGAACTCGAAGTTCCAGCAGAGCGCCAGCAAGGTGAACGCGAACGGCTGAACGCACTCGCGGCCTTCGTCGAGGCGCCCGGCTGCCGCCGAGCGATCCTGCTGGGCCATTTCGGCGAGGAGCCGCCATCGAGCTGCGGCAATTGCGACAATTGCCTGAACCCGCCGGCCACGATCGATGCAACGGAAATCGCCCGCAAGCTCCTCTCGGCGGCGTTCCGGACGGAGATGCGCTTCGGGGTCGCGCATCTGGCGGAGGTGCTGGCGGGCAACGACAATGAAAAGGTCCGCAGTTTCGGGCACCACCGGCTATCGGTGTTCGGGATCGCATCGGCGGACGAGCTGCCCCTGATCCGCCCGGTCGCAAGGGCGCTCATCGCCAAGGATGCGCTGCGGGCAGATGCCTATGGCGGGCTGTCGTTCGGGCCGGCGGCCAAGCCGATCCTGAAGGGCGAGGAGGAGTTGCACATTGCGCTCCTCCCAAGCGCGAGCGGAAGCGGAGGTCACGCGACAGCGGACCCACCGATCCAGTCTTCGAAGCGCTGCGTGAAGCGCGCCGGGCGCTTGCCGCAGAAGCGGGCATTCCGCCTTACGTAATCTTCCATGACTCCACGCTTCGCGACATCGCAGCCGCCCGTCCGTCCAAACTTGCCGAGCTTGCGCGCATTCCCGGTGTTGGGGAGACCAAGCTTGCGCGTTATGGTAATGCGATGCTCGCTGCCCTAGCCAAGCAGCTGGAGGAACAAGGCCATGCGCCAGCTTGACGACAGGACCCTGGTCAGCGGCCAGATTGCGCCCGAACAGATCCCCGAACTGAAAGCGCAGGGCGTCACGATGATCGTCAACAATCGCCCGGATGGCGAAGATCCCGGACAGCCAGCCGGTGCGGAGATCGAACAGGCTGCACGCGACGCCGGGATCGAATATCGGCACATCCCGATCTGGCGAGGTCCGGGACCGGCCGAAGTCGAGAAGGTCAGCGACGCAATGGACGACTGCGGAGAGGGCAAAATGCTGCTGTTCTGCCGCTCTGGCACGCGATCGACCTTCGCATGGGCGGTGGCGCAGGCCGAGAAAGGACGGCCGCGCGAGGAAGTCGAACGCTGCGCCGCCGAGGCCGGTTATGACGTCGGACCCGTCGCACACCTGCTTTAGGCGTCGTAATCCTTCATCAGGTCGCCTGCCGCCTGCGCGTCCTCGTCGAGCACCATCAACCGCACCCCCGTAAAGGCTCCGTCCGAGTAGAGGCTGCTGGCGGCGTCGAACACGATCGCCTCGACGCCGCGGCTCTCAAGGAACGTGCGGGCCAGTTCGGCTTGGTAGGCCCAGTTGAAACGCGCAGCTTCAACCAGCCCGCTCATCAGGCGGCAGTGCCCCCGACTGTGATTCCGTCGATCAGCATGCTCGGCTGACCGACGCCCGCCGGCACCGACTGCCCGCCCTTGCCACAGATTCCGACGCCTTCGTCGAGCGCCATGTCGTTGCCGATGCCCGTCACCCGCGTAAGCACCGTCGGGCCGTCGCCGATCAGGGTCGCGCCCTTGATCGGGGCGCCGATGCGGCCGTTCTCGATCTTGTACGCTTCGGTGCAGGAGAAGACGAACTTGCCGCTGGTGATGTCGACCTGACCACCGCCGAAGCTCTTGGCGTAAATGCCGTTGGGAACACGCTGGATCAGTTCAGCCGGGTCGTCGCTGCCGCCGAGCATGAAGGTGTTGGTCATGCGGGGCATCGGCGCGTGGGCGAAACTTTCGCGGCGGCCATTGCCGGTCGGGGCCATACCCATCAGCCGGGCATTGAGCCGGTCCTGCAGATAGCCCTTCAGGATGCCATCCTCGATCAGCACGGTGCGCCCAGTCGGCGTACCTTCGTCGTCGATGGTCAGCGATCCGCGCCGTTCGCCGATCGCACCTTCATCGATCACCGTAACTCCGGGAGCGGCTACGCGTTCGCCGATGCGGCCGCTGAAGGCCGACGTGCCCTTACGGTTGAAATCGCCTTCGAGCCCGTGGCCGACAGCTTCATGGAGCAGCACGCCGCACCAACCCGGACCGAGCACCACCGGCATCTCGCCTGCCGGCGCGGCGACCGACTCGAGGTTCACCAGCGCCTGCTCGAACGCGATGTCGATGCAGCGGTTCCACTGCACCGGCTCGAACAACCGGCCGTAGAGATAGCGGCCGCCGATCCCGTGATAGCCGGTTTCGCGGCGATCGCCGTTCTGCGCCACGATCTGGACTCCCAGCCGCACCAGCGGGCGGACATCGGTGGCGACGAAACCGTCAGGCCGAACGATCTCGATCACGCTCCAGCTGCCGGTGAGCGCAACGCTGACCTGCGCGACGCGCGGATCGCGGGCCCGCGCGGCGGCGTCGATCTGCTGGCACAGGGCCACCTTGTCGGCGAACGGCACGGCGGAAAGTGGATCGTCCGCGGCATACATCGACTGGTTGGTGCGCGCCGGCGGAGGAGCTGGCGAGCCCTTGGCGGGATCGAGCAGGCTCAAGGTTGCGGCCGCGCGTTCGATCGCGGCGGCGCTGATCTCGTTGGCGTGGGCAAAAGCGGTGGTTTCGCCGCTGACGCCACGCAGGCCGAAGCCGGACGCGGTGTTGAAGTCCGCGGTCTTCAGCCGGCCGTCGTCGAACCCGAATGCCTCGCTCGTGCTGTATTGAAGATAGAGCTCGCCGTCGTCGCAACCGCTCAAATGGCGTGCGACCAGCCTCTTGGCTTCATCCGGATCGAGCTGGTTGCGATAGATGAAGCGCCGCGGATCGGCGATGCTCATGCCGCCTTGCTGTCCGCGGGACCGCCTTCGATCACGAAGCGGCGGTCGCAATAGCCGCACTCGACGAAGCCGACTTCAGGGTCGATGCGAAGGAACACGCGCGGATGGCCGAGCGCGGGCGCCACTTCGCCGGAGCCGTCGCAGGCAACCTGCAGCGCGTGGACCAGAATCGTTTCGGGCGGTGGGGGAGCTTGCATCAATCTTAGGTAGCAACGACCGCGCACTGCTTCAATGTCGCCTCGCCTGCTTGTCGCGTGCTGCTCGCGCTCTTATGCCCCTCGGCCAATGACCAGCCCGGCCGCAATTCGCATCGAATCCTTGTCGAAGACCTATTCAGGCAAGGGAGCCCCGCCCAAGGTCGCGCTCGACAATGTCAGCTTCGAGGTTCCGCAGGGGCAGATCTTCGGGCTGCTGGGCCCCAACGGTGCCGGCAAGTCGACCTTGATCAACATCCTCGCGGGCTTGGTGGTGAAATCGGGCGGAACGGTGTCTATCTGGGGCTTCGACATCGACCGGCACCCGCGCAACGCCAAGCGCGCGATCGGCGTGGTGCCGCAGGAAATCATCTTCGATCCCTTCTTCACCCCGCGCGAGACGCTGGAGATTCAGGCCGGGCTGTACGGCGTTCCGGCCAGCGAGCGGCGAAGCGACGCCTTGCTCGCGGCAATGCACCTGACCGACAAGGCGCATGCCTATGCGCGCACCTTGTCCGGCGGCATGAAGCGCCGCCTGCTGGTCGCCAAGGCGATGGTCCATTCGCCCCCGATCCTCGTCCTCGACGAGCCAACCGCCGGCGTCGACATCGAGCTTCGTCGCCAGCTCTGGGCCTATGTCAAACAACTGAACGAGCAGGGCGTCACGGTAGTCCTGACCACCCATTATCTGGAGGAAGCCGAACAGCTGTGCGACCGCATCGCCATCATCAACCATGGCAAGGTCGTGGCCAACGAGCCGACGCGAACCCTGATTGCGAGGGCGCAGGAAAAATCGGTCGTCGTCACCTTCGACCGCGACATCGCCGAGGTGCCGACCGCCTCCTGCTTCGACAACATTACGCTAGTCGATGAGCGAACGCTCGACATCACCTACAGCAAGGACCGTGTGAACGCCGGCGAAGTGCTTGCGGCGCTGGCTGCAGCCGGGCTTGGCATCGTCGATGTGAAGACGCGCGATCCGGACCTCGAAGACGTGTTCCTGAGCCTCGTGTCGGAATCCCCCTCCCGCTTGCGGGAGGGGGCAGGGGAGGGCATGTCATGAGCGCCGCCACAGTCCCTGCCCCTCCCGCGAGCGGGAGGGGGGCGTGACATTCGACGTGCTCATCGTCGGCTCCGGCGCGGCCGGACTGACCGCCGCGCTTAACCTCGCCGAGCAGCGCAAGGTCGCTGTGATCGCCAAGGGCAAGCTCGGTGAGGGCGCGACCGGCTGGGCGCAGGGTGGCATCGCGGCCGTGCTCGAGGAAGGCGACAGTTTCGACGCGCATGTCAACGACACGATGATCGCGGGCGGGGGACTCAACGACCGCGCCGTGGTCGAGCATGTCGTCGGTGCTGCACCGGCCGCGATCGAGCGGCTTGCGGAACTCGGCGTACCGTTTGCCGCCGGCGACAACGGTCAGCGCTGGCATCTCACGCGTGAAGGCGGGCACAGCCATCGCCGGATCGTCCATGTCGACGACGCGACCGGCTATGCGGTGCAAAAGGCGCTCGAAAGCGCGGCATCCAAGCATCCGAACATCACTTTGGTGCCGGACATGGTGGCGATCGACCTGATCACCGGACGGCACGCAGCCGACTTTTCCACCAGCGGGGCAGTGCACGGGCTTTACGCATTCAATCGCCAAACGAGGCTGGTCGAAGCTTTGTGCGCGCGAGCGACGATTTTGGCGACCGGCGGTGCGGGGCGCACCTATCTTTATTCGACCGCGCCGCGCGGAGCCACCGGCGACGGCATCGCCATGGCCTGGCGCGCGGGATGCCGCGTTTCAAACATGGAATTCATGCAATTCCACCCGACCTGTCTTTACAATCTGGAGGTCAAGAATTTCCTGATCACCGAGGCCGTACGCGGCGAGGGCGGACACCTCAAACTGCCGCCTGGGGTGAAGGACGGCGGCGAACGCTTCATGCCGCGGTTCGACGAACGGGCCGAGCTTGCGCCACGCGACGTGGTCGCGCGCGCAATCGACCATGAGATCAAGCGGCTCGGTCTCGATTATGTTCACCTCGACATTTCCCATCGCGAACCGGAATTCGTGAAAGGGCATTTCCCCAACATCTACGAAAAGCTCCTCGGCTTGGGCATCGACATCACGCGCGAGCCGATCCCGGTGGTGCCCGCCCAGCATTACACCTGCGGCGGGGTGGTGGTGGACCTCGACGGCCGCACCGACGCGCCGGGGCTGTACGCCGCCGGGGAAGTTACTCAGTCCGGCCTTCACGGGGCGAACCGTCTGGCGTCGAACAGCCTGCTTGAATGCCTGGTGTTCGGGGAAGGCGCGGCGCGGCACATATTATCGAACTGGGACTCGCTTGGCCAAGTGCCGAATATCCGGGCCTGGGACGAAAGCCGGGTCAGCGACAGCGACGAAGAAGTCGTGATCGCGCAGATCTGGGGCGAGATTCGGCGCTTCATGTGGAATTTCGTCGGCATCGTCCGCACCACCAAGCGGCTCGAACGCGCCAAGCGGCGGATCGACATGCTTCGCCAGGAAGTCAGCGATTATTACCGCAACTTCCGCGTCACCCCCGACCTGATCGAGCTTCGCAACCTGGTCGAGGTAGCCGATCTGATAGTGCGCTCAGCGTTAAGCAGGCACGAGAGCCGGGGCCTCCATTATACGTTGGATTATCCCGACATGCTGCCGGAGGCGCAGGACACCGTCCTGGTTCCCTGAAAGTAGCGGATGTTGGCGCCGCTAATATGCGGTTTGCCGCTGCTCGTGATAGTCGATCACCGACTTGGCGACGTCGCGCATCAGCCGCTGGGCGTCCCCGCTGGAGTTGTTCGCGGGGATCGTCATGATCGCCATCGCATAGACCGTTCCGTCCGCCGCGGTGAGTAGGCCGATGTCGTTGATCCCACCGATGCGCCCGTTGAGCTCCTGGCCCGTGCCGGTCTTGTGGTTCCAGTTCCAGCCGGGCGTCAGCGCCGCACGCACGCGCATCGCGCCGGTCCGGGTTCGGCCCATGATGGACAACAACTTGTTGGTTGATGTCGGGGAAAGCAGTTCGCCATTCTTCAGCCGAGCCAGCGCGCTCGCGATCGCGTGCGGAGAGGCGCCGTCATAGGGATCCGACAAATAGCGTTCGAAGCTCGCCCGGCGCGTGCTCATCGGCAGCGCCGAGCGGGCCTGATGGAAGGCGTTGCCGATCGAATAGCTCTGGTTCCAGCTCAGTCCGGCAATCCGCGCCTGCAGCACGCGCTCGCCATTGTAGAAGCGGATTGCACCGAGCCCCTTGCGGCCGATCGTGTCGCGAACCGCCTGCGGGCCGCCGACGGAGCGCATTAGCTTGTCATTGGCGGTATTGTCGCTTTCGGTGATGGCGGTGAACATCAGGTCGCCGAGCGTGGTCGAATAGCCCCCGGCGAGGATTTTCTGCGCAATCGGCTGGTGGAAGACGGTAAGGTCGCTGCGGTCGAAGGACACCGTCTGAGACAGGCTCAGCTGTCCCCGGTCAACCGCCTCGAGCGCGGTGATTGCCACCCACAGTTTCGAGCAGCTCTGTTGCGGAAACAGGCTGTTGGCGTTCCAGTCCACTTCCCAGCCGTCGCGCAAGGAGATGACCGCCACTCCGGCCTTGCCGTCAAACGCGCGTCCGAGCGCGCTGATTCGGTCGCGCAGGGGAGCTGGCGCTGGCACAATAACGGCCGGGCGCACCGGAAGCGGGCGCTGGGCCGTGGGGACAGCCGGAGGAAGCGGAGCGAGTGGATCGGGCGCTGCTGCGGATGAGCCGACCTGCGCCGTGATCGCGACCAAAGCGGCGATCCCCGCGCGGCTCCAGTGTGACGTCATGACCCCTCCCGTTTGCAAGACTATCGTCCTTCCTCAATCGCTTAGGCGAAATCTAGCTGAACGGCGCCTGTGCATCGCAAGGCAAACCGCAGCATTCAGGAAAATCGCATTCGGGGCGGCCCTTGCCAAGCCTCGAATTCGTCAGCGGCCGCTTGCGCCAACCAGGAGCGCGGACGATTCCACCTCATCAAGCGCCCGATGGGCGGCGACATAGCGGCGCGCTTTCCCGACCCATGCGCCGGCGCGTTGGGCTCCCGGTAGCCGCATCGTCTCGGCCACCGCCGTATCGACATCGCCGGCCGCGAGCCGGTCAGCAGCGCGGGCGTAGCGGGCGTCCGGCTGTGCCGAGGGTATTGCCGCGCGGCGGATTTCGATCAGGGAACCGAATTGGCGGCTGAAGCCGGAAAACCAGCCGTCGTTGGGGCCGCGCCCACGCAGCTCGGGCCCAAGCGCCTCATATTCGGCACGCAACTGATCGAGCCGTACCGGTGCGCGCGACGCGCTGATAATTGTGGCCACCGCCTGCTGATGCTGCGGGCCGAAGCGTTCCACCAACAGATTCTCCAGAAAGCCGAGCGAGACACCGCGGTCGATCGCCCGCCTTGCGGCAAAGGCCACGACCAGTGCGTCGGCCCGGCCGGCTGAACCTTCGGCCCGTTGACTGCTTTGTTCGACGCGCGCCAATCGGGCCTCGAGCTGAGCGATGCCGGCATCCGGCGCGGGTGCCGGCCCAGGCCGTGCAGCCGGGGCAGGAGCAACCAGCCGGACAGGAGCCGCAACCGCGACGGGCTTCACGGTCGCAATTCCCAGAAATTGCGCGGCTCTTTCGTACCGCGCAAGCGTCCACACGGTCGCGGCCGCACCAAGGATGATGAGGGTGAGCGCGATCAGAAGCCGCGCGCTCCAGCTCAGGCGAGGACGAGTGCCGTTCATTGCTGCTAAGGCTTGTCGCACAGCTCTTTCGCAAGGGCCAGCAGGGAGGGGTCGTCGGGCTTCTCGGCAATCGCAATCTCAAGCCAGCCGTCCCCCAGCGCCTCCGCCGCAGCCGCGCTGATTGCCGCCACCGCAATGCTCGAGCGCCGCTCGCCGACCAGCTCTGCAGCCCTGCGACCGGCGCGAGGCGAATGGACGGCGATCACTTCCGCGACGGCGAGCCCGAGCGGGTCGGCAAGCTCGACCGAGCGATAGACCACCAGTGTGCGGATTTCGTGCGCCGTGTCCCCGGCGTCCGTGCGGTCCTCCCCGCACAGATGGAGAAGCTTCTGCCCCGGCTCGATCGAGCCGAGCAGGCACTCGACTCCGGCGAAGCCCGTGCCCGCGATATCGAAGCCCGCGTGCCGCGCCGCTTCCGCCGTCGCTTCGCCGACGGCATAAGCTTTGAGCCCGCGCAGTTGGGCGAGTTCGTCCCCGCCGCAGCGAACCGCATTCGCACTGGTCAGCAGCAGTGCATCGAAACTTCCGGGCTCCGGAGCCTTCCAGCCAATGGGTTCGATACGGAACAGCGGAACCGAGACCGCGTCGATGCCCAATTCTTGTGCGAGCGCGAGACTCGCGGATGCGCCGGGTTCCGGGCGCAGGATCGTCAGTCGCCTCATGCCTGCTGGAACAGTCTCCGCACCAATTCCGGTGCGCGCTTGAGCAAGGTATTGGCCATCTTCACCGGCGTTTTCAGGTCGCCGCATTCGAATATGGCCTTTTCCTCGACCATCTCGCTGCCGTCTTCGGAGAAAATCTGCGCGCGCATGTTGATTTCGCCTTCATCGAGGATGGCCAGCGCCGCCACCGGCGAATGGCAGGTGCCGCCCAGGGCTCGGGTGAACGCGCGTTCGGCCATCACCTGCCAATAGGTGGCAAGATGACTGATGGTGCTGAGCACGCTCTGAACCATATGATCGTCGGTACGGCACTCGATCCCGATCACGCCCTGGCATGGCGCGGGCAGCAGGATTTCCACGGGGATTGCGGTGCCGACTCCAATCAGCCCGAGGCGTTTCAACCCGGCCGACGCAAGCAATGTGGCGTCGACCTCGCCCGATTCCACTTTCTTCAGCCGCGTTTCGACATTGCCGCGCAGCGGCACGATATTGAGGTCGGGCCGCATCGACCTGAGTTGCGCCGCGCGCCGCGGCGAAGAAGTGCCGACCGTCGCGCCGTGCTTCAGCTCGTCGATCGTCTTCGCGCCGATCAAACGGTCGCGCATGTCGCCTCGCGGCCGCACCGCTGCAAGGTGAATCTCCGGCGGCCGTTCGCTTTCGACATCCTTCATCGAATGGACGCAGAAATGGACTTCGCCGTTGAGGAGCGCGCGGTCGAGTTCCTTGGTCCACAGCCCCTTGCCGCCGACCTCCGCGAGCGGCCGGTCCTGAATGACGTCGCCACTGGTCTTGATCGGAACGATCTCGATATAGCCGGCCGGCCAACGCTGACTGGTCTCCAGCGCGGCGGCCACCTTGCGGGCCTGCGCCAGCGCCAGCGGCGATCCCCGGGTTCCGAGCTTCAGTCCCATGTGGTCCCCCTAGTGCATCATGCAGCGATCAGGCAAAGGGCTTGCGAAATGGCGCTCATCCTCGGCCTTGAATCCTCCTGCGACGACAGTGCCGCAGCGCTCGTAACGAGCGACCGTCGGATTCTGGCGCATACGGTACGCGGGCAGAACGAAGCGCACCGCCCTTATGGCGGCGTCGTTCCCGAAATCGCCGCGCGCGCGCATGTCGAGATCCTGCCAACGCTGGTTCGCGACGTGCTTGCCGAAGCCAAGGTCGCGATCGGAGATGTGGATGCGATTGCCGCGACTGCTGGCCCGGGCCTGATCGGTGGCGTCATGGTGGCATTGCTGACCGGCAAGGGCCTCGCGCTGTCCGCCCGTAAGCCATTGATTGCACTCAACCATCTGGAAGGTCACGCGCTCAGCCCGCGGCTCGTCGACCCCGATCTCGACTTTCCTTATCTACTGCTGCTGGTATCGGGCGGCCACTGCCAATTGCTCGAAGTGCGCGGCGTCGGCCAGTACAGCCGCCTGGCGACGACGATCGATGATGCGGCCGGCGAAGCCTTCGACAAGGCCGCGAAGCTACTCGGGCTTCCTTACCCCGGCGGACCCGCGATTGAGGCGCTTGCGGCTTCCGGCGATGCACGGGCAGTCGCGCTCCCGCGTCCGCTCCTGGGCTCGCCCGAACCGCATTTCTCCTTCGCCGGCCTGAAGAGTGCCGTTCAACGGGCCGTCGTCTCCGGCGCACACCGGCGCGAAGACATTGCTGCCGGCTTCCAGCAGGCGGTGATCGACTGCCTCGTCGACCGCACGGCGCATGCGCTCGCCGCCAGCGAAGCTCCGACCCTCGTGGTCGCTGGCGGAGTGGCAGCAAATGCATCCGTCCGGGCAGCGCTCGCGGAACTTGCCGGGAAGGAGGGCCGCCGCTTCTCGGTCCCGCCGGCGTGGCTCTGCACCGACAATGCGGCAATGATTGCCTGGGCCGGGGCCGAACGCTTCGCAGCGGGCCTGACGGACGCTCTCGATGCGCCGGCGCGCGCGCGCTGGCCGCTCGACGAAGCCGCCGAGAAGGTTCGTGGAGCCGGGGTGAAGGGATGACCAGGCTCGGAGTCATCGGCGGCGGCGCCTGGGGAACGGCGCTCGCGCAGGTCGCCGCGGCATCGGACGAACACGTCCTGCTGTGGGCGCGCGAACCCGAAGTGGTTGAAAGCATTAACGCGGCCCACGAAAACCGCCTTTTCCTGCCGAACCTGCAGCTAAGCCCCTCCATCCGCGCGACTGCCGATCTTTCCGAGTTGAGCAATTGCGAGGCGCTGCTGGTCGTGACCCCGGCCCAGCACATGCGTACCGTGCTCGAGGGTCTATCCGCCAACGGCCAGCCGCTGATCCTCTGCGCCAAGGGCATCGAGGAGCGCAGCGGGCAATTGCTGCACGACGTCGCGCATCAATCCTGCCCCGGTTCGCCCATTCTTGTGCTGTCAGGACCGACCTTCGCCCATGAAGTCGCGGCCGGCCTGCCTACAGCCGTCACATTGGCGGCCGAGGATGAGCATCTCGGCGAAAGCCTGCGCCGACGGCTCGCCGTGCCTGCGTTCCGCATCTACCTCAGCGACGACGTCGCGGGCGCCGAGATCGGCGGTGCGGTCAAGAACGTCCTCGCGATCGCTTGCGGTGTAGTGGAGGGCAAGGAACTCGGCCAGAACGCGCGGGCGGCGCTGATCGGACGCGGCTTCGCCGAAATGACGCGCTTCGGCCTTGCCCGCGGAGCGCGGAGAGAGACGTTGGCCGGACTCTCGGGCCTCGGCGACCTAGTCCTCACCTGCTCCTCGACGAGCTCGCGCAATTATTCGCTCGGCAAGGGCATTGGCGAGGGCCGCTCGGCCGCTGAGCTGATGGCGGATCGGCGAACCGTCGCCGAGGGTGCGTTCACCGCGCCGGTGCTGGCCCGGCTCGCGGCGGAAGAAGGGATCGACATGCCGATCGTCGCGGCGGTCGCGGCGCTGCTCGAGGGCCGGATCAATGCCGGCGAAGCGCTGGAGCAGCTCCTCTCCCGGCCACCGCGCGCGGAAGCGTACTAGTGGGCCGATCAGAAATCGATCGCGATCCCCTTCTTTTCCCAATCGCCGTAGCGGGTGGGGTTGAGCCTCTGTTCCTCGCCGTCCGGAGCCGGAGCGACCACAACCGGCTCGGGTTCGGGCACAGGAGGCGACTTGGTGAGATAGGCCGGGGGCTCCAGGCGCTTCGGACGTTTCATGGCCACAAGATGGGCGAGCGGGGCGTCTATGCCAAGCGTTGAAGGCCTTCCGGCCCGCCGCGCGGCGCTGCAGATGCTCGACGCGGTGCTTCGACGCGGCTCGACCCTCGAGGCGGCCGCTCGCAACTCGCGCAATTTGGCCGCCAACGACCAGGCGCTTGCCGTCGCCATTGCGGGCGAGGCGTTGCGCCGGTTACCCGACCTCGATGACTGGATCGACAGCGCGACCCGCAATCGCCTTCCCGACGACAGCAAGGCCCGAATGGTGCTGCGGATTGCGCTTGCCCAGAAGGTCGGCCTCAATACGCCTGAACATGCGCTCGTCGCGACGGCCCTGCCTCTGGTCGACGGCGGCCCGCGCCGACTGGTCCACGGCGTGCTCGGGACTTTGCTGCGCAAGGGGTTGCCGGCGTCCGAAGCACCGCGCCTGCCGGACGCCGTGGAAATGCGCTGGCGCGAGGCCTGGGGCAACGAGGCGGTGGAAGCTGCACGGCGACAGATTGCGGCACGGCCGGCCCTCGACCTGAGCTTTGCTGCAGACGCTGCAGCCCAGGAGTTTGCGAGCGCCGCGGGCGGGGTCTCTCTCGCGCCTCGCCATGTTCGCCTTGCCTCTTCTTCGGTCCCGGACATTCCAGGTTTCGAGGCCGGTGGCTGGTGGGTCCAGGATCTCGCGGCGTCGATCCCGGCACGGCTGATCCCTTCGCAAGCGCGCGAGGTTCTCGACATCTGCGCCGCCCCCGGCGGGAAGACGATGCAGCTCGCCGCCGCTGGTCACACGGTCACTTCGCTCGACAATTCGGAAAGTCGTCTTGCGCGACTAAGGGAGAATTTGGAGCGGACGCAGCTGTCGGCCGAGCTGGTGATCGCGGACGCGCTCAAGTGGAAGCCTGCGCGACACTATGACGCCATCCTGCTCGACGCGCCTTGCTCGGCAACCGGCACGTTCCGCCGTCATCCCGAAGCTCTCTACCGGGCGCGGCAGTCGATCATCTGCGACAATGCCGAACTTCAAGCCAGGCTGATCCGCCGCGCCGCCGGAATGGTCCGACCCGGCGGGACGCTCGTCTATTCGGTTTGCTCTCTCGAGCGGCAGGAAGGCGAGGAGATTGTCTCCGCCTTCATCGCCGAGCACGCCGATTTCACGATCGAACCGGCTTCTCAGCTACCTTCCGGCATTGCCGCCACCGCCGAAGGCTGGGTGCGCATCCTGCCCGGCATGCTCGAAGCCGAAGGCGGACTCGACGGCTTCTTCGTCGCGCGCCTTGTCCGAGGCATGGATTAGCGTCTAATCGGCTCCATGGCCGCTCCGCTCATTTCCCCGTCGATCCTGTCCGCCGACTTCGCCCGCCTCGGCGAGGAAATCCGCGCGATGGACGCAGCGGGGGCCGACTGGCTGCATATCGACGTCATGGACGGGCATTTCGTGCCCAACCTGACCATCGGACCCGGCGTGGTGAAAGCGCTTCGGCCGCACAGCAGCAAGCCGTTCGACGTCCATTTGATGATCTCGCCGGTCGACAATTTCCTCGATGCCTTCGCCGAGGCCGGAGCCGACATCATCACCGTGCACCCCGAAGCCGGACCCCACCTGCACCGCACGATCCAGCGCATCAAGTCGCTGGGCAAGAAGGCCGGCGTGTCGCTCAACCCGGCGACGCCCGCCAAGATGCTCGACTATGTGATCGAGGACATTGATCTCGTCCTCGTGATGAGCGTTAATCCGGGATTCGGCGGACAGAAGTTCATCACCAGCCAGCTCAACAAGATCGAGGCGATCGCCAAGCGCGTCGCCAAGGAAGGACTCGACGTCCAGATCGAGGTCGATGGGGGTATCGATGCAACGACGGCTCGGCAGGCGGTAGATGCCGGCGCGACCGTGCTCGTCGCCGGAACGGCCGCCTTCCGCGGCGGTGCGGATAGCTACGCAGGCAACATCCGCGCGCTGCGGGGAGAAGTATGAGCCAAGGCGGAGCGGCAGACCGCGCCATTGTCCGGAGGCTCGCCCGCCGTTCCCTCCTGTCCCGGCTGACCAGTGAAGGACGCAAGCCGCTCAAGCTCGTCGCCGTTCCGCGCGACCATGTGCGCGGCGACCGCAAGCGGGGTGAGGCCTTGCTGGCAGGGCGTTTCACGCTCGGCAGCGAAATGCTTCCGCTTGCCGACCTCGATTTCGGCAGGGTGGGTGCAGCGGGTATGGTGGCGGAACGGCTGCAAAGCTTCTCCTGGCTGCGCGACCTCGCGGCGGCAGCCAGCCGCGACAAAGGAGCGCGGCTGGGCGAGGCGATTGCGGGCCGCTGGCTGCTCGCGCATGGCACGCGGGTGGATGAGGCGTGGCGTCCGGATCTGTGGGGCGAACGAATCCTCTTCTGGACTGCTTACGCGCCCTACATCCTGTCGAGCACCGACAATGGCTATCGTTCGGCACTGCTCAACACGCTCGCACGCGGCGCCAAGCATCTCGACGGCGCCGCCGACAAGGCTTCGCCCGGGCTGCAGCGCATCACTGCCTGGATCGGCGTCGTCGCCGCTGGGCTAATCGTTCAGGGAAATGTGCAGCGCGTGGCCCGCGGCGAGGCCGGGCTCGCCCGCGCACTCGCCGGCGCCCAATTCGAGGATGGGGGGCTCGTCAGCCGATCGCCGTTCGAGCAGGCCTTGCTCGTCGATCGGCTCGGGCTGCTTCGCAATTGCTATTTTGCAGCCAAACAGACGCTTCCGGACGGGATCGAGGCCGCCGCCGCCGCTGCACTGGCCGCGCTCCATGGCGTCACCATGGGCGACGGGGCGCTTTCAAGCTGGCAGGGCTGCGGGCCAGGCAATGCCCCGCAGCTTCAAGCGCTGACCGAAGGCTCGGGCCTGCGTGCGCGTCCGCTTCGCCAAGCGCGCGGCTGGGGCTACCAGCGGCTCTCCGCGCTTGGGACGGTCGTGGTGATGGATGCCGCGCCGCCACCGCCGCCAAAGATGACGATGGGTGGGGGAGCTTCAACGCTCGCCTTCGAAATGTCGGACGGCGCGCAGCGGCTGGTCGTGAATTGCGGCGGGCCGGGACCGCTTCCGAGTGCCGTTCCCGAAGAACTGGCGCTGGCGTTGCGATCGACTGCCGCCCACAGCACACTCACCTTGTCGGATACCAACTCGACCGCGATCAATCCGGACGGAAGTCTTGGCCGTGGCGTGAGCGACGTCACGATCGAACATGCCGAGGACAATGATTCCAGCCGGATCGTCGCCGCCCATGACGGCTACGCACGGGCATTCGGGCTTCTGCACCGCCGCAGCCTGACGCTCGGCAACGACGGCAAGGAACTGCGCGGGGCGGACATCCTCGTCCCGAAGGGGCGCCGCAAGGCGAAGAACGCACTACCTTATGCCATCCGCTTTCACCTCGCGCCCGGCATCGAAGTCACGCCGACGGCCGACGGAATGGGCGCGATCCTGCGTTCCCCCGGCGCACCCCCGTGGAATGTGCGCGTTCGCGGCGGAATGCTGACGAGCGAAGAAAGCCTCTGGATCGACGGACGTGGAGTCGCCAGAGAGACCATCCAATTAGTGATCGTCGGAGAAGTCAGCGGTATCGGTGGCGAAGTCGCGTGGCAATTCCGCCGCACAAGCTAAGTACAGGGAAGATATGACGGATCTGGTTCGCGCCCGCCGCGCGCTCATCTCGCTTTCGGACAAGTCCGGACTCGATCGCCTGGCGGAAGGGCTGAAGCGGCACGGCATCGAAATCGTCTCGACCGGCGGGACTGCCGCGAAGCTGCGCGAGCTTGGCGCGGAGGTTCGCGACATTTCCGACCTTACCGGGTTCCCGGAGATGATGGACGGGCGGGTCAAGACGCTGCACCCGAAGGTCCACGGCGGCCTGCTCGGCGTTCGCGACAACCCCGAACATGCGGCGGCGATGGAGGAGCATGGGATCGCTCCAATCGACCTCGTGATCGTCAACCTTTATCCATTCGAGGCGACGGTCGCCCGCGGCGCTGGCCGCGACGAGATCATCGAGAATATCGACATCGGCGGGCCGTCGATGGTGCGATCGTCGGCCAAGAACCACGCGCATGTCGCGATCGTCACCGACCCGGCGGACTATGACGCGCTACTGGCGGAACTGGATGCGAACGCCGGGCAGACATCGCTCGGGCTCCGCAAGCGGCTGGCGGCCAAAGCGTTCGCGCTGACTGCGGCCTATGATTCGATGATCTCGCAATGGTTCGCCTATGCGGACCAGGGAGAGCGCTTCCCAGCGAGCTGGTCGTTCGCGAGCAGATTGGCGATGCCGCTCCGCTATGGCGAGAACCCGCATCAGCAGGCGGCGCTCTATCTCCCGCGTGGGCCGTCCGTACCCGGCATTGGCCAGGCGACTCAGGTCCAGGGCAAGGAGCTTAGCTACAACAATCTCAACGACGCGAGCGCCGCGCTAGAGCTGGCCGCCGAGTTTCGCGACGGACCGCCGACGGTTGTTATCGTCAAGCATGCCAACCCCTGCGGCGTCGCAACGGCGGACACCGTCCTTGAGGCCTGGAAGCGGGCACTGGCCTGCGACAGCGTCTCGGCCTTCGGAGGCATCGTTGCCGTCAATCGGCCACTCGACGGAGCAACGGCCGAGGCGATTGCGCAGATCTTCACCGAAGTGGTCGTCGCGCCGGAAGCCGACAAGGCGGCCAGGGCAGTGTTCGCGACCAAGAAGAATCTGCGCCTGCTGTTGACGGGCGACCTGCCTGATCCTGCGCGTGGTGGACAGACGCTCGCAGTCATTGCCGGCGGCCTACTCGTCCAGGATCGCGACAACGGCACTATCACCCGCGATCAACTGAAATGCGTCACCAGGCGGGAGCCGACGAGCCAAGAAGTCGCGGACTGCCTGTTCGCCTGGACCGTCGCCAAGCACGTGAAGTCCAACGCGATCGTCTATGCGAGGGATGGTGTGACGGCCGGCATCGGGGCCGGCCAGATGAACCGCCGCGACAGTGCACGTATCGCCGCGATCAAGGCGCGCGAGGCGGCCGAGACCAACGGCTGGCCTGAGCCGCTGACAGTTGGCTCCGCTGTGGCGTCGGACGCCTTCTTCCCGTTCGCAGACGGCTTGCTTGCGGCGGTTGAGGCTGGCGCAACGTCGGTGATCCAGCCGGGCGGCTCAATTCGCGACGACGAGGTCATCGCCGCCGCGGACGAGGCCGGTCTGGCGATGCTATTCACCGGAACGCGCCACTTCCGGCATTAAGCCTTATCGCGGCGCCTGCGGGCTCGTGCCCGGTTCGGGCAGCTGCAGCTCCTCGATGTCCGCCTTACGCATCCGGAACAGTTCGCGGTCCTCGCTCGTGAATCCGCGCCACCACAGCATGACTCCGAATGAAAGCAGAATGGCGGGAATGCCAACGCTAAGTTCCATCCATTCGGGAAGGAAGGTGGCTCCGACTCCCGCCAGCACGGCTGCACCGGCCGCCCAGATCAGCTCCCATCGCCAACCCGAAACCGGGTGGCCGAGCAGTTTGCGCAGGAGCAGGGCCTTGGTGACGGCGGTAACCGCAAGCGACAACACAAGCCCGATCGCGGGCGCCGTAGACTGCCACGAGGCCGGCCAGCCGAGCGCCTTAAAGCCGAGGATCAGGCCGACCGTGAAAATCGCCTGCAGGATGATCATCAGGAAACTGAGCATCATGTTGCGCTTGCGGGCGCAGTAGATGAGCGCCGATTCGCTGACCGTGGCGGTTGACGCCACGACTTCGGCGAACAGCAAGAACGCGAGGGCGGCAGTGCCCGACACGAATGCCGGCCCGACCAGACCCATCACTGCCTCGCCCGGGATCGCAAGCGCCAAGGCAACGGCGGTCTGGGCCGCGATCACCCAGAAGCCGACCTGCCGTACTTGCTTGGCCACGGCTTCGTTGTTGCCCGCCTCGATGTTGCGGGAGATAACCGGGCCCAGGATCGGGTCGAAGCTGGTCTTCAGCTTGGACGGCAGCGAGGCGACATTCTGCGCGACATAATAAATCCCGACGACCGCCGGGCTGACGAAAAGGCCGAGCAAGGCGAGATCGAGCCGGCGGGATCCCCATTCGACCGCGTCGGCAGCCGCCACCGGCAGGTTCCGACGCGCCATCCGCCACAGCAATGCGGGGTCCGGGCTCCAGCCATGTGGTAACCCGTAGCTTTTGAGGAACGGAATCAGGGAGGCGATGAACGCGCCGACCATCGACAAGGCATAAGCAACCAGCAGGCCGTCGCGCTTCGACACGAACGCCCATCCGAAGGCGACGATGCTGATCGTCCACGGCTCGACCACCGCCCGCGCGCGCACCGTCGCGCCGACATCATTGCGGTAGGCAAGAGCAGCCAGAGTGATGTCCGACCAGGCAAGCGCGAATACGGAAATCGGCAGCAGCCATTCGAGTCCGCTGATCTGGCTGTTCGGGAACATGACCTGCGGGAAGGTGATCAGCAGGCCCATGCCGACCAGCGAGCCAATCGCAGCCACCAGCAGCGCGTCCCACGCAACGCAGGCGTGCGGCTTGTCGGTCTGTGCAAGTTGCTGGGCCAGCCCGCGCTTCAGCCCAAGCGTCGCCAGCTGCGCGGCGAATTCGACGATCAGGACGGCATAAGCGAAGCGACCCAGCGCCTCGGCGCCGTACATGCGGCCGGCAATGAACAGGAACGGCAGCCGTGCCATCAGCCGCAGAATGAAGCCGAAGAAGTTGATCCGTCCGCCGCGCGCGAGCGCCGCCATGTCAGCGGTGGGCTCGCTGCGCTCTGCGTCAGCGGTCAATGCGCCGCGCCCCAATTGGCGCCCCAGCCGACCTCCACATCGAGCGGCACGTCGAGGCTCAGGAACGGCGCCCCGGCTCCGGCCATGACGCCCCGGATCACCGCCGCCGCTTCTTCCTCGCGGCCGTGGGGAACTTCGAACACGAGCTCATCGTGAACCTGCAGCAGCATGCGCACGCCCTCCAGCCCGGCAGCCTCTAGCGCCTCGTCGATGCGGGCCATCGCCCGCTTGATCAGATCGGCGCTGGTGCCCTGGATCGGCGCGTTGATGGCTGCCCGCTCGCTGCCCTGACGCAAATTCTGTTGCCGGCTGCAGATGTTCGGGAAGTGAGTCTTCCGCCCGAACAGGGTGCGGGTGAATCCATGTTCGCGCGCGAACGACAGCGTGTGGGCGATATAATTGCGGATGCCCGGGAAGCGGTCGAAGTAGCGGTCGATGATCTGTTGTCCCTCCTCCTTCGACACGCCGAGCCGGCCGGCGAGCCCCCAGGAAGAGATGCCATAGAGGATTGCGAAGTTGATCGTCTTGGCCTTGTTGCGATTCTCGCGGTCCGACGATCCGAACAATTCCTCGGCGGTCATATTGTGGATGTCGGCCTTGGCCCGGAACGCCTCCTTGAGCTGCGGAACGTCGGCCATGTGCGCGGCCAGCCGAAGCTCGATCTGGCTATAATCGGCGCTCATCAGCACATGGCCGGGTTCGGCCACGAAGGCGTCGCGGATCTTGCGGCCGATTTCCGTGCGAATGGGGATGTTCTGCAGGTTCGGGTCGGTCGAGGACAGCCGCCCGGTCTGCGCGACCGCGAGACTGAAGCTGGTGTG
>JBDSMG010000044.1:0-51840 GCA_039915925.1 Sphingomicrobium sp.
CTTTGAAGGCGCTCGACTATATTAGAGTCGCGCGATGACCGAACCGCTGCAACGCATTGTTCGCGCGGCTGAGCCGCTGACCCTGGCCGGAGTTCCCGCCGGTTTCCTGCCCTGGCTCGCGACCGACATCGCGCGCGCGGCCTTCGGCTCAGGCAAGGGCCGCGCGGTCGTGGTCGCCGCCGACGAAGCGGCCATGCGCGCGCTTGCAGAAACCGCACCTCTGTTCGCTCCCGAGGTCGAAGTTCTGACCCTGCCGGCCTGGGACTGCCTGCCCTACGACCGAGCCTCCCCCGCCCTTCGCGTGATGGCCGAACGGCTTGCGACGCTGAACGCGCTGCAGAAAAAGCTCGACGGGCCGCAATTGCTGGTGGTGACGGCCAATGGCGCGAGCCAGCGCCTGCTGACGCCGTTCCGGGTGCGCCAGCTGACCCGCCGCATCGCCGAAGGCGAGCAGCTTGACCGCGAGAAGCTGATAAGGCTGCTCAACGACCTCGGCTATCAGCGCGCCGATGCCGTCGCGGACGCCGGCGAATATGCCGTACGCGGGTCGCTGATCGATCTGTTCCCGGCGGGCGAGAGCTTCGCCCTCCGGCTCGATTTCTTCGGCGACGAGATCGAAAGTATCCGCCGCTTCGATCCCGCGGACCAGCGCTCGACCGACCGCGCCGACGCCTTCACGCTGATGCCCGCGTCCGAGGCCCTGCTCGACGAGGCCTCGATCAAGCGCTTCCGCGCGCGCTATCGCGAGACCTTCGGAGCCAGGGCGACCGAGGACCCGCTCTACCAGGCTGTGTCCGACGGACGGCGCATCGCGGGCATGGAGCATTGGCTGCCCCTGTTCGAAGAGAAGCTGTCCACGCTGTTCGATCATCTCGGCGACAAGGACGTGCTTGTCCGCGACGGCGGTGCCGATGGTGCGCTCCAATCCCGGCGGGAGTCGATTGCCGATTATTACGAGAACCGCACGCGCGCGATGAGTGGCGATGCGGGCAGCTATCGACCGCTTGAACCCCCATCGCTGTACTTGCCGCAGGACGAGTGGGAAGCGTTTTCCGCCGAGTGGAGAATCCATCTGGCTTCTCCGTTCGACGAGCCGGAGTCGAAGCGGACCCTGAGCTTCGACGTCCAGACCGCGCGCGACTTCGGGCCGGAGCGCGCCCAGCAGACCAATGTTTACGAAGCGGTCGCCAAGCATGTTGCCAAGCTGAAGAAGGACGGCCGCACGGTCATCCTCGCCAGCTACACCCGTGGTGCGCGCGAGCGCCTTCACGGACTGCTCGAGGATCACGGGCTGAAGTCGCTGAAGCCGGCGGACAGCTGGCAGGAGGCGCTTGGGGCGAAGGCCAGCGCCGCCCTGCTCGTGCTCCCACTCGACCACGGCTTCACCGCCCCGGACGTCGCAGTCCTGACCGAGCAGGACATGCTGGGCGACCGGCTCGTCCGTCGCCGCAAGAAGCGCAAGGGCGCGGCGGCATTCCTTTCGGAACTGGCGACGCTCTCACCCGGCGACCTGGTGGTCCACGCCGATCACGGCATCGGCCGCTACGAGGGACTGCAGTCCATCAACGTCGGCAAGAGCCCGCACGATTGCGTCGCGCTGGAATATGCCGGCGGCAACAAGCTCTACGTCCCCGTCGAGAATATCGAGCTGCTGACCCGCTACGGAAGCGAGAGCGAGGGCGTGACCCTCGACCGGCTCGGCGGCGAGGCGTGGCAGCGGCGCAAGTCGAAGATGAAGGAGCGGATCCGCGAGATTGCGGGCGAGCTCATCAAGACCGCCGCGCTGCGGGCTACGCGGCCCGGCGTCATTGCGCAGCCCGATTCGGCCTATCCGCAGTTCGTCGACCGCTTTCCTTATGAAGAAACGGAGGATCAGGAACGCGCGATCCAGGACGTGCTCGACGATCTGGAGGCCGGCAAGCCGATGGACCGGCTGGTGTGCGGCGATGTCGGCTTCGGCAAGACCGAGGTGGCGCTTCGGGCTGCCTTCGTGATGGCGATGACCGGCAGGCAGGTCGCGCTGATCGCTCCGACCACCCTGCTCACGCGCCAGCACCACGGCAATTTCGTCGAGCGCTTTCGTGGCTTCCCGTTGGAAGTCGGCCGGCTCTCACGGTTGGTGCCGGCGGCCGAAGCGAAGAAGACGAAGGAAGGCCTGGCCGACGGAACCGTCGATATCATCGTCGGCACCCACGCTTTGCTGGCCAAGGGCCTGAACTTCAAGCGGCTCGGCCTCGTCATCGTCGACGAGGAGCAGCATTTCGGCGTTGCCCACAAGGAACGGCTGAAAGCCCTCAGGGCAGACGTCCACGTCCTGACGCTGACCGCGACTCCCATCCCGAGGACGCTGCAGATGGCGATGTCGGGCCTGCGCGAACTCAGCGTCATTCAAACTCCGCCCGTCGATCGGCTGGCGGTGCGCACTTATGTGACTCCGTGGGACCCGGTTGTGGTCCGCGAGGCGCTGCTGCGCGAACATTATCGCGGCGGGCAGAGCTTCTTCGTGGTGCCGCGCATCTCCGATCTTTCGGATGTCGAAGAGTGGCTGCGCGAGGAAGTGCCGGAGGTGAAGGCAATCACTGCCCACGGACAGATGAGCCCGACCGAAGTCGAGGAGCGCATGAGCGCCTTCTACGACTGCAAATATGATGTCCTGCTCTCAACCACCATCATCGAGAGCGGGCTCGACAGTCCGAGCGCGAACACGCTGATCGTCCATCGCGCCGACCGGTTCGGCCTGTCCCAATTGTACCAGCTGCGCGGGCGCGTCGGACGATCCAAGACGCGCGCTTACGCCTATATGACGACGCCTGACCGGCAGATCACCGAGAGTGCGCAAAAGCGGCTGCAAGTGCTCGCCAATCTCGACAGCCTCGGCGCCGGTTTCCAGCTCGCCAGCCACGACCTCGACATCCGGGGCGCCGGCAACCTGCTCGGCGACGAACAGTCCGGGCACATCAAGGAAGTCGGGTTCGAACTCTATCAATCGATGCTCGAGGACGCGATCCTGGAGGTGAAATCGGGCGGCGCCGCGCGCGAGGAAGAATTCACGCCGCAGATCAGCGTCGATGCACCGATCCTTATCCCCGAAAAATATGTTCCCGACCTCGACCTGCGCATGGGGCTGTACCGCCGCCTCGGCGAGCTGGACGACCGCCGATCGGTCGACGAGTTCGCGGCCGAGATGATCGACCGCTTCGGCGCGCTTCCCGACGAAACGGCCAACCTGCTCAAGATCGTCGAGACCAAGCTCAACTGCCGCGCCGCCTGTATCGCCAAGCTCGACATCGGCGCCAAGGGCGCGGTGGTGACCTTCGCGGACAAGGGCTTCCCCGATCTCGCCGGGCTGCTTGCCTATGTCGAACGACTGAAGGGCGCGGCCAAGCTTCGGCCGGACAGCAAGATGGCGGTGAGCCGCGACTGGCCGACGCCGGACGCTCGCCTCAACGGTGCGCTTCAGCTTTCGCGCGGGCTCGCCCGGGTGATCGCGGCCGGCGAAGCGGCAAAAAAAGCGGCTTAAGCGGAAACGGCGTTGGCGGTCCGCACGAAGCGGCCGAGCTCGAGCTCGTCGAGCGCGCCCGCGCCGACGAAGCCCTGATAGACGTCGCAGCCCCATTCATGGAGCAATCCAAGCTGGGCGGCGCTTTCGACGCCTTCGACGAGCACTTCGAGCCCGAGCTCGTGCGCCATCCTGATCATTGCCTGCAGCACGATGCGGGCGCGCGAGCTGCCGACGATGTCGTTCACCAACCCGCGATCGATCTTCAGGACGTCGAGTGGAAGGCTGGTGAGATAGGCAAGGCTTGCATAGCCGGTGCCGAAATCGTCAACCGCGACGCGCAGGCCGGCGGCGCGGAAGGCGGCAAGCCGGCCGACCACTGCGTCATTCTGTTCCAGCAATGCGCTTTCGGTGATTTCCAGCGTGATGCGCTTGGGTTCGACCCCCGCGGCCTCGATCTCGTCGAACAGCCAGCGGTCGTACTCCTTGCGGCAGATGTCCTGCGGCAGGAGGTTGATGGAGACGTGCAGGTTGCGCAGCGGGCCTTCCCAGGTGGCGGCGGCTCGCAGCGCCTTGCGCTGCATCAGGCGCGACAGGCGCTCCGACAGTCCGCTTGCCGAGGCGCGGGCGAAGAGATGGTCGGCCGATGTGGCGTCGCCCCAGCGAGCGAGGGCTTCAGCTCCTACCACCTGCCCGGTCTGGAGCTGGATCTGCGGCTGGTAGAAAACGTCAACCTGCTCGTGGGCAATCACCGCCTCGAGCAACCGGTCGCGCCGCGGCATCGCGGGCACCGGAGGGGAATCCGATGCCCGCTGCCCCCACGACAAAATGCTGATTTCACTGTCCATGGAGCCCCGGCTAGACCTCCCGCACGGCCGCAGATACCCACTAGCCTGGGCCCGGCCCGAAACGGGACAGTGACGCAGCGCTCTCCGCAGCTTATGGAACTCCGGCCCGATTGGCCGCGAGGGAGCAGTCTTAGCGTGGATGCGCCAGCAATGAAGGACAGCGATCGCGATCTGCGCGCTCTCGGCCTAGGCCTGCTGTCCTCGCACACGGACGTCGCGAAGGCCGCCGAAGCGATGCTCCGGCAGCGCTACGATTGGGCGGACGTTGAGCAAGCCGCCACGCTGGTCGCGCTCGGCGGCGACGGCTTCATGCTCCAGACCCTCCATGGGATGCTCGAAGGCGGCCCCAACAAGCCGGTGTTCGGAATGAATCGCGGCACGGTCGGTTTCCTGATGAACGAGTGGACGCTCGACAACCTCGCTGAACGGATCGCGACGGCAAAGGCGATCCGCGTCGCACCGCTCGAAATGCGCGCGACGACGATCACCGGCGAAACCTTTACCCACGCGGCGATCAACGAGGTGTCGCTGCTGCGCGAGACCCGCCAGACGGCCAAGATCGAAGTGCTTGTGAATGGCCGGACGGCGATGTCGGAGCTCGCCTGCGACGGCGTCCTGGTGGCGACGCCGGCAGGCTCCACGGCCTACAATCTGTCGGCGCGCGGGCCGATCCTTCCGCTGCAAGCGCGGATGCTCGCGCTGACCCCGATCAGCCCGTTCCGCCCGCGCCGCTGGACGGGTGCAATCCTACCCGACGACACCGCCGTCACTTTCCGGGTGCTTGATCCGGAAAACCGCCCTGTCTCGGCAACCGCGGACCAGTATGAAGTCCGCGATGTGGTCGAAGTCAGCGTCCGTCTGGACCGCGAGCGCTCCCTGACCCTGCTGTTCGACCCGGAACATGCTCTCGACGAACGCATAGCGATGGAACAGTTCGCCACCTGACGGCGCTTGCGAATTTCATTTCCCTGCGGCATAGGCGCGTCGTCCGTCACGGACCGCTCCCCGATAGCTCAGCGGTAGAGTAGGTGACTGTTAATCACTTGGTCGTTGGTTCGAATCCAACTCGGGGAGCCATTTTCGAACAACCGTGAATTCAACCGCCCGTCTGCGCATGAGGCGCGGCGACCGGTTTGGATTCGGGCGATCCGCGCTGGCGCAGGAAGATGCTGAGCACGACGATCACGGCGGTCGACAGGAATTCGCTCTGCCAGTTCTGGAACGATTCGAACCAGAGTTGCGCGCTGGTGAGATAGGCCGCCGGCGACAAAGCCTTCTCGCCATGAAGCGCCGCCTCGGCCGCGGCTTCCTTCGCGCTGAACAGCCAATGCATCACGAACGACGCGACGAACAGCATCAGCAGGACGATCCCGAGCGAGCGGCCATACAGCCAGCGCACGACCGCTCCGCGGTGCAGCGCGCCCGGAGCGTCGGCCTCGCTGGTCTTATCGGTCGAATCACCTGCACGCTCCGGCGCGTCGGGGTCGCCCGATTCCGCGGAGCCTCGTTGGTACAGGAACGAAGTCAGCACGATGAAGGTGAACATCTGCAGGAATTCGCTTTCCCAATTTTCAAACACGCTCGAGATGAACTGCGCGTCGGTGAGGAAGGCGATCGGGCTGATTGACGGCTGGCCGTGGCTGGTCAGCTGCTCATTCTGGAAATGCCAGCCGGCGAGCCAATGGCCGATGATGCTTGCGAGAAACAGCGCCACAAGCGCGATCGTCAGCCCGTTGTCCTTGAAAAACTTGGTCATTCGCAACTCCAGGCACAACCGGCGCGCGCCATTGATACGAAGCTGTATGGGCAATTGGCAGACGATGCCATGGCTATGCATGCGGCCCGGCCGCGTGGCGCTACACCAAGGGAGCGAGCAAAGGCCTGCTTTCGGGAACGGGAGTGAGCGGCGCGGCGCGCTCGAACCAACTCGTCAGATTGTCGGCGACGAGCTGACCCATGGCCGCGCGGGTGTGGATCGAGGCGGAACCAATGTGCGGCAGCAGAACGACGTTTGGCATTTCGATCAGCTCCCGCGGCACGCGCGGTTCGTCCTCGTAGACGTCGAGCCCTGCAGCCAGGATCGTCCCGGACCGAAGCGCTTCGATCAGCGCGGCCTGATCGACGACACTCCCGCGAGAGACGTTGATCAGCACTCCATTCGGCCCGAGTGCAGCAAGAACCTCGCGGTCGATCAAGTGCCGCGTCGCCGCGCCGCCCGGAACGATCGCGATCAGCGTGTCCGATGCCTCGGCGAGGCCGACCAGCGTCGGATGGAACTCGAGCGGATTGTCCGGCTGACGCGAACGCGCATGATAGGCGATGTCGACGCCGAACGCTTCAAGCCGCCGCGCGATGGCCTTGCCGATATTGCCCATTCCGAGGATGCCGACCCGCCGGCCGCGCAAGGTCGGCGACAGCGGGAACGAACCCTGAAGCCAGCGTCCCTCGCGAACGAAGCGGTCTGCCTGGGGGATCTGGCGCAGAGTTGCGATCAGCAGGCCGATCGTAAGGTCGGCGACTTCATCGTCCAGCACTCCGGGCGTGTTCGTGACGACAACCCCCCGCTCCGCCGCGGCGCTCGCATCGACATTGTCGTAGCCCACGCCAAAGCTTGAAATGATCTCGAGCGAGGGAAGTCGGTCGAGCAGGCGAGCATCCACTCGCCCGTACAGCGAACTGTGCGCGGCGCCGCGGATGCGTGGGCCGACAGTGCGAAGGAACTCGTCCGGATCGCTTTGCTTCCACAGCCGATGAAGCACGAACGTCCGGTCAAGAGCCTCGATGATCAGGGGCATCATCGGCGCCGTCATCAGAAGCTCGACGCCGTTCATTCTCAGCCCTCCATTGCCGCCATCAGGCTGGCGTTACCGCCGGCCGCCGTCGTGTCGATGCAGGTCACGCGCTCGGTTGCAAAGCGGGCGACATAATGCGGGCCGCCAGCCTTGGGGCCCGTGCCGGACAGGCCCTCGCCGCCGAACGGCTGGCTTTCGACGGCCGCGCCGATCTGATTGCGGTTGACGTAGAAATTGCCGACGCGGGCGCGCTTCTCGACGAAATCGCGCGTTGTGTCGATGCGGCTTTGAAGGCCCAGGGTGAGGCCGTAGCCGGTGGCGTTGATGTCGTCGATCACTCGGCCAAGGTCGTCGGCGGCGAAGCGGATAACGTGCAGGATGGGACCGAAATTCTCGCGATTGAGGTCGCTTAGCCCCTCGATCTCATACATCGCCGGAGCAACGAAATGGCCGTGCGCGATCTCGGGCGAAAGCTCCAGGCGGCAGATGCGCTTTGCATTCTTATCGAGCCACGCAAGATGCTCGTCGAGCGCCTCCTTCGCCTCTGAATCGATCACCGGACCGACATCGGTGGCGAGATTGCGCGGATCGCCCACCTTGAGCGCCTGCATCGCGCCGGCGATCATTTCGATCATGCCGTCGGCCACATCCTCCTGCACGAACAGCACGCGCAGCGCCGAGCAGCGCTGGCCCGCGCTCTGGAAAGCGGAGGAGATCACGTCGCGTGTCACCTGCTCGGGCAGCGCCGAGCTGTCGACGATCATCGCATTCTGACCGCCCGTCTCCGCGATGAAGGGAATGATCGGCCCGTCTCGGCCGGCAAGGCTGCGATTGATCGCCCGGGCCGTGTCAGTCGAACCGGTGAACGCCACGCCGGACACATGCGGATGCGCAACCAGATAAGCACCCACCTTCCCGTCGCCGGGCGCGAGCTGAACGACCGCTTGCGGAATCCCCGCCTCGTGCATCAGGCCGATCGCCAGGCCGGCAATCAGCGGCGTCTGCTCCGCCGGCTTGGCGACGACGGCATTTCCGGCAGCGAGGGGAGCGGCGACCAGGCCGGTGAAGATGGCCAGCGGGAAATTCCACGGGCTGATGCTGGCAATGACCCCGCGGCCGTGAAGCCGCAGTTCATTCTGCTCGCCCGTAGGCCCGGGAAGCGTTAGCGGATGCGCAAACTGCCGCCGGGCTTCTCCCGCATAGAAGCGCAGGAAATCGACCGCCTCGCGCACTTCGAGCACCGCATCGGGAAGCGTCTTGCCGCCCTCACGCATGCACAGCGAGAAGAATTGCTCGCGATGCTCCTCGTAAAGGTCGGCGGCACGTTCCAACAGTTGCGCTCGACCCTCGCCGCCGAGCGCGTCCCACTCGGGCTGCGCATTGCTTGCTTCACCGAGGACAGCGTCGAGGTCCGCCTCGCTCGCATATTCGGCCTGACCGACGGTCAGGCTCCGGTCGAACGGCGATGTAATGGCGAGCTTTTCACGCTTGCCGCCGCGTCGAGAGCCAGGTTTGGCGCTCCAGCTCCGGCTCTCCAGGGCGCCGAGCCGTTCAAGCAGCGGCTCGCGGACCAGCGGATCGGATAAGTCCGCCCCTGCCGAATTGCGGCGATTGGCGCCGAAGATCGCACGCGGTAGCGGGATCGCCGGATTGCGTCTCGGCTGCAGCGCTGCAAGCTCCGCGACCGGGTCTTTCACCAGATCGTCGGCGGACACATGTTCGTCCGCGATGCGGTTGACGAAGCTCGAATTGGCGCCGTTTTCCAGCAATCGGCGGACGAGATAGGCGAGCAATTCCTTATGGCTTCCGACCGGCGCATAGATGCGGACCGGTGTTGGCGCGTCGCCGATCGCCTGCTCGAGCCGGCCGAGCTCGGCGTAGAGCCCCTCTCCCATGCCGTGCAGCCGCTGGAATTCGAATGCGCGGCCCTTCGCGAGTGATTTGATCGCGCCGATGGTTGTCGCGTTATGGGTCGCGAACGCCGGGTAAATCACGTCCTCGGCGTCAAGCAGAACCCTGGCGCAGGCGATGTAAGACACGTCGGTCGCGACCTTGCGTGTGAACACCGGATAATCGGTCAGACCGGCGACTTGGGCCGCTTTGATCTCCGTGTCCCAATAGGCGCCCTTCACGAGCCGAACCAAGATCCGGCGGCCATGCGCCCGCGCCGAATCGGCAACCCAGCGACACAGGGGGACGGCGCGCTTTTGATAGGCCTGGAGGGCAAGTCCAAAGCCGCCCCAGCCATTGGCGAACAACGCGTCGTCGGCCAGCAGCGTCTCGAAGATGTCGAGGGAAAGTTCGAGACGGTCGGCTTCCTCGGCATCGATGGTGAAATGGACGTCGGCTTGGCTCGCCTTGAGCGCCAATCCGCGAACAACCGGCAGGATCGCGGCCTTCGCCTCCGCCGCATGCGTGAATTCGTAGCGCGGATGCAGTGCCGACAGCTTCACCGAAATGCCCGGATCACGCTTGAATCCGTTGCTTGCTTCGCTCGCGATCCTGTCGAGCGCTTCGCTATACGCCCGCGCATAACGCGCGGCGTCCGCATGCGTCCGCGCCGCCTCGCCAAGCATGTCGAAGCTGTGGCTGAGCCCCTGGGCTTGCTCCGGCGCGGCTCGCCGCAGTGCCTCGTCGATCGTCCGGCCGAACACGAACTGCCGGCCAAGGATCTTCATTGCCTGGCTGACGGCGGTCCTCACCACCGGCTCGCCCAGCCTTCCGACCGCACGCCCGAGCACCGACCGCCAGGTGTCGCTTCTATCGTGCGCGCCTTCGAGGACCCTGCCGGTGAGCAACAGCGAGAAGGTCGCCGCATTGACGAACGCCGAATTGGAAGCGCCGAGCTTCTCCGCCCAGTCCGGCCCCGACAATTTATCGGCGATCAGTTCGTCTGCAGTGTGAGCGTCCGGGATCCGCAGCAGCGCTTCCGCGAGGCACATCAGCGCCACGCCTTCGTCGCTGCCGAGATCGTAAGCCTGCAAGAAAGCATCGAGCCCGGAGGGACGGTGTGCACGAACCGCTTCGACGAGCGCGCGGGCAATCGCCTTCGCCTCCGCCGCCTGCTCGGCCCCGAGCCGCGCCTCGCTCATGCGCGTTAGCGCTAACGTCTCTTCGTCTTCACGATAGGCGAGCCGAAGCTCGGTGCGGTCCACGCTCAGGCGATCTGCCCGTGGCAATGCTTGTACTTCTGGCCCGATCCGCATGGGCATGGCGCATTGCGGCTAGCCGGCGGATCGACGGCTTCACCGCCATTGGTCGGCATTGCCGGACGCGGGATGTTCATCGGCGCCAGCGTCGACAGGATTGCGCCGGTCGATGGATCGATGTCGGCCGTATCGTCGTCGCCGGAGAACGGATCGAGGTGCTGCGTGATGAAGTCCGGCAGATAGGCGGGCGGCTGCAATGGCTGCTCCATCTGCAATTGCGCATGCATCAGCGTGCGGGTCACTTCCTCCCGGATGGCGATCAGCAGCCGCTCGAACAGCACGAAGGCCTCCTGCTTATATTCGTCGATCGGCTTCTTCTGGGCGTAGCTGCGCAGGTGGATGACAGCGCGCAGCGCATCGAGCGTCGCCAGATGCTCCTTCCACAGATGGTCGAGCGTCTGCAGCAGGATCTGCTTTTCCGCGTCGGCCCAGCGTTCCGGATCGGCGTCCGCAAGTTTCGCGGCCATCGCCTCGTCGGCAAGCTGCTGGACGCGCTCGGTGATCATCTCCGGCTCGACGGCTTGTTCCTCGAGCCACTGGTCGACTGGCGGCTGAAGACCGAGCACGACTTCGAGGCTCTCCTTGAGGCCGGCAACATCCCATTGCTCAGGATAGGTGCCGGGCGGGCAGTGTACCGCCACGAGCGAAGCCGCGGTCTCGGCGCGCATGTCGTCGATGACGTCGCTGATGCTGTCCGAATCCATGATGTCGGCGCGCTGTTCGTAGACCACCTTGCGCTGGTCGTTCATCACGTCGTCGAATTCGACCACCTGCTTGCGGATGTCGTAGGTGCGCGCCTCGACCTTCTTCTGGGCGGTCTCGATGGCCTTGGAGATCCAGGGGCTGACGATCGCTTCGCCGTCCTCCAGATTCTTGTTCATCATGCGCGCGAACAAGGTCTCGGGACCGAAGATGCGCAGCAGGTCGTCATCGAGGCTGAGGTAGAAGCGCGACAGGCCCGGGTCGCCCTGGCGTCCCGAACGGCCGCGCAGCTGGTTGTCGATGCGGCGGCTCTCGTGCCGCTCGGTGCCGAGCACGAACAGGCCGCCGGCTTCAAGCACCAGCCTTTTCTGCTCCGCGACTTCGGCCTTGATCTTCTCGATCGCTTTCTCGCGCTCGGGACCGTCGGCCATGTCCTTGAGCTCGTCGTCGATCCGGAACTCGACGTTGCCGCCAAGCTGGATGTCGGTGCCGCGGCCGGCCATGTTGGTCGCGATCGTCACCGCGCCGAGGCTGCCCGCCTGCGCGACGATATGCGCTTCCTGCTCGTGGAATCGCGCGTTGAGGACCGAGTGGCGGATGCCTTCGCGCTCGAAATATTCGGAGAGCATTTCCGACTTTTCGATTGACACCGTGCCGACCAGCACCGGTTGCCCCTTCTCCTGCCGCGCCTTAACTTCCTTGGCGATGGCGCCGAATTTGTCGGTGATATTCTTGTAGAATTCGTCGTCCTCGTCCTGGCGTTGAACGGACACGTTGGTCGGGATCGAGACGACGTTCATCCTGTAGATGTCGAAAAATTCCGGAGCTTCGGTCAGCGCCGTGCCGGTCATGCCGGAAAGCTTCGGGTACATTCGGAAGTAATTCTGGAAGGTGATCGAAGCGAGCGTCTGGTTCTCCGGCTCGATCTGCACGCCTTCCTTGGCCTCGACTGCCTGGTGAAGCCCGTCCGACCAGCGCCGACCATCCATCATCCGGCCGGTGAATTCGTCGATAATGACGATTTTGCCGTCCTTGACGATATAGTCGATGTCCTTCCGGAACATCACATTCGCCTTGAGCGCCTGATTGAGGTGGTGGACCGACTGCGTGTTGACGATGTCGTAGAGGTTGCGGCCTTCGATCAGCCCCGCTTCCTCGAGCATCCGCTCGGCCTTCTCGGTCCCGTCCTCGGTGAGGACGACGCTCTTCTGCTTCTCGTCCTTCTCATAATCAGCCTCGACGAACGTCTTAACGATCGCGTCGACCGAGATGTAGAGGTCGGACTTGTCGTCGGTCGGCCCGGAGATGATCAAGGGCGTGCGTGCCTCGTCGATCAGGATCGAGTCCACCTCGTCGACGATGGCGAAGTTGAAAGGCCGCTGCACCATCTGCTCGCGGCTGTATTTCATATTGTCGCGCAGATAGTCGAAGCCGAGCTCGTTGTTGGTCGCGTAGGTGATGTCACTGTTGTAGGCGGCGCGCCGTTCGTCATCGCTAAGATTCGGGACGATGACGCCGACGGTGAGGCCGAGGAAGCGGTAGACCTGCCCCATCCATTCCGCGTCGCGCCTGGCGAGATAATCGTTGACCGTGACGACATGTACGCCCGTGCCCGGCAGCGCGTTGAGATAGGTCGCGAGGGTCGCGACGAGCGTCTTGCCTTCGCCGGTGCGCATTTCCGCGATCTCGCCGCGGTGGAGCGCGATGCCGCCGATCAACTGGACGTCGTAGTGGCGCTGCCCCAGCGTGCGCTTCGCTGCCTCGCGGACGGTCGCGAAGGCTTCCGGCAGCAGGTCGTCGAGCTTGGCTCCGCCCTCTAGCCGGCGGCGGAAAATCTCGGTCTGGCTGCGCAACTCGTCGTCGGTCAGCGCCGAGATGGTCGCCTCATAGCCGTTGACCGCGTCGACATATTTCCCGAGACTGCGGACATAGCGGTCGTTGGCCGACCCGAAGATGCTTTTGGCCAGTGCGGCGAACATGAAAATCCCTTAAACCCCAGGCGCGTGTCGGTCGGGCGAAACGCCTCGCCCGAGCGCGGGCAATTGCGCTGGGCGATGTAGGCAGCGCCCTGTGCTTAGTCAATTGAAGCACTGACGAAGGGTCTTGGCGACCAACCCCTCCGCCATTGGCTCTTCGGCCAATGGTCCCCCTCCCCATCGCTTCGCGATAGGGAGGGGCGTTCAGGTCAGATATTCCCCTCGATCCATTGCTGGATCTGGCTGCGCGGTGCCGCGCCCACCTTCTGCGCGACCGGCTGGCCGTCCTTGAACAGCAGCATGGTTGGAATTCCGCGCACTCCGTAGCGGCCGGGAATGTCCGGGTTCTCATCGATATTGAGCTTGGTGATGGTCACCTTGTCGCCGAGGTCGTTCGAAATCTCTTCGAGCGCGGGGGCGATCATCCGGCACGGCCCGCACCATTCCGCCCAGAAATCCACCAGGACAGGGCCGGAGGCGCCGAGAACGTCGCTTGCGAAGCTCTGGTCGGTGACGGTTTTGGTGCCCATGTCTCGAAACTCCTGCAGTCGTGAACAGCCATATGGGGGCTCGTTCCGCCGCCCTCAAGCCGCAAGTTCGAACAGCCGTGCCTCGGCCGTGTAGAGCAAGGCGGCGCGGACTTTACGGCCGGGGAAAATCACCTGCAGCGCCTGAACATAAGCGTCCATCTGCTTGCGGTGGCCCAGGGGGATGGCCCGTTCATCGGGTGGTGCACGGCCGGTCTTGAAATCGATCACGAGGACGCGGTCGGATTCGACCAACAGCCGATCAACCGTTCCGGCAAGCACTCTCCCGTCCGGCAGAGTAGCCGCAATCGGCGCTTCCGCGATCGACCCATCCGAGAACAAGGGCGCGAAGCGAGTGTCTCCGAGGATCTCGCAGACCTGGGCAACGATCGCTTCGGCAGTCGCGCCGCTCACGCCAGCCTGCCGCTCAAGCCAGCGGAAGGCGGCCTCGCGGCGATTGGACGTCTCGACATCCGGCAGCCGCTCGAACAGGCGATGGATCAAGGTCCCGCGCCGTGCGGCCTCGCGCATCTGCTCGCTTGGCGGCGCGGCAGCCTCGTTGTCCTCGCCCATCGCCGACGGAGCCAGCGGTCGCGGCGGGCGGCTCTCGACCGGAGCCGGGCGGCGTGCCCAGTCGGGCGTAGCAATCGGATCCAGGCCACGCGGCAGCGCCTTGGGCTGGACCGGCCGTTGGGACACCGAGCCGCGGTAGCGCAGCACCTCGCCCCAGCGCTCATCCGGCTCCGGGCGGACGCCGAGCGACTGCAGCGCGCGCTCGACTCTCATGTGCCAGCAATTCTCCACCCGCTCGCCGTTGGGCTGCAAACCGGCAACCACCAGCCGTTCGATCGCCCGGGTCATCCCGACGTAGAGCAGGCGCCAATGTTCCTGCAGGTCGCGCTCCTCGTCAGTGTCCATGATTTCGGCGAACGGAGAGATGCGCTCGGCTTTCCTAGGGCGCAGCAGCGGGGCTCGGCCAACGCCCGGAACCGGGAAATCGATCGTGCGCGACACGCCGCCGAGCTTTTTCGGATCCGAAGTCGCATCGGCGATGACGACATAGGGCGCCTCCAGCCCCTTCGAGCCGTGCACCGTCATCACCCGCACGGCGTTCACCGGCGCCGACGCGTCGCGCTTGATTTCCACGTCGCCGCGAGAGAACCAGGACAGGAAGCGGTCGAGCGAGGCGGTCTCGCTCTGCTCGAACTCCAGCGTGCTCGACAGCAATTCGTCGATCGGGTCGCGAGCGGCGAGGCCGAGCCGGCGGTAGAGCTTGCGGCGTCCGTCGAGCGGGCCGGACAGGATTGTCTCGAGGAAGCGGTGCGGCGTCGTGTAATCCGCCATTGCGAGCAACGAGCCGAGGGTATCACGCGCCTCGGCAAATTCCGGCCGTTCGTGCGCGCGCCCTCGCAAGGCTTCCCACAACGGCCCTTCACGGCCGAACGCCAGCGCCCGCAATTGCTCCTGGTCCCAGCCGAGGAGTGGCGACACGAGGAGATTGGCAAGCGTGAGATCGTCGAGCGGCTGAACGGCGAAGGCGATGGCCGCGATCAAATCCTGCACGGCGAGCGGCTTCTGCAGATGCAGCCGGTCGATGCCTGCGACCGGCACGCCCTCCGCGAACAGCCGTGCCACGATCAGCGAGGCCAGCTCACCGCGGCTGCGCACCAGGATCAGCACGTCGCCGGCGGTCAGCGGCCGCCTGGTGCTGTCGAGCACCGGCGCCTCGGCGAGCCACTCCTTGACCTGCTCGGCGATGCGCGTGGCGTAGAGCCGGTCGCTGTCGTCGATCCAGCCCTCCTCTCCATTCGCATCCTCGTCAGGCTCGGCCGCGAACGGCTTCCACAGCTCGACCGTGCCCGGACGCCTGGCGAAGTGCGCCTGATGCCGGTTCGGGGGATTCTCGACGCCCATTTCGCGATGACCGACTTCGCGGATCATCGCGTCCACCGCCTCGAGCACCGCCGGAGCCGACCGAAAGCTGGCGTCGATCGACAGGTCTTTGAACGGCAGGGTGAACGGCACAGGCCCGTCCACCTCCTCGGCTGCTTCGCGCAAGGCGGTGCTATTCTCGCGAACCCAGCGGCGCGCCCGCTCGAACTCCTTCGGATCCGTCCCCTGGAAGCCGAAGATCGCCTGCTTGAAGTCACCGACCATAAAGATGGTGCGGTGGCGCCCTTCGACGGCACCTGCTCCGCTGAAATATTCGGCCGCAAGCGCCTCGATAATCTCCCACTGGTCGCGGTTCGTATCCTGCGATTCGTCGACGAGGATATGGTCCGTGCGTCGGTCGAGCTTGTATCGCACCCACTCGCCGATACCTGGCTTTGCAAGCAGCGAGCGCGTCCAGGCGATCAGATCGTTGAAATCGGCAACACCGGCGCTGCGCTTGGCGTAGGTGTAAGCGGCGGCGAACGTCTGTCCCGCTCGAAGTCCCGCGGCCATATCGGTGGCAAGCCGAGCGCCGGCCTGCAAGTGCAGCAGCTCGGCAATTGCCTCGGCCAGCCGCTCCGCATGTTCGTCATAATTGGGTTCGGCTTTTCGCTGCCCGCTGGTGACCTTCTTGAGCTCGCCGCTGCCCGTGAACACGATCGACGCAATTTCGGGAAGCGCAGCAGCGCGCGCAGTCGCATCCATGGCGAGCCAGCGTTCGACGCATTCGACGATCTTGCCGCCCGTCGCCGTTCCCCACGCGCGATTGGCGCCCGCAATTGCCCGCAGCAGGTCGCAGTCGAAGCGATCGTCGGAACAGTGAGTGGCGAGATAATCGTCAACATCAGCATCCGGGAGATTCATCGTCTCGCGCAGAATGCCCGCAATGCCCTCCGGCGACCCGAATGCCCTCATGGCGTCAGGCGCACGGGCACAATCCATCAGATAGTCGGTCGCGCCCTGCTCGCCCAAGCGCATGCTGAGGCATTGGACATCGCGTATCAGCTGCTCGTTGCCCTCGCGTTCGGCATCGGACAGCAGATCCGCCAAGGTCGTCCGTGCAAGTTCCTGCTCCGCACGCCCCTCGATCGGCTTGAACCCGGGAGCGATCCCCGCCTCGGCCGGGAAGGACGCAAGCAAGGTCTGGGCGAAGCTGTGGATCGTCTGGATGCGCAGGCCGCCAGGCGCATCGAGCACCTTCGCGAACAGCCGTCGGGCCCGCTGTACCGTTAGTGGATCGTTCTTCTCGCCGAGCGAAAACAAATCCTTTTTCAAATCGACGTCCCGCATGCGTACCCACGCCGCGAGACGCGCGCCGATTCGGTTAGCCATTTCGGCCGCGCCGGCCTTGGTGAACGTCAGGCACAGGATCGCCTGGGGATCGACACCGCTCAGCAGAAGACGAAGCACGCGCGCCGTCAGCACCTGGGTCTTGCCCGTTCCCGCCGAGGCAGACAGTGCCGCGTGGATGCGCGGATTGGCCGCCGCGGCCTGGTCGCCCTTGAGCTCCGGAAGCAGTTTCAACCGGTTCGCCATCAGCGCCAGCCTTCCCAAACGGGGATCAGGTTCATATCAAGGGCGTTCGAAATGGCATGTGGGACTTTGGAATGAGCGACGACAGCAAGCAGGACGATCAACGGCGCACCAAGCTCCGGAAGGCGGGCGTCGCGGTCGGGATCGGCTCGGCGGCGATCGTCGCGGCCCTGCTCTACGCGTCCAAGATCAAGCCGGGACGCAAGAAGTAGCCCCCTCACTCCATTCGCGTCGAGCGAAGTCGAGACACGTCCGCACGGAGGTCCCTCGACTTCGCTCGGGACGAGCGGGTTGATTGAACGATCGCGGATCATCTCCGCCCATACCATTCTTCCAGCCGCATTAGCTGGTCGTAGTCGCCATAAGGCGCATAGGCCGGGTGGAGCTTCGCCGTGAACGCCTCCTCGCCCGTCAGCCATTTCCCCGCGGCCGCGACGAAGTTGCGGCGGGCGTGCTCCAGGAACTCCGGCGCGCCCGTCTTCGAGTCCGGGCACATCATCTTCCCGAACTTGTCGCGGTCCTTCACCAGCGACCAATATTCGTGCGCCGAAGGCGTGCCCGTCACGCCATCGAACCCGCCAGCTTCGGCGATGAGCCCCAGCAGCCCCAACTGAAGCGCGAACCCGGCATCGACTGCTGCCTGCTTGGGCGGCTGGCCGGTCTTGTAGTCCACAATGGCGAGGCTGCCGTCGGCGAACTTGTCGATGCGGTCCGCGGTCCCCTCAACAGTCACGCCCACGATCTCGGTACGCCCTTTGATCTCGGCCTTGAGCGGTCGGCGGCCCTTGTCGCGGTTGGACTCTTCAAGCGCTGCAATCCAGCGGATCGCTTCCATCAGTCGCGGCTGCCACAGCGCGCGCAGCATCGGATGAATGCTCTCGTCGCGAAGCAAGGCCTGCGCGCGCGCCTCCAGCCGGCCCGGCGTGCAATCGTCCTCGCGCAGCCATTGCTCGAGCACTTTGTGCACCGCCGTGCCCTTCCACGCGGCGCTATGGTCGGCATCGACCGCGTCGAGCCGGCGGAGCCTGAGCATCGCTTGCGCGTAGAAAGCGAATGGATCGGCTTTGAGCCGGTCGACGGCGGTGACCGAGATGCGCTTTGGCCGCTCGGCGGAAGGCGGACGCGGCGCCGGACGATCGACAGGCTCGGGCCGCCCCATGTCGTCGATCTCACGCGCAAGCCGTTCGAGCCGCGTGTCGTGCGGCAGGCCGCCGGTCATTGCCTGCAACCGCAGCCAGAAGCGGGACGCGACGGTGGGCGCCTTGCTGTCGCGCCGCGCCCGCGTGATCAGCACCTGCGGCGCTCCGAGCGCGCTCGCGAAATCATGCGCTGCGAGGCCGGTGCGAAACTCCAGGCCGGGAATTCCGAGGTTCGCACGGATTTTCGGAGCGAGCCACGGGTCCGGCGCCAGCTGCGCAGGCCACACGCCCTCGTTGAGCCCGCCGAGGATCATCAGGTCGGCCTGCTGCAGCCGCGCCTCCAGCAGGCCGAATATCGCGACGCGCGGGTGCCCTCCGTAGGGCGGGCGGACGCGCTGCTGGTCGAGCAATTGCCGAAGCATCGGCAGTGCATCGGGCGCGGTGACCGTCATGCCTTGCGCCTCGGGAAGGCGGGCGAGAGCAGCGAGCAATTCGGACGCCTGCCTTCCCGCCGGCCCACGCCAAATGCGATCGTCGGCAAGCACCTGCGCCGCCTCCGCAATCCGTTCGATCAAGGCGGCGAGCGCGAGCGGCCGGTCGAACCAGAAGCGGACGTCCGCCACATGCGGGCGCAGCCGCGCCCAGGCTTCCAGGCAACCACGACAAGCCCGCTCCGCCTCCTTTTCGGTGATATGCCGGTCGAGACCGTCAATACCGCCCGCCGGCCTTGGGCCACGGAGCGCGAGGTCGAGCAGCCGCGCATCGCCGAGCCAGCGCGCCCGGTCCTCGCCCTCGCCGCCCACCAGCGGATGCTTGAGCACCGCAAGCAGCGGCACCGGCGCAAGATCTTCGGCGGCAAGCGCGGCAATCCCGAGCAGGAGCGTTCCGGGGGCAGTTTGCGAGAGCGCCCGCCCCGCGCTGTCGTCGGCGTCGACGCCCCAGCGCGTCAGCAGCGCCGAGACTCGGGTCGCGAGCATTCGGTCGGGTGTAACCAGCGCTACGGTGCGTTCGGGCGTTTCGAGCGCCTCGCGGATTGCGAGGGCGATGGCCTGCGCCTCGGCGGCCGGATCGCTGAGTTCGGCAACGCGAATTCCGGACAAGCGCCGCTCGGCCGGCTTCAACGCCGTCCACTTGTCGCTGAAGTCGGCGGCAGTCATCGCATTCGCGACGGCTCGGCCACGCACGGCCGGCGACGACGCCCGGCCTGCCGAGGGCCACAGCCGCACCTCGCCGCGAGCAACGCCGATGCGTTCGAGCAGCAGCTTCAGATGATATTGCGGATGCGTCTCCTCGCGCCGCTCATGCTTGTCCGGCCCGAGCGCTTCCCACTCCGCCTCCGGCATCACGCTGGCGAGATTGAGCGCGGGAAGCACGACCATACCGTCCGGCATCCGGGCGACTCGATGGAGCAGCGCGGCGACGGCTGGCGCCGAGGTGGTGATACCTGCGGCGACCGTGAATCCGGCAGGCGGCCTGCCCTTCCAACGTCCCGCCAGCCCGCGCAGCAGCAGGTTACGGCGCTGGACGAGGTCGATCTTGCCCAATTCCGCCAGCCGTCGCGGCCATAGTTCGAGGATCGCCCGGAGCCGGTCGAGCGACACTTGCCAGTGCACCGCGAGCTCGGGCGCATCCGCCGCGGCCTCCGCCAGACGGTGCGGCTCGACTTCCTCGATCAGCAGCGCATCGAGCGTCCGCGCCAGCTCGCTCGCGAGCCGCAGAGCCTCGGCCGCACTCTCCCCGTCGCGCAGAATTAGCTCCGCGAGCGCAAGCAGCCGCGCCTGGGGATCGATGGCGGGAGGAACTTCCTCGGCGGCATCGAGCGGGTCGAGCGCGCCGCCGATTCGCTCCTCCAGTTCGGGGTCGCCGATCGGAATCAGGCGCGGAAGCACCAGCCCGCCGCCGCTTGCGCGAACGAACGCTTCGGTGACCGTGCGCACCGCGCGATTGTTGGGGAGCAGGATTCGCCCGGCGGCGAGCGCCATCTGATCCTTGCCGAAGCGCGCGAGCAGCCCCGCGACGAGCGCATCGGAAAAGGACCGATGCGCAGGGATGGTGAAGACGTTCGGCCCGGCGGAACCCCGCTCGGGCGCGTCAGACATTCTGGAGGACCAGCTCGGTTTCGCGGATCGCCTCGGGCGTTCCAACGTCGAACCACAGCCCCTGGTGCACCGCGCCGAAGCAACGGCCTTCCTCGATCGCTCGGTCCCACAATATGTTGGTTGAGAACGCCCCCTGCGGCGCATCCCGAAGCAGCCGCTTCGAGAGCATCTGGATGCCGGTGTAGACGAACGGCGCGACATGCGAGCGCTCGCGCCGGCGGATGCGGCCAACCCGGTCCATGTGGAAGTCGCCGAGCCCGCGATGGTTCGACGCGCGCGCGAGCGGCACCAGCAGCAGCAGCGCGTCCATGCGCTCGCAATCCCAGTGCGACGCCAGCAGCTTCAACGTGTCCGCCGGCCCGTCGACCCAGAGATTGTCGCTGTTGACGGCAAGGAACGGGTCGCATTCGATCATCGGTTGGGCGCGGATCAGGCCGCCGCCGGTTTCGAGCAATTGCGCCCGCTCGTCGGATACAACGATGTCGAGCCCGCCGGCGACCTGGCGCAGGTGTGCTTCGACCAGATCGGGCAGGTAATGGACGTTGACGATCACTCGGATGACCCCGGCGGCCCGAAGCCGGTCAAGCACATGGTCGAGCAGCGGCTTTCCCGCCACCGAAATCAGCGGCTTCGGCTTGGTCGCCGTCAGCGGCCGCATGCGTGTCCCCAGCCCGGCCGCCATCACCATCGCCGTGTGCGGCACTTCGGCTGCTACTTCGGCGCGGAGGCGAAGCGAGCGCTGCGGCTGGTTCATGCGAACTCCGCCCAGGCCGCTGCCCGTTTCTCGGCAGGCACATTCCCATCGAACCAGGCACAAACCGGCGCCAGTTCCGGACGCGCCAGATCGCGTTCAAGCAAGCCCCACATGCGCGGCTGGAAGGCGCGATAATGTGGCTTGTTGTCGCGCTTCCAAAGGCGGGTGAACACGCCGAGGATACGCGTGTTGCGTTGCGCCGCGAGCAGCCAATAGGCACGCTCGAACGCCTCGCCGTGCCCCGTTGCCTCGATATAGCGGTCGAGCATTGCGCGCTCGATCTCCGGCGCAACGTCGCGGCGCGCGTCCTCAAGCACTGACGCGAGATCGTAGGCGGGGTGGCCCGCAAGCGCGTCCTGGAAATCCAGCAGCCCGAAATGAGCAACGCCCTCGCGCCCCGACACCAGCATCACATTTTCGGCATGATAGTCGCGCAGCACCGTCACGGGCCCAAGCCCGTCAGTGGCGACAGGACGAAGCGCTTCCGCCCACACGTTCCGATAGGCATCGGCATCAACATCGACACCAACGGCCGGACAATACCAGTCGGCGAACAGCATCAGCTCGTCGAGCCATTGCTCAGGCCCATGCGGCTGCAGGCCCTCCATCGGCCGGTGGCGGTGCAAATGGATCAGCACGTCCGTTGCAAGCTCATACAATTGCCGTTCTCGCGCCGGGTCGCTGTCGACCGTTTCGCGAAGCCTGACACTGCCGAAGTCGCCGATCAGGAGCAGTCCGCGCTCCAGATCCTGGGCGATGATCTTGGGAGCGCTCAGCCCCACTCCGCACAGCCACTCGGCAACGGCGATGAACGGCCGCGGATCCTCATGCGGCGGCGGGGCATCCATCAGCACCGCCTGGCGGTCCTGATCAATTACTCGGAAGTAGCGGCGGAAGCTCGCGTCACCGGCAAGCGGCTCGATCCGCGCACCGCCCCAGCCGTGCGCTTCGAGAAAGGCCGGAGCATGCGGCGGCGGAATCATCGCGGAGGCCATCGTCCCTCCCATGCCGGGGGCACCTTGGCTGTCAAGCGGCGCGCGCCGCCTTGCGCAAATTCGAGCCGAAGCGAGAGTGAGTCCGGCCAGGCCCCCGCCCCTGCGCGCTCCGGCCATTCGACCAAAAGAACGCCGTCGGCCGCCGAGTCCAGACCGAGCTCGGCGAGCTCCGCCGGCTCCTCGATCCGGTACAGATCGACGTGCCACACGGCCGGATCCAGGTCCTCGTACGGCTGCACGATCGCAAAGGTCGGGCTCGGCACCTCACCGGCATGGCCGAGAGCGCCGAGGAATCCCCGCGCGAGCATCGTCTTTCCAGCGCCCAGTTCACCCGACAGGCAGATCACATCGCCTCTTTTTACGGCGCTTGCGAGGCGGGCGCCCAGATCGAGCGTCGCAATTTCGTCGGCAAGGATCACGCCGGCTTCCGCGGTATGATCAACGTGACCGTCGTCCCCATGCCTTCTTCGGATTCGAGTTCGACGCGGCCCCCGTGCGCCTCGACAAACTGGCGCGTCAGCGGCAGGCCGAGGCCGAGTGCGGCTTCTCCGCTGACCGCGGCCTCACCCACGCGGTGGAAGCGGTCGAAGACCATCGGCAATTCGCTTGCGGCAATCCCGCTGCCGTTGTCGCGAATACGGATGGTCACCGAATGTTCGTCGCCATCCGCCGCCAGCATGATCTTGCCCTTGCGGTCGGTGTAGGCGACCGAATTGTAGAGTACATGTTCGATCGACTCGCGGAGCCGTCGCGCGTCGCCGACGACGAAGCCGGTCGATGGCGAGATCGACGCCTGCAGTTTCTGCGACTTTTCCGCGGCGCGGGACCCGGCCGCCTCGATCGCCGCGCGGCACAGGCCGCCGATGTCCACGCGTTCGCGGTCCAGTGTGACGCCGCGCGCGTCGCCGGTGGTGAGGTCGAGCACGTCGTCGACAAGCCGGGCCAGCCGCGCCACAGCGTCGAGGATCGACGTCACATAATCGTCGGCGGTCGGCGACAGCGTGCCTGCATAGCCGCCCGCAAGCATCTCGGCGAAGCCGCCGATCGAGGTCAACGGCGTCCGCAGCTCATAGCTCATATTGGCGACGAAGTCGGTTTTCACTCGGTCCGCCTGCTCAAGCGCGGTCGCGCGTTCGCGCAGCGCCGCCTCGATGCGGCTGGAGTCGGTCACGTCGATCATCGTCAGCAGCGCGTTACCGTCGGGGAGCGGCACTGCGGCGAACTGGAAGTTGCGCCCGTCTGTCAGCGACAGGCGCCCGCTCGCCGACTTGCGTTCGTTGGTGGTCTGACGAACCACTTCGCGGACTTGCGCGGCGGACGTCGGATTGACCAGCTTGCGGGAAAGCGCGGGCACCAGTTCGTCCACGCGCGGATGCTCGGCCAGCCAGGTTTCGTCCAACTCCCACACGTCGCAAAAGCGCTTGTTCCACAGGTACAGCCGCCCGTCGCTTGCGAACACGCTGATCGCTTCGAACAGATTGTCGAAAGTCGCGGCGCGCACGCGGAGCAATGTGTCGCGAGCCGAGGCAAGACGGACCTGCTCCGTGCGATCCTCGAGGAAGATGCGCAGGCCACCGTCGGGGATCGGCTGCGCGACCACCCGCAGATGGTCGCCGTTGGCAAGTATCCAGTCCTCCTCGATGACTTCCTCGGGGCTCGTGAACCAACCCCGGCGCTCCTCCTTCCAGGCCGGGAAGTCGCGGGCCTCAGGCAGGCGATTATTGTCGCGCATTCGCTCGATCACCCGGTCGAACTCGGGCTGTTCGGTAAGCCACTCCGGATCCAGCTGCGCCATCACGGCGAAGGGATGGTTGTAGAAGCTCAAATTGCGGTCGGCATCGAACTGGACGGCGCCGGCGGTCATTCGATCGGCGAGATCACGCTGTGACTGAATGTGCCGAGCGAGGTCCGAACGAGCGTCCTCAAGGTCCTGGACATCGATTGCAAAGCCCGCAACGGCGCCGGTTGGAAGCGGGACATCGGTGATCCGGAGCATCCGGCGCTCGCCGCGCAGAATGGCAGGCTGCATCCGCGTCTCGGCCCGGCCGTTCTCGACCGCCCGCCGCGCCAGCGCCTTGGCGCTGTGCTCGCCTTCACCATCAACCAGCTCGTTGCCACGCCCGATCACATCGGCTGCGTCGCGCCCTTCGACCGCTTCTACAAAAGCGGAATTGACCAGGCCGAGCTCCAGGTCGGGCCCGCGGTACCACATCGGGAAGGGCGCTGCCTCGATCAGAAAGGTTAGCGAGTTGAGCGCTGCCTCGGTCTGGGCAAGCCGACGCGCGACACCGGCCTTGCTTTCCTCGCGTGCGGTCACGTCGGTGAACCATAAAAGGATGCTGCCCGGTGGGTTAGGGTCCGGCGCAGGTCCGCCGGTCACCTGGAACAAGCGGCTGGAGGCGGCGACGCGCACCGTCAGGTCGACGGGCATCCCCGACAGGCCGGACGTATGCGCGGCTTCGGCAAGCATCGCCGCATCCTCGTCGTTGAGCCCACGCTCCACGCCGGCGAGATCGCTGAGCCGCTTCGGCGGCACATCGAATCCGAACTCGCGGACGAGCCGCTGGTCGGGTTTGATCAATCCATTCGGCTGAACGAGGCACGGTCGGCTCGGGGACGCCGCAAGCAGGGCATGGAGCGATTGTGCGGTCTCGCGCAGCGCCTCGGCGCGGGCGATCCGCCGCGCTCCGACGATCGAGATCGCCACCGCGACCACGATCCAGACTGCGGCTAGGACAAGCGCGAGCATGCTCGTCGAGCCGATCACCTATGTCCCACCCCGTCGTGCATATTGCAGCTTTAGGGGGAGCCAGCGGCTTCCCAAAGCCCAAAAAGGAAAGGCGCAGCCGAACAGCCGCGCCTTTCCATTCGTACGAAGGTTGAAAGCCTTAGTAGCGATAATGCTCCGGCTTGAACGGGCCCTGCTGGCTGACGCCGATATAGGCGGCCTGCTTGTCGGTCAGGGTGGTGAGCTTGACGCCTAACTTGTCGAGATGAAGCGCGGCGACCTTCTCGTCGAGGTGCTTCGGCAAGACATACACGTCGTTCTTATACTTGTCGCCGCCGGTCCACAGCTCGATCTGCGCCAGCACCTGGTTGGTGAAGCTCGACGACATCACGAAGCTAGGATGGCCGGTGGCGCAGCCGAGGTTCACCAGGCGACCCTTGGCGAGGACGATGATCTTCTTGCCGTCCGGGAACTCTACTTCGTCGACCTGCGGCTTGATCTCGGTCCACTTGAAGTTCGCCAGCGCATTGATCTGAATCTCGGAATCGAAGTGCCCGATATTACAGACGATCGCCATATTCTTCATGGCGCGCATGTGGTCGACGGTGATGACGTCCATGTTGCCTGTCGCGGTGACGAAAATGTCGGCGCGCTTGCAGGCGTCTTCCATCGTGACGACCTCAAAGCCTTCCATCGCGGCCTGAAGCGCGCAGATTGGATCGACTTCGGTCACCAGCACGCGGGCGCCGCCATTGCGGAGCGACTGCGCCGAGCCTTTGCCGACATCGCCGAAGCCGGCTACGCAGGCGACCTTGCCGGCCAGCATCACGTCAGTCGCGCGGCGGATCGCGTCGACGAGGCTTTCCTTGCAGCCGTAAAGATTGTCGAACTTCGACTTGGTAACGCTGTCGTTGACGTTGATCGCCGGGAACGGGAGCTTGCCCTGCTTGGCGAGGTCGTAGAGGCGGTGAACGCCGGTCGTCGTTTCCTCCGACACGCCCTTGATCGCTTCGACCGTTTTGGTGAGGTATCCCGGGCGGTCCGCAACGAAACGCTTCAGCGTCGCGACGAAGATTTCCTCTTCCTCGTTGGACGGCGTGAACAGCTCTTCGCCGGCCTCGACGCGCGCGCCCCACAGCGCGAACATGGTCGCATCGCCGCCGTCGTCAAGGATCAGGTTGCAGGTCTCGTTCTGACCCCAATCGAAGATGCGGATCACATAATCCCAATATTCCTCGAGCGTCTCGCCCTTGATGGCGAACACCGGAACGCCCGACGCGGCGATCGCCGCGGCCGCATGGTCCTGCGTCGAGAAGATGTTGCATGACGCCCAGCGGACCTGCGCCCCGAGCGCTGTCAGGGTCTCGATCAGAACCGCGGTCTGGATTGTCATGTGCAGCGAGCCGGTGATGCGCGCGCCCGTCAGCGGCTTCGAAGCGCCGAACTCTTCGCGCAGCGCCATCAGGCCGGGCATTTCGGTTTCGGCGATCTCGATTTCCTTGCGGCCGAAATCGGCGAGGCCAAGGTCCTTTACCACATAATCGTCGAACTGCGTCTTCGCCTGGGTCGCCACGTTGGAAATCTCCGAAACAAGGGGTTGCGCCGCTCGGGCGCCAATGGGGCGGCCCTAGCGATATGGCACCCGAAAGGCAAATATAAAGATATCTTTATATGTTGATCTATGCCGCGCCGGTCTCGCTCGACAGCAGCCGCGGATCGACTCCTTCGGCCTTGAACGCCGCCGCCCAGCGTTCGTCTGTCGGCGTGTCGAACAGGATCGACGGCTCGCCTTGCGCGGCGAACCAGCCGTGGCGGGTCATTTCCTCGTCGAGCTGCCCCTCGCCCCAACCTGCATAGCCGAGCGCGACGACCCAGCGCGACGGGCCGCGACCTTCGGCGATGGCCTTGAGCACATCGATAGTGCCGGTCATGGCGCACAGCCCGGCAACGTGAAGCGTGTCTTGGCCGCCCCAATCGTCGGAGTGGAGGACGAAGCCCCGGCCCGGCTCGACCGGCCCGCCGTGGTGCACGGCGCAGTCGGGCGCCTCGCCGGGATCAATGTCGAGTTGTTTGAGCAAGGCACGGAATTTCAGGCCAGCACGCTTTTGCCCGATGCCGATCCCGACCGCTCCATTCTCGTCGTGGACGCACAAGGCGATCACCGCCCGCTCGAACCGCGGATCGGCCATTCCGGGCATTGCCAGCAGGAATTTGCCGGACAGGAACTTCGGGTCGCTCATCGCCGTTAAGATGACTTCGGCGGGGATGGTCGGCAAGCCTTGAGGGCGGCACTGGACGGGCCTATCTGCCGCTTCGTCCAACAAGGAGTGAATGCAATGACCATCAACGTCGGGGACCGCCTTCCGGAAACGCAGCTGACCATTGCCACAGCGGACGGCCCGCAACCGACCTCCACGCAGGATTTCTTCGGGGGCAAGCGAGTCGCCTTGTTCGCCGTGCCGGGCGCCTTCACTCCGACCTGCTCGGCCCGTCACCTGCCCTCTTACGTCGACAAAGCCAGCGAGCTCAAAAGCAAGGGCGTGGACGAAATCGCCTGCGTTTCGGTCAACGATCCGTTCGTGATGTCGGCCTGGAACAAGGCCGACGGATCCGACGACATCACCATGCTTGCGGACGGCAACGGCCAGTTTGCCGAAGCGCTTGGCCTGTCCTTCGACGGATCGAAGTTCGGCATGGGCAAGCGCAGCCAGCGCTATTCGATGCTCGTCAGCGATGGCGTCGTCGAGCAGCTCAACGTCGAAGCGCCGGGCGAATATAGCGCGTCCAGTGCCGAGACGATGCTGGGCCAGCTCTGACCACCGCCGCGCGGTCTCCTCTTGCCGAACGGTTGAAACGTCCGAGCTTGCCGGGCGTTGAAACGATCGAACCACAACAGGAGACGAGATATGCCCCGGACCAACGATCGCGGCCGCAACAACAATAATCCCGAAGGCCGCAACCAGTATAACAGCGACTGGATGAGCACCGCCCGCGAGCGCCCGATGACGAGCGCGGCCGTTGCCGCCGCGGCCGTCGGTGCAGGCGTGTTCCTGTGGTCGCGCCGTGAGCAGATCAGCAACCAGCTGAGCCAGCTCAGCGACCAGATCGGTGAGTGGACGCAGAACATGCAGAGCGGCAGCCAGTCGCAGAGCGAGCAGTTCGAAACTGTCGGCGCTTCGTCAGCAAGCGGTTCCACTGGAAGCCCCGGCAACAGCCCGAGTGCGTTCGGCGCCATTCCCGAGGCGAGCGTCTAAGCCGGACCAGCTCCGACCCGAAAGAAGGGGCGTCCACTCGGGCGCCCTTTTTTCATGCGCTCAGGAAATCGGCGATCGCCTTACCGAGCTCCGGCTTGGTCACCGACGTCATGTGCGTTCCCGGCACCTCGACATAAAGCGCGCCGATCAGCTCGGCGAGCGCCGGCGCCGATCCATTATCCTCGTCCTCATGCCCGTTGACGACCAGCGACGGCATTGTGAACGCGGCGGTGAGCGCCGCCGGCTCCTCGCGGTCGTCCATCGTCCGAAGCAGGTGCGCGGCGGCGATGCGATCCACCTTCATGGTTTTCATGAATTGCACCGATAGCCAGTGCGGATCGCCGCGCGATACATCGTCGAACAGCTCGATTGCCTTGAGGAAGAAGTGGCTTCGGCGCTGCCAGTTGGTGAGCACGTCGAGGCCGGTGCCCGACAACACGGCCCGGCGCGGCTTGAGGCCGCCAATCACCGCCTCGATTACCGTCCGCGACCCGAGTGAAAAGCCGCCCAAATCATATTCCGTAAGCTCAAGGTGCGCGATCAGCTCGACGAGGTCGCGGACCAGCACGTTGTTCGGATAATGCTCGGCCTCGTGCGGTTTGCCGCTCAGCCCGTGGGCCCTGAGGTCCGGCATGATCACGCGGAAACCAGCCGCCGCAATCCGCTCCGCATGGCCGAACTTGATCCAGTTCATCTCCGCGCTTGAGAAAAGCCCGTGGAGCAGGACGACGGGCGCGCCTGCACCTGTTTCGTGGAAGGCGAGATTGGTGCCGTCCGACGCCGTCCAATGCTGAATTTTGGAAGCAATCACGCGCGGGAGTCTAGGCTAAGTTTGGGCCAAGGCGCGACATCGCCGGCGCGTGATCGCTCGAAGCGGTACCTGTCCAGGTTGAGATGCTGCACCATCCGGCTCAGGCGGATGTCAGGCGAACTCCTACTTTGCAATGTCACATCCCATTCAATGTCTAACCTCAATCCACGGCAAATCGGAAACGGCCGGTGAGTGGCCACTGGAGCAAACCGTCCTCTTCGCGGGCACCTGCTCCGATATTATGAATGATCATCGGGCTGCGCGAACCGCGCCGATCAGACACCAGACCGATGTGCGTGCCGGTACCGGCGACCAGCGCCGTGAAGATGTCGCCCGGCTGCCAAGTCCATGCATCGGGCGGCACTTTCCGTCGCGCACGGCTCCGTTGGAGCCACGTCATGAGATTGGGTACTCGCCGGTGATCGATATTCGGATCTGGAGCACGCAAGCCCCAGATTTGCGGATAGGAATTGAACGACCGGTTCATGTCCTCATTGACCAACGCCTGGAGGTCGATGCCGAATGCGTCGCGAAAAGCCCGGATCAGAACGTCCGTGCATGCGCCTCTGGAACGCGGCACATCGCCGCCCGGAAACGGAAGGTGCGTGTAACCGCCGTCGTAGCGTACAGTCACTCCGATCTGCTGGCGCGCGGCGTCGATAAGTCTTGCGGCTCGCTGCGTTGCGGGCAGCGGCGCTTCACGACCAGGCTGACTTTCGCCAGATGAGCAACTCGTTGCGACGAGGCTGGTGCCAAGTCCGATCAGCAGCGCCCGCCGGTCCATCATGGGTCCGACAATAGAAGTTCGCCGCCCTGGAAACTAGGGTAGCCTGCCCACCGCCTTCATCCAGCGATTCACCACATTCGGGTTTTCCTCGGTGCGGATGCGCTTGAGGTGGGACGTGTCGAGCCAGGCTTCGTGCATGCTTTCCGCCGCGAAATGGTGGCGGGGCTCGAAGCGGCTTGGATCGTCGAAGGACGCGACGGTGAGGTCCATCGAATCGCTGTCGGGGAATTCGAAGCCAAGCGACGTCCCGCACTCCCGGCAATATGGGCGCTGGGCGATCGGCGAGGAGATGTAATAGTCTGGCTCGTGCTCCCAGCGCACATCAGCCTTCTTGAGGCCGACGAAGGCGATCGAGATGCTGCCGGTCGCGCGCTGGCACATGCGGCAGTGGCAAAGATAGGCGTCGTCGCTGCCTATCTCGGCGGTGAAGCGAACGCGGCCACACGCGCAGCCGCCGGTCATCGCCGTCACTGCGCGGGCGTTCCCGTCGCGGCCGGCGGCATCGACACATGTTCGTTGACGATCTTCCAGCTGCCGTCCTTCTGGCGCTGGAACACGTCGGTGAAGCGGGCGCTGACCGTCGGGCGCGCGGCACCGGCGGCAACGGTGAAGGTCTCAATCCCCGAGCTGATGAAGGCGTCGCCGCCGAGCAGCTGGATGTGCCGGTCGCTGACCTTGTAATCGCCGGGCTGCATGCTGACGAAAGTCTGGGCCCAACCGGACTGGACTTTGCGGTCTGCGCTCGGGTTCGGCGAGGAGGCGTCGACCATCACCGCCTTGTCGGAATATTGCGCCATGATCGCCTTGACGTCGCCCTTGGTGAAGTTGGCCTCCGCGGCCTCGGCGATCTGCGCCGCCTGAGCTTCGGTCACCGGCGGCTTCCCGCTCGGCGCCTTCTGGCAAGCCGCGGCAAGCAGGAGAATTCCGACAGCAAGTGCACGCATGGCTCGTTCCTTCCGCTCCGGCGGACGCCGGATTACAGCCGATAGGCCAAGCCAGCAACGCGCGGGGATCACCGATGTTCAGCGTCGGCAAGAGTTAAAGCGCGCACTCGTTCCTCTCTCCGTTCGATTGAAACCGCGAAGACGGGCGAGCCCCACTCTACGGTCCATAGGACAGTTAGAACGAACGCCGGGCCTATGCTGGATGTTGAGCCGTTTAGGCTTGATGAGGAACGTCCTTTCGATGCCGCGAAACGGCGCTGCAAAGCCGGCGGATCGGCGCCATGGATAATCATCAGCAAGTCATCGACCGGTTTCTTCAGACCGTCGAAGTCGGTGTCGAGGCGTTCGGCACCTGTGAAATCGGTGCAGACTTTAGTTTGCGCTGCGCGCCGTCCGAGGGTGTGATCGTCCACTTCGTGCTGGCCGGCGAAGGTTTTCTCGAATGCGCGCATGGCCGTTTCCCGCTTTCGGCGGGAACGGTCGTGATCGTCCCGAAGAAGCTCGCGAAGAGCCTGAGTGGGACCGGCCCGATCGTGCACATCTCCGACGCGGAGCCGAACTGTGTTGCATCGGGCGAGCTGCTCCGCTTCTGCGCGTTCAGCGGTGAGCCCGACCTCATCCTCGGTTGCGCCCAGCTCGACAGCAGCTCCTCGGGCGGCCTTCCGCTGTTCGAGCGGCTGACCCGCCCGATCATTGAAAAATCCAACGATCCGCTGTTGGGCATATTGCTCAGCATGATGCTTGACGAATTTCGCACGCCGCGCCTAGGAAGCCGCGCATTCATAAGCGCCTTGATGAAGCAGGTGCTGATCGTGGTTCTGCGGTCGCAGCCGAACGACGATTCTTCGATCCTGTTGATGAGCGGGACGCGGCTTGCACGGTCCGTGGCAGCGATCCTCGATCAGCCCGGAGCCAAGCACACGGTCGACAGCCTGGCCGCTCTGGCTGGCATGAGCCGATCTCGCTTCTGCGACCACTTCACGGCGGCCTACGGCACGACGCCCAAGGCTTTCGTTCAAACCGCGCGCCTGGCGTCGGCAGCGCGCATGCTCAAGCGATCGGAGTTGCCCGTGAAGGCGATTGCAGCGTCGGTCGGTTATGCGAGCAGAAGCCACTTTTCGCGCGCGTTCCAGGAAAAGTTCGGCACGGACCCTTCAGCTTACCGATCAGCCCAGGCATCCGGCGAGTTGCTCCCTCAGTAACCGAATAATCCGGCAGATTAGTCCCGGAAGAGCACCGGTTCGGGACGATCCGGCAGGCGCCAAGTCCCAGCATTAACCGTTTTTAATCGTGCAGCACGGCCGCTGCATTGGAGAGACGTAATGCGAAACAGCGCTTCAACGAACGACAGACAGATGTCGTCGGATCAATCGAACGGCGACACGCATCGGGAAGGCGTCAGCCTGTTCCAGATGACCGGTGAAAAGGCTTTCCTCGCCGCGGACGCTTTCTACACCACCGTGTTCACGTCGTTAAACGGTTCCGGCGTGACCGGCGAGGCGATCGTCGCTTATGATGTCCAGACGAGGACGGTCACCGTTGCCATCAGCGCTTCCGGGCTCGAAGCCAATCAGCCGCACATCCAACACATTCACGGCTTCGCGAGCGGAATGAATGCCACGACGCCGACCCTTGCTCAAGACGACGACGGCGACGGCTATGTCGAGCTTGCGGAAGGTGGCGACACCTATGGACCGATCATGCTCAATCTGTCGGCAAATCATGCCAATGGTGCCGGTAGCGACAATGGTCACGACCACGGGGATTTTACCGGATTTCCCACTGCGCCAGACGGGAACATCTGGTTTATCGAGCAATATCAGCTTGCCGCTGACGATCCGCTTACGATGGGCTCGTTCGATCTGCGCGAGATCGTCATCCACGGCATGACCGTCCCTGCCGGCGCCGGGGCTAGCACGCCCGGAGAAGTCGACGGTACCGCCGGCTACAAGGTCGTGCTTCCGGTTGCGAGCGGCGAATTGACCTCCGTGACGAGCTTCGACCAGTTCCGAAGCTTCATCGACGCAACCGACTTCAACTATGATGCAGCCGCCGCCGGCGGTGGGCTTCATGGCCACGGCATGGGCGGGGACATGTTCTTCGGTTAGTTGCCAAGGATCTCCGATCCAAAGAGAAGGGGCGTCCAGGCGGCGCCCCTTCGTCACGACAGCCGTTTGCAGTGGCGCGCCAAACACCGCGGTCGCGAGCTTTCGCATTGGCAAAAATGGTGGGCGTGGCAAGGATTGAACTTGCGACCCCTGCGATGTCAACACAGTGCTCTACCACTGAGCTACACGCCCACTCGGGCAGGCATTTAGAGAGGGCTGCCGAACCGCGCAACCCTTGAACGGCGGCGGCTTCAAAGGCGGCCGTGCTGGTCCTCGGACTGGAACATGCGGTCGACTTCGGCGACCAGATCCTTGAGGTGGAACGGCTTCGACAGGAGCTTCGCCTCGGTCACCGTACGGCCGCCCTGCAAAGCGACGGCGGCGAAGCCGGTAATGAACATGACGCGGATCGCCGGGTCGATCGCCGACGCCTTCTGCGCGAGTTCGATGCCGTCCATTTCGGGCATGACGATGTCGGTCAGAAGCAGGTCGAACCGCTCGCGCTCGAGCAAGGGCATGGCCTCGGTGCCGCAGCCGACGGCCTCGACTTCGTAACCGACACGCTGCAACGCTCGCTGCAGATATTCGCGCATCGACCCGTCGTCTTCGGCAAGCAGGATTCTCGTCATCGGATTATCTATGCGCTTAACAAGTGAATATTTCCAGAAGCGATCTTCGCCGTCGCGCGTTGCAGGCGCCTGGTTAGAGTCCTAAACTGGGACGATTACGTGACATTCCTTACCGCCCCGACGATTCATCCCTCCCGCGCCGGCCTGCCGGTGCTGCTTTCCGTGCCTCACGCCGGGCGCGACTATCCCGACTGGCTGCTCGACATGGCCGCGAAGGGCCGCCCGTCGTTGACCAGTCTCGAAGATCCCCTCGTCGATCGGCTGGTGTGGCGGGCGATGCAGCACGGAGTGGGCGCCGTCATCGCGACCGCGCCCCGCGCCGGAGTCGACTGCAACCGCGCGGAGCATGAGGTCGATCCCGCCGTGGTGGAAGGCAGCAGCCCCCGTCCCCTCTCGGCCCGTGCGCGCGGAGGGCTCGGCATTGTCCCGGGACGAACGCAGCAGCACGGCTTCCTGTGGCGGCGGTCCATTCGCGCCGAGCAGCTCGAGCATCGGCTCGATTCGGCCCACCGCCCCTATCATCGGGCCGTCGAGCAGGAGCTTGCCAAGCTTCGCGACCGCTTCGGCTGCGCACTGCTGCTCGACTGCCACTCGATGCCGCCGCCGCTCGCCGGTGTACCCTCGATCATCTTCGGCGATTGTCATGGCCATACCGCAGTTCCGTGGATCGGCCGGGAGGCACGGAAAATCGCCGAGCGTTTCGGCTTCACCGCGGGATCAAACGAGCCTTTTGCGGGCGGACACATCGTCGAACGCCACGGCGACCCGGCGCGCGGCGTGCACGCGCTTCAGATCGAGATCGACCGCCGCTGCTACCTCGATCCGGCGCTTGCGGCGCCGGGCGACGGATTCGACCATGTCGCTGCACTGATCGAGGCGCTAGCGGTCGATCTTGGCAATAGCCTGCTCGGGCGCAAGTTCGCGACTGCGGCCGAATGATCAGCGCTGCCTTTGCTCTAGGCTGATGAGCGCATTGCGGCGGATCGAGCAGGCCTTGCCGCGCGCGACGATCAGATGGTCGATCAACCGCATTTCGAAATCTTCGGCCATTCGGTCGATCTTGCTGGTGAACTCGAGGTCGATCACGCTCGGCCGCGCGACGCCGGACGGATGATTATGCGCGACAAGGAGTGAGGAACTGCCGAACTCGACCGCGCGCACGATCAGGTCGCGGGCGCTGACCTGGGTCGAGTTGGCGGTGCCCTGAGCGACGCTTTCCGAGTCGATGAGGCAGCCACCCGGGTCGAAGTAGAAGGCGTAGAAGAGTTCGACGGGTGAGTAGCCGATCTTGAAGTTCAGGAATTCGGCGATCTGCTCGATCGATACCCACGGGCGTGCCGCGACACGCTCGGCTAGGACCGCCTCAGCCAGATTCTGGAACTCGCGCAGGCGCCGGGCGGGCTCATCGCCGATCACGTTGGCAAGGCGTCCGGAAGCAGCGGCCAGGGCGTCATTCACGGACGGGAACGCGCCGAGCAGGCGCTCGGTCAGCTCCTTGCCGTCGGCTCCATCGCGCGAGAAGAATGCTTCCAGGGCCGGTCGCGATGACCCGCCTTGATCCGCCGGCGGTGACAATAAGCACCGAACATCAGGATGCCCATGATCGGCCAGGCCGAGATCGCGATGAGCAGCGCATAGCCACCCGCGAACATCTGCGGCGCCGCCAGCTTCGCCGCGTGCGCCAGCACGGTGATCAGCTGACATGCCGCAAGCGGAATCGGCCACAGCCGGTTTGCCCGAACCGCAAGCGCCACCAGCGCAATCCCCAGCAGAAGGTCCACCAGCGCCAGCGCGATCGGGACGCTCGTGAACCCGCCCGGCAGACGAAAGACTCCGGCGCTCGTCGAGCCGATCAGGGCCGCGAGGAGAAGCATCGCTGCCAACCGCTCCGGAGCTCCGCCTCGCCACATGGAATAAGCGAAGGAGATCAGGAAAAAGCCGAGGAACAGGATTGCCCGAAGCATGTCTGCTCATCGCCGGAGTCCGTCCACCTGACAAGTTCAGGCCGCCGCGAAGTGCTTCCTAGACCGCGCGCAGCGGCTGCACGATCGTTGCCGGTGCGCTCTCGCCCTTCGACGGGCATTCCCAGATGTCGCCGAACGAGACGGCGCGCAGGCCGATTTCCTCCTGCGTTTCGCGGAAGGCGAGATGGGCGGCACCGAGCTCGGCCCGAGCCTGGATCAGGAGCGACGCGGCCGCACCCGCGCGCTCGAGCCCTTCCTGCGCGGTTCCGAACGGAAGCTTGGCGGTGCGGCGCCCTTCGATGACCGCGATCACGATTCGCGACGTATGAAGGAGCGCATTCTCGAGCGTTTCCTCGGCCGGGAACAGTTCCTTTGCGACGCCCTGCGCTGCACTCAGTCGTTGATTGAGCATAAATCCTCCCTGGCCCGGCAGCGCTCTGCCGGGCGGCTATTGTTCGATTTGTGGATGATCAGGAGTTTAGCGGGGCCAGATCGCGTAGGCGCCCTGCGCTATCGCCATGATCAAGGCGAACACTACAACGATGCCGATCACGCTTATCCCGATGGCCGCCAAGGTCTGCTGCGGACTGAGTTCATGTTCGATCTCCCAAACTGCGCGGGACCGGCCACTGAACGCAGGAAGAGCTGCGTCATTGACCCGATCGGCATGACCTGGGTGATCGCTTTTGAACGGGGGCGACAGGTCCGATGAGGCATAGTGCGGTTGCACCGTACCCTGCCGGTAGATTCGGAGCGCTTCGATGGTGGAGGTGGCGCCGAGCTTCTGCCGCGCGGCCTTGAGATGCTTTTCGACTGCATGATTGGAGATGCCGAGGTCGCGGCCGATTTCCTTGGCCGACTTGTGCTGCGCGACGCCCTCGAGGCACGCCATCTGACGGTCCGTCAGCAAGGCGCGTGAAACGATCGGCTGGCTCGGCTTGGTCGTGGGCTCCGGATGCATCGTCAACCTAGTATAAGGGGTTGCAAGCATGCCAGCGGCGCAAAGGACGGATGACCGAGCACATCCGCCCCCTCAGACTCGGCCACTGACCGAGTGAGAGTGGCGCAAAATAGCCAAATCTACAAGCGGGATGTAGCTGCGGACGGCTCAAGGCCGAAAAGGCCGAGCCACTTGCAGTACTGAAACGGAGCACGTGAAATGGAGGGGACCGGCAGCAACGCTGCTCGGTATGACGCTGCGCCGGCCCCCAAGACGGTCGTCTTGCCGAATCTGAGATCCGACCGCCTCGGCACCGAAATGGAGGAGGACTCGCCCGCTCGACAGGTCCGAAGAGGCATAGTGCGGTCCAATCGTACCATTGCGGATGGATTTGCATGTGCCTCGATCGGCCACGCTGGCAATGAAAAAGGGCCACCCCGCGCTTTCGCGGGATGGCCCAGGCTCAGGGAGCGCTCGGAAGGACCTTAGGCCTAGGGGGAGAGGGTGCCGGGTCCAGCGCAGTCTTTCAGATGGGTTGGCCGCGACGGCAGACAAGTCCGCCCACCGCTAATCAATCACGCTTCGGCGGGCGCCAGTCCTGCCGGAGACGGGATCGGCCCCTTCCCCTGCGCGACCTGGCGCGAGAAAATGTCGCGCGTCTGGGACAGCGAGAACAGATGGGCGAAGATCAGCCCGAGCATGCCCGACTGGTTCATCTTCCTCAACTCGTCGCCGCGGAGGTCGCGAAGCTTCTCTTCATCGACCATCTGGAAACCGCGGTAGATGAACGGCTGCTCCTGACCTTCCGGCTGAATGGCGACTTCGCCTTCCATCAGCAGGCCCGATGCGCGAAGATCCTCCATGAAGGCCGTCGTGCGCTGACCGGCCGTCTCGAACTGCTCACAAAACTCGAGGATCGCCTTGGTCGTTGCGCTCGGCTGGTCACCGTCGAACAGAGGCTCGCCATCCGGAAAGTCCCCCACGGCGCCGGAGGTCGGATCGACACAAAGGGAAAGCTCGTCGGTGTCGGGACGAAGCCGTGCAAGCAGGAAGGGATAGCGGCGCAGATAGGCCGGCACATAGACGTTCTTGTCGATAAGGACGCCGTCCGCGTCGAGGAATACGTTCACGCCTTCATTGAGCCCCATCAGCGCCAGCGGCACCGGATTCTCGCCGACCGAGAAGACGATCGGGAAATAACGCTGCAGGAGCGGGAATTCCTCGACCGTGGCGGGCACCGCGTGAACGTTGGCCATCCCAGGCGACTTGTCGAGGCGGCGGATCTTCCAGGAACCGTGCTGCTGCAGATTGATCGGCTCGAGGCCCGAATAGAGCAGCGGAAGGTTTTCAACGGTCGGCGCGACACTCGCCATTTCGGTCAGTCTCCTGGAGTGGGCTGCTTGCGGATCGAGACGCCCGCGGAGCCCTGGTTAGCTGACCGAGCGCTCTATTCGGCAGCAAAGACTAAGGCAAGGGCGTCAGCGCGCTTCGGCAGACACGTTAAAGGGGACCACCGCCCGTGCGGTGGCCCCCTTCGACATGGTCAGCGGCCGGAGGTTCCGACCGTTTAAGAAGGAGCTTAAAGCATCACCTCTTGAACGATACGTACCGACCCCTCTGCTGAACCATGAGACATCGGATCACCTCCTTTCGCTGCGTTGTTGGCATGACCAAGATGAGTTCATATCGCGTGAAGAACAAGTCTTGTTTTACGATTCAGTTTCGGCAATCCTCGATGGCTCGCGCGGGTTCGGGCCAGGCCGGAAGCACCAGCGGCGAGACACCCTGCACCGAAAAGGAAATCCGGCCGCGGCTGAATGCGAGCGCGTCAAGCAGCGGGTCGTTCGAATTCAGCGACGCATTCAAGCGGCTGCTCGGCTGATCGAAGGTCGCAGGTAAGCTTCGCGACGCCGAGCTTGTCCACACCGTCAACGACGTCGCCGGAACCGCACGCATCGATAGCACGATCGAGCGGTTGGCGCGCACGCAGCGGATGGTCAGCTGGGCAATACCCGATGAATCCATGAACGACGCCTCGCTTGCCGCGGGAGTCTGTGAATAAGCCCAGGAACCGGACCGGAGCGCCAGATTCGTGGGGTCGGATCCGACCACAGTCTGCGCCGAAGCGGATATCGACAGCGCGCATGCAAGAGCCGCAGCGATCAATCGCATTTCTAGCGTGCCAGCTTGTCGACCTTGGCCTGAAGCGCCGCAAGCTCCGCCCGCAACTGGTCGACCTCCGAATCGTCGGATGTCTTGGCCTTGCCGGTGAATGCCTTTGTGGCGTCCTCGAACATTGCCATGTTGCGCTTGGCGAGATCGGCCAGGACATTGCCGCTGAATGCGTTCTGCACCGCACTCTGATTGCGCTGGAACGCGTCCATCGCGGCCTCCAGATATTGCGGCACCACCCCTTGCATCGAATTGCCGTAAAGGCCGATCAGCTGCTTTAGGAAATTTACGGGAAGCATCGTCGAGCCGCGCGCTTCCTCGTCGACGATGATCTGCGTAAGCACGTGGCGCGTGATGTCCTCGCCGGTCTTTGCATCCACGACCTCGAATTCGCGGCCTTCGCGAGTCATCTCGGCCAGGCGGTCGAGCGTGATATAAGTGGAGCTTTCCGTGTCATAGAGACGCCGGTTGGCGTACTTCTTGATTGTGACCTTGCCGGCTGACTTTGCCATGAAAATCTCCCCAGTGGATCGGGCATCATACTAGTGGAACATAGTGCACTGCAACATGAACATGCCCCGAGGCCGTTGCCGCTGTTCCTGCAGCTCGTTGGCGAGGTGGGCGCGAGCGATCCGCAGCTCGCACGCGAAGCGCTGAAAGGGCTTTCGATCTACGCAGACGCGCGCCGCAGCAAAGCAACGCGCTGCTTTCCCGAAACCGCTCGCGTCCGTGGTGCGTGCTTGCGCGACCACGGCGGGTCGGGATCGCCGCTGATCCTCGTGCCGTCGCTGATCAACCCGCCCCACATCCTCGATCTCGACGCGCAGGTGTCACTCGCTTCGGCAATTGCCCGGATGGGCCGACGGGTTCTACTGCTTGATTGGGGCGAGGCCGCCCAGCGGGCCGAGCTCGGCATCGGCGGTCATGTCGAGCAATTGCTGCTTCCGCTGATCGAGTCGGTGGGCAAACCCCCTGCCCTGCTTGGCTATTGCCTCGGCGGAACCATGGCCCTCGCCGCGGCGAACCTGGCTCCCGTTGAACGGCTCGTGACCCTCGCCGCGCCGTGGCACTTCTCCCGCTACAGCAATGCTGCGCACAAAGGGCTGCAGCAAATCTGGGCGAATGCACATCCCGCGGCCGAAGCGCTCGGCGTCCTGCCGATGGAACTATTGCAGGCGAGCTTCTGGTCGCTCGACCCGCAGCGGACGGTTGCCAAATTCGCCGAGCTCGCGCGGCTTTCGCCGAACAGCGACGAAGCACGCCGCTTCGTCGCGCTCGAGGATTGGGCGAACGAGGGCGAGCCCCTGCCGCTGCCTGCCGCCCGCGAGTTGATGGAGGATTTTTTTGGGAGCGACCTGCCGGGGTCCGGTCGCTGGAGCATCGGCGGACGGACTGTGTCGAGCCAAGTCGCTGTCCCCGCACTGCACCTCACGGCCGCCCGCGATCGAATCAGCCCGGCAGTCACCGCGCCCGACGGCGACACCTGCGAACTGCCCGCAGGGCACGTCGGAATGGTCGTCGGCCGCGCCCGAACCCAGCTCCACGCGGAGATCGAGCGCTTCCTCCGGCTTGCCGCTTGAGCCCGGCGCAGCTAAGCGGGCGCTCACGCACCCATAGCTCAGCTGGATAGAGCGCTGCCCTCCGAAGGCAGAGGCCAGAGGTTCGAATCCTCTTGGGTGCGCCATTAAATCAATGACTTATTACGCTTCCGACCTTCTCGTATGAAATGAGTATGGAAAATAGGGGGTGGAGATGCCCCTTGGGACTTGGTGAGAAAGATGGCTGCGCCGGACGCGACTCCGCACGACCCAATTAGATCACGGCAATTTTGAACGCGGCAAGCGGACGAGGGGTGGATACGCTGAATGTCCGCGATGGGTGGAAAGCGGACATTCGCTAAGTTCTGCCAGCGATCATCAACCCATCTTGGGCACATCGTCTCTTGCGATGGTTAGTCGGCAGGCAGACATTCGGATCCGGAAGCGAGGCAGAATGTCAGTAGCCGATTTGACGTACTTCGCGATGCGCTGTCGAACCATGGCCGAACGCGAGAACGATCCGCGAATGCGGATGGCATTGCTGCATTTGGCCATTGATTATGACAATCGGGCCGGGTCGATGTCGCCCCGATGATGCCGGGGAAGCCGAGTGGCTACGCAGCCCCTACGCCCGCAGCGGATCACCCTGACGCTAGCTGGGCCAACTCTTCGCGGCCTACTCGCTCGAGGTACTGATCCATACTAGTGCGTCCTAAATCCGTTAGTGTAACGAACGACGACCGACCGTCTGCAGGGTGAGCCGTACGTCGCACCAGACCCCGATCCTGCAAAACAGCAAGCCACCGCAGGCCTGTTGAGTATGGTGCGTCTCCGGCTCGGGCGATGCTGCTTATAGACATGTCTTCACCTTTGGACGCGCCACAGTGAAGCGCGAGCAACATGTCCCAGACAGGTTCTGAAAAAAGGTCTTTGTCGAAGAAATGCCGACGCTTATTTCTAGCCGAATACAGTCGGCAAGAAAGCTGAGGACGAGCGGCCCTTAGCGTTCCGGTGCTTGTTGGGAGATATATCCTGCGGTTGGCTTGGACCATGAACCTACTCCTGCCGGCAAGCGGGAGCGCAATGTCTCTCAGCCACAAGACGCTTGCGAAAGGGTCAAGTGATATACCCCAGTTAGCACTCTTATGAGGTAAAGGCTAACCCCCCGAGCTCGCCTGTGCGATACTTCACTGCCCATGCGTCAGAAGCAGACGATCCTCACCGAATGTCCGATATGGGTCGAAATCGGACATTCGCTGATCGAGTGCTTTGATGAATGCTTCTATGTGTCGATTCATCGCTGCTAGGTTAGTCTGACAGAGCTCCGGCGACAGAGCGGCGGTGCACGATCGTGTGAGGGAGGACTTTCTTGAGTTGCTGCGCGCGATCTGCAGATTTGGAGATGTGCGCGGCCAGCAGGGCCAGTGCGTCGGCGGCAAGTTTGCGAACTGGTTGGTGGACGGTCGTAAGCGGTGGCCAAAGTGTGACGGCGGGGATCGTGTCGTCGAAGCCAACCACCGTAAGTTGCCGGGGAACGTCCAAATGGCGCCGATGGGCGACCGACACGACGGCGGCCGCCATGTCGTCGTTGCTTGCAAAGATGGCGGTGGGGGCCGGGTTACGATCGAGTAGTTGCTCGGCTGCCGCCAATCCTGAAGCAAAGCTGAAGTCACCCTGTGCTACGTGAGTTTCGACTCCATCAAATTCCCGAACGGCAGCAAAGAAACCGGCCATGCGCTCGGCGGAGGCCGCCTGGTCCGGATTGCCCACGATAAAGCCGATGCGCCTGTGTCCCAGATCGAGCAGATGGCGCGCCATTTCATAGGCTGCCTTGTGGTCGTCGATACGAACCGAGATCGTGCTCTCAGGTGCGTAGGCAGCGACCGTGGCGGTGGGCAGATTGGCGCTAGAAAGCAATTTCAGCAGCGCCGTTGAATCGCCCAGCGGAGGCGTCAACATGACCCCGGACAAGCCGGAAGCAATGAAATCCTTAAGTGTCTTCGAAGACGGATTCTTGCCCTTAGGTGCCCGCAGGATGACGAGTCGAGCGCCACGCGAGGCCGCTTCTTCGAACGCCCCTGTCAGAAACTCGCTCATGAAGGCCGCACTCGGGTTCGAATAAATGACACCGATGCGAAGTTCGGCAGAAGTGACAAGGCTTCGAGCGGCGGCGTTCGGCTTGTAACCGAGTGCGTCGATTGCGCTCATGATGGCCGCGCGAATTTCCGGCCGCATTCCGTCGCGGCCGTTGATTGCGCGCGAGACGGTCATCGGAGAGACGCCAACCCGGGCCGCTACATCCTTGATCGTGGGGCGCCGCGCCCGGCGACCAGCCTTGTTCAACGACGATCTCCCCGTCTCCAGGCCCGGACTGCTAGATTCTTTCCCCGTCGGTGCAAGCGGCTTTTCTTCGGGTTGCGCCGGTTCCGACTTCATCGCCCACTACTCACGCGTCATGGCCGAGATTGGCCATTGACGATCCGGCCTCGTCCAAACGAAAAAATGGTCCCGGCACGGATGCCGGGACCAGTTGGGGTGCTCCGTTTCCGGTCGTCGCTTCAACGGACGTCCGCACAATCATTCGGCCGATAGGCTACTTGGCCGATTGCCGCTTGCTTAGAACTTCGCCCGAACGCCGACCGTGTAGAACCGGCCCATGTCGTCGTGGAATCCCGCCGTCGGATAGAAGAGTCCCGGAATGCCTGAGTTTGAGGGCGACAACGGTGCCCGTGCGTTAAAGATATTGTTGACGGTCAGGAACGCCTCGCTCTCTCCACCAAGCGCTCCAAAACGCACTGCCAGCGTGCCGTCGAGGACGTTTAAGGAGTTGAGATAGGGCTTCGCGTACAAGGTTTTTTGCTGGACCCCGCCGATGATAATGTCGCTCGAGGCCCGCTTTACGCGGCCCAGCCACTGGTTCTGGAACGACAGGCTCCATGCCTTGGTGTCGTACGACAGGAAGGTGGTCTGCCGAAGCTTCGGCTGGACGGCCCAGGTCGGCAGCGCTCCGGGAATATTCACCGTTGTGTTGACCGGCTGATAGGAAAGCAGATGTTTCATCGAGACGCGACCCGTCCCACCGGGGAGGAGCCTGTCCACGTCGAACGAATAATTCGCCTGCACTTCGTATCCCTTGGTTTGCTGACGCGCCGCATTCAACGGCGAGTTCAGAACCTCGGTGGGGAAGTTCAGGTTAGGATTGAGGTAGTTGGGATCGGCCGGATTCATGATGGGCCGGATTGCCAGCGAGCAAAACGGCGAGTCGTAAGCCGGCGCGCTGGCAAGACAGATCGCCTGGACCGCATCGTTTTGATAGCTGATTCCCGTGATCGCGTCCTTCATCTTGGTCCGGTAATAGTCGACCGACAAAACAAAGTTCGGAAGGAACGTCGGCGTAAGCGCGGCGCCCAAGGTGATGGTGCGTGCCTTTTCAGGCGTCAGGTTGGCATTACCCCTTGAGATCAGGCGCAAGCTGTCCGTGCGGTTCGTCAACAAATCCCGGAATCCGGTGGAGGACACGCCGGCCGGCTGGAACAGATCATTGAGGTTAGGTGCACGGATATCCTTCGACCTGGTGCCGCGGAAGAGAAGCGAGTCATTCACCCGCCACTGAAGTCCCGCCTTCCAGGTCTTGACCGCCCCAAAGGTCGAATATCTTGTGTGGCGACCCGCCAGATTGGCCGAAAGCTGCTGAACCAAGGGTACATCCGAAAGCAGCGGGATATTGGCTTCTCCAGCCAACTCCCACACGTGGTTCTTGGCTTCAACTTCGGCATTGGTGTTCTGCACCCAACGCACTGGCGCGCCGCCATTGGCAAGGCACATGCGAAGGCCGGTGCAGTTGACGAACTCGGTCGGACTGGCGTTGCTGTCCATCTCGTAGGTCGCCCAACGCATTTCGCCCGAAACGACCGCTTTGATGTTCCCCGCGGGAAGGCCGAAGCCGAGGTCGCCGCCGAGCGATCCGCCGAGATCGTCGAGCTTTTGAGTCAGAGTCCACGAGGTCTTGTGGCTGAGGTAGTCGAACGAGGTGATCGAAGGTCCACGGGGATCGGTGATGTTTGTCGGCACGCAGCCCGGATAGAGGTCCCGGAACTGCGGCTGGGTGGTAACCCAGCAGACGACCGTCCCGCTGAGGTTTGCCCCGTTAACGATCGTACCCTGCGGAGCAATCACCGCATCGAGCGAGGCGAGATATTTCGCATTGTCGGTGTTGTTCGGGTTGGTGACGCGGTTCTTGCTGATGCCGCGATTGTAAAAAACGTCCCAGTCGAAGCGGCCCAAGTGCCCGGTTGCGCCGACTTCAAATCCCCGGTTCTTTTGCAGCGCCTTGGTAATGTACATGCGGTCTGCGGGCCCGGCGGGTTCCCCGCCGATATTGTTCCAGATGTAGGATGGAGCGCCGAAGAATGGCGTGGTGGGTGGCGTTGGCGGAGTGCTGCCGGTCTGGAGCGAAGTCGCCGGGGAGGCCGGCAAGCACCGCCAGCCGACCGCCGCTGGAGTGCCGCAAACTATGCTTGCACCCAACTGCTGCTGAGTAATGGGGTCGAGGAAAGGATTGTTGGCGAACAGGGTGTTCGGGCGGTTGGCGGAGGGGCTGACGACGAGATTGACCCACTTCGACTTATTGCCGGCCGCCGCCCAATTGGCCTGGGCATAGACATTGATGTCGTCGGTGACGTCGTAACTGAATCGGCCGAACCAATCCTTGGACTCGGTGCCGGAGCGGAAGGTGCCATATTTCACCCAGCCGCCGTCGCCGCCGGATTCGACATTGCCAGTGCCGGTCAGTGCGCCGTGAAGCAACGGGCTCAACTCTCCGGGTTCGTTAAACGTATAGCCGTTCACTGAACAGGCACTTCCGCAGTTGATGGTGCCGAATTGCGCGCTGTTACTCAGCCGGGCGTAAGGCGTGTCCGTGAACGGGTTCCCGGGACGCCCGTTTCCGGTCAGTATCCACGCCTGGCCGTCCTTCCCGTAAGGGCGGGCGCTGATTGGGATCAAAGCCTGTTTACGATAGCGAGCGGCGGTTTCGAAATGGCCACGGCCGTCGAACAGCTCGGTGCCCCATGCGGCACCGAACTGAACTTCCTTGCCGTCGCCATATTTGGAAATGCCGGCGTCGGCCTTGACCAGCAGACCCTTGAACTTCTTGTCGAGCACGAAGTTGACCACGCCCGCAACGGCGTCTGAACCGTACACCGCCGACGCACCGCCGGTGACGATGTCGACCCGACTCACAAGCATCTGCGGAAGCGTGTCGATATTGACGGTGCCGTCCTGGTTGCCCGCGGGCACGCGGTGACCGTCAAGCAGGACCAGCGTGCGTTGCGGCCCGAAGTTGCGCAAGGACAGTGTGTTGGCGCCGTTATTCGTGCTGCCGTTGCCCTGGTTGCGCGGCGTGCGCCCGCCGATGATCTGCGGAAGCTTGTTCAGCGCGTCTGGAATATCGCTCGGCGTCGTCTTCAGCATTTCAGCGGTCGTGACGACCGTGATCGGAGTCGGCGAGTTGCGGTTGTCTTTGATCTTCGTGCCGGTGACCGTAAGCTCTTCGTCCGGACGTGTAGCAGGCTCGGCTGTCGTCGACGGCGCGGATGTGACCGTTTCCGGGGCGGGTGCAACGTCCCCTGCCTGCTGGCCCGGGCTTGACTGGGTAGCGGCAGACTGGGCGAGTGCAGGATGCACCAGCAGGCAGCAGCTCAATGCCAGAAAACTGGACTTGCACAAAAAGCGTGCCGACCTTGCTTGAAAAGCGTCGACCAGGCCCACCCGGTCAGTTCCGATCGGCGATGGATATCCGGTGATTCGACGTGAACTCGAAGAAATATTCATGATGACCCCCTCCAAACTACCGGCGTTGCGGCGATTCGCGTGCCTTTCCGCTGTCCCGCGTTTTGCACGTTAACGTTAACGTTGATATCTCCGGGTCGAGCATCGGTCAATCCTGTGATTTCTTCTACCGTCGACGACGGGCGAGTGAGGCGTTGGCCATGCTTCGCAAATGCGTGCTCATGGGCTAACGACACTCATAACCGCTGGTGAATGCGCGTCGCCGCAAGGCGATTCGTGAGCGCGAGCAATGTGATTTGCGATTCCTTCGGGGCGTCACAAATCGGTGCCGGCTGGCTTGCAAAAGCTTCGATGTCACCTCAAGACGCGACACGTTAACGTTATCTGCTGCTGGGGAGGGGCTCGATGGTGAAATTCAGATCCATTCGCTGGACGATCATCAGCCTCTTCGTCGGCGCTATGGTCCTGAATTATCTAAGCCGGAGCATTCTTGGCGTCGCAGCGCCGACAATAATGGCCGAACAGGACATCACGACAGCGCACTATTCGTGGATCACGGGCGCATTCCAAATTGGCATCATGCTTCAGCCAGTGTGCGGCTACGTGCTCGATATTATCGGCTTGAAGCTTGGGATGGCGCTGTTCGTCGGCGCATGGTCGCTTCTGACGATGGCGCACGGCCTTGCGACCGGCTGGCTCGGCTTTGCTGGGCTACGCGGAGCCCTCGGTGTTGTCGAGGGCGCGGCCCAGCCGGCGGGAATGAAGGTGGTTGCCCAATGGTTCCCCGCGCGTGAGCGAGGATTCGCCGCTGGTCTCTACAATATAGGCGCATCATTTGGCGCGGTGTTCGCCCCGCCGCTGGTCGCCTGGTCGATTTATCATGGCGATTGGCGGCTCGCCTTCCTCATCACGGGTGGGCTTGGCCTGATTTGGATCATTCCGTGGCTATTCTGGTACGCGCCCCCTTCTCGGCAGCGCGCGATTGGTGAGGATGAGCGCGAATACATTTTTTCGGGGCAGGAGCCGCAAGCGGAAGAGACGCGGGGCCGCCCGATCTTGAGCAAGCTGCTTCGCCGGCGAGAACTCTGGGCGATCGCCTCCGCCCGCTTCCTGGCCGACCCCGTTTGGGGAATGCTGTCGTTTTGGATGCCGCTTTACCTCGTGCGAGTGCGTGGTTTCGATCTGAAGCAGATTGCCTTGTTCGCATGGCTGCCCTTTCTTGCGGCAGACCTTGGTTGCCTGTTCGGACCGGCCGTTGCGGCATGGCTTCATCGGCGGGGAATGCACCTCATCGACGCGCGGCGGGCTGCATTCAGCGTCGGTGCCGCGCTGATGACCGGAATGATGTTTGTGGGCACAGTTGAAAGCCCGGTCCTCGTCGTCGCGCTTTTTTGTCTTGGCGGCTTCGCGCATCAAACGCTTTCGGTGACGGTGATCACGATGTCGTCCGATCTTTTCCCGCAAAACCAAGTAGGGACCGCAACTGGCACTGCGGGCATGGCTGCGAACCTGGGTGTGCTGATCTTCACGCTGGCTCTCGGATCGCTTGTAGATGACATCGGGTACCGGCCCTTCTTCATCCTTTTGGGCGTCGTCGACCTAGTCGGCGCGCTCTTGCTTTGGACCTTGATCAGAAAGCCTTCATGACAATCCGCAACCCCATTCTACGCGGCTTCAACCCGGACCCTTCGATCGTCCGGGTTGGTGCGGATTATTATATCGCGACCTCGACCTTCGAATGGTTTCCGGGAGTCCAGATCCACCATTCGCGCGACCTTGCGAACTGGCGGCTGATTGCCCGCCCGCTGAACCGCCCGAGCCAGCTCGACATGCGTGGAAACCCGGATTCCTGCGGTGTCTGGGCGCCGGACCTTAGCTATGCCGACGGCCGGTACCACCTCCTCTACACGGACGTGAAACGCTATGGGCGCACCACGGTTGACGGCGCTCAAGGCGCGTCGTTCCGCGATTTCCACAACTATTGGGTCTGGTCCGACAGCATCGACGGTGAGTGGTCCGATCCGGTGTACCTCAACAGCAGTGGTTTCGACCCCGCGCTTTTCCACGATGACGACGGCCGCAGCTGGCTCCTCAACATGTTATGGGATCATCGGCCGGGCCGGCGCCGCTTTGCCGGTGTGTTGATCCAGGAGATGGACCTGAGCAGCGGACGGCTCGCCGGCGAGCGCCGTCGGATTTTCGAAGGCACAGCGCTGGGTTTCACCGAGGGGCCGCACCTCTACAAGCGAGACGGATGGTACCATTTGCTTGTGGCCGAAGGCGGCACCGAACGGAACCATGCGGTAGTGATGGCGAGGTCGAGATCCCTCTTTGGGCCTTATGAGCCTCATCCCGACGGACCCGTGCTCACCGCTGCCGGCGACGATGGCGCGCCCTTGGCGAAAGCTGGTCACGGCGACCTCGTGGAGACCCCCTCGGGGGACACATGGATGGTCTATCTATGCGGTCGTCCACTGCGGGCGAGTGGCCGCTGCGTGCTCGGCCGCGAGACGGCAATCCAGCCGATGCGGTGGTCCGACGACGGATGGCTGAGGACGATCGACGGCACCGCGCAGCCGGAACTTGTAGTCTCGATCGCGGGCGCCGGCGAGACGGCTTGCACACGCCGCGACGAACGTCACCAGTTCGACATGCCCTCGCTGCCGGACGTCTTTCAATGGCTTCGCACGCCCTATCCGGATCATCTGTTCACCTTGGCGGAACGGCCCGGCTATCTGCGCCTTCACGGCCGCGAGACGATCGGCAGCCAGTTCACCCAATCCCTCATAGCTCGCCGCCAACAGGCTTTCCGCTACTCGGCAGAAACCTTGGTCGAAGTCGATCCAAGCAATTTCCAGCAGGGGGCCGGCCTCGTCTGCTATTACAACAGCACGAAGTTTCACTTCATGCAGATCAGCGCTGACGATGACGGCGAACGTCGGATCCAGGTCGTCACCGCCCATCCGGAAAACGGGCAATGCACGATCATCGAGGAACCGGCAGCCATCCCCGCCGGACCCGTCGCCCTGCGCGTCGAGGTCGACGAGGAGTCCGCCCGGTTCGGCTACCGGCCGCACGGCTTGACCGAATGGTCGTGGCTGCCCCAATCGTTCGATGCCAGCATTTTGTCAGATGAGGCGACTTCGCCCGGACTGCCAAACTTTACCGGCACGTTCGTCGGGATGGCCTGCTACGATTTGACCGGGGCCAAAATGCCGGCCGATTTCAGCTACTTCCATTACAGTGAACGAGACTAGAATGCCGTCTGAGGGAGATCGAAGGTCATGAGGATCACCAAGATTTTCGCGCGGCATTGCGCGACACGAAAGGCTGGTGGCAGGCCGCAGGTCGCGATGGTTTTAGCCCTGGCGAGCTGCGCGATAGTCGCGCCGGCAAAAGCCCAAAATGATCGGATGACCCCGATTGCGGTGCCCGCCCAACCCAACGCGATCGAGCTCGGGACGGGACCGCTGCCGAATGTGACGGTGCCTGAATCGTGGCACAAGCAATATGGAAGCACATTTGCGCGGAACGTCACGGTTGCGACGCTAACTCCGTTCCTGCCGGTTCCGGCGAAGTCGACCGGCGTCGCGGTGGTGGTTGCGCCCGGCGGCGGCTTTCGGACCCTGTCTATGGAAAACGAGGGTTGGGATGTTGCACGTGCACTTGCCGCCCGCGGCGTCGCAGCGTTCGTACTAAAATACAGGCTTATTCAGACGCCTGCGGACATCGGAGGCTTCCAAAAATCTATGGCTGCTATGTTTGCGGTCGCCGCGCAACCGCGCATCCGGCCGACTCCTGCACAGCAGCTGGCCAGCCTTGGACCGCAGATCGCCGATTCCCGAGCAGCTTTCGCGCTGATCCGCAAGCGCTCGGCCGAATGGCACGTCGATCCGAACAAGATCGGCATGATCGGCTTCTCGGCGGGCGCGGGGCTGACCATGGCCACCGTGCTTTCCGGGGGCGACGCCAAGCCGGCCTTCATTGGCAATATTTATGGGTCGCTGGCCGCGGTCGACGTACCTACGGACGCGCCTCCTATGTTCGTTGGGCTGGCAGCCGACGACCCGCTGTTCGGGGGCGGCGGTTTCGGCCTGATCGATAGCTGGAGGACGGCAAAGCGGCCGGTCGAGTTCCACCTGTACGAGAAGGGCGGGCATGGCTTCGGAATGTATCCGAAGAAGACTACCAGCACCGGCTGGTTCGACGCTTTTGCCCGCTGGATGACGATGCATGGCTGGATGAAGCCGGGCAGCTGAGCGCGGCTTGCGTCGTTGCGGCGGGCACGTCCGCAGGTCCTGATCCACCGGCTTTTCGGCCGCCAAGATAGGAGAGGTTTCGATGCTGGCTACGATGTTGTTACTCGCCGCGACTGCGCAAGCTGTCCCGTTCGAAGTGCATCAGGCGGAGTGCGCCGGCAAGGACGGCTGGAGCGATCCCGCCCCGCCGATCCACGTCTTCGCGAATGTCTATGATGTTGGCACCTGCGGCCTCGTCGTACTGTTGATTACCGGGCCCAGGGGCCACATCCTGATCGACAGCGGAACCGCCGAAGCCGCGCCGCAAATCGCCCGCAATATCGAGCGGTTGGGGTTCAAGCTCACGGACATAAAACTGATGCTCGCTAGCCACGAGCACCTCGACCATGTCGGCGGCGCCGCCGAATTGAAGCGCCGGACCGGTGCCAGGCTGCTGGTCCTGCCGGCGGCGAGATACGCCGTGGAAAGCGGGCTGCTGGCGCCCGACGATCCGCAACTCGGCCTGTGGCCGTCCTTTCCTCCCGCTCGTGTCGACGGCCTGCTTCACGATGGACAAAGGGTTTCCGTCGGACGGCTCAAACTCACGGCCCATGCAACCTATGGACATGTCCGTGGGAGCACCAGCTGGACCTGGAGATCCTGCGAACGTCGGACTTGCCACGCTATTGTCTATGCAGACAGCACGACGGCGGTGTCTGGCCCACGCTATCGCTTCACTGACCACCCCGACCATGTCGCGCACTTCCGGGCGAGCCTTGCGAAGATTGCGGCATTTCGCTGCGACATCCTGATCACTCCGCATCCCGCAGCAAGCAATTTTTACCAACGCATGGCTGGAGGCGCCCCGTTGGTAAACGTCCGCGCGTGCCCCGACTATGCGGCCGCCGCATCCTCCAGACTGAACGAGCGATTGGCAATCGAAGCCGGCAAATGAAAGGGCCGAAGAGCTATCCCTGGAAAGGGTGCTGTCAGACTAACGCGCACTTTTCTCCGATTGGCGGACGTGTGGCTTTGGGGTGCGGGGTCTCAGTCCATGACGATCTGCCACTCGGCAAGGGCTGCCGAGCGGCGTTGCTTGTAGGTCTGACCATCGACGAGGTGGCGAGTGTGAAGCGAAGAGAACTCTTGCCCCAGGGTCCGCCGCTGGTCTCCCACAGCCGGTCCATCGGATCGTAGACCATGGCGACGGTCTTTGCCCCGCTCGCCGCCACCAGCCGGTTCTCGACGTCGTACGTAAAGCTGGTCAGCGCGTCGGAGGTGAGATTGCCGTTGGCGTCAAAGGTGTAGGGGTTGGGCCCGACCGACGTGTACTGGTTGAGCCCGTTGCGCGCGTAGTCGCGGTTGGAGTTGCGGGGCCCGGTCCAGGCGAACGCGTCATTGCTGCGGCGAATTAGGTATTGTTGTCCCCGGAATTGCCTGAATTGAACGGCCGCACAAAGCCGCTTTTCCGGATCTGTTCGATCAGCGCCCGATGCGTCGGCAAGGACGACAGCGCATTGTCGCCTTGACGCCGGATTTCGGCGAACTGGGCCTTGGCTTGCTCGTAGTAGCGGTATGCTCCCGCCTGAGCGCTCAAGTCCGTCTTGTAGCCCAGACCATAAAGAACATATTGCCAATTCGCGTCGGTGAATATGTCATAATTCGGATCGACGTCGAGGAACGAAGGCGGGCGGAACCGCCAGCGCTCGAGCCGTTGCTTTAGACCGTCGCCGATCGTTTCGGGCCTGACGTTATCGCGCCAGAACTCGTTGTCCTTACGTCGGGTCAGGCAGTAATGCAGCTTGATGAAATCCGCTACATTTTCATATCGCTTGGTCATGAACGGGTTGAATTGTTTGGCGCAAATTTCGTAATTGCCATTCCAGGGAAAAAGGTTGGAGACCAGCAGAGCTGCGATCTCGACAAATCCGA
>JBDSMG010000003.1:0-29907 GCA_039915925.1 Sphingomicrobium sp.
TCAGCTTGCTGCCGATGCCCTTCATGGCAGTGATCGCGGCAACGGCGATAAGAGCGGCAATCAGGCCGTACTCAATCGCGGTCGCGCCGCGGCTGTCGTTCATCAGCTTGGTGAAACGCTTGATCATATCTGGTCTCCTATAGGCTCCACATTCCTGGGAAGCGCTGTTCCCCACCTGAGCGGTCCTACGTTCAGGTTGAGTTGGAATTAGGCCCAGACCAGTTGAAAAAGACTTAAACTGCAGCCTTTCCAAACCTTAACCATAAAAAAGTTTTGGAAAGCCACTTATCCGCCGAAAAGATCATCGAGCATGTTGGCGAGATCGCGCAGCGGTTTGGCTTCGTCGCTCCAGTCTTCAGGAAGCGGACTCTGCTTGCGTGCCGCGGGTGGCGACTGCGGTTGCGGCACCTTGAACTCGCTCGGCAAGGCCGGTCCTCGGCTGCGGTCGACCGACAGCGCCGACGTCATGAAATCCTTCCAGATGCCAGCCGGAACCGTGCCGCCGGTGACCTTGCCGAGCGATTGATTGTCGTCCCGTCCGACCCACACGCCGACCACCAGATTGCCGGCAAAGCCGATGAACAAGGCGTCGCGATTCTCCTGAGTCGTTCCGGTCTTCCCGAATGTGGGTGCCCACAGCGCGGCGCGCTTGCCTGTGCCCTTGTTGGCCGCTTCCCACAGCAGATCGAGCATCGGTGCCCAGTCGCGCCGCCGGTCGAGCCTGCCGCCGCTCTGGAAAAATGCCGAGAGCCCTTGCTCCTTTGCCACCTGCCTTGGATCAAGCCCGTGAGCGTGGACCGGATAGCGGCCTCCGGCAACGGCCGCATAAGCGGAGGTCAGTTCAAGCAGGCTTACTCCGGCCGTGCCGAGCGCGATGCTGGGATTGTTGGGCAAGGGCGTACTGATGCCGAGATCGCGCGCGGCCCGAATGACGTTCGCTCGTCCAACGCTTTCGGACAGGCGCACGGTCGCCGCATTGCTCGATCGGGCGAAGGCTTCACGCAGCGTGATGGTGCCACGGTAGACGCGGTCGCTGTTCACCGGAGTCCAGCCATCGACGGTGATCGGGCCGTCCTCGATCTTGCTGTCGGGCGCCCAGCCGGCACGCAACGCAGCGAGATAGACGAACAGCTTGAACGCGGAGCCCGGCTGCCGGCGCGCCTGGGTCGCGCGGTTGAAGGGGCTGTCCTTGTAGCTTCGGCCGCCGACCATCGCGACCACCGTGCCGTCAGGCCGCATTGCGACGAGCGCGGCCTGCACTTTGCCGGTAGCGGCGCGGTTCACCGCTCGAACGGCCAGGCGCTGTAGGTCATAATCGAGCGTGGTGCGAACCCTTACCTCGCCGAAATCAGCCTCGAACGCGTCTTGCGCTTCCGGTGCCACCCAGTCGGCAAAGTAGGTGCCGGTCGGGATTTTGGAGCGCTGGCGGATCGGTCGTGCGGGAACGACCGTCGCGGCCCGCGCCGTCGAAATTACCCTTGTGTCCGCCATTGCCGCCAGGACCAGGCGGCTACGCTTCTGCGCGGCGGCAAGGTTGTGGGTCGGCGCGAGCCGCGACGGCGCCTGCACGAGGCCGGCCAGCATCGCCGATTGGGCGAGCGTCAGCTGCTCGGGATCACGCCCGAAATAGTGATGAGAAGCGGCGCGCAGCCCGTAGACCCCGTCGCCGAAATAGACGCTGGACAGATAGCGCGACAGGATTTCGTCCTTGGAAAGCCAGGCTTCGAGCCAGAAGGCGATAATGACTTCCTGCGCCTTGCGCTTGATCGTTCGGTCGCCCGACAGGAAGCTGGTTTTCGCAAGTTGCTGGGTGATCGTGCTTCCGCCCTGACGAACTCCGCCGCCGCGCATGTTCGCCACCATCGCCCGCCCGATCGCGCGCGGGTCGATTCCCCAGTGCCTGCGGAAGCGGCGGTCCTCGATCGCGATGAAGGCATTGGGAGTCAGCGGGTTGAGCCTGGCAATCTCAACCGGCGCTTCCTTGATCGCCCCGCGGCGAGCAAAGGCGTGACCGTCGCTGGTCATCAGCAGCATTGCCGGATCGCTCAGCGGCTCGAGCGCTCGCGATAGCGGCGCGGTGACGATCAGCCAGATCAGCGTCACGAAGAACAAGCCGCTGAATATATAGAATGCCAGCCGCAGCCGTCGATGGCGCGGGCGAAGCGGCTTGTGCTCATCCTCGAGTTCCGGCCCGAGTCCGCCCGAGTCGAGTAGTTCATCCGCCACCAACGGGTCGGGAAGTTCCTCGACGTTACGCCCGCCGCGGCTCCAGATCCCGTCTCTATCCGCCACCCTCATCCTTCTACACGAACCCGGCGCCTGGGCCTGACTGCCTTACCCCAGTAAAACAGTGGCAACCACATATCCAGCCTTGTCGTGAACGGTGGATGTGCGGCCGACTGGGGGCTTGGGCGCCGGTGTCGCAAAGGCTACAGCAGCGCCGATGCGTATGCGGGTGTTTCTTGCGGCGATGCTGGCGCTGGCCGAGCTTTTCACTGCCGGCTGCCGCCCGAAGGGCAGCGGAGCGGTGAAGGTGGCGGTCATCGGCGAAGCGCCGAAGATACGCGACCCCAACGCAGGAGCGCTGTCCGCAGCGGACGCCGTACTGCTGTCGAGTGTCGCTCAAGGCCTCGTGCGCTTCGATGCCTCGGGGCAGATCGAGGCAGGGCTTGCCGAACGCTGGAACGTCAGCAACGACGGCCTAAGCTACATCTTCCGCGTCGCTCCCGGCCAATGGTCTGACGGCAGCAAGCTGACTGCTCGACAAGTCGCACGTCTATTGCGGGCCGCGATCGCAAGCAGCAGCCGCAATGCTCTGAAGGACACGCTGGGCGCGATCGACGAGATCGTGCCGATGACGGACCGGGTGATCGAATTTCGCCTACGCGCTCCGCGGCCGAACCTGCTGCAGCTGCTTGCCCAGCCGGAAATGGCAATCCTGCGCGACCGGCGGGGAACCGGACCGTTCGTGTTGAAACAGAAGCGCGGAACCGACGGCGAGTTGCGCATGACGCGCGAGGCACCGGACCTTGATGGCGAACAGGAGCCGCGCGAGGAGGTCTGGCTGAGCGCCTCCTCGGCCGATGCGGGCATCAAGACGTTCGCGGCTGGCAAGATCGACTTGCTTCTTGGCGGCACCTTCGCCGACCTGCCGATCGCGCAGCGCGCTGCACCGCCGCGTGGCGCCCTGCAGTTCGACCCCGCCGCCGGCCTGTTCGGGCTGCTACCGCTGCGGGCTGACGGGCCGCTCGGTAGCGCGGAAGCGCGGCTGCTTCTGTCCGAGATCATCGACCGCGATGCATTCGTCGCCGCCCTGCGCGTTCCGGGATTGGCGCCTCGGGCGATGATCCTGCAGGCAGGCCTGGAAGGTATTGCCAACCCCGCCTCGCCCGCGTGGGCGGCGACCCCGATCGCCGATCGCCGAGCGGCACTGATCGCGGAGTCCGACCGCCTGTTCGGGGTGGAATCCAAGCCACTCGTGCGGGTCGCGCTTCCGGACGGACCCGGCGCGGATTTGCTGCTGCAATTGCTGCAGCGCGACTGGGGCCTGCTTGGTCTGAAGGTCGAGCGGGCAGGCCGGGGCAAGCCGGCGGATTTCCGGCTGGTCGATGCCGTTGCCCCCTCCTCTTCGCCCGCCTGGTTCCTGCGCCAGTTCCGCTGCGAGGTCGCAATCGTGTGCGCCGAAGATCCGGACCCGCTTCTCGAGGCAGGGCGGTCCGCATCGGTTCCTGCCCAGCGTGCTGCCTTGTTGAGCGAAGCGGCCCGCTTGATGGATGGACAGACCCTGTTCATCCCGATCATGGCGCCGGTGCGCTGGTCCCTCGTCGGAAAGCGCGTGCAGGGCTTCGCAGGGAACCGGTTTGCCCGCCACACGCTGACAGCGTTGGAGATACCGCCAGGGAACGACTGAGCACATGACCACGCGCACCAATGCTGAGCGGATGAAAGTTCCGGGCCTAGGTTCCGACGCGGCATCGGTGCGCCAGCGGGTCGAGGCACTTGAAAAGCTGATGGAAGGCCTGTTCGTCATCCCCGGCACCAACCGCCGGGTCGGCCTTGACGTCATCTTCGATCTTATCCCTGTTCTCGGCAGCACGACTGCAGCGGCGATGGGCGCCTACATGGCTTGGGAAGCCCGCAACCTGGGCATGTCGAAGACCCAGGTTGCGCGCATCGCAGGCAATGTCGGCGTCGACTGGCTGCTCGGGCTGATCCCGTGGGTTGGCGCCATCCCTGACTTCTTCTTCCGTTCGAACAGCCGCAACCTGCGCATCATCAAACGCCACCTCGACAAGCACCATCCGGAGACGGCGACCGTCACCGTCGCGCCCGTGGATCGTACGCACTAGGCGCGTTGCGGCCGCTGCACTAACGGCCGAGGATTTGGTCGGCCAAAGCTCTGAGGTTGGCGAACTCCGATTTGCGGATTCCCTCGACGCCGCTCACACCCTTTGGAACCCAGGCGTTTTCGAAGCCGAGCTTGGCCGCTTCCTTTAGGCGTAGGCCGGCGTGCGCCACAGGTCGTACTTCGGCGGATAGCGCTATTTCGCCGAGCACGATGGTGTCGGATGGCACTGGTCGCTCGGACAGCGCCGAGATCAGCGCAGCCGCCACGGCCAAGTCAGCTGCCGGGTCGCTGAGGCGATAACCGCCGGCGACGTTGAGATAGACTTCCGCAGTGGCGAAGCTGAGGCCACAGCGGGCTTCGAGCACGGCCAGCACCATAGCGAGGCGGCCGCTGTCCCATCCCACGGCGGCGCGTCGTGGCGTGGCACCGCTTGCGAGGCGCACGACCAGCGCCTGAATTTCGACCAGCACCGGGCGGCTGCCTTCGATTGCCGGGAAGACGCTGGTGCCGCTGACGGGCTCGCCGCGCTGGGTCAGGAACAGGGCCGAGGGGTTCGGCACTTCAGTAAGCCCCGCGCCTTCCATCGCGAACACGCCGATCTCGTCGGTGCCGCCGAAGCGGTTCTTTACCGCGCGGAGGATGCGATACTGGTGGCTGCGCTCGCCTTCGAAACTCAGCACGGTGTCGACCATATGTTCGAGCACGCGCGGCCCGGCGATGCTTCCGTCCTTGGTGACATGGCCGACGAGGATCATCGCCGTCCCCTGCTCCTTGGCGAAGCGGACCAGCTCCTGCGCCGACGCGCGGACCTGGCTGACCGTGCCCGGAGCCCCCTCGATCAGGTCCGAGTGCATGGTCTGGATGGAATCGATAATCAGCAGCGCCGGTGGTTCGCCGCTGCCCATGGTCGTCAGGATGTCGCGCACCGAAGTTGCCGCCGCGAGCCGCACGGGCGATTGGCCGAGGCCGAGACGGACAGCTCGCAAGCGGACCTGCTCCGCAGACTCTTCACCCGAGACGTAGACGACCTGCTCACCCCGGCTGGCCAGCTTCGCGGCCACTTGCAGAAGCAGCGTCGATTTGCCGATGCCGGGATCGCCGCCCACCAGCATCGCCGAGCCCCGAACGATTCCGCCGCCGACCGCCCGGTCGAACTCCGCGATCCCGCTCGGAAGCCGGGCCGGAAGCGCCCCTGGGCTGTCGAGCCCGACAAGCTGGATCGTTCGGCCGCCTCCCTGAAGGTTGTGCTTCGCCGCGAAGATGCTCGAAACCTCGGCCGATTCCTGCACGAGCGTGTTCCACTCCGCGCAGTCGGCGCATTGGCCCTGCCAGCGGCTGCTAACGGAGCCGCAGGCCTGGCAGACGTATCGGGATTTTGGCTTGGCCATTGTGAATACCGTCTAAAGTCCGCCCGCCGAAGCGCAACACCGGTGTCTGCGGCGCGTTGTCTTATCTTCACAAAAGCAGGAGAAGGACCATGCCTTACGCCAAGGCGAGCGACGGTACGACGCTCTATTACAAGGACTGGGGCAGCGGAGATCCGGTTGTCCTGCTTCACGGCTGGCCGCTAACTGGAGACACGTTCGACGACGTGGCGATTGCGCTCGTCGAAGCGGGGCATCGCTGCATCATTCCGGACCGTCGCGGTTTCGGCCGTTCCGACCAGCCATGGGACGGCTATGACTACAATACCTTTAGCGACGACATCGTCGCGGTGCTTGAAGACGCGGGCATTCAGCAAAAGGTCTCACTGGTCGGCTTCTCCATGGGTGGCGGGGAAGTCGCCCGATTCCTGACACGACAGGGACCCGACCGCGTTTCGAAAGCCGTTCTGATCAGTTCGGTCGTGCCGTACATGCTGCAGACCGCGGACAATCCTAACGGCGTTCCCCAGCCGACCTTTGACGAAATGACCGCGGGCATGAAGATGGACCGTGCCGGATTCATGAAAAGCTTCGCCAAGGACTTCTTTGGAGTCGGATGGATGGCAAGCCCGGTGAGCGATGGAGTCCTCGACGATTTCCAGCGGCAGGCGCTGATGGCTGGCGCGCGACCGACTCTGGCTGCTGCACAGGCTTTCGCGACGACCGATTTCCGCCCGGACATCCGAAGTTTCACCGTTCCGACGCTCGTGATCCACGGGACGGAAGACAAGACCGTCCCGATCGACGCCACCGGACGAGCAATGGCTGAGCAAGTGCCGAATGCACGCTTCATCGAGTATGAAGGCAGTGCACACGGTCTGTTCGCTTCGGACAAGGAACGGCTGATCGGCGATTTGATCGCGTTCCTGCGGGACGCATTTGAGGGCGCTGACCAGCGTTCGGCAATCCCGCTCGCCGAGCTGGCTGAATAAGCTGATGAGTCGGCGGGGTGGCATTGCCGCTCCGCCGCGCGCTCGCTAGGGCGCGTCGCGTGAGCTTCCTCCCCGAACCGCTCCGAATTCCCGCTTTCCGCGCCTATTGGCTGTCGCGGCTGAGCACGACCATCGCGCAGCTGGCGATGGTGATCGTCATTGGCTGGCAGGTTTACGACATCGCGCGCGACCCGAACGGCCTCAACATGGGGATCAAGCAGGCCTCGCTTCAGCTCGGGCTGATCGGCGTCGTGCAGTTCGTGCCGCTCCTCCTGCTCACGCTGGTGACCGGGTGGACGGCCGACCGCGTCGACCGCCGCTGGATCGCTCGCGCCGCAGTTGCCTTGGAGTTGTGCTGCGCCATAGCACTCGCGCTGTTCGCCTGGTCCGGAACGACGACGCTCTTCGTTCTCTACGTCGTCGCGGCCCTGCTTGGTGTCGCGCGCGCCTTCGCCGGTCCCGCCCTCGGAGCGCTCGCCCCCAACCTCGTGCCGCGCGAGCTTTTGCCGAAGGCGATCGCGCTGTCATCAATCTCATGGCAGAGCGGAGCCATCGCTGGCCCCGCACTCGGCGGCTATCTCTACGCCGTCTCGCCAGCCACGCCTTATGTCGTTAGCGCGATCCTGTTCATGGTTGCTCTGACGGGCCTGATGACGATCCCGCCGGTTGCGCGGCCTTCGCTTGAAAGCGGACCTAGCCCGTGGAAGCAGATGGTCGAGGGCCTTCACTACGTCCGCCGCAACCGACTGGTGCTTGGAGCGATCAGCCTCGATCTGTTCGCGGTCCTGCTCGGCGGAGCGACAGCAATGCTGCCGGTATTCGCCCGCGACGTGCTTCACGCCGGTCCGGAAGGGCTGGGCCATCTTCGCGCTGCCCCGGCGATCGGTGCCACCCTGACGGCGGCTTTCTTCGCGTTCCGGCCGATCAAGACCAATGTCGGCGCCAAAATGCTGCTTGCCGTGGCGGTGTTCGGAGCCGCGACCATAATCTTCGGGTTTTCTCGCTCGATGCCGCTGTCGCTCGCCTGCCTCGCGTTGCTCGGAGCGGCGGACATGTTCTCAGTCTATGTGCGCCAGTCTCTGATCCAGCTTTACACGCCGGATGCAATGCGCGGCCGCGTCGGCGCCGTCTCCTCGCTGTTCATCTCCGCTTCCAACGAGCTTGGCGAGGCCGAATCCGGCCTTCTCGGCGCGGTCATCGGGCCGGTGACGGCGGTGATTGTCGGCGGGTTTGGGGCGATCGGCGTGGTTGCACTATGGGCGTGGTGGTTTCCCGAACTTCGACTTGCACGCAGCTTCGATCCGCCCGATGATAAAGCCGAGTCTAAAGCTAGAGTAACAGCGTCACCAGTCACGAAGGAGAGCACCCCATGAAGGCATCTTCAATTCTCGATACCGTCGGGAATACGCCGCACATCCGCATCAACCGCCTGTTCGGCGAGGCGGAAGTGTGGATCAAGTCCGAGCGGGCGAACCCCGGCGGCTCAATCAAGGACCGCATCGCACTCGCCATGATCGAGGCGGCGGAGCGATCCGGAGCGCTGAAGCCGGGCGGCACCATCGTCGAACCGACCTCCGGCAATACCGGCATCGGCCTGTCGATGGTGGCCGCGGTGAAGGGCTACAAGCTGATCCTGGTCATGCCGGAAAGCATGAGCATCGAGCGCCGCCGGCTGATGCTGGCCTATGGCGCGTCCTTCGACCTCACCCCGCGCGAGAAGGGCATGAAGGGCGCGATCGCGCGAGCCGAGGAAATCGTCGCCGCGACCGATGGCGCGTGGATGCCGCAGCAGTTTGAAAATCAGGCCAATCTGGAAGTCCACCGGCGCACGACGGCACAGGAGATCCTGAGCGATTTCCGCGATTCCCCGATCGACATCCTCATCACGGGTGTCGGCACCGGCGGTCACATCACCGCCTGCGCAGAAATCCTGAAGAAGGAATGGCCGGGTTTGCAGGTGTTCGCGGTCGAGCCGACCCTGTCGCCGGTGATCAGCGGCGGCCAGCCGGGGCCACACCCGATCCAGGGAATCGGGGCGGGTTTTATCCCGGCCATCATGGACGTGTCGAAGATCGACGGCACCATCCTGGTCGATCCCAACGACGCCAAGGACATGGCCCGGCGCTCCGCCAGCGAAGAAGGCATTTTGGTGGGAATCAGCTCGGGCGCCACGCTTGCCGCGATCAAGCAGAAACTCGCCGAGGTCGGCGCGGGCAAGCGCATCCTCGGCTTCAATTATGACACCGGCGAGCGCTATCTCTCGGTGCCCGATTTCCTCCCCGAACAGGCAAGCTAATTGCGAATTAACCGCGATCGTTGAGGCGGCCCTTACGGCTAGCCGTTAACTCCCAGCGGAGGGCGCTGTCCGGTCACGTGGGGTGGCCGGGCTGCCCCAGTGGGGTTCCATGCGTAGATCGCGGTTCGCAAAAGCCATCGAGTCCGGAGCGCAAGTGCGCGAGCGCGCGTCTCTGGGCGAGGCGCTCTGGTTCGACATCGTCGCGCCGGACAATGCCGGCGACGAAGCGCTGTCGGACTCACGCGGACGGTCGTTCGATCATTGCGGGCTTCTCCTTGGCGCGACTCACCTGCTTGTGCTGGCCGTCTTTCTCAGCTTCCATCCGCACCCCCTCGGCAGCAGCCTTGTGGGCAGCCCGATGCTACCCGCAGTCGGGACGCTGATGATCGACGTGATCGCGGCGCTTGCACTCCACTTTCGCCACCGCTGGGAGGTCGCGCCCCATCTCGTCGTGCGTGGGCTGTGCATTTATCTCGCCTCAACAGGCCTACTGTGGCTCCTCTTCGCAAACCAGGTGGCGAGCGGGTCTGGCGCCGAAGAAGCCAGCGCCGCCATGGCGATCCTGGGTGCCGGCATGGCAGTCGCGGCGGTAGTCGCCGTAGACTCACCGGCTCTCGCTCTCGTCAATCTTGCCATCGCGGCGCTCGCCGCCGCCATCTGCACTCACTCCCCGATGGTCGGTGCGCGCGTGGCCGGCGTGGCGGCGATATTGCTGGCCTACAGCATAGCCGGCGCAAGGACGATCATCGCTTCGGGCCGCAAGCGGCAGAAGCTCGACCATGAAGCACGCAAGGCGGTCCGGTTCGTCGACGAGTTCGAAAATAGCGGCCGTGGCTGGTTCTGGGAAACCAATGCCCAGGGCACCCTGTCCTATGTCTCCCAGCAGCTTGCGGACGACTTCCAGTGCGAGCCCGAGGCGCTGCTAGGCCATCAGTTCACCGATCTCATGTCGGTCGACAAGGAACATGGCGTATCGGTCGGCGAGGAAAGCAAGACGCTGGGTTTCCACTTGTCGGCCCGATTCCCCTTCTCCGACGTCGTCGTGCGCCCGGCCAGCGAGGCCGACGTCCACTGGTCACTGTCCGGCAATCCGATCTTCGACGAGCGCGGCCGCTTCCTCGGATTCCGCGGGATCGGCACCGACCTCACCGAGCAGCGCCGCTCCGAGCAGGAAATCACACGCCTCGCCCGTTTCGACTCGCTGACTGGTCTGCCCAACCGCGCGCTTATGCGGCAAACGCTGGATGAAGCCCTTCGCAATGCGGCCAGCCGGCGGAAGGGCTGCGCTCTGTTTCTGATCGACCTCGACCGCTTCAAGAACGTCAACGACACGCTTGGTCACCCCATCGGCGACGCCTTGCTGAAGGAAGTGGCCACGCGCCTGAAGTCGGTGCTTGGCGATCACGGCCAGGTCGGGCGGCTCGGCGGTGACGAGTTCAAGGCGGTGCTCCCCGGCGTGGTCGACATCGGCCTTCTGGAATCGCTTGCGCGCACCCTGATCGACCATGTGTCGCGGCCGTACATGATCGAGGGTCACAAGGTGACGATCGGCGCGTCGCTCGGAATCGCGATCGGCGACCCGGGCCGTTCCAATGCCGACAGCCTGATCCGCAACGCCGATCTTGCCTTATATGCTGCCAAGGGCGGCGGACGCGGGCAGCATCGCATCTACGAAGCCTCGATGCACAGCGAGGCAAGCGACCGCCAAGTGCTGGAGAACGACCTTCGTCAGGCGCTCGACCGTGACGAGTTGTGGGTCGCGTTCCAGCCGATCGTTCGCGCGGCAAGCGAGGAAATCTGCGGCTTCGAGGCGCTTGTGCGCTGGAACCATCCGGTGCGGGGCCCGATCTCGCCCGACAAGTTTATTCCGATCGCCGAGGAATGCGGGATGATCCGCAAGATCGGCAGCTGGGTCCTGAAGCAGGCGCTGAGCGAAGCGGCCAATTGGCCCGACGGTGTCCGCGTCGCCGTCAACCTGTCGCCGATCCAGTTCAACGATCCGGGCATCGTCGAAACGATCGGCACGCTGATTCAGGAGAGTGGAATCCGCGCTCAACAGGTCGAGCTGGAAATCACCGAAGGCGTGTTCCTTTCGGACAGCCCGTCGACCGACGAGACCTTTGCGGGCCTCAAGGGCCTCGGCGTCCGCCTCGCACTCGACGATTTCGGCACCGGCTACAGCTCGCTCGGCTATTTGAAGAAAGCGCCGTTCGACAAGATCAAGATCGACCAGAGCTTCGTTCGCGGCGCGGCGTCGAGCACCAACCGCAATGGGGCGATCATCCGCGCGATCGTCACCCTTGCCGAAACGCTCGGCATGGACACGACCGCCGAGGGCGTCGAGACCCATGACGACCTGAACCTCATCCGCGAACTGGGCTGCAGCCAGATCCAGGGTTTCATCTTCGGCCGTCCAATGCCGGCCGCCGAAGCGCGCGAGCTTGCGATGAGCACCAGTGTCGAGGCGGACGGTTTCCAATGCACCCGCGAGCCGCGCCAGCGGCTGATGCGTCGAGCGATCGCACAGATCGGCGGCAAGACCTGCGAAATCCGGCTCCGCAATATCTCGGCGCGCGGCGCTCTGGTCGAATGCCCTGAGTCGCTTTCACCCGGCACGCAGATGACGATCGACATCGTTGGCGCCGGGCCAGTCCTAGGCACCGTCCGCTGGTCGCAGAAGGGCAAGTTCGGCGTGCAATTCATCGACGAGTTCGATCTTGCCCGGCTTGCTCCGAAAAAGGAGCGCGGGCAGGAGGTTACGATGCTAAGGCCGTGGTACGTCGACCAGAAGGTCGCGAGCTGAGGCAGGCTCCCCGCGCGGGGGATGAATTCGGCTGACTTCAAACCATATTCATGTCGAGCGCGACAAAGGCGGCGCTCGCCCCTATAGGAGGGGCCAACGCAGCACGCGGGACTCGGGCACATGCTGACGACCAATCCTTTCGACGACGACAAACTGCGGGAGGAGTGCGGCATCTTCGGCATCTGGGGTGCGGACAATGCCGCAAGCTTCGTCGCGCTTGGGCTCCACGCGCTCCAGCACCGGGGCCAGGAAGCCGCCGGCATCACCAGCTTCGACGGCCATAACTTCCATTCCCATCGGGCAATGGGCCATGTCGCCGGCAACTTCGACAAGGACGACGTGATGCGCGCGCTCAACGGGCGCACCTCGATCGGCCATGTGCGCTATTCAACGACCGGCGAGACGGCGCTTCGCAACGTCCAGCCTTTGTTCGCCGACATGGCGCAGGGCGGCTTCGCCGTCGCTCACAACGGCAATCTGTCAAACGCGATGAAGCTTCGCCGGACGCTGAACCGCCGCGGATCGATCTTCCAGTCGACCAGCGACACGGAAGTCATCATCCACCTCGTCGCGACGTCAGGGCATGGCAATACGCTCGAGCGGCTCACCGACGCGCTTCGCCAGGTCGAGGGCGCTTACTCGCTCGTGGTGCTGACCGAAGACGGGCTGGTCGCGTGCCGCGATCCGCTCGGCATTCGGCCGCTGGTGATGGGCAAGCTCAACGAGGCGACGATCTTCGCCTCGGAGACCGTTGCCCTGGACGTGATTGGAGCAACCTATATCCGCGATGTCGATCCGGGCGAGGTGATCGTCGTGAACGAGAGCGGCATCCGCTCCTTCCGGCCGTTCGCCAAGATCGAACCGCGACCGTGCATCTTTGAGCATGTCTATTTCTCGCGGCCGGATTCGGTGGCCGAGGGCAAGTCGGTCTACGAAGTCCGCAAGAATATCGGCGCGCAGCTGGCGGCCGAGGCCGGAGTGGAGGCCGATTATGTCGTGCCGGTGCCGGACAGCGGCGTTCCGGCGGCGATCGGCTACAGCCAGGCGTCCGGCATTCCATTCGAGCTGGGAATCATCCGCTCGCACTATGTCGGCCGCACCTTCATCCAGCCCAGCGACGGCGTCCGCCACCTCGGCGTCAAGCTCAAGCACAACGCCAATAGCGCGCTGATCCGCGGCAAGCGCATCATACTGGTCGACGACAGCATCGTTCGCGGAACGACCAGTTTGAAGATCGTGCAGATGATGCGCGATGCGGGGGCGAGCGAAGTGCATATGCGCATCGCCTCCCCGCCGACGCGGCACAGCTGCTTCTACGGCGTCGACACGCCCGAGCGCGCCAAGCTCCTCGCGGCGCAGATGAACGTGCAGGGCATGGCGGATTATATCCACGCCGACAGCCTGGCCTTCGTGTCGATCGACGGCCTCTACCGAGCGCTCGGGACCGAGCGGAACCACGGCCAGCCGCAGCGCTGCGACGCCTGCTTCACCGGCGATTACCCGACCAGCCTGACCGATCTTGCCGAAAAAGAAGGCGCGGTCCCTTTATCTCTCGTCGCCAGCCGCTAATCGGCGGGGCATGACCGACACCAAGCCGTTCGAAGGCAAACTCGCGCTCATCACGGGCGCCAGCCGCGGGATCGGCGCCGCGACTGCCGAGGCGCTTGCAACCGCTGGCGCCCACGTCATCCTCCTCGCACGGACCGCAAGCGCGCTCGAGGCGATCGAGGACCGTATCCACGAGAGCGGCGGAAGCGCGACCATCGCCCCGATGGACCTCGTGGACGGAGATTCGATCGGCAAGCTGGCTGCGGCCGTGGCGGAGCGATGGGGCAAGCTCGACATCCTCGTCCTCAACGCGGCGATGCTCGGCTCGCTGACGCCGGTCGAGCATATCGACCCCAAGGAATATACCAGGGTGCTCGGCCTGAACCTGCTCGCCAACCAGTCGCTGATCGCAAATTTCGACCCGCTTCTGCGCAAGGCCGAAAAGGCCGAAATAGTCGCCCTCACCTCTTCCGTTGGAAGCGAGCCGCGCGCCTTCTGGGGCGCATACGGATCGTCCAAGGCAGCGCTCGAGACTCTGCTCGGCGCCTATGCGGACGAGACCGCGCACACCAAGCGCATCCGCGTCCACATCATCGACCCCGGCGCCACCCGCACCCGCATGCGCCAGCTGGCCTTCCCGGGTGAAGAGCCGGTCGATGTGAAGCCGCCAGAGGTGGTTGCGAACGCTATTGTCGAGCGGCTGCTCGGCGAGGCCGCAACCGGCGAGAAGGTACGAGTGGACGGCTAGCGAAAGGCCGTCATGCTGAACTTGTTTCAGCATCCATCCACAAACGAATGCGCGGCTTGAAACTGGATCCTGAAACAAGTTCAGGATGACGCCGTCTTTGTAAGCGTCACCTGCGCCACGTCTATGGCGCCGCCGCGGAAGCCGCCTTCGCAGTACATCAAATAGTAGCGCCAGAGATCGTGGAACTCGTCGGTGAAACCTTTGAGCGCGCCCGCCGCAACGGCGGCGTCGTAGCGCTCGCGCCACGCTTTCAGGGTCTGGGCATAATCGAGGCGCATGCTTGGGCTGCGGTCATGCCAGCTTAGGCCGCGTTCCTCCGCGAGTGCCGTGAACTGGGGTTCGTTGAGCAGCATTCCGCCCGGGAAGATGTAGGTCTGGATGAAGTCGGCGCTCCTGGCATAGCGGGAGAAAAGCTCGGGCCGGATGCAGATGAACTGGAGCGCCGCGCGACCGCCGGGCTTCAAGTTGCGGGCGATGCATTCGAGATAGGTGCCCCACCAGCGCTCGCCGACCGCTTCGACCATTTCGACCGAGGCGATGGCGTCGAACCGCTCGTCGGTTTCGCGATAATCCTGCAGGCGGATTTCGATGCGGTCGGACAGCCCGGCTTCGGCGATCTTGCGGTCGGCCCAGGTCTTCTGCTCGGTCGAGAGGGTAAGGCCGACGACGGTCGCACCGCGCTTCGCCGCTTCGATCGCGAGCGTTCCCCAGCCGCAGCCGATCTCGAGCAGGCGGTCGCCGCGTTTGAGGTTGAGGCGGTCTAGGAGTGTGTGGATCTTGGTGAGCTGGGCCTGTTCGAGCGAGCCATTGGCTCGTTCGTCCTGAGCGAAGTCGAAGGGCGATTGCTCGGCGGTCGTGCCAGCGCCCTTCGACTTCGGGCTGAGCCCTCCGCTCAGGACGAACGTTTCTTCTGCTGATCTGAACAGAGCCGAACTATACGTCATCGTCTCGTCCAACCACGCCGCGTAGAAGTCATTCCCGAGATCGTAATGCGCGGCGATGTTGTCGCGGGCCTTGGCGGGCGCGTTGTCGCGGAGGCGGTGCGCGAGCGCGTTGGCCCAGCGGAAGGGACCCTTGGCTCTTGCGGTGGCGCCCAGCTCGGCGGAGTTGGCGCTGAACAGTTCGAACAAGGCAACCGTGTCGGGGCTCGACCACTCGCCGAGCGTCCAGGCCTTGTACCAGCCGACCGAGCCGGAGGTCGCCAGCCGCACAAGCGCCATCCAGCTGTTCAGTTGAACGGCGGCCGACGGTCCCGGCCTGTCGAAGCCCAGCTTGCGCGGGCTTCCATCGGGAAGAGTGATGTCGATTCCGCCGACCTTCAGCCGCTGGTCGATCTGATCGAGCACCCGGCTCCAGGCCGGGGCAAGCAGGCGCGCGAGCAGGCCCCCGCCAGTCGCGAAGCCGCGGTCGGCCCGCACCAGATGTTCGCCTCGCCCCATGTGTGGAAGTTATTCGCGCGACGATGGGCTGTCGAGCGGCACCAGGAAATGGGAGCGCCCAAAACCGCGGCCGTTGTAGCGCTGGTCGCCGAGATAGGCGCGGCCGCGGTCGACAACGACGATCGGCATGCGCGACCAGCTGTAGAAGCCGCGAAGGTGCGGATCGCGCTTCAACGCCTGTTCGAGGCGCGGGTCGTCGAGGCCGAGCGGCATGCTCTCCGTGTCGATTCGGAGGCCGTGGCGGAAGTCGAACTCGCCATAGCCGAACCGGTCCGCGCTCCGCCACGCGATGGAGCGGCGCCAGAAGGCGAACGGCGGCGGGCTGGGCACGATTATGGTCGCTTCGATGCCACGGCCCCGCAGCGCGTCCCGGGTCCGGTTTTCAACCCACATGCTCTCGGCGAGGTTCAGACCGATATAGGCGAGCATCAGCAAGCCGGCGATCTGCGCCGGCTGGCCCGGCTTCGCAGCGCCCACCTTCCACCGCCGACCCGACCAGATCACAGCCGGGATCATCAGCAGCCAGTAGACCCAGTCGATGATGAAAATGGCGTTGCCCGAATACCAGCGCCAACTCGCAGGCGAGAAAATGGCGATGGCGTAGGTGGTCAGCCAGTCGAGGAACGGATGGGTCAGGACTGCCAGAAAGGTAACGACAAACAACGCTCCAGCCCGGAATGGGAGAGTGTCGCTCTTCCCTGGCCATATTCGGTTCACGAGCCACAAGATGGCCACGATGGCCGCGGCAAGGATCGGCCAGCCAAATATTGCATGGGTCGGGCCCCGGTGGAACGCGATGCCCTCCACGGGCATGATCAATGGCGCAAATACGTCGATGTCGGGGGCATTGGCCCCGAGCAGGCACGCGGCCATGGCGAAGCGCGAACGCCGCTTCAGCCCCATCTGGCCGATTAGCGCGCCAGCCAACGTGTGCGTGATGTTGTCCAAGCGTAGTTAGAGCTTGTGCGGTTCTTTTTCGACTTGCCAGGTCTGGCCTTTGGCGACGAGCGCCTGGAGGTCGGGGGTCTTGCCCTTGGCGATGGCGGCGTTCTGTTCGACGACGGCGCTTTCGAACGTCGGCGCGGGGTCTTCGTAGATGACGCCGAGCGCGACCGGGAAGCCTTCGGACGGCATTTCGATCAGCATGTGGGCGATCGAGCGGTTGGTGGCGTCGTGGACCAGAACGTCGGGATCGCCGGCATCCACCACCTTGAGCGCCAGCCGCTCGCGATCGAGGGCGAGCCCCTTGGTGCCGCCGGCGAACAGCATCCTCTCGCCTTTGACCAGCCAAAGCTGCTTGTCGGCGGCGAACTCGCGGGCGGTGAAGGACGCAAACACGTCGTCGTTGTAAACGACGCAATTCTGATAGATTTCGACGAAACTTGCGCCGCGATGGGCATGCGCGGCCTTGAGCACGTCGGGCAGATTCTTGTGCACGTCGATGCCGCGAGCGACGAAACGCGCGCCGGCGCCGAGCGCAAACGCGCAAGGGCGGATTGGGCGGTCCAGCGAGCCGAACGGAGTCGAGGGCGAGCGCGTTCCGGGTCGGCTGGTCGGCGAATATTGTCCCTTGGTGAGGCCGTAGATCTCATTGTTGAACAGCAGGATCTGGCAATCGAGATTGCGGCGGACGACGTGCATCGTGTGATTGCCGCCGATACTGAGCGCGTCGCCGTCGCCGGTGATGATCCACACGTCGAGCTCCGGATTGGCGAGCTTGATACCGGTCGCGAATGCCGGCGCGCGGCCGTGGATCGTGTGGAAGCCGTAACTCGCCATATAATATGGGAAGCGGCTGGAGCAGCCGATGCCGGAGACGAACACCGTCTTCTCGCGCGCGACGCCGAGGTCCGGCATCGTCCGCTGCACCGCCTTCAGCACCGCATAGTCGCCACAGCCGGGGCACCAGCGCACTTCCTGGTCGCTGGCCCAATCCTTGACGGTCGTGATCTTGGTGATTTCGTTCATTACTTTTCCTCGGCCTCTCCCGGCATGGCCACACTATTATCGACTTCAAACGTGAATTCTGGAGGACCCTTGGAACTTTGAAATCGTCCGTTTTTGTGGAAGTGGTAACCGTCTTCGAGCTTACGGAGTCCCAATTCGGCGAACACGCGCGCTAGGTGAAGGTAGCCTTCGCTATTGGCGGAAACCCACAGCCCTTCTTCACCGGACATGCTCATGTCGATACGCGCAGGAGACTGAGCATCCGTGTCGAACACGTTCGAATCGTCGAAGCACTCAGCGACGTCGCTGACGAGGTGCGTGAACATGGCGTCCATTCGTTCCCCAGTCCTAATCTCGTTCATTATCTCAATCCGTAGAGCCAGACGATCAGGAAGACGACCGCGATCAGCATCATCAACATCGGGAAGACGTTGAGCTGCTTCATTCCCTGCCTCGAAACGCAGCAAATGCAGTGGTCCTACGCGCGCGCACGCGAGGCCCCCTCGATAGCTCCATCGATCGCCTCCGCAATTTCGGCGATGCGGAAGGGATGGCCGCTGACCTTGTTGAGTGGACGAGCGTCCACGAGGAATTGGTCGCGCAGGATGGTCTTGAGTTGGCCGCTATTCATTTCCGGCACAATGATATGCTCAAAGCCCTTCAATAGGACAGACATGTTCCTGGGCATCGGCGCGATGTGGCGGACGTGGATGTGGCTGACGTCCTGGCCCTTCATTCGGGCGCGGCGGACCGCCTGGTGGATCGGGCCGAAGGTCGAGCCCCAGCCGACGACCGCGAGCTTGCCACTGGTCTCGCCGAGGCAGACGTCCTGATCGGGGATCGAGTCCGCGACATTGGCGACCTTCTGCGCGCGGATGCGCGTCATCTCGGCATGCGCTTCGGGCGAATAATCGATGTTGCCGCTGCCGGGCGCTTTCTCGATCCCGCCGATGCGATGTTCGAGGCCGGGGGTGCCGGGCTTGATCCACGGGCGAGCGAGATCGTCATTGCGGGCGTAGGGCATCACGCCCTCGCCTTCCGGCGGCACCTGGTCGAAGAAGCTGACCGGGAACGGTTCGTAATCCGACATGTCGGGCACTTTCCACGGCTCCGCCGCATTGGCGATATAGCCGTCCGTGAGCAGCATGACGGGCGTCATGTAGCGGGTGGCGATGCGGCACGCCTCGATCGCGCATTCGAATGCGTCGGCGGGCGAGCGGGCGGCGATCACCGGCACGGGCGCATCGCCGTTGCGGCCGTAGACAGCCTGGTAGAGATCGGACTGCTCGGTCTTGGTCGGGAGGCCGGTCGACGGCCCGCCGCGCTGCGAATTGACGATTACGAGCGGGAGCTCGGTCATCACGGCGAGGCCCATCGCTTCCATCTTGAGCGCGATACCCGGACCGGAGGACGAGGTGATGCCAAGCTGTCCGGCGTAGGACGCGCCGATCGCGGCGCAGATGGCGGCGATCTCGTCTTCCGCCTGGAAGGTTGTGATCCCGAACTCCTTGAGCCGCGCCAGATGGTGGAGCAGCGGGCTTGCCGGAGTGATCGGGTAGGAGCCGAAGAACATGTTGAGGCCGGCGAGCTGGGCGCCCGCGACCAGGCCGACCGCGAGCGATTCCGCGCCGGTGACAGTGCGGTAAAGGCCCGGCTCCACGGGTGCCGGGGCGATGTGGTGCTGGCGGATGGGCGCGCCCATTTCGACCGTCTCGCCATAGGCGTGGCCAGCGTTAAGTGCGGCAATATTCGCCTCGGCAAGCTCCGGCGCCTTGGCGAACTTCTGCTTGAGCCAGTCGACGATCGGCTGGCGGTCGCGGTCGAACATCCAGAGCGCAAGCCCGAGCGTCCACATATTTTTGCAGCGAAGCGCTTCCTTGTTGCCGAGGCCGAACGGCTTCACCGCGTCCATCGTCAGCTGTGAGATGTTGAAGTGGATCAATTGCCAGCGGGCGAGGCTTCCGTCCTCGAGCGGATTGGCGTCGTAGCCGGCCTTGGCGAGGTTGCGGGCGGTGAACTCACCCTCGTCGGCGATGATCAGCCCGCCTTCGCGCAAGCTTTGGACGTTGGTCTTGAGCGCCGCCGGATTCATTGCGACGAGCACATCGGGCTGGTCGCCGGCAGTCTCGATCGCGGTCGAACCGAAATTGATCTGGAAGGCGGAGACACCGAAGGTTGTGCCCTGCGGCGCGCGGATCTCGGCGGGGAAATCGGGGAAAGTGGCGAGGTCGTTACCCGCGAGCGCGGTCGAGAGGGTGAACTGGCCACCAGTAAGCTGCATTCCGTCGCCGCTGTCGCCGGCGAAGCGGACGACCATGGATTCGAGCGGCGGATGCGCCTCGGCTTCCGCGGGTGTGATGACATGTGTGGCCGAAGCCATTCTTCGCCCTGACTGAACTGTGATGCGGGTAAGGAGGCACTTTAGGCCTAAGTGCCCTCTTCCGCCACTTCAAAAGCGGCCTATGGGCGAAGCATGCACGACGAAGCTCAATACCGCCGCGGAGTCGGCGTGATGCTGATCAACGGTGACGGCCAGGTCTGGGTCGGACGGCGGATCGATAATCCGACCGACGCGTGGCAGATGCCGCAGGGCGGGATGGACAAAGGCGAGGAGCCGTGGGCGACCGCGCTGCGCGAGCTTGAGGAGGAGACAGGCATTGCCCCGGACCAAGTCGAGCTGATTGCCGAAAGCCCCGAGCGGCTGCGCTACGATCTTCCGGAAGAGCTGATGGGGAAGTTCTGGAAGGGGCGCTTTCGCGGTCAGCTGCAGAACTGGTTCCTGTGCCGGTTCAGCGGCACGGACGAGGACGTGAACATCGGGACCGAGCATCCCGAGTTCGACGCCTGGAAGTGGGTCGAGCCAGAGCTGCTTCCGGAGTTGATCGTGCCGTTCAAGCGCGAGATGTACCAGCATCTGCTGCGGATGTTCGGGGATTTTCTCTAGCCGTTCTCCTGCGAAGGCAGGAGCCCAGTCCGGCGAAGCCGTTTAGCGCTACGCGCGACTGGGTCCCTGCCTTCGCAGGGACACTGGGCGGTGTGGTCTTCGCCGCTCGGCCAAGCTAGTGAACAGCCATGGGAGAGTTAACTGGCGTCGAGCAGGCCGTGGTCGAACGCGCAGCCGACGAGCCGATGCTGGATCGCGTGCTCGGATGGGCGGCCATCAACAGCGGGTCGGGCAATCTGGAAGGGCTGACCGAGATCGCAAGCCTGCTTGCGGACGATTTTTCGGAACTTCCGGGCGAGCTGCAGCTGCTCAACCCAGCACCGGCGGATCAGGTTACCGCCAGGGGCGAGGTCGTGCCGGTGGGGTACGGTCAGAACCTGCACCTGCAGGTACGGCCGGAGGCGCCGGTGCAGCTGCTTTTCACCGGGCACATGGACACGGTCTACGGCGCCGATCACGCGTTCCAGGCGACGCGCTGGATCGAGGAGGGCGTGCTTGGCGGGCCGGGTGTCGCGGACATGAAGGGCGGGCTGGCGGTGATGCTCGCAGCGCTCAAGGCGGTGGAGGCGAGCGGAGCGGCGGCCAACCTGGGTTATGAGATCGTCATCAACAGCGATGAGGAAGTGGGGTCGCCGGGCTCGTCGAAGCTGATTGCGGAGGCGGCGCACGGGAAGAGCGCGGCGCTGACCTATGAGCCTGCCGCGCTGCCCGACGGCACGCTAGCAGGTGCGCGACCCGGGAGCGGAAATTTTTCCTTCCTGATCCGGGGCCGATCGGCCCACGCCGGCCGCAACCCGAAGGACGGCCGCAATGCGATCGTCGCGGCGTCCGAACTGGCGCTGCGGTTGTCGATGTCCAAGACTCCCGGGCTCAGCATCAACCCGGCGAGGATCGATGGCGGAGCGCCGAACAATGTCGTTCCCGACCTCGCCGTGCTGCGCGTGAACATGCGGCCCAAGACGGGCGACGACCAGCAGATCGCCCAGCGGCTGATCGAGAAAGCGGTGAAGGAAACAGCCGAGCAGCATGGCGTCTATGTCGAGATACACGGCGGCTTCGCCCGCCCGCCCAAGCCGATGACGGGCGAAGCGGAGCAGCTGTTCCACCTAGTCCGCAAGGCCGGGGCCGACCTCGACCAGGCGATCGGCTGGCAAGCGAGCGGTGGGGTCTGCGACGGCAACAATATCGCCGCCCTCGGAGTGCCGGTCGTCGATACGATGGGCGTGCGCGGGGGTAACATCCACAGCTTGGAGGAATATCTGATCGTCGCCAGTTTGAAGGAGCGCGCGGCGCTGTCGGCGCTGACCATCCTGCGGCTTGCGGGAGCCTCGCAATGAGCTTTCGCGTGCGACCCGCGACGGGCGAGGATTTCAAGGCGATCTACGAGATGGCCAAGCTGACCGGCGGCGGTTTCACCAACCTGCCGCCCGACCGCACGACGCTGGTCGAAAAGCTGGCCCGGTCGGACGAGAGCTTCGCTCGCGACGGCGAGCAACAGGCGGGCGACCTCTACATGTTCGTGCTGGAGGATCCGAAGGCCGGGCTGGTGCGCGGGACGTGCCAGATATTCGGCCAGGTCGGTCTGACCCAGCCCTTCTTCAGCTATCACCTCAGCACGCTGACGCAGAGCAGCCCGGAACTGGGAAAAACCTTCCGCAACCAGATGCTGAGCCTGACCACCGACCTCGAAGGCTCGTCGGAAGTCGGCGGCCTGTTCCTCCATCCGCAGTCGCGCGCCGGCGGCTGGGGGGCACTGCTTGCGCGCAGCCGCTATCTGTTCATGAAGCAGCACCGGCCGCGCTTCGGCGACCGCACGCTGGCCGAGCTTCGCGGAGTGATGGACCAGGCCGGCAACTCGCCGTTCTGGGACGGGCTCGCGGGGCGCTTCTTCGGGATGACCTTCCCTGATGCCGACCAGTTCAACGCGATGCACGGAACACATTTCATTGCGGACCTCATGCCGCGCACGCCCATCTATGTCGCCCTGTTGGCGGACAGCGCCAAGGCGGTGATCGGCCAGCCGCATCCCACCGGCCGGGCGGCGCTGCGTATGCTGGAGGAGGAAGGCTTCACCTACGACCGCTACGTCGACATTTTCGACGGCGGGCCGACGGTAACCGCCGCGACCGACCGCATCCGTACGGTGCGCGAGTCCAAGCGCGAGACCATCGCCGAAATTGGAGAGGGCGGTCCGCTCAAGATGCTGGTCGCGGCGGGGCGGCTTCGGAACTTCGCCTGCTGCACCGCTTCTGTGGCGAACGTGGGCGAGGGGATCGCGATCGACAGCGAAGCGGCGGAGCTGCTCGGCGTGAAGGTCGGCGACGAGGTGCTGGTCGTGCCGCGCTGATGCCGCTGACCGAAATCAATTTCGACGGGATCGTCGGCCCGAGCCACAATTATGCCGGGCTGAGCCTCGGTAATCTCGCTTCCACGCGCAATGCGCTGCAGACGTCGCATCCGCGCGCGGCGGCGCTGCAGGGCATCGAGAAGATGCGGACGAACCTGCGGCTGGGGCTCGCGCAGGGATTTTTTGTGCCCCACCCGCGGCCCAATCGGCCATGGCTGGATGAGCTCGGCACGGACATCGAGCAAGCGGATGCGGGACTGGCGGCGAATGCGATGTCATCGTCGTTCATGTGGGCGGCGAATGCGGCCACCGTCTCGCCCGCGCCCGATACGGCGGACGGCCGATGCCATCTCAGCGTCGCGAATTTGCGCACGATGGCGCACCGCAGCCACGAATGGCCGGACACGCTCGCGCAACTGAAGCTGGCGTTTGGCGATGCGGATCATTTCATGGTCCACGGCCCGGTGCCGGCGGCATTCGGCGATGAAGGCGCCGCCAATCACATGCGGCTGGCGCCCGCTCATGATGGTCCGGGCGTGGAAGTGTTCGTCTATGGAGTGAGCGGCGGCCCCTACCCTGCCCGCCAGCATGTCGAGGCGTCGCGAGCAATTGCCCGCAGGCATGGCCTCGATCCGGAGCGCACGATCTTCGCCGCACAGTCGGAAGAAGCGATCGCGGCGGGGGCCTTTCACAACGACGTGGTCGCGGTCGCCAACGGGCCTGTGCTGTTCGCGCATGAAAAGGCTTTCGCGGACGGCGACGCACTGATCACCCAGTGCGAGCGGCTCGTGCCGGATTTCCAATATGTCGAGGTGGCGGACGCGGACGTCCCGCTCGCCGATGCGATTTCATCCTATCTGTTCAACGCGCAGCTGGTGACCCCTCCCAACGGGGAGATAACCCTGATCCTGCCTGGCGAAGCGCGCGAGACGCCGTCCGTGTGGCGCTGGGTCGAGCGTCATATCGCCGGCAACGGTCCGATCCGCCGGGAGCACGTGGTCGACGTTCGGGAGTCGATGGCGAATGGCGGCGGGCCGGCATGCCTGCGGCTGCGCGTCGTCGCCGATCCGCCTACAGTCGATCCGCGCTTCATGGCGGACGAGGGTAAGCTGGACGCGATCGCTGCGGTGGTCGAGCGCCATTGGCCCGCCGAGATCCACATTTCGGACCTGCAGCGGCCCTCGCTGATCGACGATGTCGAGCGCGCTCGCGCGGCACTCATCGACCGTCTCGGGCTGACCGAGCTTTCGTCGGGTTAATTGACACTTTACTATTTCGCTTAAGACAAAAAGCGCGGAACTGCGCCAGTGGCACGGCGTTTGCTTAACTATTCACATGCGCGCACGCCTCGCCCGTCTCTTCACCATCAAGACCCGCCTGGAGGCGTGGCTGGTGATTTACGCAATCGCGCTCGGCGCCGTTGAACGTGGCCAGCATTATCTCGAGACCTATCCGGGGTTCGGCGGCTGGGTGCTGGCGCTTGCCTGCACGGGCGTCGTGTTCCTGGCGGGCGGGAAGCTGCTCGACAGCGTGCAGCCGAAAAGGGCAGCGGCGGTGTTCGGGCCTTATGCGGGGATGCCGCGGCGGGTTCAGGTCAGTCGTAGTCGACCCAGAGTGCACCCGATGCATTTCGGTTCAAGGTCACCGACTTCACTTCGCAGAGATTGACGCCGCTCCACACGGCCTGAACGCCTCCGCTGAGCCTGGCTCGAATGTCGAAGGCGCAATCCGAGTCCTTGAACGTCACGGGCCCCTGGGCGCCGGCCGACGGGCGCGTCGATAGCGGCTTCCACTGATCCGTTCCGAAACGGCGGATTTCGAGGGTGACAATGTCCAGTCCGGTAGCATTGATCACATTGAAGTCGCCGGCGCCAGCTGATGCCGGCACCGGCGCGAGGGTCAATGTCAAAGCGATGAAAGCCCGCCAGCGCATGGATTCATCTATAACGTAACGGGAACGATGTTGGTAGGGTGGCCGGCTAGGCGGCGTTGAGCTCCGCATAGCTTACGCGCGAAGACCAGCGCATGACGGGAGCGGCCGACGGACCCACCCGATATGCAGCCTCAAGCGGCAGTGCCGTCGAGCAGAAGGCGCATTCGGCCAGTACGCGGCCCAGATACCAGTGCGTGCGGCCGCAGCCGGGGCAATGGTTCACTTCATTTTCGCGGTAGACCGCGTGGTAGCCGCGGGTCGCGGGATTGAAATGACCGCGGTCGATAGAACTCAACATGGTCTTTCCTTCTCAACCATTTTGCGAATCAACGTGCGATGACTCGTTCGGTTTCCGCGTCTTACTGCAAATGGGGTTCGACCGCGGCTTCCCAGCAACAGCTGTGCCAAGGCGGGACGGCTGTGGATATTAACTCTCTCTTAGGCAGATGCGGGTCACAGTCGGTTCCGGCGACCTTTGGTGAGGGGCAGTCTGGTGGAATCGAACGCGCGCTATTATTCCCGGAGAGCCGTTGAAGAGCGGATGGCCGCACAGCGTGCCATGACCGAGGCCGCGCGCACGTGGCACGCCAAACTTGCCGAGGATTTCGCCCAGCGCGCAAGCGACTGCAGCCAGATCGCGCTGACGGCCTAACCGGCCCAGGCCGCACGGCCTGATTTGCCGCTTCGCGCCGGCTCTGCTAGCCGCCGCGCCCATGGTACCCCGCTATTCCCGTCCGCAGATGACCGCCATCTGGTCGTCCGAAAACCGCTATCGAATCTGGTTCGCGATCGAGGTGTTCGCGGCCGAGGCGATGGGACGGATCGACATGATCCCGACCGACGACGCGCGGAAGATCCGCGCGGCCTATGACGCGGACGTCCTCGGGGAGATCGACATTGCCGCGATCGACGAGATCGAGGCGGTCACCAAGCATGACGTGATCGCCTTCCTCACCTGGGCCGGGAGCAAGATGGGGCCGGAAGCGCGCTATCTGCATCAGGGCATGACCAGCTCCGATGTGCTCGACACGGCGCTTGCGGTGCAGCTGAAGCAGGCGGCGGAACTGCTGATCGCCGATCTCGACCAGTTACTGGAGGTGCTGAAGCGGCGCGCGTTCGAGCATAGGCTGACGCCAACCATCGGGCGCAGCCATGGCATCCACGCCGAGCCGACCACCTTCGGGTTGAAGCTGGCGCAGGCCTATGCGGAGTTCGACCGCTGCCGAACCCGCTTGATCGCCGCGCGCGACGATATCGCGACCTGCGCAATCTCGGGCGCAGTCGGTACGTTCGCGAACATCGACCCCGCGATCGAGGCGCATGTGGCGAACGAACTCGGGCTTCAGCCGGAGCCGGTGTCCACGCAGGTCATTCCGCGCGACCGCCATGCGATGTTTTTCGCCACCCTTGGCGTCGTCGCCTCGTCGATCGAGCGGCTGGCGGTGGAAATTCGGCACCTGCAACGCACCGAAGTGCTGGAGGCGGAGGAATATTTCTCGCCGGGCCAGAAGGGCAGCTCTGCCATGCCCCACAAGCGCAATCCGGTGCTTACCGAGAACCTCACTGGACTGGCGCGGGTCGTCAGGAGTGCGGTGACTCCGGCGCTCGAGAATGTCGCGCTTTGGCATGAGCGGGACATTTCCCACTCGTCGGTCGAGCGCTTCATTGGCCCGGACGCCACGATCACGTTGGACTTCGCCCTCGCGCGGCTCGCCGGAGTAGTCGATAAGCTGGTCATCTATCCGGAGCGGATGCAGAAGAATCTCGACCGCATGGGCGGGCTTGTGCACTCGCAGCGTGTGCTGCTCGCGTTGACCCAAGCCGGGCTTAGCCGCGAGGACAGCTATGCGCTCGTGCAGCGCAACGCGATGAAGGTTTGGGAATCGGACGGGCAGCTATCGCTGCTTCAGCTGCTCAAAGACGATCCGCAGGTTGCCGAGAAGATGCGCGCCGAAGAGCTGGAGCGCCTGTTTAACCTGGATCATCATCTGGCGCGCGTGGACGTCATTTTCGACCGGGTGTTCGGCGAACGCGGCTAAATTCCGCCGAAAGTTGAAGCATTGCGCAAAAACCGGCGCTATGCCGTGCCCGAAGCCAAGCGGGGGCGCGAGACTTCTGTGATCGATAACGACATCTGCATTCAGCCTGCAGGCTTTCTGCTCGAGCTGTCCCTGGACTGGATCGTTCGCCGGGCGTCGGAGAACGTGCACCATTTCCTTGGGGAATCGCACGTCACCTTGATTGACGAGCCCTTGGGCAAATTCGTTCAGGCCCAGCCGCTGCACGACCTGCGCAATTTGTTCGCACGGCTGAGCAGCACGACGGGTGTTGCGCGCGCGTACCGAGTACGCTTGTGCGACGACCGCGACCGTTTCGACATCGCGTTTCAGCTAAACGGGAACAGCGTCGTGTTGGAGGCCATGCCGAGCCCCGGGCGCGGCGTCGGCGATACGATCGGATCGGTGTGCGGCCTGATTGACGGGCTGGAGAGCAATCACGGGGCGAGCCTGTGCGACGCGGCGGTTCGCCGAATGCGGGCGCTGACCGGCTTCGACCGCGCGAGCGTGACGTGGATCGCCGACGGCGCCGAACAGCGGGCGGAAAGCAGCCGCGGCACGTTCGAGGCGCCGCGAGCGCCGGTCCGGCCGAGCGACCTACCAACGATCATCTGCACGTCAGCCGACGAGCGCGTCCCGGTTTTTCCGCGGCGACCCGCAAACCAGACATTGAACTGTGCCCTTCTTCGGGCCGCTTCCGACGATCAGCTGGAGACGTTGCGCAGCGAGGGCGTGGAATCGGTGCTGAGCGTGCCGGTCAAGCGCAAGGGCGAGACGATCGGCTGGTTCCGCTGCGACAACCGCACCACGCGCAAGCCGAGCATCGAGACTCACGCGGCGGCGGAACTGTTCGCGCAAGGCTTCGCGATGCAGCTGGAGATCGATCGGCTGCGAAACGCCTGAGCAAGAATAATAGCAATTGATCCTCCCCCCTTGTGGGGGAGGTAGGTGGGGGGGCGCGACGCGTCTGCGTCGCAGAAGAGTCTTTTCAGCCGCCGAGGCGGCTGGCCCCCTCCCCAACCCCTCCCCACGAGGGGGAGGGGCATCGCTTACACGGCGAACATGCCTTTAATGCGGCCGAAGAAGCTTTTCGCGGCCGGGCATTCGTCGCCGGTCTCGGTTTCGCGGAATTCCTCGAGCAGCTTCTTCTGCTTTGCGCTCATCCGCGTCGGAGTTTCTACGAGGATGCGTGCGACAACGTCGCCTCGGCCGCGCCCGTTGAGCACGCTCATGCCGGCTCCGCGCTGGCGCAGTTGTTCGCCCGATTGGGTGCCGGCGGGGATCTTGATCTCGACCTTGGCGCCGTCGAGACCGGGGAGGTTGATCGACCCGCCAAGCGCCGCGGTGGTGAAACTGACGGGACATTCCGCGACGACCGTCGTGCCTTCGCGGGCATAGATGGCGTGGCGCTTCATGTGCACGAAGATGTAAAGGTCGCCGCTCGAGGCGCCGCGCACGCCGGCTTCGCCTTCGCCGCTGACCCGGATGCGGGTGCCCTCGTCGACGCCGGCGGGAATTTTCACCGACAGGTTGCGCCGCTTGAGGGTGCGGCCCTCGCCTTCGCATGCGCGGCACGGGTCGGAGATGACTTCGCCGCTGCCGCGACAGGTGGGACAGCCGCGCTCGACCACGAAGAAGCCTTGCTGCGCGCGGACTTTGCCCATGCCGTTGCAGGTGGAGCAGGTGCGCGAGCAATCCTCGGTCTTGGTGCATCCGCGCCCCGAGCATTTCTCGCACTGGGCCGCGGCTTCGATGGTGACCGTGGCTTCCTTGCCGTGGAAGGCCTCTTCCAACGTCAACTCGAGATCGTAGCGCAGATCGGCACCGCGCGCGGCGTTCTGGCGCTGTCCGCGCGGGTCCATGAATTCGCCGAAGATCGACGAGAAGATATCGGAAAAGCCGTCGAAGCCCTGGTTGCCGAACGGGCCGCCACCGGCGCCGCCATTCTGGAACGCGGCCTTGCCGAAGCGGTCGTACGCCGCGCGCTTTTGCGGATCCTTGAGGCAGTCGTACGCCTCGCTGATCGCCTTGAAATGCGCTTCCTTGTCGGTGCAGCCGCCGTGGCGGTCCGGATGGCATTCCATCGCCAGCTTGCGATACGCTGCCTTGATCGTCCGGTCGTCGGCTGACCGGTCGATACCTAAAAGCTCGTAATAGTCCGTGTCGGCCATGACGTGCCCCTCAGCACGTCACCCCGGCGCAGGCCGGGGTCCCAGCGAGCGGCGCACAGACCCTGCTCTCTGAGATCCCGGCCTTCGCCGGGACGACGCAAGCTGTCGTCATCTTACGCCTTGGGCTCTTCGTCGACTGCGGAGAATTCCGCGTCGACGACTTCCTCGTCGGCGGGCTTCGCTTCTTCGGTGCCGCCAGCACCCGCAGCGCCGGCTTCCGCCTGCTGCTGCTGTTCGTACATGGCCTGGCCGAGCTTCATCGCCGCTTGGGTGAGCGCATTGGTCTTCTCGGTCATCGCGTCGGGATCGCCGCCTTCGACCGCCGTCTTGGCTTCGGCGAGCGCGGTTTCGATCTCCGCCTTCACTTCAGCGGAGACCTTGTCGCCATGCTCCTGCAGCTGCTTCTCTGTCGAGTGGACCAGACTTTCGGCGTTATTCTTCGCCTCGGCGGAGGCACGCCGCTTCTTGTCCTCGTCAGCGAATTGCTCGGCTTCCTTGACCATCTTTTCGATGTCGGAATCGTTGAGCCCACCCGACGCCTGGATGCGGATCTGCTGCTCCTTGCCGGTGCCCTTGTCCTTGGCCGAGACATTGACGATGCCGTTGGCGTCGATGTCGAACGTGACCTCGATCTGCGGCACGCCGCGCGGGGCGGGCGGAATTCCGACCAGGTCGAACTGGCCGAGGACCTTGTTGTCCGCAGCCATTTCGCGCTCGCCCTGGAAGACGCGGATGGTGACAGCGTTCTGATTGTCGTCGGCGGTCGAGAAAACCTGGCTCTTCTTGGTCGGAATGGTCGTGTTGCGATCGATCATCCGGGTGAACACACCGCCAAGCGTCTCGATACCGAGCGACAGCGGCGTCACGTCAAGCAGCAACACGTCCTTGACGTCGCCCTGCAGAACGCCAGCCTGGATGGCCGCACCCATTGCGACGACTTCGTCCGGGTTCACGCCAGTGTGCGGTTCCT
>JBDSMG010000038.1:0-82720 GCA_039915925.1 Sphingomicrobium sp.
GCGCCCGCGCCGTCGGCGCCAAAGGCGCTCGTGAAGACACTGGCAAAGCTCGCCGTCGCATTGGTCGCAAGGCTGGTTTCGTCAACCGTCAGTGCCGGCTGAGTCGCCGAGGCGCTGATCGAAGGGCCATCGTCCTTGAACACGAGGTTGCCGCCAATGGCCACAATGCTGCTCGCAGGGTCCCCGTCGCGGTCGGTGATCGTCGCGGTGAGCTGGATCGTGCTTCCGATCGGGCTGACGGCATCGTCCGCATTGAGTGCGTTGGGGTGCGAAACGGCACGCACCTGGTCGAGCGTTACAACACCGGTCCCGCTGGCGACGCTGACGGTGAACGCAAGCGCGCCCGCGCTGCTGTTGCCGACATGGCCTTCGACCACGCCCGCATTGTTGAACAGATAGATGTGCTGGCCCGTGGCGACGTCGATGAGCCCGCTGTCGGTGCCGTTCACGGCAGAGACTGCGTAAGCCGTGGTGCCGGCGCCATCGGCGCCGTAGCGACCGACGAACACGCTGGAGAAATTGCCGGATGCATTCGTCGACAGGTCGGTTTCATCGACCGTCAGCGAAGGCAGCGAGATGTCGGCGCGTGCAACCGTCGGCGAGTCGTCGTCGACGTTGATGCTCAGCGTGCCTGGGGCGCCGTCGCCGTCCTGATCGGTGACGGCATAATTGATGGTGAAGGCCTGGTTGTTCTCGTCGCTGCCCGCGGCGTGTTGGATGGGCGCGTTCTGAGTAACGGTATAAGCGCCGGTGCCGGCGTTGATCGTGACGGTCAGAACCGTTACGCCGCCCTGCTGAACCAGCACCGATCCACCGGAGCCGGCGACGTAGGTGAAGCCGGCCGGAGCACCGCTGGTCTGCAGCGCCCAGGCGAGCGGTCCGTCACCACCGGCTCCGACGAGGAGGCCGCTGGTGTTGGCCGAGTCCGCATCGTCGCCGACTCCGCCGGGGTTTCCGTTGGCCAGCGCGTCATCGTCCAGCAGGACGGTCGCATTGGTCCCGGTGCGCGGCGTTGCATCGCCGATGCTGATCGTCAGTGTCGCGTTCGACGTGTCCGCATCGCCGTCACGCAGCGTGTAGGTGAAGACGTCGTTGACGCCGCCGGCAGTGCCGGCGTTGCGGACATAGCTGTAGCTGCCGTCAGCCTTCAGCGTGAGTACGCCATACTGGCCGTTGACGACCAGATTGCCCGATGCGTTGAACGTCGACGAGGTCCCGCCAGCACCGGTGACGGCGCTGATGGCGGCGGCGTCGGCGCCCTGGGTGTCGACGCCGGCTGCACCGGACGTGGTGCCCACGCCGGTAATGACGTTGCCGGTTTCCGGGCCATAGGCGCCGGCGGCGATGGAATCGGTATCCGCGCGTGCGGTCGGAACGTCGTCGATGATATCGATGCGCAGCGTGGCGGTCGCGACGTCGCCGTCATGATCGGTCACAGTGACGCTGAAGTCGTCATGCGTGGTGTTGCCCGACGTGTTGTCACGCAAGGTATAGCTGTACCCGATCGCTCCGTCGGCGATGCTGGTGATCGTTAGGTTGCCATATTGGCCGGCGATGACCTGGTTGACGGCGGTCACCTGAACCGTGGTGCCGTTAACGCTGATCGCGATGCCGTTCGGGCCATCGGACGAATTGTACAGGATCGTTCCCGTCGTGGTTTCGCTCGGGCTGGCGGCACTCGTACCCGCCGGCTCGTTAACCGGGCGAGCGGGAAGGCCCGCTTCGTCGACACTATCGATCGCCGCGATTGCCGACGGCTGGCCATCGGGCTGAATCACGATTTCGGGCTTGTGGTTGATGAATTGGCCGACGTCGTCAAACTGCGGCGGGATGTAGGTGAGTTCCGTCGGTGGAATCAGGTCGCCGAGCGGAGCGCCCGGGTCCAGAGGTCCGACTTCAACCGCGAAGTTGCCGCCGCTGCTCTGCGGCGGACCGGCCGCGGGCTGCGGCTCGGAATCGATGAGGAGTGCCGCGACGTTGGTCGGCGGCACCTCGACATCGCCGATCACCAGCTGCGGCACGAACACCGCCCCGCCCGGGATCGTCATCTGGGAGCCATCGGGAAGAGTGACGATCAGGTCACGGCCGACGACCCGGATGTCCGAAAGATCAACGCCCGCGGGCAAATTGACAACTCCGGCATTGAGCGCGGCTGCCGCGGCACTGGCTTCCTTATGCTCGTCCTCTTCCTTGCCGAGGGTGATGGTCAGCGTGCTCGCTGAGCGGTCGCCGTCCTTGTCGGCGATGGCATAGGTGAAAACGTCCTTGCCGCCGTCCGGAGCGCCCGCATTGCGCACGTAATTATAGCCGCCTTGGCCGTCGATGCTGAGCACGCCAAACTGGCCGGTCGCCTGCAGCGTGCCGCCGGTTCCGGAAGAGCCGCCCCCGGCGCCTTGCAAGCTCACGACGACCGTGGGCGCATCGCCAAGGGTATCCGCACCCGCCAGACCGGTGATCGTCCCGGCGCCGGTGATCACATTGCCGCTCGCGGGCCCCATGCTTCCCGGCGACAGCGCATCGGCGTCAGCCCGCGCGACCGGAGTCGCGTGATTTTCAATGGAACCAGCTTGAGAAGCGTCTTCGTACCGCATGGCAAACCCCTGTTGTGACCCAGCCCCCGAATTTGTCCGGATGGCATCCCCCGCGACGACAACCCCGTTTAATCGAAACGGTTAACGATGGTTGTGTAGGCACGCGTATGAGACAGCACAAAGACAGCGAAGTTTCGGAATAGCAAGACGCTAACGATTCACGCGACTGGGGCGGAAGGACCGACCTGAATCAACTTCAAAGAATATAAAGGTTAACGACGCCCATCTATTCTGTGCAATGTTCAGTTACTTTCTACCACCGCTCTCACATGTTCGTTGCATCGTTCTGATCAGCCGCGATACTATCTAGTATTTCAAGATGTCTGACACTGTCTTGTTTCACCTCGTGTCGGTCATCAATGCTTCGAATTCAACCGTTAGATATTTGTTAAGCCTGCGAATTAACAACAGTGAGCGTTTTCGTCACGGCGTCGGCGTCCCAATCCCAGTTGCAAAAAACGACCTAAATCGGCGTCCCGGATTGGGATTCCACGTTTTCTTCGCGACCCGAGACCTTTTGAATGACCCGCGACTCGCAATTCGGAATCGGTCGCCCGCTTGCCAGCCGAGGTTGCGCAGGAATGCCAGTCGGGCCATCGTCGACGCGCGCCGCAGCTGCGTGGAGGGCGAGATGGGGGACGCGGATGATTGACTTGGGTCGAGCGGATCGGGCCGCGGGCTTGTGGGGGAAATCGAGCGCAGTGGGACTTCGTTGTTGACCGGCCTGAGCTTGCCCGATCTTCGCAGGATCGAGCCACGCGTCTGGCTATTACTGGGTCTGACCGGGGTCGGGGCCTGCCTCGTCATCATTTACGCTCTTGCGCTGCAATGGCCGCCAATCGGGAGGCGCGACTATGCAACCTATTGGTTGGCCGGGCGAATGGTCCTCGACGGTGCCAACCCGTACGATCCTCAGGCGATTTCTGCGGCGGCTCGAGGCTTGAGCGACGCCAACGCGCTGCAACCCTATTTCAGCTATCCACCGCAGGCCTTGTTGTTGTTCGTGCCTTTGGGCGCGCTGCCGCTAGTTCCTTCCTATTGGACTTACCAAGCGATGGGCTTCGGGCTCTTTTTCGTTGCTGCGAAGCCGTACCTGCCGAAAGGTTTTCCGCTCCTCGCGCTTCTAAGCCCTGCGGCGATCGTCAGCTTCGACTTCGGGCAGTCCGGAATGCTGCTGGCAGCTCTCTGGCTTTTCTCCTTCAGCGGGTCCGCAGCCGCTACGGCGGCACTGACCTTCAGGCCCCAGTTGGGCGTGCTGGCGGGTTTCGAGGCCGTACGGGGGCGAACGCTGATCTGGACCTTCGTCTGGCTAATGCTCGCGGTGGCGATCAGCAGCGCGCTGTTCGGAATCGGTATTTGGCAGGATTGGCTACAAGAGCTGCAACGCCATTCGAGGCTTCTCAACGGCAACCAAGTCGGCTGGTACCGCCAGATGCCGGTGCCCTTGCTTGGATATGGGCCGATCGGGTGGCTGATGTTCGGCGGGGCCGCACTCTTCTTCCTGTCGCGCGCATTCAACGCCTTCACCGCAGCAACGGCCGCTATACTCGTCGCTCCGCACGGCTTCCACTATGACATGACCGCCGTGTGCTTCAGCTGTGCAGTGATGCTGTTTGACAGATGGAACGACAGCAGCCTCGGCCAACGCGTGGCGCTGAGTGCCGCGTTCCTGACCCCCGCCCTCGTCTATTTCGGAACGTGGCTGGTGCCGCCGATCTTGCTCTGGGCTCTGTACGAACAGGCAGAACTAAGTCGTTCGGCCGCGCCAGATGAGGTCGGGCGGGCGCATCGCACCAGGCGGGTGCAAGTGTGATGAGTGACGACGCCGGCACTGAGCAGGGCGCAGCTAGAACTTTCTCGCGAGCCAAAACGAAGGCGCGATTGCTTGCCCTGCAGGTAGTTGCGAGCGCACTGCTGATTTACGCGGCGCTTTGGCGATTCGAAGCCTACGATCTTCCGCACGCTTATTACCTGTGGCTGGGCCACATACGACAGGTTGGCCCCACTCAGGCCTTCGCCGCGCCGTTTGGGGATTACTCGCCACCGTATCTGTACCTGCTTGCTGCGATTTCACCGTTCGGCCTTTCACCTCTGAACACGATCAAGACGGTCTCGACCGGTGCCGCGATCCTGATGGCCCTCGCCCTGCGGCGGCTCGTACAATCAGCAGGCGTGCCGAAATCCGATGAAGCGGCACTCTTGAGCCTCTTGGTCCCTTCCGCCGTGATGAACTCCGCACTTCTTGGGCAATGCGACGGATACTGGGTTGGTTTATGCCTTTTCGCAGTCGCTGCGGCGTGCAGAGGCCGCGTGTTCGCGATGGCGGCATGGGCCGGCTTGGCCTTCGCGTTCAAGGCGCAGGCGATTTTCATTGCACCGTTCTGCATCGGGGTAGTTCTTCAGCATCGGCGATTGGAGGCTGTCCTTATCCCGCCCGCCATCTACATCCTTGTAATGCTGCCAGCCTGGTTTGCTGGTTGGCCGATGGCTGACCTGTTGACCGTCTATGTGCGTCAGCATGGGCTATTTGAATGGCTGAGCACCGCGCCGAACCTGTGGGCATCGGTTGGGTATTTTGATCAGTTTCCCGCCCGGTGGGTCATTGCATCTGCCTACCTGGCAACCGCTATCTCCGTAGCTGTCTACCTGTGGCGCTTTCCTAAAGCTCTCGTGCCCGCGGCCCTGCTCTCAGCAATGATGCTGCCGTGGCTGCTTCCGAAAATGCATGAACGCTATTTACTGCTCGCCGACATGCTCGCCTTCAGCCTGCCTTGGATCATGCAGCGCACCGGTAGAATCTTTGTGTGTATCCAAGTCGGCTCTGTGCTGTCGATCTTTGCGTGGATAACGAGCTTGCCGGCTCTCAACATCATAGCGTCTCTGTTCGTCGGTGTCGGACTGATTAGCGTCGTCTCACTCGTCAGAACATCTGCCAATGACGGCCTGAACCGAGACGACGGGAGCCCGCCGCCAGCGGACTTACGAACTCGCTAGCGCAGCCTGCATGCGGACTCGCGATTGCGAGCGGAGAATAAGCAAACAAAGGGCCGCCGCGATCGGGGTTGTGTTTGGGCCTGCGTACAAACCGAAATAGATCGCGATCGGCAGGAGTGAGGCGAACCATATGGCCGCCACGACCGTCGGGTGACTGCGCTGCTTCATGAGCCACGCGATCGGAACGACGAGCAGCAGGGAATCGTAGGTAAACAAATATGGGGGCATGAGTAACGTTGCCCCTGCAAGGAGGGGAACTTTGGCCGGATCATCGGCTCGCCAGGCTCGCCAAACCGCATGGGCCGCAACGGCTGCAAGCGCTGCATGGAGAGCGAGCGCCAGCCAGGCGGGCAGCCCCAGCCACCGGCCGAAGGCAAAAACACTTGCCAGCTCGTTCCAGGGCCAACGGTTCTGCTGCATAAACAAGGCGTATTGCGGGGCCGTCTCGAAAAACCCGCGATAGACGTCGATCCCGAAGGTAAGAAGGGCCGCGAGCAAAAGAACCGAGCAACTGGCTGCAGCGCCAAGGATCGCGAGCCAATTGCGGGCTGCGATCACCGCCACGGGCAGCAGCAAAGCGAGCTGCGGCTTGAACACGAACAGACCAAGAATTGCGCCGGCGAGCACCGGCCGGCGTTCGAGCAGCTGAGTCCCGGCAATGAAGATCGACGTTGTGAGAAAGCCGTTCTGGCCGATCAGCCCGTTCGCGAGCACTCCAGGCTGCGCCAGCACCACGCGCGGTGATCCGAGCTTCCGCGCAACCGACAAGTACAGAATCGCCGTGCCAAAGATCCATAAGGCGACCGCGATGCCAAACGGGAGCAGACCGAACGGCGAGACAAGCATGAGATAAGGCGGCGGATAGGGGAACGGGAGCAGACCGTCGATTGGAGCGATGGTCGCCTCCATCTTGGAATGCACAACGATATCGTAAGCCGCGGCTGCCTGACCTTCGAGCGCCAGCCGTGCCGCTGCCCAATAGCTCAGGAAATCGACCGCCATCGGACGGGTCGCAATCATGAAAACCGCGGCGACAGTGACGACGCTGAATAGGATCGCAAAGGCGAGCGCAACAGTCTCGTGCCAGCGAAACGAGGGCTCACCGACACATCCCGGCCCGACGCCGGTTCCAATCTCATGTTCGACCATCAGAGCCCCTTCAGCAGGTCTGCGCGGGTTGCGCGTCGCAAACAAGTGGCATTTGCTCGGGGCCAGTGATCGCCGAAGGGAACGGCGGAGGAGAACGAGCATTTACGATATGAAAAGGTGGCGTTGGTACGAGGGGGAGGCGCCTTAGGAGAATCAGTGCATGTTCGAGAGTATCAAGCGGCAAGGACATGCCAGGTCGCTCGCTGTACTTTGCTCTCTCGAGACGCGCCTCGACCGCTTTCTTCAGAGCTGGCTTTTGCTTGCGGGGCTGGCGTGCGCCGTTCGCATCATCTCGGCGCCGCTCACGGACGGAGGCGCGACGCTCGGAACCATAACTCCTTACGTTCTACTGATTGTCGCGCCGTTTGCGTCGACCCTTCTTGCGCTGCGCTGGTTCGAAGATGCGGACCAGCATGCTCAGCCGAGCACGCGCCTTGCGTTTGTCGGGCGGTGGCGATCGATCGGAAAGAACGAGGCAACTGCGCATCCTCTCTTCGGAACGAGCGGGATCATGGTGTCCCTCCTGGTCGGCATGCTGCTGAACGTTCCCATGCGCGCCGCTGAATATCTCGCGGCGATGCCGCCAGTTCCGCGCGTGGCGCCACACTGGCTTTCTACACTTCACTTCGCGATGAGCCTGGACGTGGTGCTGTTCAGCAGTCTCTACATGATCGCCTTCGTTGCAGCACTGAGGCGTGCGCCGCTGTTCCCGCGCCTGCTGGTGGCGATCTGGACCGCGGACCTCGCGATGCAGCTTGGAACGGCAAGCGTCGTTGCCGGTACGGACGGGCTTCCGCCCGCGGTCGCGGAATCGTTGCGCGGGCTGTTGGAGGGCAATGCCAAGAAGGTGTTGATCAGCGCAGCTTTGTGGCTGCCCTACCTGTTGCTGTCGAAACGCGTGAACGTGACTTACCGGAACCGCGTACCGGCTTGAACGACTCGCGTCTCTCAGGCTGTGGAAAACTTAACTTAAGGCACTGATTCTCATTGCGCGCACGGTTCGAATCCGTGGCCAATTCGCGACAGATGCTGTCCTGAAATGGCACGTTCCGCTGCATCGCTGAGTTACGGACTAGCCCGATATTTCGACTAAGTCACTCTAAATACGGATATTTTAATTCATTAACCAAGATTGTTCAATTAAACAGCCGTAAAGGGTCTTGGTTGACAACTTATTAACAGCGGGTCAGCCCAATCGCAGCCAAGCGGTTCGGGGGCAGTTTGGCGGGCGGCAAAAACCAAGAGCCGGCCCGGAAGTTCCATTTTTCCGAACCACGAAAGCGTGCGCTGCGACCAGATGGTCCGGCAAACCATCAGGAAGGAAGAAACATGAAGACTCTTATCAACATACTCAAGGACGACTCCGGTGCCTCGGCCGCGGAATATGCGCTGATCCTCGCCATCGTCGGCGCCGGCATTGCCGTTGCGTCGTACACGCTCGGTCAGAACATCAGCAACGCCATGGGCAAGGCCGGCAACTGCATCAGCCGCACGCCGACCAGCTCTGCCTGCTAATTCCACGAGAGGCTGCCGCTCTCGCGGTCGCCTCTCCTACCCGCGCCGGAATCTCCGCGCGCGACCGAAACGAAGAATATTGATGTCGAACTTCATCAAGATGCTGCGCGACGAAAGCGGCGCTTCCGCCGCTGAATATGCGCTGATCCTCGCCATTGTTGGCGCAGGTATCGCTGTTGCGTCCTATACTCTCGGCCAGAACATCTCGAATGCGATGGGCAAAGCCGGGAACTGCATTGCGTCCGGCACCGGCAGCAACTGCTAATGTGTTTGGGGCCGCCTTTGGGCGGCCCCACTTACATTATACTTTATTCTCTGGCACATTAACCAGACATCGCGCGTCCGGGGGAGCTACATGAGACGGCAAACGCTAATCGCACTCGGGGCCGCGATTTTTCTCGGCCTAATCGCCGTCTTGCTTGCCAACTCTTTCCTTTTGAAAACCGAGGCAAAGAACGACGCCCGCGCGACCGTCAAGGTCGCGGTCGCGGCTGTCCCGCTCGACTATGGAGCGGATCTGACGCCCGAGAATGTCCGTTTCGTCGACTATCCGTCCGGTAGCGTTCCGCCCGGAGCCTTCACCAATGCCGCGCAACTGCTGCCGGCCGGCAAGCGCCGGGTCGCCCTGATGCGCATGGCAGTGAACGAACCCATTCTATCCTCGAAAGTCACCGGCGAAGGTCAAAACGCGTCGATCGCGGCTCTTCTACCGGACGGAATGCGCGCCGCATCGGTGCGCATTAATGACGTTTCCGGCGTTGCCGGCTTCATTCAGCCCAATGATTCCGTCGATGTCCTGATCACCCGCACCATTCCGGGAGCCGGAAGCCAGGTCACCGACGTGCTTCTCCAGAACACGCGTGTGATCGCGATGGGCCAGGACTCGGAGCGCGCGGACGGAAAGCCGGTCGTCGCGGCAACCGCGACACTCGAAGTCGATCCGATCGCCGCCCAGAAGCTCGCGCTTGCGCAGGAGAGCGGAAGCCTCAGCCTCGTGCTCCGCAAGCCCGGCACCGAGCAAGACAATCCCTATGTTCAGACCGTCAGCATCGATGATCTGCGCTACGGCCGCATGGGAGTGAGCTATCCGCGCGGCGGCCCGCCCCGGAACGCTGCCCCGGCAGCACCGAGGCCCGTCGCTCGCCCACGGCCTGTTGCTCAAAAGGCTCCCACCAAGATTGTCCCCGCGCCCCGCGCCGGAAGCAATGTCGAGGTCATCCGCGGCACCGCCGCCACCAACTATGAGGTCGGCCGCTATGGCGCTTAATCGCTTCACCCGATCGCTCCCGCTGGCAATTGCCTTGCTCGGCGCCGCCGCGACGGCGCAGCCGGCGATGGCCCAGAGCGCATCCATCAGCATCGCCAACGATGTCCAGGCGGGCGAGCTTGCCGTGCCCGTCAACAAGAGCCAGGTGCTTCGGGTCGATCGCCCCTATGCCAAGGCGCTGATCGGCAATCCCGACATTGCGGACGTCCTGCCGCTGACCAACCAGTCGGTTTACCTGCTCGGCAAGAAGAGCGGGACCACCAGCCTTACCCTTTACGACAGCCGCAACATGCTGATCGCCGTGGTCGATGTCGTCGTCGGCCCGGATGTGATCGGGCTTCGCCGCCAGATGTCGGAACTGATGCCGTCGAGCCAGATCGGCGCGCGCATCTCCAACGATTCCGTCGTTCTCGAAGGCATCGTTCCCGACGGGCCGACCGCCGACCGCGCCGTTCAACTGGCCGAGACCTATGCGCCTGGCAAGGTCGTCAACCTGATGTCCGTCGGCTCTGCGCAGCAGGTGATGCTGGAAGTGCGCTTCTCGGAAGTGAAGCGTTCCGCGCTCAAACAGTTCGGTCTTGGCGGCTTCCTCACCGGCGGCGGCAACAACGGCTTTGTCGGAGCGATCGGCGGGGGCGCCGGAGTCAGCGGAGTGGGCCCGCCCACCCTAGGCTCGATCACGGGAAGCTTCGGCGTCCTGCAGCGGACCTTCAACATCGCCGGGCTCGGCCTCGATGCGACCCTCGACGCGCTTGAGCGCAAGGGTGTCATCACTACCCTCGCCCAACCGACGCTCGTTGCGCTTTCGGGCGAGACCGCGAGCTTCCTCGCGGGCGGCGAATTTCCGGTTCCGGTGGTTCAGGGAAGCAGCGGCGGCGGCACGAACAATAACAACAACGGCGCCTTCACCGTCGAATGGAAGCCCTTCGGAGTCAGCCTCGGCTTCACTCCGACCGTGCTTGCCGACGGGGTCATCAACCTGGTCGTGATTCCGGAAGTCAGCTCGATCGACCCGACCGCGTCGATCGTCGTCAACAATCTCACGATCCCGGGCCTGCAGACGCGGCGCGCGAAGACGGTCGTCGAATTGCGCGACGGCGAATCCTTTGCTCTCGCCGGCCTGCTTCGCAAGGACTTCCAGGACACGGTTCGCCAGTTCCCGGTGTTGGGCTCGATCCCGATCATCGGAACCCTGTTCCGCTCGACGGGCTTCCAGCACGAGGAAACCGAGCTGGTGATCATCGTCACGCCGCGTCTCGTACGGCCCGTCCGCGCCGGCGCGCTGAAGGCGCCCACGGATCGCGTCGGGCCACCCAACGAGGCGGACCTGTTCCTGAACGGACGGACCGACACCGGCACGCCGCCGCCTGGCCTGCCCTTCTCCGGCCCAGTCGCGGCGCCAGTGGTCGTGGCTCCTCCCCCGACTGCAACCGGCGGAACGGCGCAGGCCAAACCGGTCGGCTTTGAAAAGGACTATGGCCATGTTCTCTAGGTCCATCATTGCCGTCGGCGCCCTCCTTGCTCTTGCCGGATGCGGAGCACCCAACTCGACCATCGGGTCGCCGGACCCTGGCTTCGGCGAGGCGGTCGCCTACGACGTGGCCGTCCAGACCATCAATCCGGACCCGGTCTATCCCGCCGACGGCGCCAAGCCCGGCGACAGCGGAGTGAAGGCCGCCGACGCGAGCAAGCGCTACCGCACCGGCGCAGTCAAGCAACCGGAAGTGATGAGTTCAACTTCCGGGTCCTCCGGTTCGGGCGGCGGTTCGCGCTAAGGATGATTGACGATGCGCCGAACCATCAGGAACCTATTCGCCGATAAAAAAGGCTCGGTTGCGCCAATCGTCGCCTTATCGCTGTTCGCGTTGATCGCCGGCGGCGGGATCGCGTTCGACTATGCCCGATTGGCTGGCCTCGATACCGAGCTTCAGAACGCGGCGGACCAGGCGGCTCTTGCCGCCGTCACTCAGCTTGACCAGCAAAGTGGAGCAACGACAAGAGCGGTAACGGCCGCGCAGTCGCTTCTCATCAATCAGACCCGCTTTGGAAACGACGGCGGAACAACGGTCCTGACAGGCCAGAGCTATACCTCCGGCAGCAGCACGGTTGCGCGCGTCACCTTCTACAGCACGAAGGCGGATGCGGAGGCCGGCACGAACGGATACGGCGTCGGGTCCGGCAACGATGCGATCGCGAAATTCGTCAAGGTTGATGTGACCGGCCGGGAAGCCATTTACGCGTTTACGCCGGTGGTCGGTGCGCTGCGCTCAGGCACGATCAATGCAAGCGCCGTTGCGGGCCTTGGGTCGGCGATCTGCAAAGTTCCCCCTGTGATGATGTGCAATCCGGCGGAGCCTGACACGAACACGAACGTGAATCTGGCCTTCGACGCCAATGCACTCAAGGGGGCCGGCATCCGGCTGGTCAGCGTCGGTAACGGCAACACCGCCTGGGCGCCCGGGAACTTCGGATATCTCGACACTGGTTCGTCGACGTCAAACCCGAACGTCGAGCTTCGTCAAGCATTGGGGTGGACCTCGGCGCCGGGCAATTGCTCGTCGCTGGATGGCGTGCAGACGCGGACTGGCGCGGGTACACCAGTTACTCAAGCCCTGAACACGCGTTTCGATGTCTACGAAAAAGCCAATACCGGAAACGGTAATGCGGCATCGTGTCCGACCGGCGGAACCTGTCCGGCGTCGATCAACACCGTTAAGGACCTTATCCAGAAAGGAACGCCAAACGCGGCCAACAAGTGCGGTGTAGCGAACAACGAGTGGGAGCTTCCGCCAGCGGCCGGGCGGTATCTTCCGGCAAACACAACCGATCTTACGCCAACGCAAATATCAAGCATCCAAGCAATGGGGTATCCTCGAGATAAGTGCCACGCGATTTCACAGAATGGGTTGTGCAGCGGGGATAAGATCGGAGACAAGGCGTGGGATAGAAACGCCTATTTTCAAGTGAATTACGGCTGGACCAACGCCCAATGGACAGGGTTCCTTGCGACTGGATCGTCGCCGGTCGCGACGCCCGCGTCCGCCACCAGATACGATGTGTATCGATGGGAGATTGCCAACAAGGGAAGCACCTTCGGCACCAAGACGATACTCGCAAGCCGCGCCTATGGTTCGGGGGGGAATCCGGAGACAGACTTCGATTCGCCCGTGTGCTCCCCTCTACAGGGGTATGGCAACGGCCTCACACCGGGCGGCGCGACCGTGGATCGGCGGCGCATCTCCACGGCCGTAATCAATTGTCACGCGCGTGATGTCCACGGCGGCGGCAACACCGTCTATCCAGTCCTGAAGTGGGTCGAAATGTTCCTCGTCGAGCCCTCGGTGAACCGGGACCGCACGGACGCAAACGATGTTTACGCCGAAATGATTGGCGAGACGACCTTGGGGTCAGCGGGATCGACCTCCGGGCAGGTCGTCCGCCGCGACGTGCCGTATTTGATCAAATGACATTGTTCACCCATCTCCGGCGCGATCGTAGCGGTGCGGCCGCCGCTGAGATGGCGCTCGTGCTGCCTTTGCTGCTGATCATCATGATGGGGTCCATGGAACTCGGCAATTACTTCCTGGACGAACATATTCTGGTGAAGGCGGTGCGTGACGGCGCTCGCTTTGCCGCGCGGCAGAGCTTTACGAATTACACCTGCAGCACCACCATAGTCGACCCTACAGTGATCCAAAATACGCAGAATGTCGTCATGACGGGGCTGGTGTCGGGCGGAACAAACCGCTTGGCCGATTGGCAGACGACTGAAATCACTGTGTCGACGCGGTGCGATACGACGACGAGCACGGGAATATACAAGGGATCGACCGGCGCTCCGATCGTGATCGTAGACGCGACAATGAACTATGTTCCAATCCTGCATAGCTACGGGTTCACTGGCTTCGGATCGACCCTCAAGGCGCGGCAAGAAGCAGCGGTGGCGGGCATATGAAAACCCGCCTCCTGCATGACGATTCAGCGTCCAGCGCGGCTGAGTTCGCTCTGCTGCTGCCGCTGCTCATGACCCTGCTATTCGGCATCATCGATGCCGGCCGCTTTGCATGGGAGTATAACCGCGCCGAAAAGGCGACGCAGGTCGGCATACGCATTGCTGTCGTGACCGACAGCGTCCCGACCGGGCTCCAATCAGAGAATTACGTAGGCACGACGGTTGGCGGAGTCACCCTCACGCAAGGCGATGTCATTCCCGCAGCTGCGCTCGGTGAGATTACGTGCACGGAAGCCAGCGGATGTACGTGCACCACCACTCCCTGTCCCGCGACCATCGGCACCATCGATTACACCAACACAGGCGTGTTCAAGTCACTGCTGCTGCCAAGCATGCAGTCGATGAAGTCGGACATCACCAGCGCGAACGTCGAACTGCATTTTTATGGATCGGGGCTCGGCTACGCCGGAGACCCGAACGGAATGGATATCGCGCCTATCGTTGGAGTTCGCCTCACCGGCGTCCAATTCGTCCCCATCACAAGTTATCTGTTCACCAGCTTCACCATGCCCGCGATTCTCAGCACGCTTAGTGCCGAGGATCTCAGCGGCACGACATCAAACTAGGGTACCGAACATGTCCGTCGTCACTCCCAACGATACCAACCGAAGCTGGCGGCAGGCCGTGCGGCTTGCGCCCGTTCAGCTCTACCTGTCCGATCGTCATTCCGAGGTGGCAATGCTGGCGGGCAGCCACGTCGCCGGTTTCCCGGTCGAGCTGAGCACCGTCGAGCCAGCCGCGATGATCGATCCGGCGCACCTTGCCGGCGCTGCCGCCGCGGTTGTCGAGGTGTCTCCGGAAGATCCGCAGTCCTTCGCACGTTTCAAGGTCCTTGCTGGCGCCGCGGCAGCGCCGCTGATTGCAGCCGCGTTCAATCCGCCCCTCGCCTTCGTTCGGTCGCTGGTGCGTGCGGGCGCGCACGACGTGGTGCCGCTCCCGATCGACGTTGCCGATCTCGAACTCTCGCTGGCTCCGATCCGCGATCAGCTCAACCAGGCGCGCGCCGGCCAGACGGCGGCGCTCGGCAAGCTCGTCAGTGTCGTGAAAAGCAGCGGCGGCGCTGGCGCTACGTCCGTGCTCACGCAACTCGCCATCGACAGTGCGCGCAGCATGCACGCACACGGCAAGAGCGTCTGCCTGATCGACCTCGACGTTCAGTTCGGCGACGCGGCCTTCCAGCTTGGCCTGGAGCCGACGCTTTCCCTAGCCGATCTGGTTGAGGCCGGCGGGCGCCTGGACGGCGAATTGTTGCGTTCGACGGCGACGGTTCACTCGAGCGGCCTCAACGTCATCGCCGCGCCGCCCTCGATGATGCCGCTGGAAGCCTTGTCGAACGATCAGGCTCTCGAGATCATCGAGCTTGCGGTGCGCGAATTCGATCTGGTCTATCTCGACCTGCCGGCGAACTGGACCAACTGGTCTCTGTCGCTTCTGGCGCGCTCCGACTTGGTTCTCCTGGTCACCGAAATCAGCGTGACGAGCCTGAATTGCGCACGCCGGCAAGTGGAGCTGATCCGCAACCAGGACCTGGAAAATCTCGAATTGCGCGTTGTCGCGAACCGCTTCGAGAAAGCCGCTGCCAAGCAGATCCGTCCGGCCGACATCCGGCAGGCGCTCGGCCGCGACGTCAGCTTCACCGTTTCGAACGAACCTGCAGTCATGCGCGCGGCAATCGACCGCGGCGTTCCGCTGGAAGAAATCAAGCGCAAGAGCGCGGTGGGCAAGGACATTGCGTCGCTTGCCGGCGGCGTTGCCGATCTCCTGAAATTGAGTCGCTGACATGTGGCAAATTCGCAAACCGAACCGCGCGGCTGACCCAGCCAACGAGCCGGCGCCGGAAATGCGCGAGGAAGAACGGCGTCTGCTGACGGTCGGCGATGCGGGGGCGTTTGCACAGCGCGACATTCACACCGATCTCAAGGTGCAGCTGCACCACCACCTGCTCGACCTGATCAACCTCTCGGCGCTCGACCAGATGTCGCGCGAGCAGATCCAGGACGAGGTCGGTGATATCATCCTTGCCGAACTCGGCAGGCGCAACAAGGCGCTCAACCAGAGCGAGCGCAAGCAGCTGGTCGGCGATGTGCTCGACGAACTGCTCGGCCTCGGGCCGCTTGAGCCGTTGCTTAAGGACACGACCATCACCGACATATTGGTGAACGGCCACGACAATGTGTTCGTGGAGCGCTACGGCATCCTCGAGCCGAGCGAAGTGCGCTTCAAGGATGAGAAGCACCTCGTTCGGATCATCCAGAAGATCGTATCCGCGGTCGGCCGGCGCATCGATGAGTCCGCTCCGATGGTCGACGCCCGCCTCGCCGACGGAAGCCGCGTCAATGCGGTGGTTCCGCCGCTTGCGATCGACGGCTCGCTGCTTTCGATCCGCAAATTCGCGCGCGTTCCCATCAGCATGGCGCGGCTGATCGAGATCGGCAGCGTCCCCGCGACCGTCGCGGAAGTGCTCAAGGTCGTGGTTGCCTGCCGCCGCAACGTGCTCATCTCCGGCGGTACCGGCTCGGGCAAGACGACGATGCTGAATGCCATGTCGGCCTTCATCGACGCGCGCGAGCGGATCGTCACGATCGAGGATTCGGCCGAGCTTCAGCTCCAGCAGAAGCACGTCGTCCGCCTCGAAACCCGCCCCGCCAATATCGAGGGCAAGGGCGAAATCGGTCAGCGCGAACTGGTCAAGAACTCGCTGCGTATGCGGCCGGACCGGATCATCGTCGGCGAAGTCCGCGCCGGCGAGGCGTTCGACATGCTTCAGGCGATGAACACCGGTCACGAAGGATCGATGACCACCGTTCACGCGAACAACCCGCGCGACTCCCTGTCTCGCGTCGAGCAGATGATCGGAATGAGCGGAATCGACATTTCGGCGCGGTCCGCGCGCGCGCAAATCGCATCGGCGATCAACATAGTGATCCAGGTCAGCCGGCTTGCCGACGGGCGCCGCAAGCTGGTGAGCCTTTCCGAAGTCACAGGCATGGAGGGCGAGGTCGTCACGATGCAGGAAATCTTCCGCTTCCGGCAGACGGGTCTCGGGGCCGAGGGTCAGATCCTCGGCCGGTTCGAGGCCACCGGAATCCGGCCGCGCTTCATGGATATCGCGCTTTCGCAGGGCATAGGTTTGTCCGCCGACCTGTTCCGGCCAGACGCGAAGCTCGAACAATGAGCGAAAGCTGGATCAAGGCCATCGTACTGGTCTGTACCTTCGGTGCGGTGCTGCTGGCCGTCGAAACGCTCATTGCGTGGCTCACCAGCAAGCATTCGACCGAACGCGCGATCAACGCGCGGATGAAGCTGGTCGGTCAGGGCAAGACCCGCGCCGAAGCGCTTCAGCTGCTTCGCCGTTCGACCCAGATCGACACCAGCCATCTCCCGTCCTGGGCCATCGCCCGGGTTACCAGTCTGGAACGGCTGCTTACAGCGGCGCGTGTCGCCACGCCGACGGGGCAGGTTCTGTTCCGGCTCATCGCCGCGCCGGTAGCTCTGTTCGCGGTTCTGACGATCCTGCTGGTGCTCAAGGGCTCAACCGTGGGGAGTGGCCGGGTTCTGATGCTCGGAACGATATCCTTCATCCTCGGCGCGGCTCTTCCCCTGATGGTCCTGCAATTTCGCGCCAACAAGACGCGCAAGAAGATGCAGGACCAATTCCCGGTCGCGCTCGACGTGTTCGTCCGCGGTCTGCGGGCGGGACATCCGATCGCCGCGGCGCTCGACCTTCTCACGGTCGAAATGCCGGACCCGATCGGCAGCCAGTTTGGAATCGTGGTCGATGAAGTCACCTATGGCGCCGACCTTCGCGACGCGCTCGAAGGCATGGCCGAACGCTGGGACATGGACGACATGCGGATGTTCGTCGTCTGCCTCTCGGTCCAGAACGAAACCGGCGGCAACCTCGCCGAGATCCTCGAGAATCTTTCGAAGGTCGTGCGCGAGCGAGCATCGATGATGATGAAGGTTCGAGCGCTCTCCAGCGAGGGCCGAATGACCGCCGTCATGCTGACCGTCCTGCCGGTGTTCGCGCTCGTAATGCTGTTCCTGTTAAATCCCCCCTTCTACCTCGAGGTGGCGGACGACCCCGCCTTCATGCCCGGGTTCATCGGGCTCGTGATCCTTTACGCAATTGGCTTCTTCACCATCCGCCGGATGGTCGATTTGAAGGTATGATCCAGTGCTAGAAGTCATCTCGCAGAACCAGTGGCTCAGGCTGCTACTGCTGATCGCCGTATTCCTCGCGGTTGTTGCGGTAGGCTATGTCATCGCGCTGACCCTCGCTGAGCGGCAGGCAACCCGCCGCCGCCTGCTTGGTCAGGGTTCGTCGGATCTTGTCGCCCCGGAGCAGATCTCCGGATCCTTGCGGTCGCAGGGCGCGGAAGACGCGTGGCTGAAGATCGTCAACGCGATCGAGAAAGCGGGCTTGTCGCTGGTCGATACGAAGAATGACGCAGTCCGCCAGCGGCTGATCGCCGCCGGCTACACCGCTCCCTACGCGCCTCGAATCTTCACGCTGGTGCGGCTCGCGATGGTCATCGGACTTCCGCTATGTGCGCTCCTGATGTTCTGGATCGGCGGGTCCACGCCGAGCCTGATGCGGCTCTATTTCACGCTGACGATCCTCGCGGCACTGGGGCTGTATCTCCCCAATATCTTCATTCGCGCCAAGGCCGATCGGCGCCAGCAACAGATCATCAACGGCTTCCCTGACGCGCTCGACCTGATGCTCGTCTGCGTTGAGGCCGGACTCGGGCTCGAAGCGGCATTCGGCCGCGTCGGCCAGGAGATGATCCGGTCGCACCCGCTGCTCGCCGAGCAACTTGGCGCAGTCGTACTTGAGTTGCGAGCCGGCAGAAGCCGCGAGGACGCGCTCCGCCGCATGGCAGACCGCGCCGGCGCCGACGAAATCCGCGCCTTCGCCACGCTGCTGATCCAGTCTACCAAGCTTGGTTCTTCGGTCGGCCAGACGCTCAGGATCTATGCTTCCGAAATGCGCGAGCGGCGGCGCATGCGTGCCGAGGAAAAGGCGCATCGCCTTCCCGTGCTGCTGTCAATTCCGCTAGTCGTTTGCATGCTGCCGGTGATGATCGGTGTGCTCATGCTGCCGGCGGTGATCCGCGTCATCCGCACCGTTCTACCGGCAATGACAGGGGGCTGAGCGATGGCTATCCGCAGAGCGACTGCTGCAGCTTCGATCTTGCTGCTCACTTCAAGCTGCGCGAACGTTCAGACGGTGGAGGTTCGGCCGGCCGGGTCGCCAGTCGCAACCTCCGGCAAAGGAACTTCGCCGGCCTTGGCCGAAGCCCACGCACAGTTTGCGCTCGGCAACGTCGCGCTCGCGCTGGAGAGGTATCGCGCGGTCTACCGGCAGGACGAGCGCAACATCGACGCACTCGCTGGAATCGCCAAATGCTACCAGTCCATGGGCCGCCCCGAGCTTGCGCAGCGCCAGTATGAGCTGGCCCTGGCGATCAGCCCGGATGAGCCGGGACTCCTCGCCGCGCTTGCGACTACGCTCGAGATGCAGGGCCTTGCAGACAAAGCCGCCCAGGTCCGTTCGGAACTGGCGCAGCGGGAAAGCGCAAAGCTTGCGCTGAACACCCCATCGGTTGCCAAGCCGATCGCCTCAGCACCCGCTGTCGCCGATCTGATCGTTCCGGCACCTGCTGCGGTCGAGGTGATTGAAGCGTCTGCTCGTCCTGCGCTGATCAAAGCGCCAGCGCCCGCGCCGCAAATCCAGGCGCCCGTTGCGAGCGTCGCAGCGGCATCTAAACCTGAGCCAGTCAGCGCGCCGGTCGGTCCAACGGTCACGGTCAACCTTCCCCCACCTGTAGCGATGGAGGGTGCGAAGCCGATTGGGAACTCCGTGGGCCGGTCGGTCACGGTTGCACTCGCGCCCGCAAGGCCAGAGCCCGCAATGGTGATGGCAAAGGCGGAGCCGCGTCTCCGGCTCGAGCGGACATCGCTTGGCGAAGTGACGCTGCGGACGCGCGGGTCATCCAGCTGGGCGGTGCTGAAGGTTGTCGAGCCGAATGCTGGCATCCGCTACGCGTCGAAAGCCAGCGGCGGGCTTCACATTCTGAACGGTGCGCGGACCGCCGGGCTGGCCGCGTCCACCCGTGCCTATCTCATGAGCCGCGGCTGGCGGGCGATCGAGGTCAGTGATGCCGACAAGGTCCGTGAGCGCAGTGTGCTCTACGCACCGCGTAACCGCGCCCGCACGGCCGCAAGCCTCGCCGCCCAGTTCCGCTTCCCTGTACTGATCGCATCCTCCAGCAGCGACTTCGTGCTGATCCTCGGCAAGGACGCCAAGCCCGCGCGCGAGCGCCGGCCGGGATGATCCTTTCGAGCCTTCTTATTTCCGTGGCTGCCGCCGCCAACCAGCCAGCGCCTTCCGACTATAGCCAGATCTCCCGCGCTATCGCGGCTGGAAGGCTCGACCAGGCGCGGGCGATGGTGCTCGCGGCGGTTGAGGGCGGCGCGTCCGGGGACCCGCTCGAACATGTCCTCGCCGATCTCGATGACGCATCCGGGCATTGCGAGCGCGCGGGCCCGCGCTATGCCGAACTGCGCAAACGGCATGCGGCCGATGCGCAGCTTGCGGAGCAGTCTGCGATTTCGGCATTGAAGTGCGGCAATCTGGCGGAAGCCGAACAGGCTTTGGCATCCGCGCTCGCTTTGCCCAACGCTTCGTGGCGAGGTTGGAATGCGAAAGTGGTGCTTAGCGACACCAAGCGCGACTGGAGCGAAGCCGACCGCGCTTATGCTCAGGCGGCCAGGCTTGCGCCCGATAGCGCCGAGGTTGCGAATAACCGCGGCTGGTCGCTGCTCTTGCGCGGTCGCTGGAGCGACGCCCTGCCCGAGCTGGAGAGCGCCGCGCGGCTGGCACCGAAATCCACCCGAACCGCCGCCAATCTCGAGCTTGCGCGCACCGCGCTCAGTGCAGACCTCCCGTCGCGGCGGCCCGGCGAAAGCGACGCCGATTGGTCCGCGCGCCTGAACGACGCCGGGGTTCTCGCCCAGCTTGCTGGCGACCGGAAGAAGGCAATCGCCGCTTTTTCGCAGGCGATCGAAGCGCGATCGGAATGGTTCGAACGGGCCGCGAACAATCTGAAAGTCGCCGAGGCGCGTCCGTGAATCTTGCCGCATCGTCGCCCGCATGGCTCCTGCTCCTCGTCGGTCTGCTCCTGCTGATTGCGGCGGCGGAGGATCTCTGGCGACTCCGGATTTCGAACCTGACGAGCATTGCCGTTCTCCTGGCCGGCTTCCTGGCGGTCGGCCTCTCGGGTTTCAGCCCCAGCGTCTGGCAAAACTTCTTGATGTTCGGCCTTGTGCTTGCGGTCGGGACATTCCTGTTCTCAGCCGGCTTCTTTGGCGGCGGCGACGTCAAGCTCTTCGCCGCGATAGCGTTCTGGTTCAACTTGCGCGGCGTGTTAACGCTGGTCGCCGCAATCTTCATTGCCGGCGGCGCAGTCGCACTCGTGGCGATCATTATCCGCAGGGTGCGACGGCGTGGACGAACTCGATCAGGCGAGCAAAGAACGGCGCGGAACAACCAAATCCCTTATGGGGTGGCGATTGCCGCGGGCGCGGTTTTCGCGCTTTACACGGCCGCTCATCAACTGACCGACCGCGAGCGCATGCTGAACATCAACCCTGCGATGTTCAAGACGGCAACTAACAATTTGCGCTTGCCCTCGCCCACTGCTTAAATTTGTGTTAGTTGCGTTTCGAAACTATAGAAAGTTAACGGGGGAATTATGAAATCGCTATTGCTTTGCGCCGCTTGCGCGGTTGCTATCGCCTCGCCCGCTGTCGCGCGCGATCACTCGGCTTATTTCGGGCTGGAAGTTGGCGCACTGAAAGTTAAGGACACGAATGTCCGGATCGACGGCGTCGATGCTTTCCGGATCGATCACAAGACCGGCATCGATGGCGACATGATCCTCGGCTACGATTTCGGAATGTTCCGGACCGAAGCCGAGCTCGCCTACCGTCGCAGCGGCCATGACAAATACAGCATCGGGTCGGCCTCTGTAGATGCAGAAGGGCGGACCAGCACGCACTCGGCGATGGTCAATGGCATGCTCGACTTCGGCAACGAGAGCCAGGTCGCGTTCTTTGCGGGTGCCGGCGTAGGTTACGCGCAGATCATTCACGCGCTGAACGACGGTACAAGCGGCACCGCCAAGGTGAAGGACCGTGGGCTCGCCTGGCAGGCTATTGCGGGCGCCAGAAAGGCGCTCACCAACTTCTTCGACGTCGGCGTGAAGTATCGTTACTTCAACGGCGGCAAGGTTAGCGATACCGTCGACGGCGACCGCATCAGCACGCGCTACAAGTCGCATTCGCTGCTCGCGAGCCTGATCTACAACTTCAACACGCCGGAGCCGGTCGCACCGCCCGTGGAAATGATTCCGCCGGCACCGCCGCCACCACCGCCGCCGCCCGCGACGCAGACTTGCCCGGATGGGTCGGTTGTGCTGGCCACGGACCCCTGCCCGGTTCCGCCGCCTCCGCCACCGCCGCCGCCGCCAACAGTCGAACGCGGATAAGCTTTCGGGCGATCATCAAAGGGAGCGGGCTTCGGTTCGCTCCCTTTTTTGCGTGCCCGCTATGCCTGCGCCTTGAACCGCTGAACATAGTCGCCGACCGCAGAGGGGTCGAACACCTCGCCATCGAAGAAGCGGTCGGGGCCGAGCGAGAGCTTGCCCGTGTCCGACGCCACCGGCCACTCGCCCGACAATGATCCCTCCAGCTTCAGGCTCGCTCCCGGCAGCGGCGTAGCGCCCCCGGCCAGTGCGCGGCGGTAGATGTCGGAGCGGAAGACGTGCGACGCGGCTGCCTCGGCATCGGCCGATGGCTCGAGATAGTCCCAGCGCGCAAGCTGCGAGTAAATCCACAAGGCCTGGCTCCGCCACGGAAAGTTCGACGCGTGACGGTGCAGGAGCAAAAAGTTGCGCTCCTCGACGGACGGCTCGCCGGGTACCAGCCGAATTTGCCCACTGAGCGCCGAAGCGATCAGTTCGGCCGGGCAGCCCACGTAGGAATTGCTCGACAGTATCGCTGCGAGCTCCGCATGGTTGCGGTCGTCCTGGCACCAGGCCGCGGCTCGGTCGAGCGCCTGCAGCAGACGGTCGACGACCTCGGCGTTCGCGTCGGCCCAGTCCTGCCGCATCGCAAGTACCTTCTCCGGGCCGCTCTCCCATATGCGCGACCCCAGCGCCACGATTTCGCCGTTGCCGCTGGCCACCGAAACGCTGTTCCACGGCTCGCCCGCCGTGAACGCATCGATCTCCCCGCGCCCCAGTGCATCGCTCATGAAGGACGGGGGAAGAACGCGCAGCACGATGTCGGCGTCCGGGTCGATGCCAGCCGAGGAAAGCCAGTAGCGCAGCGCCAGTGCGTGACTGGAAAAGCGATGGACGACTGCAAACACCGGCTTGGCCGGGAGGGTGCGCAGAACGGTCGCCAGGGCCTGAGCCGTAGCCGCGGGGTCGCGAACGCGCTCCCCGGCGTCCATTTCCAGCATCGCCGCCAGCCGCCTGCTGAAGGTCACTGCATTGCCATTGACGCTGAGCTTGAAGGGCGCGGCAAGGGCGGCGGGATGCTGGCCAAGGCCGAGGCTCACGGCCACCGCAAGCGGCGCGAGCATCTGGGCACATTGCACCTGTCCGTAGATCAGCCGGTCGCGCGCCGTCGCCCACGATACGTCGCGAACAAGCTGCAGGTCGAGACCATTCTCCGCCGCGAACCCCTTCTCCTTGGCGGCAGCAAGCACGGCACAGTCCGTCAGCGGCAGAAAGGCGATTGTTAAGGGCGTCATTGCTTGCCTTCCAGAAGCTCGCTGGCGGTCACGATAGCCTCGGCAACATCGACAATGCGCCGGTTCTGACGCATCGCCGTGCTTCGCAGCAGCGCGTAGGCCTCACTCTCGTCGAGGCTCCGGCTCGACATCAACAGGAGCTTCGCCCGCTCGATCACCCGCCTTTCGGACAGGGCGGTCTTGGCGTCGTGAAGCTCGTTCTGAAGCCGGGAGAAAGCATTGAAGCGCCGGACCGCAAGATCGAGGATTGGCTTCACCCGCTCCTTGCGCAATCCATCCACGACATAAGCCGAAACGCCCGCGTCGATCGCCGCCCCGATCATGTCGTCGTCGCTCTTGTCGACGAACATCGCGATCGGCCGCGCCAGCGAGCGGCTCACGGCGAGCATCTCCTCCAGCGTATCGCGGGTCGGTGAACCGAGGTCGAAAATGACGACGTCCGGAGCAAGGCGCTCGATTTCGGCAACATAGCCGGCGGCCGGCGGCACCAGGATGATGTCCCGATAGCCAGCCTCCATCAGCCCTTCTTCGACGATCGTCGCGCGAAGATGGCTTTCATCGACGATTACAATGCGCATTGCCCTATGTTGCAGTGCAACACGAGGGCCTCGCGCCTGTCAACGCTCACGACCGCAGAGGTGATTTTCTCACGACCTCGACCCCAATGCGGATTCAGAGGGCCGTCACCCTGAAGCTCGACGGCTCGGCGAGCTTGAGCCGGTTACGCAGCGGAAGCAGGAACGGCGCCGCCTCGATCTCGAAAATGTCGCCCTCCTGCGTCTGCACTCCATCTGCAAACGACAGGGTCGCAGTTCCGAAAAAGTGGACGTGGATGTCGCCAGGCGTGCGGCAGACGTCATATTTGAAATGATGATGCTCGAGATTGGCAATGCTGTGCGACATGTTCTGCTCGCCCGACAGGAACGGCTTTTCCCAGATTGCCTCGCCATTGCGGATGATGCGGCTGGTGCCGATGACTTCCGGCGGGAGTTCGCCGGTGAGCAGTTCCGGGCCGATCGCCGCCGGCCGCAGCTTGGAGTGGGCAAGCCACAGATAATTACCGCGCTCGGTCACGTGATCCGAGAATTCGTTGGCGAGCGTAAAGCCCAGCCGGCGCGGGTGACCGTCATTGTCGATGATGTAGATCCCCGCGATCTCCGGCTCCTCGCCGGCGTCGAGCGCGAAATGCGGGCTCCGCAGATCCTCGCCCGGCCCGGTCAGGCCGCAGCCATTGCCCTTGTAGAACCATTCCGGCTGGCAGCCGATTTCCCCCTCGGTCGGCTTGCCCGCATCCATCCCCATCAGGAACATACGCATGGAGTCTGTCACACTACCTGCCGCAGCCGCCTTGTGCATCTTGTCGCGCCCTTCGGCCGAACCGAGGTGCGTGAGGCCAGTGCCGGTGAGGTGAATATGTGCCGGATCGTCATGATGAATCGGTGCGAGCAAGCGCCCTTCGGCGTCGGCCGCACCGAGATCGACCTCACCACCACCTGCACATTCGTCCGCAAGGTCCGCCAAGCGTTTGCCGCTAGTCAGCGCCCGCTGAGCGAGCTCGTAGGTTGAGCCGACGCCCGCAAGTAGCCGGGCTTGTCCCTTATCGTCGACGCACGCGACCTGATGTTGGCCGGACTCAGATCGAAGTTGAACAAGACGTAGCGACACGACGGCCTCCTGATTAGTCAGACCTTTGCCCTACGCAGAGGCGAGCCGCGAAGCAACTGCGCGGGTCACTGCGCAGTTCAGTGCCTGGCTGGGGCGGCAGGATTCGAACCTGCGAATGCCGGTACCAAAAACCGGTGCCTTACCACTTGGCGACGCCCCAGCAGGCGGGCGCATGGGAGCGCCGGACGCGGCGCTTATACCGACCGCATAGGCGGTTGGAAGAGCCTAAGCGTTCGAAACCCGACCGTTGACGAGATCGTCATAGTCGCGTGCGAGTTGCCTCGACACGTCGCCGATCTCGAAATTCCAGGGCCCCGCTGACTGAATGAAGGTAACCTCGGCCGCGCTCCCCGTGATGAACATCTGCTCGAACCCTTCAAGCTCTTCCGGCCAGATGGCACGCTCGACGACCTGGATGCCGCGTTTGCGCGCGAGCTCCATGACCGTCTGTCGGGTGATCCCGTTGAGGAAGCAGTCGGGCGTCGGCGTATGCAAAATGCCGTCCTTCAGAAAGAACGCATTGGCACCCGTCGCCTCGGCCACCTGACCGCGATAGTCGAACATCAGCGCGTCGTTATAGCCACGGCCTTCGGCATGATGCTTCGACAGCGTGGCGATCATGTAGAGGCCCGCCGCCTTCGAATGCACCGGCGCCGTATGCGGAGCCGGCCTGCGCCACGGCGCGATGTCGAGGCGGAGGCCTTTTGCAGCGACCGCCGGATCGAAATACTTCCCCCATTCCCACACAGCGACCGCCAAGTGCGGTTTCGTCTTCTGGGCCGAAACCCCCATCTGCTCCGACCCGCGCCAGGCGACCGGACGGACGTAGGCATCGGTTAGCCCATTGGCCTTGAGCGTCTCGTTGCACGCCGCGTCGATCTGCTCCGCGGTCCACGGCAGTTCGAACCCCAGCAGGCGCGCGCTGTTGATCAGCCGCTCGCTGTGCTGACGCAGCTTGAAGATGGTGCAGTTATACGCCCGCTGGCCCTCGAACACCGACGAGGCGTAATGCATCGCATGGGTGAGGATGTGTACGTTCGCCTCGCGCCAAGGGACGAGCTTGCCGTCGAACCAGATCCAGCCGTCGCGGTCGTCGTAGGTGCGCGTATCAACCATGGGGTCGCGCCTAAGGCAGCAGCGGCGCGTCGGCAAGGGATCAGGCGGAGCGCACCTGCTCGCGAAGCTCCGCGCCGCGAGCGGCCGCGGCCTCGATCGTTTCGCGGACGAGGGCATCAAGACCCCGCTCACCATCGAGGACAGCAAGGCCGGCTTCCGTCGTGCCTTTTGGGCTAGCAACCTTGCGCGCGAGTTCGGCAAACGGCTCCTCACTGCCCGCCGCCAGCCAAGCGGTTCCGAAAACCGTCTCGACGGCAATCGCCTTGGCGAGACCCGGATCGAGCCCGCGTTCGATCCCGACCTTCTCCAGCGCAGCGAGAAAACGCGCAACGTAGGCCGGGCCGGGTCCGGAAATCGCCCCGGCCACCCCAAAGGCGGCTTCATCCACCGACCAGAAGCCGAGGCCCAGCGGCGCCATGAGATTGCCGATCAGAGTGCGGCTCGCGTCATGGCCGTCTTCGCCGACCAGTGCGGTAACGCCTCGGCGCACCGAAACCGCGAGATTGGGCATTGCTCGCACGATGGTTGCGACACCCGGGAAACGCGCACGCAGAGTTCCGAGGTCGGCTCCGGCGAGCAGCGATAGCAGGACGGTCTTCGAGCTTAGGTACGGCGCCAGCTGTGGTGCCACTTCGGCGAGCTGCTGCGGTTTGAACCCGAGGATGACGAGTTGTGGCGGAAGTCCCGCCTCGGCAGCCGAGCGGACCGTTCGAATGCCTTCGACCGGCGTCCCGCTCGGACGGATGACGATCACTCCGGAAAAGTCGACGCCGGCCGACCGCCAGCCGTCCACCATCGCGCCGGTCATATTGCCGCATCCAACCAGCCAGGTCGGCGTCGGGAAAAGATTCATCAAAAGGATCCTTCGATACGCATCTTCGACGGAGCTCAGCCGCTACTCAGGATGAGCGTGGAGTGAAACCAAAATGTCCGTTCGTCCTGAGTAGCCGCGCAGCGGCGTATCGAAGGATCAAGCCTCGCCGTGCGTGTCGATCAGCGCCGCCGCAATCGCCTCGACGGGCGACTTGCCGCCCCACAGCACGAACTGAAAAACCGGATAGAAACGCTCACACTCTTCCATCGCGGCTTCGGCAATGGATTCCGCCTGCTCGAAGCTGAGCCCTTCGCTCTCTCGCGTGTCGAGGATGGTCGCATGCCGGAAGACGATCAGGCCTGAACCCGACCACATTTCGAAATGGCCGAGCCACAATTGCTCGTTGATCAGCCCGAGGCATTCATAAACGGCCGCGCGCTTCTCAGGCCCGACCTTGATGTCGGGAAAGGCAAGGAATTGCAGCACCTGGTCTTCCGGGCGCCAAACGCCGCGAAGCTCGTATTGCGCCCAGCTGCCGGTCGCCGACGCGACGATCTCGCCGTCGGCCGAGCGTTCGCAGGCCCAGCCGCGCGCTTCGAAATATTGCTCGAGCACCTCAATGGGAGCGCCGTCGTCGCGCTCCTCCTGGACTTCCTCTTCGCTCAGGACCCGCCCTCCGCCTTCGGTTTCGCGGGCCGCTTGGTGCCAGCGGCGGGGCCGGCGACTTTCGCCTCAAGCGCGGCAATGCGCGCCTTGAGGATCTCGTTCTCGTCGCGCGCAGCGGTCGCCATTGCCTTGACCGCATCGAATTCGTCGCGGCCCACGAAGTCGGCGCCGCCCATGAACTCGCGCATCTTCTCGCGCATCGACGATTCCGCCTCGCGGCCCATACCCGCCATGGTTCCGGCAAAACCGTTCACCATTTTGACGAAATCGTCGAACATGCGGTTTTCCGACTGCATGGTCATTCTCCTTCACAGACCCAGCAACGAGCGGCCGGCATCCGGGTTCAGTGCTCCGATCGCGGCAATGAGCGTCGCCGCGAAGATCAGCCACGCCAGATAGGGAAGCATCAGCAATCCCGCCAGTGGGCGCAGCCGACTGAATTGGCCGGCGGCGGCGGCGGCGAGCGCTGCCATCAGGAAGATAGTGAGCTTGCCCAGCGTGATGTCGTGCCCGGCGAAGAAGATCGGCGACCAGGCGAAGTTTAGCGCCATCTGCACGAAGAAGAGGATGAGCGCCTTGCGCCTGCGGTCTGACGGCGGCTCCGTGAGGATCATCGCCAGCGACACACCCAGCAGCACGTAAAGCGTACTCCACGCGACCGGAAACGCCCAGCCCGGCGGCATGAAGAAAGGCTTCTTCAGCGCATCGAACCAGGGATTACCGTAGCTGGAGCCTGACAGCCAGCCGCTGAGAAACCCGCCGGCGAGGATAAGCGGTGCAGTCAGCACCGCGTAGCTCAGCCACGATCGCTCCTCACGAACGTCAGTCATGTTCAACCATCCTTGATCGCGCCGAGGAGGAACTCGACATTGCCTTCCGGCCCGGTGATCGGACTTTCGGTGACCCCCAACAGGCGCCAGCCCTGTGACGCAACCCAGGCTGACGCATCGTCAACAACGCGCTTGTGCACCAAAGGATCGCGCACGACCCCGCCCTTGCCGACCTCCTCTCGCCCCGCCTCGAACTGAGGCTTGACGAGTGCGACCAGTTTCGCGCCCCGTTTTGCTAGGTTCAGCGGCGCTTGCAGCACCTTCGCAAGCGAGATGAAGCTCGCATCGCAAACCACGATATCGACCGGCTCCGGCACGATGCTGACGTCAAGCGTACGGGCATTGGTCTGCTCATGAAGGATGACGCGCGGGTCCTGCCGCAGCTTCCACGCGAGCTGGTTCGTCCCCACGTCCACCGCATAGACCTTCGACGCGCCACGGCTGAGCAACACGTCGGTGAAGCCGCCGGTGGAGGATCCGACATCGAGCGCCACCGCACCGCTCACGTCAAAGGTGAAATGCGTCAGCCCATGATCAAGTTTGATCCCACCCCGCGATACCCACGGATGATCCTTGCCGCGCACTTCCAAAGGCGCGTCCTCGGCAACCAGGTCTCCAGCCTTCGCGATCTTCCGCTCCGCCGAAAAAACCGCGCCCGCCATTATCAGCGCCTGCGCGCGGGTCCGGCTTTCCGCGAGCCCGCGCGCGACGAGCAATTGATCGACCCGGCTCTTCATAGAGCGAGAAGGTCGATGACTCGCGGCAGGAAAATCACAATGCCAATCGCGGCTGCGACGATTGATCCGATCAGGACTGCTGCGGCTGACAGGTCCTTTGCCAGCTTTAGTTGCGGGTGATGTTCAAGCGTAACCGCATCCGCGAGCCGCTCAATGGACGTATTCACGGCCTCAGCGAACCAGACCCAGCCAATTGCTATCAGCAAGAGAAGGAATTCGATCCTGTCGACGCCCAGTCCGGCTGCGGCAACAAGCACCAGAACAGTTGCACCCAAATGGATCCGGGCATTATGTTCGGAGGCAATCAGATAGCGCAGACCCGCCCAGGCAAAGCTGAAGCTTCGCAAGCGCTGCGACACTGAGAACGGACGCGGGCTCTCGCTCAGGCCCGGGCTCCCTCAACCCCGGCGCTGTTCACCCGTAGCGCCTTCAGCACCGTTTCGACGATGTGCGGCGCGTTGAGGCCGGCTTCGTCGTATTGCTTGTCGGGCTTGTCCTGGTCCTGGAAGCGGTCCGGCAGGCGCAGGGTGCGGATTTTTAGGCCGGCGTCGAGCAGGCCTTCGTCGCTGGCGAGCGTCAGGACGTGGGCGCCGAGGCCGCCGACCGAGGCTTCCTCGACCGTCACGGCGACTTCGTGGGTGGTCAGGAGCCGCCGAATGAGCTCGCTATCAAGCGGCTTCGCGAAGCGAAGATCCGCGACAGTCGCTGATAGCCCCATGGCGTCGAGCTGATCAGCTGCCTTCTCGGCCTCCTCGAGGCGCGTTCCAAGCGACAGGATTGCGACCTTCTTTCCTTCGCGGACTGTGCGGCCCTTGCCGATCTCGAGCGCGATCGGAACATCCGGAAGCGGCACTCCCCTGCCCTCCCCGCGCGGGTAGCGGACCGCGATCGGCCCGCTGTCGTGAAGCGCCATCGTGTGCACCATGTGGCACAGTTCCGCCTCGTCGGCGGCGGCCATCACCACAAAATTCGGAAGCGTGCATAAATATGCAAGATCGAAGCTTCCGGCATGGGTTGCCCCATCCGCTCCGACCAGTCCCGCGCGATCCATCGCGAAGCGCACCGGCAGGTTCTGGATCGCCACATCGTGCACGACCTGGTCGTAGGCGCGCTGCAGGAAGGTCGAATAGATCGCACAGAATGGCCGATAGCCCTGTGCGGCCAGTCCGGCGGCGAACGTCACGCCATGCTGCTCGGCAATGCCGACATCAAAGGTGCGGTCCGGAAAGCGCTCCTCGAACTTGTCGAGGCCGGTGCCCGAAGGCATCGCCGCCGTGATCGCGACCACTTTCTCGTCGCGCTCGGCCTCGCCGATCAGCGCCTTGGCGAACACGGAGGTATAGCTCGGCGGGCCGGCAGCCGCCTTCGCCTGAAGGCCGGACACCACGTCGAACTTAACGACGCCATGATATTTGTCGGCGGCCGCTTCGGCGGGCGCATAGCCCTTGCCCTTCTTGGTCACCACGTGGACGAGCATCGGGCCGAGGTCGGCGTCACGCACGTTTTCCAGAACCTCGACCAGCGCCTGCACGTCATGGCCGTCAACCGGGCCTACGTAGTAAAAGCCAAGCTCGTCGAACAGCGTGCCCCCCGTCATCAGGCCGCGCGCGAACTCCTCCATGCGCCGCGCCGTGCGATGGAGCGCGTCCGGCAATTTGCGTGCGAACTTCTGCGCCAGCTTTCGCGGCGTCAAATATTTGCCCGAAGATACCATCCGCGCGAGCGCGTTTCGCAAGCTTCCCACCGGCGGCGCGATCGACATGTCATTGTCGTTGAGGATGACGATCAGGCGGTTTCCGGCGCCTTCTGCATTGTTCATCGCCTCATAGGCCATGCCGGCGGTCATCGCACCGTCGCCAATGACCGCGATCGCTCGCCCCGGCTCACCCGACAGCTTGTTGGCAATCGCGAAGCCTAGCGCGGCGGAAATGGACGTCGAACTGTGCGCGGCGCCGAACGGGTCGTATTCGCTCTCGCTGCGCTTAGTGAATCCGCTCAACCCGCCCGGCTGCCGAAGCGTCCGGATGCGATCGCGGCGTCCGGTCACGATCTTGTGCGGGTAGGCCTGATGCCCGACATCCCAAATCAATTTGTCACGCGGCGTGTCGAAGACATGGTGAAGTGCAACGGTCAGTTCGACAACTCCGAGCCCGGCGCCGAGATGGCCACCGGTCACCGAAACGGCGGAGATCACTTCCTCGCGCAGTTCAGTGGAAAGCTGAGGAAGCTGCGACTTGTCCAGGGCCCGAATGTCCGCGGGCGATTGGATCGTGTCGAGGAGGGGCGTTTGCGGGCGGTCGCTCATCAAGCGCCGCACTTACGCCCAACCCGCAGCCATGTCACCAAGGTGCGGGGCCACCGGCACTTTTAACCATTGCTCACGCTTTGCTTAGACGCCCACCAATGCCGGTCGGCGTACGAAAGGTACTTCCAAAGTCGTCCGTGTTGACGCCCGCCATACCCATTCCAGCGGGCCGTAATGGAAATGGCGGAACCATACGTGGGCGGCGGCGACCTGTATAACGAACGCGACGACGCCGATGACGAGGCATTCCATCGAGTTCAAATCGTCCCACAGGCCGAGGCCATAACCGTAAAAGAGCGGAGCAAAGACGATCGACTGGACGACATAAAGCGTCAAAGTCATCCGCCCGGGAGCGGCCAGCAGCCCAAGCAGCGGGCGTCCGATCGACTGGAACAGCTCGAAGAACAGCAGGATCTCGAAGCCGAGCAACGCGAGGTCTTTCCAGCTCTCGAGCGCCCAATCCAATTGGGTCCGTGCTGCTTCATTGGCGGTGAGCACCTGCAGCGCATCGAGCCCGATCCAGTGGAAAAAGACACTTGCGGCGGCGAATCCCGCGAGTGCCAAGCGCCGCTGTGCCTTGAACGCATCGGGTTCGCCAAAGAAATTGAGCCGGCCAAGAACGAGCCCGACCGCGAACAGCCCGAGGATCTGCGCAATCCGCCCATGCTCGATGAAGAAAAACCATTTGACGATATCGCCGTTGCCGAGATTGCCCCGGACGACTTCCATGAACGTGCCGTGTTGCAACGTGGCCATCGAAATGTCGTTGTAAAACAAGGGTGTAGCCAGCGCCCATTCGGCCCCATTCGAGGCAGCCCAGGCGCGTAGCAACAGCGGAACCTGGATGAAGAACAGCAAGCTGATGAGCAGCAGCGCCCAATTGCTCTTGATGCGATCGAACAAGAGCATGGCCAGGCCAAGCGGGGCCAGCACCATAAGGATGTCGCCGCGATAGATGATAGTGTGAAACAGGCCGATGACCGCGAGCGTCGCCAGACGCCAGGCGAAGCGGCCGCGATAATCCTGTCCGCGCCTGGCGGCGCCGGACATGATCAGGAAGAAACTTACTCCGAAGCACAAGGCCAGTAGCGCATAGGATTTGCCGGCGAAAATGCCGAACACCCATTGGAACACGGGGCCGTAGTCGGGATGCGCCCAGAACACTTCCCATTGCTCGACGGAATGGACCAGGAACAGTCCCATAAGCGCGAACCCGCGCAGCGCATCTAGAAGCTGTAGCCGCCCGGATACGGTCGTCGCCGCAGAGTCCCTGTCCAAATTTATCCCCCTGCCCGCCTTAGTGGCAGTGCTAGGCGAACCCGATCGCGCGGGGCAAGTCGAACGGCGCCGAAATGTTACGAGGCGGCTATTCGCCTTCGCAGTCGCCGCAGGTTCCGCGGACCTCGATCACCGGACGGGGCGCGGTGAAGCCGGCTGTCGCCGCGGCCTTCCGAACGCCGCCCGACAGGCTGTCGTCGTCGATGTGAACGGTCTGTCCGCAATTGTCGCAAATCAGGAAGATGCAGTCGTGCAGGCAGTCGGGATGTGCGTTTGCGACATAAGCATTGGCGCTTTCGACCCGGCGGACGAGGTTCGACCCGACGAACAGGTCAAGGATTCGATAGACGCTGTTGGCGGCGACCCGCTTGCCCCTTGCCTTCGAAACAGCATCGGCGATGTCATAGGCGCTGGCCGGCTTGTCGAAGCCCGCGATTGCCTCGAACACCGCCGCGCGCATGTCGGTCCACTGCTCGCCGCTGGAGATCAGCCGGTCGCGGGCGGCGCTTTTCAGCGACTCGCCTTCGTGAACGTGATGGTCGTGGCGGCCCATGGCGGCAAGATAGGCATGCCGTCCCGCTTGGGCAAGGATGGTGCACGTTGAACCGTAACGGGTTCGTTTCGTTTGCATGGCTATGGAACCGGCCAGCAGTGGCGATCCCAATGCGCCCGCGCGCCGCGACGATCATGAAGGCGACGGTGCTACTCGTGGGACATCGCGGATGGAAGCATTCGCCGACGGCGTGTTCGCGATCGCATTCACACTGCCGATCTTCAATATCGTTCTGCCCGAGGCCCGCAGCGGCTCCGCCCTGCTGTCACAACATCTGCTCGACATCTGGCCGCACTATATCAGCTACCTGCTCGCGTCGCTGATCATCGGGCTGTACTGGGTCCACCATCATTTTTCCGGAGCCATCTATCGCACGACCGGGCACTGGTTCCTGATTGCGACGGCGATCTTCCTAACGATGATCGGCTTCGTGGCCTTCCCCGCGCGCGTCTTTGCGGAACATTTGAACCTGCCCGCGGACCGGGAAGCGGCGAGCCAGTACCTCGTCTTCGCGCTTGCCGCAGTGTCGCTCACCTGGCTGCTGAAGTGGCGCGTCGGGCTGCGGCGGGACCATGTCGACCGTCGGCTCGACCCCGCATATATCCATCGCCTGAACCGGCGTTATCGACGTCTGTGCGCGTGGAAGGTTACAGCGGCCGTCCTATGCCTGTTCAGCTGGCAGGTCGGGCTCGCGATGGCGGCGCTCGGGCTGGCGTTCATGGTGCTGCCCCCCGAGACGCCGCGCTACCTGACTGAGGCCCCGCCGATCGAGGGGGAGGAAAGCTAGTCCGCGGCCAGACCGTTGAGTCGATGCCCGAGCGCCAGCACGCCGACGCCGACGACCGTGTAGAGCGCTTCCCCGCCATTGTGCGGCAGCGACAATGCCCCGGCCATCACGCCGAGCCCAAGTCCACCGACCGCGCTGGGCATCATGAATCCATGTTCCATGATCCCCCGCCCGAGCGCGACGGCACCGAGCGCCATCGCGAAGGTCAGGCCGACTTCATGGATCAACGGGGAGCCGAGCACTCCGCCGGCCGACGCCAGCAGGCCGAGCAGGACGGCGGTTCCGAGGCAATGGACAAGGCAGAGGCCCGAAAGTCCCATCGCTAACCGGTCGAGCCGGTGAGTCGGAATGGAAAGCTGCTGCATGGTGAGTGACCATATAACCTCACCTTAGGTTCGATACAATATCACATCCGCAAAAAATGCACCCGCTTCGGACGACATTGCGGCGCTTGTGACGCGGCTGCCACAGGGCCATATGGCCGCCCGCATGGACTCGGCCCTTTCCTTATCCACTTCGACCCGGAACGAGCGTCGCGCCCGGCCGCGAGCATTGTCGAACCTGCTCCTGGTCGTTGCGGCGATGGTGTTCCTGATGGTCGTCGTCGGCGGAATCACGAGGCTGACCGAAAGCGGGCTCAGCATCACCGAATGGAAGCCGATTTCGGGCGCCGTTCCGCCGCTCACGCACCAGCAATGGGTACATGCCTTCGATCTCTACAAGAGCACGCCGGAATATCAGCAGATCAATGCGCCCGCCGGCATGGACCTGGCCGCGTTCAAGCGGATCTTCTTCTGGGAATATCTGCACCGGCTGATCGGCCGGCTGATTGGGATCGTGTTCGCGCTTCCCCTGCTGTGGTTCTGGACCCGCGGGGCGATCCCTAAAGGCTATGGCTGGAAGACCATAGGCCTGATCGCGCTCGGCGGAGCGCAGGGCGCGCTCGGCTGGTACATGGTGATGTCGGGCCTGTCGCAGCGCACGGACGTCAGCCATCTGCGCCTCTCGGCCCATCTGCTGCTCGCTTTGTTCATCATGAGCGCCCTGATCTGGGTGGCGCTCGACCTGCGGCGGCTGGCGGCGAGCGGAGCGGATCAGCCGTCGCGAGTGACAGCCGTCAGCGCCGCGACGATTACCGCCTTGTTCGTCCAGCTTATGTTCGGAGCCTGGGTTGCAGGACTCAACGCCGGCCAGCTCGCGCCGACCTGGCCGGACATGCAGGGCCGGTTCGTCCCGGAAGGCATTGACTGGAGCCGCGGCGCGGCATTCGCGCTGACCCATGATCCATTCCTGATCCATTTCGTCCACCGCTGGTGGGCATGGGCGGTGGTGGCCGTGCTGGTCATGTTCGCGCACAAGGTGAAGCGTGCACCGGGCGGACGAAGCGCAAGCATTGCGATCCATTCCGCATTTGGAACGCAGATCCTCCTCGGCATCCTGACCGTGCTCAGCGGCGTCGCGATCTGGCTCGCGGCGCTCCACCAGGCGGTCGGTGCACTTCTTCTCGCCAGCACGGTCTGGGGCGCGCATGTTGTCGGACGCCGCGTGGACCCTGCATGACCATCGTTTCCGTCTACGCCGTGTTCGCCAACGCCGACGAAGCCGAGCGGATCGGCCGACAGATGGTCGAGCAGCGACTGGCCGCCTGCGTCAACATCCTCGGGCAGTGCCGGTCCATCTACCGCTGGCAGGGCGCCGTCGAGACTGCCGAGGAAGTTGCGGCGATCTTCAAGACGACGGACGTTCAGGCCGACAGGCTCATGACGCACATCGCCGGCCTGCACAGCTATGCGGTGCCCGCCATCGCGGTATGGCCAATCGACAAGCTGCTCAATTCCTACTCGGATTGGGTGCAAGACAGCGTCGGCTAGCACAGCTATCGCGCGGCCGGCGGCAGGTCATCGGGCTTCAAAGCGCGATCCGTTCCAGTTCAAGGTATTATAATACCTCTTCAGAACCTGCCGCTTTTGCTTGACTTTCTAGAGTTCCGCAGCGATTAGGCCACTCACAGGCGCTGCTCGCGAGCGGCGCTTTTTGCTTAATCCAAGAGGTCCAAGCCCCATGAAGGCGCTGATGAAGACCACCAAGTCGGTCAAGCCGGCCGAGGTCGTGAAGAAATGGCATCTGATCGATGCCGAGAATCTGGTGGTCGGCCGTCTGGCGACGATCATCGCCAACATCCTGCGCGGCAAGCACAAGCCGAGCTTCACTCCCCACGTCGATTGCGGCGACCATGTCGTCGTCATCAACGCAGACAAGGTGAAGTTCACCGGCCGCAAGCTCGATCAGAAGATCTATTACAAGCACACCGGTTATCCGGGCGGGCTCAAGGAAACCACAGCGGGCAAGGTGCTCGACGGCCGCTTTCCGGAGCGCGTGCTCGAGAAGGCGGTTGAGCGCATGATCCCGCGTGGCCCGCTTGGCCGCGATCAGATGCGTGCGCTGCACCTCTACAGCGGCACCGAACATCCGCATGCGGGCCAGGATCCGCAGCCTCTCGACGTCGCCGGCATGAGCCGCAAGAACAAGGTGGGCGCATAACATGGCCGACAAGAAGTCCCTTTCCGATCTGGGTGCGCTGACGAGCCAGGAGCCGGAAGCTCCTGCCGCTGAAGCCGCCGCCCCCGAAGCTGCCGCCGCCGAGGCGCCGGTAGCTGCTCCCGAAGCTGAAGCTGCCCCGTCCGCCGAGCGCCGCGATGCCCGCGAAGGTGGCCGTGAAGGTGGCCGCGGCCGCAAGGACAAGCCAGAATCCGACAATGGCGTATCGACCCAGGGTCCGCAGATGGAAGCCGTGCTTCGCGAGCAGCAGCTCGACAAGTTCGGGCGCGCTTATGCGACCGGCCGCCGCAAGGACGCCGTCGCTCGCGTCTGGCTGAAGCCCGGCACCGGCAAGATCACGGTCAACGGCCGCGATCAGGAAGTCTATTTCGCGCGTCCGACGCTTCGCCTCGTCATCAACCAGCCGTTCGGCGTGTCCGACCGCGAAGGCCAGTATGACGTAATCGCAACCGTCAAGGGCGGCGGCCTTTCCGGCCAGGCCGGGGCGGTCAAGCACGGCATCGCCCAGGCGCTGTCGCGCTACGAACCCGCGCTCCGCACAACCGTGAAGCGCGCCGGCTTCCTCACCCGCGACCCGCGCGTCGTCGAGCGCAAGAAGTACGGCCGCGCCAAGGCCCGCCGCAGCTTCCAGTTCTCGAAGCGCTAAGCTTCCGGACCCGCGCCTGTCAGCAGGCGCGGGTCTCGGTCAAACCGAGCGCCTCCACGTGCGACCGGATGCCGGCGTCGATCCGGTAGCGTTCGACCCACTTGCGAGCGTCGCTCGATACCTTCGAGCGCTGCCGCAACTCTGTGGCAATCGCTTGCGCCAGCGCCTCTTCGTCGCCCGGAGGCACAAGCGTTCCGTAGCGGCCCTCCCCGAGCACGTCGCCGACCGCCGCGGTCGACCGGGTTGCAACGACCGGACAGCCGCAGGCCAGCGCTTCGAGGAGCACTGCCCCCTGCCCCTCCCACGCCGACGACAGCAGCAGGGCATGGGCGCTACGCAAATAATCGACCGTATTTGGCACGAAGCCGCGGAAGTTCACTCGATCGGCAATACCGAGCTCGCGCGCCATGCTTTGGAGCCCGTCGAGCAACGGACCGTCACCCAGGATATCGAGGGTCCATTCGAGTTCCCTCGAGCGGGCAAGCGCACGAAGCATCAGCGGATAGTTCTTCTGCGCGACCAGCCTCCCGATGGCGAGCAGCCTGCCCGGCTCGAAGGCCGCAGGTTCGGCACCGGCATCGAGCATCGCGTCCGTGATGTAGGGATTGTCGACGACTCTCAGTTTGGCGGCGGCGGCCGAATAAGTGCGCGCCATCTCGCCACGCGTTGAGTCGGCGATCAGCAGGACGCGGTCGGCTTTGCCGAAGGCCCAGCGATACCAGCCGCGGCGAAGCAGATTGCCGAACCTGCCGCTCCGCTGCCGTTCGACGGGGTTGGTCATCTTGAGGATGAGGCTGCAGCCCGGCACAGCTGCGCGGACATAAGCGAGCGTCGCCATCACGTGCATATGATTGCCGGCCGACACCAGGCGTACCGGGCGCTCGGCCTTGATTGTCGCGACGAGACCCTTGAGGGCACTGAGCATGCCGGCGCCGCGTGCCGCCGCGGCTTTCAGTTCGATCAGCTTCACGCGCCGATCCAGTTCGCTGGTAAGCGCCCCGCTTCCGCGAGCGACGACCAGCGACACGTCATACCCACGTTCGACAAGGCCATTCACGATCATCATCGTCGCACGCGCGGTGCCTCCGGTGCCGAGGTCTGACAGGAGGAACATCACCGGCGACTGGGCCGGTCGGTTCAAGTATTCGAGCACCGCATCGGCACCCCGCCGGGCGGCGCCGGGGGTCTTGTCTACCACCTCCGCCATCCGCCGCGCCTGCAGTTCGCGATAATGGACGTGACGCTCCTGCGCCGTCCGGATCGCCTCGATCGCCGCCGCAGGCGTGTCGACCACGTCGCCAAGATCCCAGGTCGGGAAATTTGGGCTCTCCTTCCAGTCGAGCGAATGCGCATTGAGGAAGACGCAAGGCTTCGGTTCGCTCAGAAATTCGTAGATCTGGCTGCTTACATCCCCGGCGTAGATGTCCGCGGCCGCACTATAGGTCATGTCGAGCGCGCGCGGAGAACCAAGATCGACGATCACGCGACCCGGAACCGCAAGCCGTTCCCAGCGCCGCCAGACGAAACGCGGCCGGCGGCCGAACATTTTCGCGTGCGGAGCAACGACCAGATTGAACTCGCCCGTGCCCGCGACGTGGTCGATCAGTGGGCGCGCGAACCGCTCCCATGATCGCAGCGCACGCTTCGAATGCGGGTTGAACAGCACCGTTGGACGATCGTTCGGGAACAGCGGTTCCTGCCCCTTTCGCAGGCGATCGGCGGCTTCGAACTTGGGGTAGCCGATAACCCCATAGCGTCCGGGACGGACTCGCCGCTTTTCGAGCAGCCGCTGCTCGTCGTTGCGGCCCGCAACGAGGACGAAATCGAACCCGAGATACTTTTCGGAATAAGACGCCTCGCGCCCACCAATGCCGTGATTGACGTAAATCATCGACGGACAGGGGTTCAGGAAGGGCCGGATGAACCGCGTGTGGTCTGTCGGGGTGACGATTACATCGTAACCAGACAACAGACTCAAGTTCTCGCGCGCCCGAAGCACGGCGACCTTCAGGCTTCCGAACAGCCGCGCCCTTTGCAGCAGGCGCAGGTGCGGCGGGATCGTCAGCAGCCGTCGAGCGATCGCCGAATCGGCAGGACTCCGCTCAAGCCGCCTCACCTCGGCAAGCGCCTCCGGAAGCAAGGCCAGGATCTCGACCTCGACGCCGTCACGCCCGGCCAGTTCGAAGGCGATGTCGGCAACATGATGCGCCTGATAAGCCTCGGCGCCAATCAGCACCGCGATCTTCAACGTACAGCGTTCCTCGGAGATCGCGAGCGGCCGTTCGGCACTAGAGATAAGGCGGCCGGTCGAGTCCCGCCGGGCTCTTGGTAAAGATTTCGCAGCCGTCTTCGGTGATTCCGATCGAATGTTCGAACTGGGCCGACAGCGACCGGTCGCGCGTGACGGCCGTCCAGCCGTCTTCGAGCACCTTCACGTCCGCGCGGCCGATGTTCACCATCGGCTCGATCGTGAAGATCATGCCGGGCTTCAACTCCGGACCGGTGCCTGGCCGACCGGCGTGGACGACCTCGGGACTATCGTGGAACAGGCGACCGACGCCGTGTCCGCAAAAATCGCGCACCACGCTGTACCGGTGGGACTCGGCATGTTGCTGGATGGCGTTGGCGACGTCGCCCATGTGGTTGCCGGGCCGCGCCTGCTCGATGCCGAGCATGAGGCTTTCATAGGTCACATCGACCAGCCGCTTAGCCTTGATCGGCACGTTGCCCACCAGGAACATGCGGCTGGTGTCCCCATGCCACCCGTCGACGATCGGCGTCACATCGATATTGACGATGTCGCCATCCTTGAGCGTCTTTTCGCCGGGGATGCCGTGACACACGACATGGTTGATCGAGATGCAGCTGCTCTTGGTATAGCCGCGATAGCCGAGCGTCGCCGGCAACGCGCCTTCGCGAATCATATGCTCGTAGACCATCCGGTCGAGCTCGTCGGTGGTGACGCCGGGAACCACATGCGGTGCGATTGCGTCGAGGATCTCGGCGGCGAGGCGACCGGCCTTGCGCATTCCGGCGAAGCCTTCCGGCCCATGAAGCTTGATCACGCCGTTGCGCGGCTCGGCCCGGTCCTCAGCTGAGACGGTGATATATTCGGTCATGCTTTCTAGATAAGGATGCGGACCGAATAAGTCGAATGGGAGCGTGGCGTTGAGCGACGGAACGAGGATCTGGACCGCTGCTCTGGTGGTGATCGGCGACGAGATCCTGTCGGGCCGGACCCAGGACAAGAACGTGTCGCAGATCGCTTTGTGGCTGAACGACCAGGGCATCCGCTTGGCCGAGGTTCGAATCGTTCCGGATGTTCAAGAGACAATCGTGGCCGCGGTGAATGCCTTACGCGCGACGCATGATTATCTGTTCACGACAGGCGGCATCGGCCCCACTCACGATGACATCACGATCGACGCGATTGCGGCCGCTTTCGGAGTGCCGGTCGTGGTTCATCCGGAAGCTCGCCGGATCCTCGAGGGATTCTATGAGACTCGTGGCGGCCTCACCGACGCCCGGCTGCGCATGGCGCGTGTACCCGAAGGCGCCGAGCTCATCCCCAATCCGGCATCGGGCGCGCCGGGCGTGCGGATCGGCAATGTCTTCATCATGGCGGGCGTGCCGGCGATCACCGCGCGCATGCTTGTGGGTCTCACCGGAACGCTTGAAGGCGGTCGCCCGGTGGTCTCGGTAACCGTCGGCGCATTCGCGGCGGAGAGCGTGGTCGCGGACATGCTGCGAGAAACGGAGGCCGCGTTCGCGGGCGCGTCGATCGGCAGCTACCCGTTCGACCAGGATGGGCGGTTCGGATCGAACTTCGTCGTTCGCTCGGATAACGAAGAACTTGCACGGCGGTGCGCCGAAGCTGTGGCCGAAGGGTTGCGCAAGGCGGGCTATGAGCCGGTAATGGGCGGCATCTAGCGGCGTTGACGCTGAGGCCTGGCGGCCATAACTGAGGCCGCACGGGCGCGGGTATGATGTAATGGTAGCCTGTCAGCTTCCCAAGCTGAACGCGCGGGTTCGATTCCCGCTACCCGCTCCAGCTTAGCCAGTCCGGGGGACTGGCGTAAGCTGGAGCGCGCGAGCTTGCGAGCGGCGACCCAGACCAGCCGGTGTGTGGATTCTCGATGCTAAATCGTTGAGCCCACGTGCATTCTTTGCACGGAGCTCGCGCATCCGCTGCATTGACCGGCGCGTTGGCACGCCCATATTGTGCAGTGCAACATGGGAACCGGAAGGCGGCTCCCGTTTGGGAGTCGACGTCATCAGAAACCTGCAGGACACCCTCGCCCGCCTTTCGAAGTTCAAGCAGGCCGCGCAAGCGGGAGTCCCCATCCCGCATCGCTTGCAACCTCTGGGGGCATTCGGTTCGAACCCCGGCGCGCTGTCAGCACGGCACTATGTTCCCGAAAGCTATCGCAGCGGGGGGCCGCTGGTCGTTGTCCTGCACGGCTGCACGCAGACGGCAGGCGGCTACGACCAAAGTTCAGGGTGGTCGCGGCTGGCCGACCGGTACGGCTTCGCACTCCTGTTCCCGGAGCAACAGCGAAGCAACAATCCCAACCTTTGCTTCAACTGGTTCTCGGCCGACGACGCCAACCGGGGTATGGGCGAGGCGCTGTCGATCCGTCAGATGGTCGCGGCGATGCAGAAAATGCATGGCACCGGCCTGCGGCGGACCTTCGTCACGGGCTTGTCGGCCGGCGGAGCAATGACTGCGGTCATGCTCGCCACCTACCCCGACGTGTTCGCGGGAGGGGCCGTGATCGCGGGTTTGCCGTTCGGTGTGGCGAAGAGCATTCCGGAGGCCTTCGACCGCATGCGCGGCCATGGCATGCCGAGGCCGGCCGACTTGAGCGACCTCGTCCGCCGCGCTTCTCCCCATCAGGGCGAATGGCCGCTTTTGTCCGTCTGGCATGGAACGCAGGACGGCACCGTCGACTCTTCCAATGCCACCGCTCTCGTGGAGCAATGGCGGAGCCTTCACGGCGCTCCGAAGCAGCCGAGCCGAACGGACATTGTGGCCGGCTACCCTCATCGCGTGTGGCAAGATCGGGCCGGTAAGGACGTGGTCGAGGAATATCGCCTGACCGGCCTTGGTCATGGCACACCGCTCGACACCAGCGAACGCGGTGCGCAAGAGGTTGCGGCCCCTTACATGCTCGAAGCTGGCATCTCGTCGACGCTCCGCATTGCGGCTTTCTGGGGGATTATCCCGGCGTTGGCGGTTGGGGAGGACGAGCCAATTGCCCGCGTCCCGAATACCGAAAAATCTGCGGTGCCGAACTTTCGCGATCTGATTCATTCCGGCGTCACCAAGACGATCGATGATGCGCTGCGCAGTGCCGGACTTCTGCGCTGATCTCCGCCTTTAGCTCGCGGACCGAAGCGCCTGCTCGAGATCCTCGATCAGGTCTTGCGGGTCTTCGAGGCCGATCTGGAGGCGGATGACCGCGCGGCCCTTCAGCTCGTTGTTCGTGCTTCGATCCACGGACACCGGGATGGCCAGGCTTTCGAAGCCGCCCCAGCTATAGCCGATGCCGAAATGGCGGAGCCGGTCGACGATCGCCGACGCTTCGGCACGGCCGCCGTCCTTCAGAACGAAGGAGAAAAGGCCGCTGGAGCCGAGGAAATCGCGCTTCCAATATTCGTGTCCCACGCATTCATCAAATGCGGGATGAAGCAGCCGCTCGACAGCCGAATGCGCCTTGAGCCACCGGGCGACGGTCAGCGCATTGTCCCGATGCGCGCGCAGGCGGACTCCGAGCGTGCGCAGGCCACGAGCGGCGAGGAAGGCATCATCCGCGCCGATATGCTGGCCGTAATTGCGATAGGTCTTCGCGAGCGCGTCGAACCAGGCCGGCGCGGCCGTGACCGAGCCAAGCATCACGTCGGAATGGCCGCCGATATATTTGGTGCAGGCGAGGATCGACAGGTCGACCCCCTTCGAGATTGCCGGGAAGAAGAGCGGCGTCGCCCATGTGTTGTCGAGCAGGGTCGGGATGCCGCGCGCCTTCGCCATGGCGCAGATGCCGGGCACATCCTGCACTTCGAAGGTCAGCGAGCCTGGGCTTTCGAGGAAGATCGCACCGGTCTTGTCCGTGCAGAGACCAGCAACGCCATCGGCATCGAGTCGCGGGTCGTAATAGATCGTGCGGACACCGTTCTTCTTCAGCACATGGTCGCAGAAGCTTCGCGTCGGCTCATAGGCGCTGTCGACCATCAGCAGCTCGTCGCCGGACTTGAGCACCGTCAGCAGCGCCATCGCGACCGCGCCCGCCCCCGAGGGAAACAGCTTTGTACCAGCCGCGCCGGGCTCCAGTTCCGTCAGCGCCTCCGCGAGCGACCAATGCGTGCGCGCGCCGTTGCGGCCATAGCTTGGCCGCCCGTCCTTCGGCGGATAGGCTTGGTCCATCTCCGCGACGTCGCCGAAGATCATCGTCGACGTGCGCTCGACTGGCACGTTGACCAGGCTGCCGGTCCATTCCTTGCGGCGGCCCGCCTGCACTAGGCGGGTGTCGGGGCGGATCTTGGGCTCGTCGTCACTCATTGGGCGAGCATTAGCGGCGGCACGGCTTGATTCAATAAGCCTACTTATCATATAGGTTGCGAATGGAAACGAATCTCATCGAAATCGGGGAGACGGCGCACGTCCTGCGGCGGGCGTTCGACCGCCGTGCCGCCGCCCTCGGGGTCACTCGAGCGCAGTGGCGCGTCCTGGTGAAGCTCAGTCGCCAGCCCGGGCTGCGGCAGGTTGAGCTTGCCGACTTGCTCGACGTTGAGCCGATCACCCTGTGCCGAATCGTCGATCGCCTGGCGGAGGCGGAACTGGTCGAGCGGCATCGGGATCCCGACGATCGGCGGGCGTGGCGGCTGGAACTCACCGCCAAAGCCGCGCCGCTGGTCGAGAAGCTTCGGCACATCGCGGGCGAATTGCACGCTCGGGCGTTTGCGGGCCTCAGCGAAGCGGATGTGTCGAGACTTAGCGCGATGCTCGAGGTCATCAGGAACAATGTCGCTGCGCGCGAACCCGCGAAAAAGGCGCTGAACGCATGAATCAGATGAAGAATGAAAAGCTGACGGGCGAGCCGGTTGACGTGGATACCAGCACCGGCGAGACGGTCGTCGTCACGGACAATCCGCCGCGCAACAAGCGCCGCTTGATCGTCATGCTGATCGTCCCCCTCCTGCTGATCGCCGGCGGACTTTATTATTGGATAACAAGCGGCGAGACCGTCTCGACCGACAATGCCCAGGTCAAGCAGGACATCGTGTCCGTCGCAGCGCAGGTGAACGGCCCGATCGTCGAGGTCCTGGTCAAGAATGGCGACCATGTGAAGCGCGGACAATTGCTGTTTCGCGTCGACCCGCAGCCCTATCGCGTCGCGCTGGAGCAGGCGCAGGCACAACTTGCGGCGGCCCGCCTCCAAACAACGCAGCTGCACACACAGGCGGCCGGAACCGGCGCAGACATCACCGGCGCCGCGGCCGATCTCGAGATCCAGAGGCGCGCGCTGGCCCGTCAGTCCGAGTTGCTGCGCCAGGGTTTCACGACCCGCGCAGCCCACGATGACGCGGTTGCGGAAGTTCGCAAGGCGGAGACGGCGCTCGCCGATGCGCGCGCTCGCGCGGCCAATGCGTCGGCGGCCATCGCCCCCGGCGAGCAGCCCAATATCGCAGCCGCCCAAGCGGCGATCGACAAGGCGCGGCTCGATCTGTCGCGCACCGAAGTGCGCGCGCCGATGGACGGCATCGTAGAGAATGCCGACCGGCTGCAGATCGGCACGACGGTCGTAGTCGGCATCGGGATGATGTCGCTGGTGCATGGCCAGGGCGCCTGGGTTGAAGCCAACTTCAAGGAGAAGGATCTCGCTCGAATGCTGCCCGGAGAGCCGGCGACGATCGAGATCGACGCTTATGGCGGCGCGAAGTTTAATGGGCACGTCGCAAGCATCGGCGCCGGCACCGGGAGCGAATTCGCCATCCTTCCGGCGCAGAATGCCAACGGAAACTGGGTCAAGGTAACCCAGCGGGTGCCGGTACGCATCGCCTTCGACGGCACGCCTTCACGCCCGATGATCGCGGGACTCTCCGCGACCGTCACCGTCCGGCTGGCCGACAAGAGCTAAGCTCCTTGGCCGACGATCCGAGCCAGGCCAGCCACCCGCTGCCCGCCGGGCAGCGGACCATCGTCACCATCGCGGTGATGATGGCCGTGCTGCTGCAGGTGCTCGACACCACCATCGCCAACGTCGCTTTGCCGCACATGCAGGCGAGCCTCAGCGCGACGCAGGACACGATCAACTGGGTGCTGACCAGCTATATCGTGGCTTCCGCCATCGCCCTCCCGATCAGCGGCTGGATGGCGGACCGGGTCGGCAGGAAGCGGCTGCTGCTCATTTCGGTGATTGGCTTCACGGCGGCATCGGTGCTGTGCGCGATGGCGACCTCGCTATCGGAAATGGTCGCCTTCCGCGCGATCCAGGGCGTCAGCGGCGCCTTCATCGTGCCGCTCGCGCAGGCGACCCTGTTCGACATCAACCCGCGCGAAAAGCACAGCCAGGCGATGGCCCTGTTCGGGGGCGGAATCATGATCGGGCCGATCATGGGCCCGATGCTCGGCGGCTGGCTGACCGACAATTACAACTGGCGCTGGGTATTCCTGGTCAACCTTCCGGTCGGGATCCTCTGCGCAATCCTGCTGCTCCGCTTCATGCCAAAGACCGCGGCGACGCGACGCAGGTTCGACCTGTTCGGCTTCCTGCTCCTGGCCATTGCGCTTGGCGCCTTGCAGCTGTGCCTCGATCGCGGCCAGCAGGAGGACTGGTTCGAAAGCTGGGAGATCATCCTCGAAGCCGGCGTGGCAGCAGGCGCTTTCTGGATGTTCGTCGTCCATCTCATGACCGGACGCGAGCCCCTCTTCGAAAAAGGCATGTTCGCCGACCGCAATTTCGCGACCGGACTTTTATTCATGGTCGTAACGGGCGTACTCTTGCTCGCCGGCCTCGCCCTGCTGCCGCCGCTGCTTCAGAACATCTACGGTTATTCGGTGCTTCAGTCGGGCTTCCTGACCACGCCGCGAGGGATCGGCACCTTGATCTCGATGCTCATGGCTGGGCGGCTGACGGGAAGGTTCGATGCGCGCATTCTTGTCGGCCTGGGCATCGCGCTGATGGGCGTCTCCCTGTGGATGATGACCGGCTTCGCGCTTGACCAGCCGTCGCGGCCGGTGATCGTCAGCGGCATCGTGCAGGGCCTCGGGCTCGGCCTGATTTTCGTGCCGCTGCAGAGCCTCGCCTTCCAGACGCTCGCACCGCGCCTGCGCACTACCGCAGCGGCGCTACTGAACCTGGCTCGCAATATCGGCGGTTCTGTCGGGATTTCGGTCGTCAGCTCGCAACTCGTCCGAATGGCGCAGGTCGCCCATAACGACATCGCAAGTTCGATCACCTATGCGCCAACCAACGAGCTTCAGGTGATGCAGGGCCTCGGTGTGCCGGGCAACGCCGCACTTACCGTGCTAAACGGCGAAGTCACCCGACAAGCGGTGTTCATCGCCTATCTCGACGATTTCAAGCTGATGATGATCGTCACCTTCGCCGTCCTCCCGCTCCTGCTGCTGATGCGCAATGTGGAGGCGAAAAGCAGCGGCGGGCAACGACAGGTCGCGACGGACTAGCCGCTACCCGCCGTGCTTGCGGAGCCATTGCGAGAACATGTCGGGCCACTGCGAGCCGGATTGCTCCTTGGGAAGGTGAAGCCCGAAACCGTGACCGCCTTCGCTGAGGAAATGGCCTTCCGTGGCGACCCCAAGCGAGCTCAGCGCCTGGATCCAGCGAAAACTGTGAAAGGCGAGCACGGTCGGGTCGTTCATTGCCTGCACAAGGAAGGTCGGTGGAGTGTCCTTGGTCACGTGCAGCACCGGTGATCGGGCGCGGAGCACGTCCTCGGAAGCGCCCGGTCCTGCCAGCCCGTCCCACGGCTTGCCGTCGCCCCGCACGTCGAGCAGTGACGTGACGGCGTAGATCAGACCGAGATACGCCGGGCGCGCCGAGAGCCGGTCGGCGGCATCTACGGGCGTGTACGTGCGCTCGGCGTGAGCGACGGCGAGGTCTGCGGCGAGGTGGCCACCCGCCGAAAAGCCCATGACGCCAAGCCTGTCGGGGTCAACGTGGAAGTCCTTCGCGCGGTGGCGGATCAGGCGCATTGCGCGCTGGGCGTCGGCCAGCGGCGCCGTGGCGCGGTTCGCCCAGCCTTCGCCCGGGAGCCGATGAGTGAGCACGAATACGGTTGTCCGGTCGGCGTTGAAATGTTCGGCGACGTCGAGCCCTTCGTTCTGAACCGACAGGAAGCGGTACCCGCCGCCCGGGATCGACAGCAGCGCCGAGCCGTCGGAGCGCGGCGCGCGAAAGACATGCACCTCCGGCGTTTGAATGCCCGCCACCCACAGCTCGCGATATTTGGATGTGCCGTTCATTGTCCAATCGGGCGCGATCTTTGTCTTCGGTGCGCCCGGAGCAGCGCCCGGCCACAGCGCAAACCGCTCGGCCGCCGGCCAGAACGGCATTCTGGGATCGGTGAGTGCGTTGGTGGGCGGACCCCACGGCTCCTGTGCGGCGGCGGCGGCGGCCGCGGTTGCAGCGGCGGCGGCAACCGTACCGCGCAGAAAGGCTCTGCGGTCAGCGTTCATGTCTCTCTCCCTTTTTTGTCGTTGAAGGTCAGCCGCCGTGCTTGCGCAACCAGACGCTGAACAGGTCGGGCCAGCGCGAGCCCGGAAGCTCCTTCGGCAGGTGAAAGCCGAAGCCGTGTCCGCCCTCGGTGAACAGATGCGCTTCGACCGGCACCTTGGCGGCCTGCGCCGCCTCGATCCAGCGCAGGCTGTTGGCGATCGGCACGGCGCCATCGTCGAAGGCGTGAACGACGAAGCTGGGTGGAGTTGCCGACGTCACGTGACGCTCGGGCGAACGCGCCGCGATCAGCGCTTCGGACGGGTTCTTGCCGAGCAGATTGTCGAACGAACCCTTGTGCGTGATCTTCGGGTCGAGCGTCGCCACCGGATAGATCAGCGCGCTATAGGCGGGCCGCGCCGACTGCCTATCCGCCGCATCCACCGGCATGTAGGCCGGCTCGTCATGGGAAGCGGTCAAGTGGGCGGCGAGGTGACCGCCGGCCGAGAAGCCCATCACTCCGAGCCGCGCCGGATCGATCCCGAATTCGCCCGCGCGTGCGCGGATCAGACGCATTGCCCGTTGTGCATCCGACAAAGGGACCAGCGAGCGGTTGGCCCAGCCTTCGCCCGGCAGGCGATAGCTGAGCACGAAGACCGTCATGCGATCCATGTTGAAACGCTGGGCTGCATCCAGCCCTTCGTTCTGGACCGAGAGGAAATAATAGCCGCCGCCGGGGAAAACGAGCATAGCGGAGCCGTCCGGCCGCGCTGGGCGATAGACATTCACTTCCGGCGTCTGGACTCCGCGCACCCACAGTTCGCGCCTTTCCTTCGGACCGTTCATGTTGATGACCGGCGCAATCGGGGCGGACGGAGCTCCGGGCGGCGTACCGGGCCAGAGCGCAAAGCGCTCGCGCGCGGGCCAGATCGGCGCCTTCGGGTCGCTGGCCGCGGGAGTCATTGGATCCCCCCATTGCGCGTTCGCGGCAGCGGCCGCTGTTGCGACGGTGCCACCCAAAAATGCTCTGCGCCCGATCGTCATGGCTTGGCCTCCCCGTCTTCATTCTTCACCAGCACACCGCCTCTCATGGACCAGCCGCGCCAGCCTTGGCCTGCGGGCTGGCTCCTCCGCTTCTTCAAAGAGTTTTGCAGAGCGTCGGCGAACGCGCCAGTGTAAATCTGAACGCTTGACTCGGGTTCCATTCAGGCAGATATTTCTGTCATGACAGAAGTTACTGCAACAACTCGCGCCCTGCCGACCGCGGTGGAGCACTTCATCCTTCAATGGGGCGACATGGGCGGGCAATGGGGCGTGAACCGCTCGGTCGCGCAGATCCACGCCCTGCTTTACCTGGCCGAGGAGCCGCTCACCGCCGAGGACATTGCCGAGACACTGGGGATCGCTCGCTCGAACGTGTCGAACAGCTTGCGTGAACTGGTCGGCTGGCGGCTGGTCCGGCGCGTTCCGATCCGCGGTGACCGCCGCGACCATTTCGAGGCGGAGACCGACCTCTGGCAGATGGTCACGCGCATTGCGCAGGGCCGCAAGGAGCGAGAAATCGACCCGGCCGCGGCTGCGCTCCGGGCCTGCCTCGCACAGGCCGAACGCGACCCGCACGTAAGCGCCGTTGCCAGAAAAAGGCTCGCCGAAATGGAAAGCTTCGTTCGGACGATGAGCCGCTGGTACGATCAGATGCTCGGCGTCCCCGCCGCGACCATCATGAAGCTGATCCGCATGGGATCGAAGGTAGCGAACTTCGTGTCGTTCGGCCGCAAGAACGACGCGGGAGGAACCACGCCGGAGTGAATTGACCGCTCGTCCCCCGGATGAGCATTCGAACAAGGGGATCGACGATGAGGATCGAGAGCAGAGCGGCGGGCAACGTCATCCCGTTCCGGCGCCCTGCCCGCCCGGACGCGCAGGTCGGCGATCTCAGGTTCCGCACCCTCGTCGGCGAAGATGCATGGATGCGGCTCCCGGAAGCGGTTCGCGCGCGGTTCGGACGCCACATCGGCGATTGCACGACCATTCTGTACGCCGGCGAGATCGTAGAGTGCCGCATGAGCCGCGCCGGCTGGTTGCTCGCACAATTGGCGCGGCTGATCGGGTCGCCGCTGCCGCTCCGGCGCGACATCTTCGTTCCGGCGGCGGTGAGCGTGACCGAGGATGTTGCGACCGGCGGCCAGTTCTGGACTCGCATCTATGGTCGCGCGGATGGCTTCCCGCAGGTCATTCACAGTGCCAAACGCTTCGCCGGACCGACAGGCCTTGAAGAATATGTAGGCTGCGGCGTCACGATTGCGCTCAAGGTATCGGTGGAAAACGGCAGCCTCCATTTTGACAGCGACCATTACGCGCTTCGGATCGGCCGCATTCGGGTGCGCGTTCCGAAATGGCTCGAACCGGGCCGGATGCGCGTCAGCCATGTTGACTGCAATCACGGCTGTTTCGCCTTCGTGCTCAGCATCAGGCACCCGCTGTTCGGCGAACTGATCTGCCAGACAGCGATGTTCGAAGACTGCGTGACCGGGGCCAGCCGATGAACGAAGCGCCCGTCATTGTCTTCGACGCGATCTGCCCCTTGTGCTCCGCCAACGCGCAGTTTGTCCTGAGGCACGATCGCAAACGGCGCTTCCGTCTTGCATCGATGCAGGGCGAAGCCGGCGCGACACTCTACAGAAGGTTCGGCATCAATCCCGAAAATCCCGAGACGATGATCGTCGTCGACGGAGGTCGCGCGCTGCGCGACAGCGATGCGGTGATTGCCATCTGGAGCGGACTCGGCTGGCCCTGGCGCCTTGGCGCGGCGGCGCGGCTGGTGCCGCGGTTCGTGCGCGATCCGCTCTATCGGCTGATTGCGCGCAATCGCTACCGCTGGTTCGGTCGACGTGAAAGCTGCTACGTTCCGCGGCCCGAGGATCGGTTTCGCTTCCTGTGAGCCTAATCCTCGTTATCGGCGGCTATGGAGGATTTGGGGAGCGGCTGTGCCATAGACTTGCGGCGGCGGGCCACGAGTTGATCGTTGCAGGCCGCACGCTCGCGAAGGCCCAGGGGCTATGTGCGCAACTCCCGCACGCACGTCCGCTGATCATGGACCGAACCCGCGAGATTGCCGAAGTGTTGGCGCGCGAGCGTCCGGACCTGGTGATCGACGCCGCTGGGCCTTTTCAGGACAGCGGCTATCAGGTGCCTTTGGCCTGCATCGCGGCGCGCGTTCCCTATATCGACCTTGCCGATTCAACGAACTTTGTGGCCGGGATCGAAGATCTCGATGAAGTGGCGCGCACAGCCGGAGTAGCCGTGATCGCTGGCGCATCGAGCGTCCCTGCACTGACCGGGGCCGTTGCGCGCAAGCTCGCCGCCGGGCTCGACCAGGTGCACGCGGTAGACATCGCCCTGAGCGCCGCCAATCGTGCGACCGGCGGTGCCTCGGTCATCGCGGCGATCTTGAGCTATGTCGGCCAGCCGGTGCGGGTCTGGCGCAGCGGCCGGTGGGGCAAGGCCTATGGATGGCAGGAGCTGCGCCGGGAGGATTTCGTGCTGAGCGACGGATCGGGACTTCGGGGACGCTATGTGGCGATCGCCGACGTGCCCGATTGCGTTCTGATGCCGCCGGGACTGCCGGGCCACCCGGCCGTCACGTTCCGCGCGGGAACTGAGCTTGGATTCCACATGGTTGCTTTGTGGCTTGCGAGCTGGGCGGTGCGTTGGGGATGGCTGCGTTCGCTCACCGGCGCGGCGCCATTCCTGCTGCCACTGTATCGACTTACCGAACGCATCGGTGGCGAGCGCTCGGCGATGAAGATTGTTCTATGGGGAAGCCGCGGCAAGGAGCGGCTCGAACGAAGCTGGACGATCTTCGCCGAACGTGGCGATGGGCTGGAAGTACCGACGCTCGCAGCCGAAATCCTCGCCGCGGAAGTTCTTGCCGGCCGTTGCGCGCCGGGCGCGCGCACCGCAGCCGATATGCTCAGCTTTGCGCAGTTTGAGCCGCGGCTTTCGAAGATCGCTGTCAGATATGAATTCGCCGAGCGCGTACTGCGAGCCCCATTATATCGCCGCGTGCTTGGTCCGGCCTTCGACGCTTTGCCTGATGCAGTACGCGGCCTCCATTATGTCAACCGCGACGCCGGCGCTGCTGGCGAAGGCAGGGTGGAGCGAGGGCGCGGCCTGGCTGCGCGAGCCCTGGCGCGGGCCATGGGCATGCCTCCAGAAGGCTCGTGGCCGCTGCACGTCGCGTTCGCCGAGCGTGATGGTGTCGAAACCTGGACTCGCGACTTCGGCGGGCATCGATTCACGAGCGAATTGAGCGGTCGTGCGGGCGAACTGATCGAGCGGTTCGGCCCTATCCGCTTCCATTTTACCCTGCCTGCCGGCGAACGCGGCCTTTCGATGACCCTGACGCGTTGGACGCTGTTCGGAGTGCTGATGCCGCGGAGGCTTGCTCCGGCCATCGTGGCTCGTGAATGGGAAGAGGACGGGCGATTCCGGTTCGACGTAGCGGTTGCGATGCCGCTTGCTGGACGGATCGTTCGCTACACGGGCTGGCTGATGCCCTGCCCGCCTGTGCCCTGAACGGAGATCAGGCCGCTTCGCTGCGGCCTACGCCCATCCAGCGGTCGATGTCGGCGGGACTGTCGATTTCCTGCCAGGTGCCGGGGTCGATCACATGCGCATTGACGCGCCCCTTCCTGGCGAGAAGGTCGACAATGTCGTGGTGGAAGCGCTGGTCGCCGCCGGGCTGCGAGATCACCTCGTCAAGCGCGGAGCGGTAGCCGTCGCTGTTGGCATCGGCACAGGCGACGATGCCAAGCGAGCGATAGCGGGCGCGGTTCACATCGAGGTTCTTGTGAACTTCAACGACGCGGCCGCCGCGAACATCGACGCGCATGTCGTCGACCTCCGGCTGGACGACGGATTCGACGAACAGGCTGATTCCCGCAGGCAAATGCGCAAGCGCCTGGGTCAACGCGTCCGCTTCGTAGATGGAATCGCCGTTCAGAAGCAGGAACCGGCCGCCAAGAAGGTGCCGGGCCGCCCACACGCTGCCGATGCTCGAACTCACCGCGTAGAAGGGGTTGAAGATCAGTTCCGGCCGCAGATCGCCCGGGAGCCTGTTGACGAACTCGGCCAAGCGGCCAAAGCGGTACCCGCCTACAACAGCGACGTCCTTAACTCCGGCCTCGTGCAGAGCGAATAGCTGATGCTCAAGGATCGCCCGGCCCCCGGCCGGGACCAGGCACTTGGGTCGATCCGCGGTCAGCGGAAGCAAGCGCGAGCCGAGCCCGGCGGCAAGAATGATGGCCTTCATAACGGCGTGCATGTGTCTGAAGATTGCGGCGTTCGTGCGGCAATGCCATATGGGCGGTCGTGAAGAAGATTGAAGCCATCATCAAACCGTTCAAGCTCGACGATGTGAAGGACGCCCTCCACGAAGTCGGAGTGAGCGGCATCACCGTCGCCGAGGTAAAGGGATTCGGGCGCCAAAAGGGTCACACGGAATTGTACCGTGGGGCCGAATATGTGGTCGATTTCCTGCCCAAGGTGAAAGTTGAGGTTGTTGTCGAGGACAGCCTTGCCGAAAATGTGATCGACGCGATCGAGCGCGCGGCGAGGACCGGACGGATCGGCGACGGCAAGATCTTCGTTTCCGATATTGCTCAGGCCATCCGCATCCGCACCGGGGATCGCGGACCGGATGCGATTTGACCGCCGTTGAGCACAGGAACGACGCGCCCGACTTGAGCAGCGTCCTCGAAGACGACCGTCGTCTGGCCTCGATGGCGCCCGAAGAACTCCGAACGGCGATGCGAACCCTCGGATACAAGACCCAGAATGAATTGGCGGCGGCGATCGGAGTGAGCCGCTCCGCCGTCAGCCTCTGGCTCGAGGGCAAGGTTGGAGTGCCGCGGCCCGTTGCGATGCTGTTGCGCATGCTCATCGCCGCTCGGCGGAGGGCCTTTTAGCCAGCTTATCCCCGGTTATTGCGGACCCGCGGATCACGTGCGAAGGAGCAGGCGGGGCATAGGGCCTCCTGTATCCTCTTGTGCACGGCCTTCGATGTCCAATCCGCACCCGTCCGCAGATGCCTCCCGAATTGCCGCACTCGAAGCCGAAGTCGCGGCTCTCGAGCGGCAACTAGCCGCCTCGAAGGAGGTTAAACCCGCCGGCGAGGCTCGCGGAAGGCTCGTCGAATTCCTTGAATATACGCCCGACGCGATCTTCATCAAGGATCCCCAAGGCCGCTATACCAATGTCAGCAACACCTTCCTTGCGCTTGCCGGCAAGACGCTCGAACAGGTCATCGGCCGCACCGACGACGAATTGTTCGAGCCAAAGCTGGCGGCGAGCTTCAAGGGGCAGGATGAGGCGGTTCGCGCGAGCGGGGCTCCAGCTCATTTCGAGGACACGCTTGACTATCAGGGCCGTGCGCTAAACTTCCTCACGCGCAAATTCCTGCTGCCGACCGGCGAAGTCGCCGGCATCGCCAGCGACGTTACCGCCCAGCGGGCTGCGCAGCGCCTTCACCAGGACACCGAACGCCGTCTCGAGCTGGCGCTCGAAGGCACCGGCATCGGCGTGTTCGAGAATGACCTGTCGAGCGGTTTTGGTCAGTGGAGCCCCTCTGGTTTTCGGATTCTGGGCGTCGAGCCGCCTCCCGCCCTGATTGGAAGCTATGCGCTCTGGCGAGAACGGGTCCATCCCGACGATGTCGAACGCGCCGAGGCCGCGCACGAGGCGGCGCGAACGCGCGGCGGTCCCTGGTCGATGGAATTCCGAATCGTCCGCAAGGACAGCGGCGAAGTTCGCTGGCTCTCAGCCTACGGCCAGTTCACGCACCGCGACGGCACAACCATCTCGACTGGCGCGGCGCTCGATATCACCGAACAGAAACAGTCGCAGGAACGTCTCGCCGAACAGGCCCGAACTCTTGAAACACTTAATCAGGTCGGCGCCGTGGTTGGCGCCGAGCTGGACCTTGGCACGATCGTCCAGAAGGTCACCGACGCCGGCGTCGAGTTGACCGGCGCCAGGTTCGGGGCGTTCTTTTACAATCTGAGTGCGGAAAGCGGAGAGATGCTGACCCTCTACACGCTGTCCGGAGCCAAACGGTCGGATTTCGACCAATTCCCGCACCCGCGCGCTACACAAATCTTCAAGCCGACATTCGATGGGACGGAAATCGTCCGCTCCGACGACATCACGAAGGATTCGCGCTACGGGCACAACGCACCTACAAGGGGATGCCGCCCAACCACCTGCCCGTCCGCAGCTATCTCGCGGTCCCGGTCAAGTCACGATCGGGCGAAGTGATCGGCGGGCTGTTCTTCGGCCATGAAGATGTGGCGGTCTTCCGTGAGCGCCACGAGCGGCTGATCGAGGGAATTGCGGCGCAGGCAGCGATCGCGATGGACAATGCACGTCTCTATCGCGAGGCGCAGCAGGAGATCGGGCAGAGGAAGCGGGCGGAGCAGCACCAGCGCTTGTTGATCAACGAGCTCAACCACCGCGTGAAGAACACGCTCGCGGTCGTGCAAAGCCTTGCTTATCAGTCGTTCCGAAAGATGGACGATCCCGACGCGGCCCGAGCCGCGTTCGAGGCTCGTCTTCGAGCCTTGTCGTCCGCGCATAGCCTGCTCACTCGCCAGAATTGGGAGAGTGCTGGGCTCGCCGACACGTTGCGCTCGGCGGTCGAGGCGACCGCAGGCAGCAACCTGGACCGGGTCGATTTTGACGGACCGGATTTCGACCTGCCGCCCCAGACTGCTTTGTCGATCGCGATGGCGGTGCACGAACTGTGCACCAACGCCATTAAATATGGTTCGCTTTCGGTGCCGGACGGCCGCGTCGCCCTCCACTGGAACCTGTCAGGCGCCGAGCAGCGCCAGGTGCTGACGATTGAGTGGAAGGAGAGCGGTGGACCGCGCGTCGAAGTGCCTGTTCAAAAGGGTTTTGGAACGCGGCTGATCGAGCGCGGACTTTCGGCTGAACTTCGCGGTGAGGCGCGGCTGAAATTCGCGGCGGAGGGCGTAACCTGCACGATCTCGGCTCCGGTCCCCGAAAGGCCCGCCGCCTAGCCTTCGATAATGACCTTCGATCCGGTCTTCGTCAGGTTGAATAGCCTTTCCGCGAAGGCCATCGGCAGGCGAACGCAGCCGTGACTTGCCGGATATCCGGGCAGCTTGCCGCCATGCAGCGCGATCCCGTGGTCGTCGATCATCTGTGCGAACGGCATCGGGGCGCTGTCATATTTGCGCGACCGGTACATCCTCTTCTTGCTCAGCACCGACCAGAAGCCGAGCGGGGTCTCGCGGCCCTTCTTCCCGCTTGAGATGGTGGTCATTCCAACCACATCCTCGCCGCGGTAGACGAACGCCGTCTGGGTGAGCAGGTCGACGACGACCTTCGTGTCGCCTTCGGCCGGGATGGTCGGGGCCCATAGATAATCACCAGGCTTGAGATGCGTCTCGCCGAACGCCGCGGCCGCGGCTTCGCGCGCCTTGTCGGCATGGCCGTTGGTCCAGCGATAAGGGAGCGTCGGCTTGGCCGCGGGCGGCGGAGTCACGACGGCTATCGGCTTGGGCGCGGGCGTTGAGGAACAAGCCGCAAGACCAAGCGCCAGGCCAGCGGCGAGCCATTTCGTTCGAACGTTCAATCGCAAACCGTCACTCCTGTCCGACCGCAACCGCCTGGCGGGAGGATTGTCCATGCTGCGACGCCTGCGCAAGCGAAGCGAAATGATCCGCTAACGACGCGTGCCGCTGCCGGGCCGTTTCAGTCAACGCCTCGCGCGCGAGCCGCCGCTCCCGCGCGGCTCTCCGAGTGAAATAATGCACCGTAGTCACCATGCTTCCCTCCACTCCCCGTCCAGTTCGCACTATTTCAACGGAATCTCTTGCCCCGCAAGCGGAATGTTGCAGCTAAGTGCTTGCGAATGCTGGTGATTTATTAACGATCCGTTTGACGTCACGACGTCAATGCCAATCTAACCGCGATCCGAAACACCTCCCGGACCTGGTTCCCGATTCCCCGACGGAGGATGCTCAGAACATATCCCAGCCCGTTTCCTCAAGGGGCGCCGGGCTGTCGAACATTTCGATAAGTTCTTGCAGTCGCGCGCGAATTGCAAGGTCGGCATTCGCTTCATCGAGAAGCGCCAGGGCGGACCGAAGCAACGACAGGGCGACCGAAGTGCCGGCGCACGCGGCACCCGTCTCATCGACATATTTCCGAAGTTCCTGCACCGAGCAGCCTCCGTAATTGAAGTATCACCTACGGGAGAACAATAGGCAAAGAATAGCTATTCCGGAAGACCTCTTTCAATCATTTCCGAGAAGTAGGCATCCATCGCTCGGCTGCCCTTTTCGCTGATGCCAATGAAGACTACCCGTTTGTCGGTCGGATTGTCTTCCCTTCGCACGAGATTCTGGCTCTCCAGATAATCTATCCATCTCAATCCGGTGGTTGGAGGGGCGCCGGTAAATGCTGTCAACTTCGAGATCGTATGCGGCCCGTGAGAGGCGGCCGTCGCATAGAGAACGAGAAGCATGTCCCACGCGGGTTCCCCCACCATGGCTGGGGAGAAGAAACGCGACCGCGCCCGTCGCGTAAGGAATGCGCGCTTGGCAAGATTGCGCAACCGTTCCTTGTCGTGATCGAAACCAGGCTGCATCGGAGGACGATCATATTGAGACAGGTCCTGTTCGAAGGCATTTCTTGCAGGGCCGCCCATCAGAATCCGCAACAGGCGAGCCGTCTCGGTCGCCTCGGCTTCGGAAAGCATCACCGGGTTCGAAAGCTTCCGCGCGCTTTGCTCTGTCATGTCCACCTCGCCAGTTGTCGGGACCGCATTCATCCGATCCACAGTACGAACATCCACCGAGCCGTTACGGAGCTATCGATATATCTCCGTTTCGGCCTAACGTCTGAAATAGCGGAAAGGTTGCTCCAGTATAGTATACATTAGATCCGATATGGCTTGATCTTGGATTATCTGGTCCAATCGGAGAAAGGTCGCGAGATTGACTTCAGTATACTTAGACAATTGTTTCGATCATTTGTTAGCGCAAACATTTCGGGCTCGTTCAGAGGTCCGTGCGCCCTTCGTCCGTATGCCGCACTGCAGCGTGAAATATTCACTTTTCGGCTGGCCAAATCTGGACGGAGCGGCTCTAGGCTGGAAAGGCGAATGGATGCCGGCGGGGGCGCCGGACATGATTCTCTCTCATCAGCGGGTAAGGGCAGCAAATGGCTAATGACGCAGGCAAAATCCTGGGCCGGATCAAGGACGAAGAGATCGAATGGGTCGACCTTCGCTTCACCGATCCGAAGGGCAAGTGGCAGCACCTGACGATGGCGTCGGGCGTCATTGACGAAGACATGCTCAACGACGGCTTCATGTTCGACGGTTCCTCGATCGCGGGCTGGAAAGCGATCAACGAGTCCGACATGATCCTCCGCGCCGATCTGAATGCGGTCTACATCGACCCGTTTAGCGCTACGCCGATGATGGTTCTGTTCTGCGACGTCGTCGAACCGTCGACCGGCGAGCTTTATTCCCGCGATCCGCGCTCGACTGCGCATCGCGCCGAGGCGTTCCTCAAGTCCACCGGCATTGGCGACACCGTGTTCGTCGGCCCGGAAGCCGAATTCTTCATGTTCGACGACGTCCGCTTCGAGGACACCTATAATGCGTCGGGCTTCAAGATCGACGACATCGAGCTTCCGACCAACACCATGCGCGAATATGACGGCGGCAACCTCGGCCACCGCCCGCGTGCCAAGGGCGGCTATTTTCCGGTCGCTCCGGTGGACAGCGCTCAGGACATCCGCGCCGAGATGGTTTCGACCATGCTCGAAATGGGCTTGCCGTGCGACAAGCATCACCACGAGGTCGCGGCCGCACAGCATGAGCTTGGCCTCACCTACGGCGGCCTGGTCGAAACCGCCGACCGCATGCAAATCTACAAGTACGTCGTGCACATGGTCGCCAATGCCTATGGCAAGACCGCGACCTTCATGCCCAAGCCGATCGCCAAGGATAATGGCTCGGGCATGCACACGCACATGTCGATCTGGGGTAAGGGTAAGCCTTTGTTCGCCGGCAACGGGTATGCCGGGCTCAGCGACATGGCGCTCTACTTCATCGGCGGCGTCATCAAGCACGCCCGCGCGCTCAACGCCTTCACTAACCCGACGACCAACAGCTACAAGCGGCTGGTCCCGGGCTTCGAGGCGCCGGTGCTACTGGCTTATTCCAGCCGCAACCGTTCCGCTTCGTGCCGCATTCCTTATGGTGCAGGCGAGAAGTCGAAGCGCGTCGAATTCCGCTTCCCGGACGCGATGGCCAATCCGTACCTCGCTTATTCGGCGCTGCTGATGGCCGGCCTCGACGGCATCCAGAACCGCATCCACCCGGGCGACCCGATGGACAAGAACCTGTACGACCTGCCGCCGCAGGAACTGGTCAATGTCCCGACGGTGTGCGGATCGCTTCGCGAAGCTTTAATCTCGCTTCAGAACGACCGCGCGTTCCTGACCAAGGGCGACGTGTTCACCGACGATCAGATCGACGCCTACATCGAACTCAAGTGGGACGAAGTGATGCGCTGGGAAACCACGCCGAGCCCGGTCGAGTTCGACATGTATTATTCGTCGTAAACGATCTTCACGTCTGAACTTTTTCGAGCGGCGTCTCCGGCTTCGGAGGCGCCGCTCATTCTTTGGTAACCGGTTTTGTATCAAGACGGATACATGCCGAGCGAACAAGCGCCTTCGAACAAGTTCCGCGAGTCTCTTCTGACCGGACATGGGAACCCGGTGGCAGACGCCAAGAGGCCGCGAGCCGACAAGTCCCGGAAGGGCCTCGGCAAGGTGAATGTGCCGCGCTCTGAGACCCGCCGAACCAACCAGCGCAACGGAGATCGACATCGCATCGATGGCCGCGCGGCCGTGGTTCATAGCAACGGCAAGGACCATCAAGTCGAGTTGATCAACCTTTCGCCGGGCGGAGCAATGGTCGAAGGGCCGCTTTCCGCGCGCATGTGGGATCGGGTCGATCTCGTTCTTGGCGAATTCGGAACAGTCGAATGCGCCGTACGCTGGATCCGCGGTGATCGCTACGGCCTCGAATATGCCCACGAGACGCACATCGATTGCGACGCGGACGCCGAGGACGAACTGCTGCGCGACGTCCTTCGCAACTGCTTCCCGGATGTCGAAACCAGTGCCGCCGCCGGCGAGCCGGAGGAGGCCACCGACCCCGACGAAGTTCGTCGGACCAAGCGCCACCCGCTGATTTGGAAGGGCATCGTCCACCATTCCTATGAATGGGACGTCGTTCGCCTCCGCAATATCTCTGCCAGCGGCGCGCTCATCGAATGCTCCACGACCTTTCCCACCGGCGAGACGGTTTACCTCGAGGTCGACCGCATCGGTCGCCTGGCGGCTAGAGTATGCTGGTCGGAAGCCGGTCAGGCCGGTCTTGCCTTCGAAACCCCCTTCAATCTTCAGCGGCTATCCGCTTCGGCCCCCGAAGTGACCCCTGATGAATGGGTCCAGCCTGAATATCTTCGCCGGGACGAGGAAACCTCGTCGCCGTTGGCGGACCGCTGGGGTCGCCTCACCGTGAGCGAACTCAAATACACCCTGCGCGCCTGAAGCCAGCGTCAATCTTCCTCAATCAGGCTGGTGATCCTGGTCTCCGGCAAAATTGCGAAGCCGACGGTCGCGACCATCAGCATCCCTGACACATACCAGTAGAAGCCGCCTTCCAGCCCGGCATTCTTGAACCACAAGGCCGCATATTCGGCCGTCCCTCCGAACAGCGCATTGCCGACGGCATAGGGCAGCGCCACGCCCAATGTGCGGATATGTGCCGGGAACAGCTCCGCCTTGATGACCGCCCCAATCGATGTGTAGGCGGCGAGCAGGGTCAGCAGAACCATGATGAGGCCGAGCGCCATCGCGGCACTGGTAACCGTCGCAAGCGCCGAGAAGATCGGAACGACGGCAAGCGCACCGCCGATGCTGAACAGCAGAAGCAACGGCTTGCGTCCCACGCGGTCGCTGATCGCGCCCCACAAGGGCTGCATCAGCATGAACATCACGAGCGCCACGGTCATCACCTGTGTCGCGCTCTGCTTCGAGAAGCCCGACGTGTTGACCAGGAACTTCTGCATGTACGTCGTGAAGGAATAGAAGGCGAGGCTCCCGCCGGCAGAGATTACCGCCACGATCAGGAACTCGCGCCGGTGTCCGCGCCAGAGCCGGGCGATCGTCGACGTCGGCCGGTCCTCGGCCATTGCATGGAAGCTCGCCGTCTCGTCGATCCGTCGCCGCAGCAAGTACACGCCGACCGCCAGCAAGGACCCGATCACGAACGGAATCCGCCAGCCCCAGGCGTTGAGCTCGGTCTCACTCAGCACTGCCTGAAGGATCAGCAGCACGCCGAGCGACAGCAATTGTCCGCCGATGAGCGTAAAATATTGAAAGCTCGACCAGAAGCCGCGCCCCTTCCGGCTCGCAACTTCCGACAGATAGGTCGCACTGGTCCCATATTCGCCGCCAACCGACAGCCCCTGCATCATCCGCGCGAACAGCAGCAGCGCCGGTGCCAGCATACCCGCCTGGGCGTAGGTCGGTGAAATCGCAATCAGCAGCGACCCGCCGGCCATGAGCCCGACCGACAAGGCCAGCCCTGCCTTGCGTCCGTGCCGGTCTCCGTACACGCCCATCCACCAGGCGCCGATCGGCCGCATCAGGAAACCGATGGCGAAAATCGCGGCAGTCGAGAGTAATTGCGCGGTCGGGTTCCCCTTCGGGAAGAAGGAGGCCGCGAAATAGAGGCTCAACGAAGTATAGGCGTACCAGTCGTACCATTCGACCAGATTGCCGGCCGAACCGCCGACGATGTTCCTCAGCCGCCGCGCCGCTCCGCTCATATTGCCCCCGTTCAATAATCCTTGCTGATGCGCACGTTCGCGCCTGCGCGCCCGACTGTCGAGATGGACGACAGCAGCGATAGCCAGCGTGTGATCTGATACTCGATCCGGGTCGCGGAATAGCCCTGCCCATCGGTGATGACTTCAACGAACAATTTCCGGCGGATATATTTGCCCGCCGCAATCGACGTCCGCTGCCCCGTCGCGACGTCCGCCGGAAGTATGCGCAGCCGGTCGAGCCCGACCGCGCGGCGCAACGCATTGATCGGATCGAGGCTGCCCGATCCGGACTGAAGCGCCGCGACCGCGGACGCCAGTTGCAACGCCTCGGGAGCCGACAGATTGGTAATCGAAGTCCCGAACAGGATACGCGACAGCAGCTCGTCCTGCGGCAGTTGGGGAACGCTCGCGAAGTTGATCTCCGGCTGCAGGCCCGTACCGGTTACGCGAACGCTTGCGTCGAGCCCCTGCACCTGAGCTTCCGCGCTGATGTCGAGCTGCGGGTCCGGCGGGCTTTCGCCGCGGAAGCGGATGACGCCGCGCTCAAGCCGGAAATTGCGGCCCGCGAAGTCGTAATCGCCGCGAACCAGGTCGGCGCGCCCGGTGAAGCGCGGCGCATCGGCCACGCCGCCGACATCGAGATCGGTCGTCCAACGGCTGTTGATGCCAAGCCCGGTCACCTGCAGATTGCCGCCCGCCAGTTTCAGGTCGAGCTTCCACGGGTGAAGCTGCGCGACATCGATCACCTCGGCGGCGTCGACCCCGACATGCCGCACCTGCAGTTGCGGCACCGCGGCGGCGGCGCTTGCCCGGCCAAGCTGGAACCGCCCCTGGTTCAGCCGCAGATTGCCCGCAATCGTGCCGCTTTCTCCGTTCGAGCGAATCGTCAGCGGCCCGGTAACCCGCGCGGCGACATCGTCGCGGTTGAGGAGGAGCGCCTCGTTCGCGGCAAAGCTCAGGTCAAGCGAGGTGCGTCCGCCGGAGAAGGTTGCGGTGCCGGATCCCTGCACCGACCCGCCGCCGCTGGTATTTCCGGCAATGCGCGTGAAGATCAGTTGCGGCCCCGAGAAAACTGCGTCCGCCGCGAGCTGGTCGATGACCATGCCAGTGACCGCGCTTTCAAGCCGGGCACCATTGGCCCGTAGCGATCCGCGGATCACCGGCGCGGCCATGCGCCCGCCGAAGTCCGCACCGATCGCCAGCGGGCCGGAGAGATCGAACAGCTCGGTACCCGAGAGGCGCCACAAGGTGTCGGCGGGCCCCGCATAACGAACCTGCGCGAACATCGGCGCATTGAGCAGTTCGGCCATCAGTGGACCGCCTCCCAGGGGAGCGAACCGCGCCTGAGCACGGCCGATCACCTGTCCGCCGCTCGCAGCGACCGCGCGCAACGCCGCCTTGCCGTCACCAACGATCGCGGCAAGTCCGACATCGATCGGCTTCGACGACAGCACCAGCCCGGCACGGCTAAGTCCGCGAATCTTGAGGTCGATTCGGCCCGACCGATTGCCCTTCCACGCATAATCGAGACGCCCGCTTGCCGAGCCGCCGAGACCGAGGCCGGGTTTTACGATGTCCATGATCTGCATCGGCATCGCGCGAAGCTCGGCATGGACTTCGGGAAGCGAGCCGCTGCGTCCGGACAAGGTGCCCGTGCCGCCGGCAAAGGCAAAGTTGGTCGGTGCGAGTGCCCAGCCGTCGCCGCTCCGCGTCAGGACTGCAGCCTGGCGAACTTCGAGCGGCCGGCCGTCGATGCGCCCGCGCCCGGTCACGCGAATCGTGTCCGGGGTTACGTCGGCCATTGTGCTGAAATCGAACGCCGCGCCTCGCCGGCCGGCCCCGGCGGCGCGCACTTGCCCGACGCCGTTTACGAGCTTCGCGTTCGCCGTCAGCCGGGCAAGCGTAATGCCGGTCGTCTCGAACCCGCGCGCGTCGATTACGCCTTCCATCGTCGTGCGCTGGTCGGCAAGCACCACGGACCCGTCGAGCCGGCCGGAAGCGACCGCAAGGATTCCGGGGAAGCGTACATTGCGCCCGACCAGATGGGCGTCGATCCATTGCGCGTTGCCCACCGGTGAAAAATCGAGACTGCCCTGCAACCCTCCCCCGGTGACGGCAAGGCGGCCCGTGAATCCTCCCGGATCGCTGCGCAGGTCTCCGCTCGCCGTGGTTCCGCCGACATCGAGCGCCGCGATCGACACAATTGTGCGTCCGCCGCGCGGGATCAGAATTTTGCCGCTGCTTGTGAACGGCCCAAGCTTCGATCCGCCGTTCGCGCGATAATCGAACCCGGCCGCGGTCGGGCTGAGGAGCAGATGCACCGCGCTCAATCCGAGCGTATCGTTCGGGCGATCGAGCAGCAGGTCCACGCGCGGCCGCTCGATCGGTCCGTCAAGCACCATCTTAACAGGCCCATATTGCGCCTGCCGGCCGGCCGCGACGATGTGGAACGTCCCGTCGCGATTGCGCTGCCCCGCACCGCTCAAGCGCAGTTTGGGCGAATAGATCTGCAAGTTCGACAGGTGCAGGACCCCGTCCGAGCCGCGTTCGAGATTGGTTTCGAGTCGCGGGAGACCTCCCGTCAGACTCGCGAAGAAGCTGTTGTCGAGCCGGCGGACCCAGGCCTTGCCGGTGCCCAACACGCGCGAGCCCTTGCCGCCGGGCCCGGGCACCACGCGCAGGTCGGTCACGACATCGACGATCCCGAGCCCGGGAATCGCATAGCGCTTGAGCCCGCCCGACAGCAGCACCTCGAACCGCCCGCTGACGAGATCGATCAGCAGCGACACTTTGCCCGACAGTTGATTGCTGGTGAGCTTCAGCCCGTCCCCGCGCACCATCTTCGGCGTGATTGCGAGCATGCCCTCCAGCCGTGCATTGGCCAGGATCGCCCCGGCCGTGTCCCCGACGCCCGTGATCGCGCGCGCCGACAGCCGCAGAGGCACGCGCATCGGCCACGGCGTCAGCCGCCCCCTTCCCTCCGCCCGCACGTCCACAAAGCCGGTGTTGTCGAACTTCACCGCCGGAGAGGTGAGCCGATAGGCGTAATCCGCGCGGTCGAACGCTCCGTCGAGCGTCCAAACCATGCGCACGTTGCGCCCGCTCATGTTCGGGAACAGAGTGGCCGGGCGGAGGAGATCGACGCCGACACGCACCGAGCGGTATCGGCTGCTTGCAAGGTCGAGCGCGCCTTTCGCGACCCCGCGCAACGACGGCGACGACAGCGACAACTGGCCGTCTAGTACGCGGTCGTCGAGCCGCCCGTCACCGCGAACGCGGATCTTGGGCGTGGTCAGCCGCTGCAGCTTGCCCCTCAGGAATTGCGCGGGAGCCATGTCTCCGCTCAACCGGTACCGTCCGCCATCCGCCGCCAGCGCGAGCCGCGCCGTCGGCCGCCGCGACAGGTCGAGCGCGGCCGTACCCCTCCACCGGCTCCAGCTTCCGTCCCCCGCGATCGCAAGGTCGATCGAGCGGCGCGTGCCGACGAGTGCCGGAATCAGCCCGTCGGCAGGCGATCGCACCCGCGCATCGACATCGAAGCGGTCGCGGTCAGGCTCGGCATCGAGAGCGAACGCGACCCGGTCACCATCATCGACGGCCAGACGGAGCTGCACCATTGCGCGACCCGCACGGATATCGGCGCTTCCGCTCACTCGGCCGCTGCGCGGCTTGCCTGTGACCGCTGCCGCAAGCTGCAGCCTCGCGATCCTGAGTTCGCCGATGTGGATGTCGAAGCCCGGAAGGATCGGCCCCTTGCGAAACGTCGGCTTCAACTTCGGCAGCCGAAGCAATGTCACGCGGTCCGAGGTCAGGCGGTCGACATGAAGGCTGTTGTAGAGCCACGCGCCTGGCGCCCAATCGAGATCGATGTCGTGGCTGACCATGAACGCGCCAGCCTGGTCCGAGACGACAACTTCGCGCAGCCTCGTTCGACCGAAGATGGAGCCGTCGATGCGGCCAATACGGATTTTGAGACCCGATGCCGTCTCCAGACCCGCTATGCGGTCGACAATGAAGCGGTGGCCGGGCGCGGTATCGAGCAGGACCAGCACGAGCGCGGCCAGCAACAGCAACGACAGCGCGAGCGTCAACAATTCCCGCGCAAGCCGCCGCGGCCAATCCCGGCGCACGCGCCAGCGCTCCCGTTGCGGTCGGACGTCGGTCGGGACCGCCGCGTCGCTCACCTCAAAATGCCTGGCCAAGCGATACGGTGACCGCCAGCCGTCCGTCGCCACTGCGTGGATTCAGCGGTGTGCCGACGTCGATCCTGATCGGCCCGAAGCTCGAATAATAGCGCAGACCCAGGCCTGCTCCGAACTGCCAGTCCTTCAGCGAAGGCGCCGCGCGGTTGGTCAGCGTGCCCCCGTCGAAGAACGGCACCAACCCGAAATTGCCGCCAAAGACCTTCAGCCGGACGCGCGCCTCCAGGGCGAATTCCGCAAGGCTTCTGCCGCCCGTAGGATCGCCGTCGAGATCGCGCGGGCCGAGCTGTTGATAGCCATAACCGCGGACCGATCCACCCCCGCCCGCGTAGAAGCGGCGGGTCGGGGCGATCGAGAAAGCCTCGGCTCCGACGATGGTGCCGAGCCGCACACGCCCTGCGGCGACGATATTCGACCGCACGGTGCGATACGCACTCGCATCCAGCTGGACGCGTCCATAGCCGGAATTGCCGTTAGACCGGCTGATTTCCGGACTGACGCGCCCGAGCAGGCGAAAGCCCGTCGTGGGATCGAGCAGGCTGTCGCTGCTGTCATAGCCAAGGCTTACCGGAAGCGCCGCAATAACGAAGTCGCGGGTGGCCTTGGTGCCGGTCAAATCGAACGCGCCGCGCTCGCGCGTGCCGATGATCTCACCTCCGAAACTGTAGGTCCACAGCTTCTGCCAGATGATGTTGCTCTGCCGCTCTATATTGCCGGCGAGGAGCAGCGTCCTGGCCTCGTAGGCATTGCGGTCGGTGTGGCTGGCAGATGCCTGCAAGTTCAGCACCTGATCGCGCTTGATGAAGTTGTTGCGGCGGAACTGGACGGCGGCAAGCTGCTCCTGCGTTCCGGCAATTCCTCGAACGGTAAGCGCACCTTCGGGATTGAACAGGTTGCGATGCTGCCAGCTCGCCTCGGCACGAATGCCCTCCCCCGTTCCATAACCAAGCTCGCCGGCAATCGTGCGCATCGGCGCCGGCTCGAGATGGACAGCAAGGTCAACCGTGCGGCCGTCCGATGCCGGAACCACCTGCACCTCGGCGGCTGCGACGAGCCCGGTGGCGATCAGCGCACGGCGGAGATCGTCGACATCGGACCGGCGGAACGGATCGCCGCGCCTGAACCGCGCAATCCGCCCGACATGGGCCGCGCTGAAGGGCGGACGTCCGTTGACGCGGATCTCCCCGAACGATGCGAGCGGCCCGGGATCAACCGGCAGCAACAAGGAGGCGCGGTGTGTGGTGTGATCGACCTCGATCACCTGTTCGCCGATCTTTGCCAGCGCGAACCCCTGCTCGCCCAGTGCGACCTTCAGCGCGGTCCCGGCATCGATCACTTCCTGCGCGACGACCGCATCGCCGGGCCTGACCGCAAACGCCCGGCGCAGCCCGGCCGCTTCTCCACCGGCGGCAGCAAGGCCGGGCAGCTCGACCGACTGGAACAAATATTGGGCCCCAGGATCGGCCGCGAGGACAACGCGCAATGGGTCGCCGCCTTCGATGCGCGCGACGACGGCTGCATCGTAAAAGCCCTGGCTTCGCAACAGCTCTTCGAGCAGGTCGGCGTCCGCGCGCGATCGGCGATCGATCTGCGCCGTGTTGGCAGTGGCCTTGCGGGCTCCCTGGAGCGCGGATTGCTTCGAGAATTGAGTTAGCAGTTCGTCGGCATTGCCGATCGCTTCCAGCCCCTCGAGTGCGACGATGTAACGGATATCGGAGCCCACCTCCGTTCGAACATTGTCGGTAGAAGAAGTCGAAGTGAGGGGCGCCGTTGCGTCGGGCGCGGCGAGGTCGGGCCAGTCCACTCCGAGGTCGGGCATCGGATCGAGTGGAGCCGATGGATCGAGCTGCGGCGGCTGCGCTGCGGGGACCGTCTGGGCCTGCCCCGCCGCGGCGAACGCACCGGCCCATGCGGCCGCACTCAACAGCCGCGCAGCCGCCCGCGCCTTTCCCCGCCCGATCATCAGCTTAGCTGTAACCGGCGCCTATGAACGGCGCCAGTGCGAAGGAGCCTCGTCGGAGGCTCTAGTGAACCGTTCCGCGGACTTCTTCGTCGCTCAGCGAGGCAATCACGCGTTCGATCTGCCGCCAGTGACAAAATCGCACCACATTGCCCGCGTCGCGGCTTCGCGCTGCCCGGGTCGCCGCCTCGAATCCCGCGAGATCACCGAACTGGTCGATGAGATCGGAGGCGTCGCGAAGGGCGGAGCGATCGGTGATGAACGGAAGATCCATGTCCGCTCATTACAATATTGCCGTTTCCGGACTGCGGAGGAACGTCCTTTACGGCCCGTTGACCATGGGCCATTGGGCGCGGGTGCAAAGACGCTTCACTCAGGCTGGCGGCTGTTTCCTCGCCTTGGCGATCCTCGCCGGCACGCTGGTCGGCATTGCTCTGGGCGAGCCGATGAAGGGTGTGCTGATCGGTACCGGGGTCGGCATTGCCGCTACGATCCTGCTCTGGATAGTGGATCGGCGTAGTTAGACCAGCTTGCGTCCGGCCCAGATCACGCGGCCGATGCAGTTGATCGACTCCATGTCGCAGTCCGGCCAGTCTGGATAAGCGGGGTTATCCGACTGCACGGTCACACGCCGACGCATCGGGTTTAACGCAATGCGCTTCACCACCAGCGCGTCGTCAATGCGAAGCACGTATATTCCGTCGCGAATGCGGCCGCCGTCGTCGGCGAGGTCGACCAGGATGTCGTCCCCGGCGTTCAGCGTAGGCGCCATCGAATCCCCTTCGACCCTGACGATCGACAGCTTGGAAACCGGCGAGGCGGTAAGCGCTTTCAACCATCGCTCGTCGAACGCGAAATAGGGTTTGCCTGCTTCCTCCGAGACGAGGGCGCCTGGTCCCGCCGACGCCCGCACCGGACTTCGGGTAATCGCAGTCAATCCCGCGGCCAACTGCTCCGCTTCGGGAGGCCCGCCAAGCAATGATTCGGAAATCGAGAAGTGGCGTGCGAGCTTGCTTCGCTCCTCCTCCTTCAGCCGCTTCGGCACGCCGCGGCGGACGAATTGCTGAATATAGGCGGGATTGCGGCCGAGCATCCGCGACAAGCCGGCGAAATCCTCACCCCTCTCCGCGCACAACCGCTCGAGGACAGTTCGGGGATCAGTTCGCATGTGAGACCTTTAACTATAGGAACATGCCTAGACAAGTAGGAATTGCGTTGGGAAACAGGAGTTGGCCGAGTCGCACAAAATAAGGAATCAAACAGTGCACTTGCTATATGAAGTTGAAAAGTTCCTGCGCCAAACGCAGACTCCTCCAACGCGGTTCGGCCGCGAGGCGATCGGCGATCCACGCTTCGTTTTCGACCTTCGTAGAGGGCGTGAACCGCGCATCACGACCGTTCGGCGCGTTCGCGCATTCCTGGAGAACGGCCGATGATGAGGCTCGCAATGTCGCCGGCGGCCTCAGCCCTGCTGCGCGCGCTGCTCGCGCGGGCCGGAGTTACGCGCGATAGGATTTTGCTAACCGAGTGGCGTTCAACGGATTGGCAATCATTAACGTTAATGGGGGCACTAATATACTTGACTCAGTAAGCAAACTACCCTATTTGCCTATCTATGACACACGAACCCCGCACCCTGATTGAAGCCGTCCGCTACTTCGCTGATCCGGACGTTGCCCTTAAGCATATGGTCGAACTCCGCTGGCTGAATGGCGTCGAGTGCCCGACCTGTCAGCGTAAGGACGTTCGCTTTCTCGCCACGCGCCGCCTCTGGGAATGCAAGGGTCAGCATTCGCGCAAGCAATTCTCCGCCAAGGTTGGCACGATCTTTGAGGATAGTGCCCTGCCGCTCGACAAGTGGTTCGTTGCAATCTGGATGGTGGCGAACTGCAAGAACGGCATTAGCTCATACGAAATGGCGCGGTCGCTCGGCATCACTCAGAAGTCCGCTTGGCACATGAACCATCGCATCCGGCTCGCCATGCAGCTCGGCACAATCGAAAAGATGGACGGCGATGTTGAAGCCGACGAAACCTTCATCGGCGGCCTTGCCAAGAACATGCACCAGCACCGTCGCGAGAAAGTCATCACCGGCACCGCTGGCAGCGACAAGACGCCAGTGTTTGGCATCCTGGAGCGTTCGCGCCCAAACAAGCCGAGCCGCGTTCGCGCCGCCGTCCTACGCGGTGTTGTGCGCTCAGCCCTTCACGGTGGTATCCGCTCGACGGTCAATGAAGGCGTCACCGTCTACACCGACAAGGCTCCGCAGTATCGCAAGATGGTCGGCTACACTCACGCCACCATCGACCACGCTGTGAAATACGTTGAGGGCCACATCCACACGAACGGCATTGAAAACTTCTGGTCGCTTCTAAAGCGCACCCTCAAGGGCACCTATGTCAGTGTCGAACCGTTCCACCTTGGCCGCTACGTTGACGAGCAAGTGTTCCGCTTCAATGAGCGTAAAGGTTCGGACGCTGATCGCTTCACTGCCGCCCTCCGCCGCGTCATGGGCAAGCGCCTCACATATTCGGAGCTGACCAATGGAACCCTCGGCGCAGCAGCATGAAACGCCCGACAGGGGCGAGGCCAGAGAGTTGGTCGAACCCGGATCAGTATCTCGTTTCACGGCGCTGGCGAAGCGGCTCTTCGCGGTGAAGCGCAAGGATTTCGAGGAGGCCCTTCGCAAAGACGAAGAAGAGAGACGCGATCGCCGCGCCAAACGTGGACGGTCTCGCTGAAGCGCGGAAAGTGGGTCTGGAAACGCTGGAAAAGCCGTTCTTAGTCTGTTCTGGAGTCCGCTTGAACATTAGCAGAACGCTATAACATGTTGGGCAATACAGCTCCGTCCGAGTGCACTGGCCGCTGCCCCAGCCACCCTCCAAATTCCAGCGGCCAATAGCCCTGCCCTTCAATATTGGCGAACTGCTTGGAGCGCCAAATCACAGTGCCGACGTTCTTTGATCGGTCCTTGCCGGGAAGCCGCAAACCCTTCTCTGCCAATAGCTTAACAATCTGACTGCGCGACAGCGGTCGCTTGTGCTCGCGCATTAGGTCCTTGGCGCCTTCCACAATCTCCGTAGGTGACGCGGTGCGCCCGCCTGAGTCGCGAAAGTCCGTCGAATTAGGCACGTTATCCCCGGTATCCACACCCGCGAGGTCTGCATAAACGCGCAAGAAGGTCCGAAGCTTGTCGGCTTCCGCCTCTAACAATGCGAGTTTTTCTCGCGCCTTTTCAATAACTTCCGGCATCGGAATCCACCTTTTAGATTGAGGTGCCTCGATATGCCACACCGAAGGACTTACGGCAACTCTTCTGTTGCGCCTCTTGGGATTCGTCGCTATCGACGGAACCACGGGAAAACCCCGTGATAGTAGGAGAAGTCCGATCTGAGTTTAAACGGGCAGCGGTAGGACGAGAGCCGCAACGAAGAAGGGCGACCCGAGGGCCGCCCATTCCCGTAACCCACTTCCAGAGAGGCGTGTGCGCCTTCGGAACGGATCGCTGTCAGAGGCATGCCGTTTTGCACATTTCCCCTCTGGAAGCAACCCTTGGGGCTGCATTTTGCGGCCCTTTTGTCATGCCTTCAGAAAGGGCAATACTCATGGCCGATTTTCAAGTGACATGCATTACGCCAGACAGCCTGGACACGGACCGCCGCATTGATCGGTTGGGCGGCATCCGCACCTCAGAGGGTGGAACCTGGAATGACAGCATCGACAATGTCATTGCAGCCATCGGGAACGGACACACCTTCTGGGTCTCTGTCCAAAACCGCCGTGTCACCGTCTACCGGAAAATCCACCCGGTCAGCGGTCGGTGGTTTCTAACGACAAGTCCTGACGGGTTTCTGCCGAACAACCTGCTGAGCCGTCCCCGCTGCCCGTGACGACAGCGAAGGGCGAAGCGTAGGCGTCCGGTTGCGCGGCCCAGCGGAGAGCCTGCTGGGCCGCGTATAAACCCGCGTGCTCAAACGGGTCAGGATAGGCAATTAGTCGCGCTTCGATGCGGTCGAGTTCGTCGGTAATGTGTTGCATTTCAAGCTCCTCCTGAGTCAAGTATATTGCTGCCTTAATGGGTGAACGGCATCAGATTCGGGTGCGCATCCCCGGGCCGGAGGCGCTGTGCGTGGCGGAGCGCCTGACCAGCGGGATCGAAGATGCGGAGTTCGAAATCGCCGGCCAGATCGTGGCCGACATAGTGGTCAAAGGTGCACCAAAGGCGCAGCCGGACGGGTCGGTGGAAGTTGCGATCGAAGCGCTGACGATCGCCGAATAGGATTAGCGAAGAGAGCGCCGAAGGTCGGCAAGCGCATCGTGAAGCGCTTGCGCGGCATCGGGATAGGCGGGGGCCTCCCGGTTTTGGAGATGACGATCGATCCGGGACTGCAGCTCACCGGCGGTAGGCATTGCAGCCGGATCGAACAGTCGAATCACGCGCGAATCCGGAGCGATCTCGCCGAGTATGTCGTTGAGGAGAAGCTCCTCTGTCGCCTGCTCCGCCACGCGCTCGGCGCCGAGCCGCTGTTCAAGCGTCAACATTAGTTCCTCAACTGGCTGGGCGGGCCGCATATCTTCGGTGAGCAGGAGAACTTCGTCGGTGAGGAGCAATTCGTCCGCTTCAACGAATTCCGTCGGTGCAGGCTCAAACTCGGCCAGGGTGAAACGATAGTCAGGCGAACGCCGCACGACCGCTCCGGCGCCGACAAACCCGACACAAGTGCCCGCCGCCGCGAGCAGCAATCCGCTCACCGACACGGTGGGGCCAATCAGCCAAGCGCTGTAGCCAAGGCACGCGGCGAACCACGCGGCGGCGGCGGCCTCGAGCGTCATTTCGGCAGGTCCGGCACGATCCATGGCGCCCTGCTAGCGCGAAAACCTTTCGACGCGGTTTAGGCGAGCAGCAGCCGAACGATCGCGGCCGTGAATTGCGGCACATCATCGGGCTTCCGGCTAGTCACGATATTGCCGTCCACCACCGCTGCTTCATCGACCAGCTGCGCACCGGCATTGCGCAGATCCGTCGAGATCGATGGCCAGCAGGCGGCCTTGCGCCCGCGCAGCGCATCGGCTTCCACCAGCAGCCATGGCCCGTGGCAGATCGCCGCGACCGGCTTGCCCGCTTCCACGAATGCCCGGATCAGCGCGATCGCCGGCGCATAGGTCCGCAGGCTGTCCGGGTTGATCACCCCGCCAGGCAGCACCAACGCGTGATAGTCCTGCACCCGCGCCTCGCTGATCGGCAGGTCGGGGCGGATCACCTTGCCCGGATCGTCGAGCACCGTGGCCTGGATCGGCGTCAGGTTCGGCGCCGCGACCCGCACTTCCGCACCCTGCTCGATCAAAATCGCGCGCGGCCCGAACAGCTCCGATTCTTCGAACCCGTCGGTCGCCATGATCAGCACGCGCTTGCCGCTCAGTACGGCCATTGGTCCTCCCATCGGAACCGCGCCTCTCGCGGCTCATTGTCCGTCCATGCTTCGTCATAGCAGCGACGCCGAGCCAGGCATCACCCGCAAGCGGATCAAAAATGCGTGGGGCTATTTCGACGCCGAAGGCAATCGCATCACCGACCGAGACGAGATCGATCGGCTCAATGCGATCGGCCTTCCGCCTGCCTATGAGCAGGCTTGGTTCTGCGCCGACCCCGAAGGACATCTGCAAGCGACCGGAATCGACGCCCGTGGCCGCAAGCAATATCGCTATCACGAGGATTTCCGCGCCCGCCGCGACGCGGTGAAATATGACGGGCTGCTCGAGTTCGGCAAGGCCCTGCCCCGCCTCCGCCGGCGGGCCCAGCAGGATCTCAAACGCCGCAAGCTCGGCCGCGAGACAGTGCTGGCCGCTATCGTCCGGCTGCTGGACAGCGAGCATATCCGCATCGGCAACGAACAATATGCCAAGGTCAACAAGAGCTTCGGCGCGACCACCCTGCGCAACCGCCACGTCCGCAAGAAGGCGGGCAAGATGATGATGCGCTTCACCGGCAAGCACGGAATCGTCCATGAAGTGAAGATCAACGACAGCAATTTGAAGCGCATCGTCAAGCGCTGCCAGGAACTGCCCGGCCAGATGCTGTTCCAATATATCGACGAAGCGGGCGAGTGTCGGCCGATTACGTCGAGCGACGTCAATGCCTACATCAAGGATGCCAGCGGCAACGACTTCACCGCCAAACATTTCCGCACCTGGGGCGCGAGCGTGATTGCCTTCGACCAGATGCTGAAGAAAAGGGAGGCCGCGCGCATTACTGTGAAGACAGTCGTCGAGCCGGTCGCGGAAGCGCTAGGCAACACGCCTGCCATCAGCCGCAAATCCTACGTCCACCCAGGCCTGCTCGAAGCGGTCAAGGAAGCGCCGCGCGACCCGCTCAACGGCATGGACCGCCCGCGGGCACGCAAGTGGCTCTCCTCCGCCGAAGTGGGCTTGCTCGAATTCCTGGCCCTCGGCGGCAAGCGCAGCCATCGCCGCCGCAAGCCCAAGGCGGCGGAGGAGGTTATTCCGCAGGCGGCTTGATCCCGAGCCCGGCGCTTGTCATGCCTTTCCAATGACGCGCCTCAACATTGCTCTCGCCTGGTTTGCCGCCAATCTCGACGTTTTGCTGCTCGGCGCGATCGTCGCGGCGGTGCTGGTTGCGATCATGCTTCTGCTCCGACAGCTCGGACGGCGGATCATCCGCAACGACCCGGACTGCACGACCTGGCAGTCCGTGATCGGCCGAGTGCTCGCCAAGACGAGCCTGCTCTTCATGATCGTCGCCGCGCTCGACATTGTCGCAACCTACGCAGCGCCGCCTCCGCGTATCGCCCGCCTGTTCGACATCGGCTTCGTCATTGCTTCGGGCTTGCAAGGCGCCGTCTGGGCTCGCGAGCTGATCATGGGTCTGATCTCGCGGCGAGTGGCGGAAGAAAATGGCGCGGGCATGCTTGCCAATGCAATGTCCATCATCCGCGTGCTGATCAGTGTTGCGCTATTCGCCGTCGCGATCATTTTCATCCTCAACAACCTCAACGTGAACGTTACCGCGCTAGTCGCGGGGCTTGGCATCGGCGGAATCGCGATCGGCCTTGCCGCACAGGGCATCTTTTCCGACCTGTTCGCGGCGCTTTCGATCCTCTTCGACAAGCCGTTCAAGCGCGGCGACACAATCCGCTACGACAATAGCACCGGCACCGTCGAACGGATCGGCCTCAAGACAACGCGGCTGCGGTCGCTGAGCGGAGAGCAGCTGATCATGGCCAATACCAAGCTGCTCGAACGCGAAATCCACAATCTCGCTGAAGCCAAGGCGCGGCGTATCGCCATCAGCATCGCGGTGGGCGGCGTTTCACCCGACAAGCTCGATCTGATCACGGAAATCGCAGACCGCGTGGTGGGCGATGTAAAAGGCTGCAAACTGATCCGCTGCGTAGTCACGGGGATCGGCTCCGGAGCGGTCGCCCACGATCTCGTCTACGACGACAAGGCGCTCGACAACGACCGAATCGCCCGCAACCGCTCGGAGGTCCTCAAGGCAATGATGACCGAACTGCAGTCGGCCGGCCTCGAACTCATCCGCGCATCCGACGCCCCGCCCCCGCTGGCGCCGTTCTGAGGAACAGCCGATGAAGATTGCCGTCGCGATCATGCTTGCCCTACTCACCGCCGCATGTGCGGCGGTGCAGCCGCGCCATTCGACCCTTCAGCTAGTCGATCTCACCGACGATTTCGCGCGCATCTACGACCGCGACGCCGCCCTCCTCGACCAGGAACGAGTGGCGCGCTTCAAGGCCGACTTCGCGAAGATTCTCCCCGGCTTCTACGACGAAAAGAGGGTCGAAGCGCCGGCCGATAAGTACGACGCACGTCTGCTGCGTGGGTTCAAGGCTTTTCCGGAGCAGCGCGAAGGCATTGCCCGGGTCAGCCGCGAATTCGCGGGCCTGCTCGGTCCCGCCCAGCGCAGTTTCGAAGCGCAATTCGGCCCAATGACCGGCTACCCGCCGGTTTACCTCGTCAACAGCCTCGATGAATTTGACGGTGGTACGCGCGACCTTCCCGAAGGCACGCGGCTGATGTTCGGCGCGGACATGATCGACCGGATCCACAAGGATGTGCCGATCCAGCCCTTCTTTCACCACGAGCTTTTCCACCTGCTGCACACCCGCACCTTCGAAGACTGCGGGCAACTCTGGTGTTCGCTCTGGGCCGAGGGCCTTGCTGTCTACGTTTCGCACAAACTGAACCCGATGGCCGACGACAAGGCGCTGCTGTTGACCTTCCCGCGCCCGCTCGGCCCGGCCGTAGAGGCTCACAAAAGCGCAGCGGTTTGCGCCGTTCTCGGCCGGCTCGATTCGACCGACAGCGCCGACTACAAGCCGCTTTTCACCGGCGGTGGCGAGGGCTTGAGCCCCGACCTGCCACCGCGCTTTGCTTATTATGTCGGCCTCCTCGTTGCCGAGGACTTGGGCCGGACCCGGAGCCTTAAGCAGTTGACGGCCATGCCGCATGCGGAGGTTCGCCCGCTACTCGAGCGATCGCTGCGGTCGATGGCGACCTGCTAACCCGAAGCTTCGGCGCCGGAATGAACCTGCGCGCCCGACGCGCATTAAAGCCTCTGAACAGGAGGACGCTCATGCCCGTTTCCAACCTCACGCTCGTCGAGCGCATCGCCCGCGTGCTCGCGGCCCGCGCGCTCAGCATCAACGCGCAGGGCGACGACCCCTCCGCGGGCCCCAATGTCGATGAGGAATGGCACGATCATGTCGACGATGCGCTGGCGATCCTGCGCACACTGCGGGAGCCCGACCAGGTGATGGCTGCGGCCGGCGATCCGGAGATGTGGGACCGCATGGTCGAAGCCGCGCTCAACGTCGAAAGGGCGGCGATCAATCTTTAGAACACCCAGTCTTTAGAACACCGAAGGCCGCCCGCCCGAGTGAACCGGTCGACCGCCCCCCTAGCCGTCGTGCTCCGCGATCCATTTTTCGACCACCGGAGCAATTTTCTCGCGCCACTTGCGGCCGTTGAAAATGCCGTAATGGCCGACATTCTCGGCCATGAAATATTTCTTCTTCGCCTCGAGCAGTTTGTTCGTGATCTTCAGCGCGGCCCGGGTCTGCCCCATTCCCGAAATATCGTCGCGCTCGCCCTCGATCGCCAGCAGCGCCGTGTCGCGGATCGCGTTCGGGTCGACGGGCCGGCCGCGGTGCATGAATTTGCCTTCAGGAAGCAGATGGCGCTTGAACACAGCATCAATGGTCTGAAGGTAGAATTCCGCGGTCATGTCGCAAACCGAGCGATATTCGGCGTAGAATTTCTGCGTGACATCGGCGCTTTCCTCGTCGCCGACGACGAGATGCTTGAACATTTCGAAGTGGCTGATGAGGTGCGAGCCGAGGTTCATCGTCATGAAACCGGCAAGCTGCAGGAAGCCCGGATAGACCTTTCGTCCCGCGCCCGCATAGGCCATCGGCACGGTCGCGATCACATTGTCCTTGAACCAGCTCTGCGGCCGCTCGGTGGCCAGCGTGTTCACAGCGGTGGGCGCCTCGCGAGTGTCGATCGGCCCGCCCATCAGCGTCAGCGAGCGCGGTCGCCACTTGTTCTTGTCGGCGTCCATCAGCGCAGTCGCGGCGAAGGCGGGCACGGACGGCTGGCACACCGCAAGCATGTGCGGGCGATCGCCGGTCTCCTCGCCGATCGTCTCCATGAACTCGATCAGATAATCGATATAATCGTCGAGATCGAAGCGGCCGGCCGAAATCGGCACCAGCTTCGCATCGGCCCAGTCCGTGATGTAGACATCGTGCTTCGGCAGCAGGCGCTCGACCGTTCCGCGCAGCAAGGTCGCATAATGGCCGGACATCGGCGCGACGATCAGCAGCCGCGGACCACCCTCGACACCGACCCGAACGAACCGCTTGAGCGAGCCGAACGGCTTGGCGAGGATGATTTCCTCACGCACCACCACTTCCCTGCGCCCGACCTGCGTGCGTTTCAGCCCGAAGTCCGGCTTGCCGCGCGGCGCGGCCGCATGGGCGAAGACGTCGAGGCCCGCCGCCGCAACCGGTCCCATTGCGCTGTAAGACAACGGATTTGCCGGATTTTGGAGCCAGTCCGCACCGAGACCGGCCAATCTGCTCGCGCCCGCCAACCAGGAGCGCTGCACTTCATAAGCGTCGTAAAGCAATAGGTCCTACCTTCCGCGTTCGAACCGATGTGGCGGGCAATTGCTCCGCATGCAAGAGAGATGGTGCACTGCAATGGCTGCAGTGCCGCAATTGAGGCGCGGCGCTACCGCTGCTAGTCGGCGCCGATGGCCAGAAACACTTCACGCCCGCAGGGCCGGTCCCTCGGCAGCCTCGGCATGATCTGGAGGTTCGCGTCGCGCTATCCTGGGCGGATCGCCGCGGCTTCGCTGGCGCTGCTTGCGGCCGCGGCGGCGACTTCCGGAATTCCCTATGCTTTCAAGCTGATCATCGACAAAGGCTTTGGCTCGAGCGGCGGTCCCGAGGGGCTTGCGCGCTGGTTCGAATATCTGCTGCTGCTCGTCGCCGTGATGGCGATCGCGACTGCGACCCGATTCTACTTCGTCTCGTGGCTTGGCGAGCGGACCGTGGCGGACATCCGCCTTGCCGTGCACCGCAACCTGCTCCGCCTGTCGCCAGGCTATTTTGAGGAAAACCGCCCGGCCGAAATCACCTCCCGCATCACCGTCGATACGACGATCATCGAACAGGTCGTCGGCACCACTGCTTCGGTCGCGCTTCGCAACATCATTCTCGCGCTCGCCTGCACCGGCATCCTGATCTTCCTCGCGCCCAAACTCGCCGGGTTGATGCTGCTTGTGATTCCGCTGGTCATGGGTCCCATCATCCTGCTCGGGCGCCGGATCCGCCATTTCTCGGTTCGGACGCAGGACCGCATCGCCGATGTCGGTACGATCACCAGCGAAGTGCTCGGCGCGATGAAGATCGTCCAGGCGTTCGGACAGGAGGAGCGGGAAAGTCAGCGCTTCGGACAGTCGGTCGAGGCAGTCTTCTCGACGGCGCGCCGACGAATCCTTCTACGATCCTTCATGACGGCGATCGCCATCCTGCTGATGTTCAGCGCCATCATTCTGGTGATCTGGCAGGGCGCGGTGGATGTCGCGGCCGGGCGAATGACCGGCGGAACGATCGCGGCCTTCGTGCTCTACGGGGCGCTGCTCGCGGGCGCGTTCGGCGCTCTCTCCGAAGTCTATGGCGACCTGCTGCGGGCCGCCGGCGCTTCCGAACGGCTCGATGAATTGCTCGCGGCCGAACCGGACATCCGTCCACCGGCAAAACCGGCCCGCTTCCCAGAAGCCGCGCGCGGCGAGCTTGCGTTCGAGGACGTCACCTTCCGTTACCCGACGCGCCAGGACGTTTCCGCCCTCAATGGCTTCAGCCTTGCGGTGCGATCGCGCGAAAGGCTGGCCGTCGTCGGTCCGTCAGGCGCCGGCAAGACCACGCTCTTCCAGCTCGCGCAGCGATTCTACGACCCGCAGGAAGGCCGCCTTGTTCTCGACGGCATCGACCTTCGCAATGCCGATCCCGCCGACGTCCGCCAGCGCATCGCCATCGTTCCCCAGGAAACGGTGATCTTCGCCGCCTCTGCCCGCGACAACCTCCGCTACGGCAATTGGAATGCCAGCGAGGACCAGCTGTGGCAGGCTGCCCGCGACGCCAATGCTGAACAGTTCCTGCGAGCGCTTCCGGACGGCCTCGACACGTTCATGGGCGAAGGCGGTGCCCGCCTCTCCGGCGGCCAGCGTCAGCGCATTGCAATTGCACGAGCACTGCTGCGCAACGCCCCGCTGCTCCTGCTCGACGAGGCGACGTCAGCTCTCGACGCCGAAAGCGAACGCCTGGTCCAGGATGCGCTCGATCGGCTGATGGCCGAACGCACGACGATCGTGATCGCGCACCGCCTTGCGACGGTGCGCGCTGCCGACCGGATTGTGGTGATGGATCAGGGCCGCATTGTCGAGGAAGGGGATCATGCGGCCCTGATCGGAACGGGTGGGCTGTACGCGCGCCTCGCCCGCTTACAATTTGAAGGCGAAGCGGCCTAGCTGGTCGAGCCGCCATCGCTGCTGCCGCCCGACGAACCCGCTCCGCCGGCCTTACCGCGACCGGCACCGCGCTTTGCGGAAGTGGAGCGCGTCGACTTCTTGGCGGCCGTACTGCGGCTCTTGGTCGCGCGACCCGCCGAAGCGGCGGAGCTCGCGCTCTTGGCGCGAGTGCCGGCCGACTTGGCGGTCGAAGACTTGGCGCGGCCGCTGCCGGACTTCGCAGTCGAAGACTTGGCGCGCCCGGCGCCTGACTTCGCTGTGCTCGAACGTGCGCCTGAAGATTTGGCGCTCGAGGACTTCCCGCCCGAAGATCCGGATGAGGAGCCTTCTTCTCCGCCCCAGCGTCCCGAAAGCACGCGTTGTGCCGCATCGGCAACCGCTTCGGCGATGATCGAACCGAGACGGGTCGCGCTCGATACAGCAGCGGTCGCTGCCTGGCTTGCGGTATCGGCGGCGTCGAGGCCCGCGTCGCGGATCTTGCGGCGCGCTGCGGGGCTTGCGCTGATTGCCGCAGCTGCAGCGGCAAGGCCCGCCGCCAGCATTTCGCGGCTCATCGCGACCTTCGCGATCTTGTCGACGGTGCTCTCGTTCGACTTGGAAGAAGTCGATTTCTTGCCTGCAGGTTTTGCCATATTGGGTCTCCCTCTGTCGCGACAAAGACACTCCAAAGCCGTAACGGTTCCGTATTGCTGCATCAATTCGGGTTCGCGTGAACTTCAAACAGCTGAATTCATGCGATGTTCAACGCTTTGCTGCAAAGCGCGGTCGGTGGTCCCTTCATTATGACTCTCGCGCATCTGCTTGCATTCCTGTCGTCACTGCTTGGCTTCGGCGGCGAGCAGCGCTCGGTAACGCGCGTCACGATGCAGGAAGAGGTCGTCGTCCGGGTCCCCGTCGATCCGGCGCCTCATCGCTTCGAGTGGGAAGAACATAAGGGGCCGAAGTGCATCCCGACCGACGACATTCGCGGCGCCAAGCTGTCCGGCCCGCAACAGGTCGATTTCGTGCTCCGCGACCGCAGCCGGATCCGCGCCAAGTTCGACGACGACTGCCCGGCGCTCGACTTCTACGGCGGCTTCTATTTGAACCCGCAGGACGACAATCTCTGCGTGCGCCGGGATTCCGTCCACTCGCGAATGGGCGCAAGCTGCCGCATCGATAAGTTCAAGCGACTGACGCCCAAGCTCAAGGGCTGACCTTTCCTTGACTTTTTCGCGCTTCCAAGCATAGCGTTCTGGACAAGCGCGCGCGTCAAAGCGCGCCTCCATTCCCTCCATTTTATCCGGAAACTTGATGCCTTTCGCCGAACTGGGCCTATCCGAACAACTTGTCCGCGCCGTAACCGACAGCGGCTACGATACCCCGACGCCGATCCAGAAGGGCGCGATTCCGCCGGTCCTGATGGGCAAAGATCTGATTGGGATCGCGCAAACAGGAACCGGCAAGACGGCCAGCTTCGTCCTGCCGATGATCGACATTCTGGCCGAAGGCCGCAGCCGCGCGCGCATGCCGCGTTCGCTCATCCTCGAGCCGACGCGCGAACTCGCTGCCCAGGTCGCCGAGAATTTCGAGAAATACGGCAAATATCACAAGCTCTCGATGGCCCTCCTCATCGGCGGCGTTCAGATGGGCGACCAGGTCAAGGCGCTGGAAAAAGGCGTCGACGTGCTGATCGCAACGCCGGGCCGCCTGATGGACCTGTTCGGCCGCGGAAAGATCCTGCTTAACAGCTGCGAACTGCTCGTGATCGATGAAGCCGACCGAATGCTCGACATGGGCTTCATTCCCGACATCGAGGAAATCTGCACGAAGCTGCCCAAAGCGCGGCAGACGCTTCTCTTTTCGGCCACCATGCCGCCGCCGATCCAGAAGCTGGCAGCCAAATTCCTCAACGATCCGCGCAGGATCGAGGTCGCACGGCCCGCGACCGCCAACATCAATATCGAACAGCGGCTGATCGAATGCCGTGCGGACAAGAAGAAGGACGTGCTCCGCGACCTCCTGCGCCACGAGGAAGTGAAGAACGCGATCATCTTTTCGAACCGCAAGACCACGGTCCGCGAGCTTGCGACCAGCCTCAAGCGCTCGGGTTTCGCCGTCGGCCAGATCCACGGCGACATGGAGCAGTCGGAGCGCATCGCCGAATTCGACCGCTTCAAGAAAGACGAGATTACCGTGCTCGTCGCGTCTGACGTCGCCGCGCGCGGCCTCGATGTGAAGGGCGTCAGCCACGTCATCAACTTCGACGTTCCATGGCAGCCTGACGATTACATTCATCGCATCGGCCGCACCGGCCGCGCCGGCGCAACCGGCATTGCAATCATGCTTGCGACGCCGGCAGACGCCGAAGCGGTTGCGGGCATAGAAAAGCTGACCGGCATCAAACTCCCGCGCGTCGGCAAGAATGATGCGCTTCCCGTACCGGAAGCCAAGGAACCGAAAACCGAGCGCAAGAAGGCCGAGCCCCGCAAGACCAAGTCAGCCAAGGCGGAAGGTGCGGAAGAACCGAAGCGCGAGCCTCGCCCCGCCCGAGCGCCCCGCGAAGAGCGGGAG
>JBDSMG010000042.1:0-54031 GCA_039915925.1 Sphingomicrobium sp.
CAGATCCGCCCCCACTTGCCGCCGTCGGCGCCGCGCATTTCGAGGAAGCTTTTGAGGCGAACCTCGGGGAAAGCGGTCGACAGATGGTCGGTCCAGTCGGCCAGGGTCGGCTTCTCCCCGGGCAGCACGCTGAGCTTGCCGTCGAGGAAGTCGCGGAAGCTAAATCCCGCCGCGTCGATATATTTGCCGTCGCGGAAGACGAAATACATCGGCACGTCGAGCGCATAGTCGCAGTAGCGTTCGTAACCGAAGCCATCGTCGAACACGAACGGCAGCATGCCGGTCCGCGCTGGGTCAGTGTCTTCCCAAATATGGCTGCGGAAGCTCTTGTAGCCGTTGGGCTCGCCCTCGGTCAGCGGCGAGTTGGCGAACAGCGCGGTGGCCACCGGTTGCAACGCCAGCCCGACCCGGAACTTCTTCACCATGTCGGCTTCGGAAGCATAATCGAGATTGACCTGGATGGTGCAGGTGCGGAGCATCATGTCGAGCCCGAGGCTGCCGACCCGCGGCATGTGCCGCAGCATGATGTCGTAGCGCCCCTTGGGCATGATCGGCAGCTCGGCCCGCGCCTTGTCGGGCCACATGCCAAGCCCGAGGAAGCCGAGCCCCAGCCGGTCGCCGACGGCCTTGACCTGGTCTAGGTGGCGGCCGGCCTCGTTGCAGGTCTGATGAAGGTCGGCGAGCGCGGCGCCGGACAGCTCCAGCTGACCGGCGGGCTCCAGGCTGATCGTTCCGTCCTTGCCGGTCAGCGCAATCACGTTGCCGTTTTCGATCACGGGCTGCCAGCCGAACTCGGTCAGGCCCATCAGCAGTTCGCGAATGCCGCCGGGCTCGTCATAGCTTGGCGCGCGATGGTCGCTGAGGCGATAGACGAATTTCTCATGCTCGGTACCGATCCGCCATCGCTCGCGTGGCTTCTCGCCGCCCGCGAACACGGACAGCAGATCGTCGCGGCTCTCGATGAGCGGGCTCGCGGTATCGTCGGTGCGGGTCGTCATAGGACAGCGCGCTAGCGGCGGGTGCGAAGCGACGCCAGTGTTTCCGGCTTATGGGGTGAACGGACGAGCTTATGATGTCCGTTCGTGTCGAGCGACGTCGAGACGCGTCGCGGTGCCTGTGGAGCGCCCCTCGACTTCGCTCGGGACGAACGGAGATGAGAGGTCAGGCCCAGTCCCCGGCAATCGCCATCCAGGCGGCAAGCGAGGCCAGAGCCGCCGTCTCCGCCCGCAAAATGCGCGGCCCAAGCGACACTGCAACGGCATTGTTCACCCCTCGGATCGCAGTCCGCTCGTCGTCCGTGAACCCGCCTTCAGGTCCGGTCAGGATCATCGCCGCACCAGCCTTGAAGGAGCACGCGGGCGGTTCACCCCCATTTTCGTCGGCGAAGTAGAGCGCCCGCCCGACATCGCGGCCGGCCAGCAGCTTCGCGAGCGTGAGCGGTTCGGCAATCTCCGGCAAGCGAGTCCGCCCGCATTGCTCCGCCGCCTCGATCGCGATGGCCTCCAGCCGCTCCAGCTTCACGCGCTCAACCACGGTTCGCTGCGTGATCACCGGGATCAGCTTCGCAGCGCCCAACTCCGTGGCTTTCTCGACCAGCCAGTCGACCTGCGCCCGCTTCACCGGAGCGAAGGCCAGCCAGATGTCCGGCACACTCTCCGCTTCGCGCGTCCGCCGCTCGACCGCGAGCGTCATGCGTTTCTTGCCGGTCTCGGCAATCCGAGCGAGCCACTCGCCCGAAGAACCATCGAACAGCAGCACCTCTGCGCCGACACCCATCCGCAGGACATTGCCGAGATAATTGGCCTGGGCCTGGTCGAGTTCGACACATGTGTCCTCACCAAGCGATGCACGCACGAACAAGCGCGGGAAACTCTTTGGAGGCCATGTGGGCGTTGCGGTCATTGCTACGAGTTAGCTGTGTCGCGACCGCTGCGCCATTAGGCTTCTTGGCCTCCAACTAAAGGTCCGCTTTCGACCCAAAGTGGACAGTCGGCGCGTGTCAGCTAACTCGTTTTCACGTCCTTCAGGGCAGAGGGTATTGCTCTAGCTCCAAAGCACGTCTGCGCGTCAAATCCAGCATGCAGTATGCCGATTGAATGAAATGTATTGTTCCCTGCTCAAGGTTGTAGAATTCGCACTCTGCATCACGATATTTGAGCCAGGCCTGCTGAGAGCGGACCAAAGCCTTACGCTGATCGCCGTGGGCAAAATGAAGGGCAACGGGATACGCAGCCCTCATGCGCTTATCATATATTTCCGCGCGTTCGCTGTAACAGGATGAGAGGGCGATGGTCCCCTCCTTATCCGTGCATCCTTCCGTGTCATCGGTGATGCCGAAAACCGAGACTTGAAGTGCTGCAGCCATAAAAATCAGCATGCCGTCTGCCCCTGACTCGGATGCAATGACAGCAATTGGTGAATGTCCGGTTTCCACCCATTCAGGACATTCGATTTGACCATCGCGCCGCTCACTGACTGCCTAGCGCCGGCAGCGTAACCTTGCCGGAACCGGCCCACTCCACTCCGCGCAGGAACAAGGCGCGGAATCCCGGCGATTGCAGATTGGGATTGGGCTCCCCCACCCATGTGTGGCCCAGCATCGTCACATAGACCCGGCCGCGCCCGTAGCGGCGGACCCAGTCCATTGGCTCGCGTTCGCTGACGTCCTTCGACCAGGCGTAGGTAAGCCAAGTGATCGCGCCGCCGCGGATGGCGCTGTCGAGGCCGTGCTGTCCGTGGGTCAGCTGTTCCGACACATGGCTCCACTGTCGCGGGAAGCCGCGCGTGATGGGATGGCTGGTCGGCAAAGTTGTGATGACGAAATCGTGGCGCGGGCCGTGGCCGGGGTCGCGACCTTCGCCGGCGGACACGATCACCGGTTTCTCGTCGTCGCCGAAGATGACGCTGGGCCCGAATTCCTTCGGCCGCCACAGCAGACCGACCATTTCTTCATAAGCGGTCCAGCCCGGAAAGGCGTTGTTCGCGGCATGCAGGCTGACGAAGCCGCCGCCTTTGCGGACGTAGCTTTCGAAGGATCGGCGCACCTCGTCGGGCCACTGAATTGCGTTCGGCTGATCGCCGCCGTTGAAGTTGCTCAGCACAACCGCATGGCCGGCAAAGTGCGGCCGCCACTTGGCCCAGGCTTCGGGCGGCGCATCGCGGGGCGGACTGGTCGAGATTTCGACCGTGAACCGCCCGCTCGATCGCAACAGGTCGGAGATCGCCGCCGTCATGGTTTGCCAGTCGTGATTGTTGACCCCATCGACAATCAACACGTGCAGCTTTTTTGGTGCCGCAGAAGCGCGGGCCGGCGCCAGAAGCCCGCACAGCAAGGCAATCGCGGTCAGTAGGTTTCTCATGCGCCCCCCCCGCCGAGCTTAGCCACCAGCGCGAAACTGTCCACTGCGTTGCACCGATCGTCGGCGCGCGTTGCATTTCCGGTTCACGGCGGTTAATTCATCGGTCACGGATTTCGGCTAGCCGTCGTCCCCAGCATCAAGAGTGGGCCTCAAGCTCACGCCAACCTGCCTACCCGGGCAAGGTGGAGGTTTCTTTCGGGAAACGATGCGGCCGAACCGGCAATCAAGCGGGCTTCTGGCAGCGTCGTTATTCCGCCGATTGGAAGGACGTGACGTGTTGCAAGTGCCAGCCGACCAGGACGACAGCATCGTCTCCGCGCCTCCCGGCGCCGCCGACGCTCCGCCGGGCGAGGCGCCGCGCAGCTTCGATGTGCCGCTCACCAGCCTTGAGGGCGAAGCGAAGGAGCGGCTGCCGGGTTCGACCAAGGCGGCGCTGATCGGGCCAGACGGCGCCCCCTTGCTGGTGGTGCTCGGCGGAATTTCCGGAAACCGCCACGCCTGTGCGAACGAGGATGGCCGGTCGGGCTGGTGGAGTTCGATCTTCGGTCCGCGCGGGCCGGTGGGCCATGGCGAGTTCCGAGTGCTCGGGATCGATTTCGTCGCCGATGCCGAGGGCGCGTTCGCGCCGACGACGCTGGATCAGGCCGCGATCATCCGCGACGCGCTTGGCGTGATCGGCGAGGGCGATCCGTACGCTCTGATCGGCGCCTCTTACGGTGGCATGGTCAGCCTCGCTTATGCGCAGAAATATCGGCCGAGCTCAAAGCTGGTGATCTTCGGCGCGGGCGCGGAGCCGCATGCCAGCGCGACGGCCGCGCGCACGCTGCAGCGCCAGGTGGTGGCGCTCGCGAAGGCTGCGGGGAAAGCCGAGGAGGGGCTCGCGATTGCCCGCGCGATGGGGATGACCACCTATCGCACCCAGCGCGAGTTCGGCGAAAGGTTCAAGGGCGGGATCGAAAGTTCCGATCCGCTCTCCTCGTCCGAGCCGTGGGGCTATCTCAGCGCCCGCGGCAAGGCGTTCATCAATGTGATGTCGCCGGAGCGGTTCCTGAGCCTGTCCGCCTCGATCGACCGGCACCAGGTGGATCCCGCAGCGATCAGCAACGAAACGCTGGTGATCGCCTGTACGGAGGACCAGGTTGCGCCGTTGCAGCAATGCGCGGAGCTTGCCGCGAAGCTGGGCGGGGAGACGCGCTTCCGGGTGATCCAGTCGATTTACGGGCACGACAGCTTCCTCACCGAGCCTGAGCGGGTCGGCGCGCTCATTCGCGAATTTTTGGACGAGGGACGATGAGCAAGCCGGGGGAGGGGACGATCGCCGCGTCCGCCGGCGTGGCGGAGGATCCGACGTATCGCGGGATCGCGCCGCCGTTGTGGGCGTCGGATACGTTCGAATGGGATTCGCCCGAGGACAAACCGGATTACGATTATTCGCGCACAGTAAGCCCCAACCGCGACCTGCTTGCGCGTGCGCTGGCGCAGCTCGAGGGCGCGAAGCATTGCGCGATCACCAGTTCCGGCCAGTCGGCGGCACTGCTTGCGCTTCTCCAGCTGGAGCCGGGCGCGACCGTGCTTGCGCCGCACGATTGCTATGGCGGCACCTATCGGCTGCTGCAGGGGCTGGAGCGCAAGGGGCTGATCCGCCTGCTGTTCGTCGACCAGAACGACGACGACATGTTCGCGACGGCGCTCCGCCAAGACGTTCGGCTGCTGTGGCTGGAAAGTCCGAGCAACCCGTTGCTGCGTCTGGTCGATATCCACGCTCGCGCGGAGGCAGCCAAGGCGGCGGGCGCGCTGACCATTGCCGACAATACGCTGCTGACGCCCTGCAGGCAGCGGCCGCTGGCGCTTGGCTGCGACCTGGTGCTGCATTCGACGACCAAGGCGATCAACGGGCACAACGATTTGTTCGGTGGCGCGCTGATGACCAATGACGATGCGCTTGCCGAGCAGATCGCCTGGTGGGCCAATGCGGCGGGGCTGAGCGGGTCGGCTTACGATAGCTGGCAGACTTTGCGCGGGCTGCGCACCCTGCCGCTGCGCGTTGCACGACAGGAGGAGACCGCTTCCGAGCTGGCGGGCTGGCTTGAAGGCCATGCGCAGGTCGAGGCGGTCCATTATCCCGGACTTGCGAGCTTCCCGCAGCGTAAGCTGGTCAAGGCGCAGCAGTCCGGCCCGGGTTTCATGATCAGCTTTCGCGTGAAGGGCGATGTGGCCAGCTTCGTCGGCGCTCTCGAACTCATCACTTTGGCCTCGTCGCTCGGTGGTTTCGCGACCCTCGTCTGCACACCGGCGAGCATGACTCACCGCGGAATGCCGCCCGAAGCGCAGGCCGAAGCGGGGATCACGCCCGACCTGATCCGCATGTCGGTCGGGCTGGAGGACGCGCCCGATCTAATTGAGGACTTGTCACGGGGCTTTTCCGCAATCTAGAAGGCCACCCATGCATCGCACCGCGATCACTGCTGCAACTTCGGCGCTCCGCACCTGGCGGTGGTGGCAGCACATGCATATGCGCGGGCGCCCCGTAACCTAGAGCCGTAGAGGATCTCAGACGTTGCAACAGGCCCGCCGAAAGCGGGCCTTTTTCGTATCAGGAGCAGTTGAAATGATCATCGTCCTCAAGCCGAGCGCCACCAAGGAAGTGGTCGACGAGCTTCTCGCAACCATCGAGGAGCGCGGGCTGAAGCCACTGCATATGCCCGGGACGGAGCGGGTGGTGCTTGGCGCGCTTGGGGACGAGCGCGTGCTCGCCGATCTCCATCTGGAGAGCCATCCGCAGGTCGAATCGGTCAAGCAGATCCTGGCGCCCTACAAATTGGTGAGCCGCGAGATCCATCCGCACGATACGGTGGTCCGGATCGGCAATGCGGCGATCGGCGGAAGCCGCTTCTGCCTGATTGCGGGACCCTGTGCGGTGGAAACCGAGGAGCGGCTGCGCGAGAGCGCTCAGGCGGCCAAAGCGGCGGGAGCGACGATCCTGCGCGCGGGGGCGTTCAAGCCGCGCACCAGTCCCTATGCGTTTCAGGGGCACGGCGAGGAGGGCCTCAAGATCCTCGCGCGAGTCGGTCAGGAGCTTGGCCTTCCGGTCGTTACCGAAGTGATGGAGACGAGCGACGTTCCCGCCGTCGCAGAATATGCGGACGCGATGCAGATTGGCGCGCGCAACATGCAGAATTTCTCGCTGTTGAAAGCGGTCGGCAAGGCGGGCCGCCCGGTGGTGCTGAAGCGCGGGATGGCGGCGCGGATCGAGGATCTGCTGCTCGCCGCGGAATATATATTGGCCGAGGGCAATGATCAGGTGGTGCTGTGCGAACGCGGGATCCGCACGTTCGAGACGGCGACGCGCAACACGCTCGACCTGAACGCCGTCCCCTACATCAAGCAGAAGACGCATCTGCCGATCGTGGTCGATCCGTCGCACGGGACCGGAATTCGCGATCTCGTCACTCCGATGGCGCTTGCCGGTGCGGCGTGCGGTGCCGACGGGCTGATGATAGAGGTGCACCATGATCCGGCGCATGCCTGGTCGGACGGGGCGCAGTCGCTTCATCCCCAGCAATTGCTCGAGCTGTCGGGACGCTTGCGCGGCCTGCTGCCGGTCTTGGGGCGCGAATTCGCATGATGCGGACGCCTGCCCTCAAGTCCGGCGAGGCGATGGCGCTGTATCGCCAGCTGCCCGGAAGCCACGATCCGCTCGACCTCTATCGCAAGCTTGGTGCGGGCAGGACCGACACCTTGTTGCTCGAGGCGGCGGGCGGGACCGCGCTGATCATGCCATCGGCAGCGTTGCGCATCAGCTGCCGCGCAGGCGAAGTGACGGTGGCATCGATCGGCGAAGGCGGACCGAATGTGATCGACGCGCTGGCTTCGAAGCTTGAGAAGTTCGTCAGCGCCCGAAGCGCCGGCGAACTGCGGCTGAAGTTCGAGCGCAGCACCAGTTCCGACCTGGAGGAAAGACTGCTCGCGCCGTCGCCAATGGACGTGCTGCGCGCGCTCACGCGCTTCCCGTCGCTGTCGCCTGAGGAGAAGTTCACGGTTTTCTGCGGTGGGGTCGTGGCGTTCGACCATGTCGATATGTTCGAGGAATTGCCGCAGCCCGCGTCCGACCCGCTCGGCTATCCGGACTTCGAATTCTGGCTGGCCGACGCGCTCGTGATCGTGGAGCCGACGGGCAAGGCGCGTCTGCTTTCGAGCTTCTTCGGGAGCGACGACGCGGAGCGGGCGACCAAGGCCTATCATTCGGCGGTGTCGCGCCTCGAGGGCCTTTACGCCCAGGCGCAGGCCAAGCTGGTCGCGCCGGAGGAGGTGCGCGGAAGCGCCAACGATCGCGAGCCGGTGCCGGACCTCGACGACGCGGAATATGCGAATCTGGTCGTGCGGGTGAAGGAGAATATCGCGGCCGGCGACGTCTATCAGATCGTGCCGTCGCGCACGTTCCGCGTGCCGTGTGTGGACCCGCTCGCGGCTTATGCGCGGCAGCGGAAGAGCGATCCTTCCCCCTACATGTTCTTCGTGTCCGGCGCCGAGCACATATTGTTCGGGGCGTCGCCGGAAACGTCGGTGAAGGTGTGGCGCGAGGGCGGCTCTCCAATGGTGGAGGTGAAGCCGATCGCGGGAACGCGGAGGCGCGGCGAGACCTCGGACGAGGACGACCGGCTCGAAGCCGACCTCCGCCTCGACGCGAAGGAAGGCGCGGAGCACATCATGCTGGTCGATCTCGCCCGCAACGATGTCGCCCGCGTGAGCACGCCGGGAACGCGGCGCGTGGCAAAGCTCCTCACGGTCGAACGCTATGCGCGCGTGATGCACCTCGTATCTTCGGTTCAAGGCGAGCTTGCGCAGGGGCTCGACTGCCTCGACGCGCTTCAGGCCTGCCTGAACGTCGGAACCTTGAGCGGCGCGCCGAAGCTGCGCGCGACGGAGCTGCTGCGCGAATATGAAGCGACCAAGCGCGGCCCTTACGGCGGCGCCGTCGGCTGGCTTTCGGGCACGGGCGAGATGGATACCGGCGTCGTGATCCGGTCGGCGGTCGTCAAGGACGGCTTTGCTTATGTGCGCGCCGGCGCGGGCGTGGTGCACGACAGCGACCCGCAGGCCGAGACCGAAGAAACAAAGCAGAAGGCGTCGGCCGTCCTCGCGGCGCTTCGCGGAGACGAAGCATGAGCGACAACATCCTGCTGCTCGACAATCGCGACAGCTTTACCTTCAACCTCGTCGAATGCTTCCGCCTGATGGGCAAAAACGTGAAGGTCGTCCGCAACGATATCGCCGCCGCCGACGCGATGCAGATGGCGCTCGACAGCAAGGCGATGCTGGTTCTGTCGCCCGGCCCCGGACGGCCGGAGGACGCCGGCTGCATGGTCGAGCTGATCGGCAAGGCGAAGGGCAAGGTGCCGACGCTCGGCGTCTGCCTCGGCCATCAGGCGATCGTTCACGAGGCCGGCGGTACGGTCGAGCGCGCGAACGAAACCGTGCATGGCAAGAGCTGGGTGCTGCACCACGACGGGCAGGGCGCGTTCGCATCCGTGCCGAACCCGTTCCGCGTCGGGCGCTATCACTCGCTTTGCACGAAGAAGCTGCCCGAGCGCTTCGCGGTCCACGCCTGGATCGACGACATGGCGATGGCGATCAGCGACCGCGAAGCGAAGCAATATGGGGTTCAGTTTCACCCCGAGTCCGTGCTTACGCCGAGGGGCGATACGCTGCTCAAGGCCATTGTGGATGATCTGGAGGCGCTGGGACCTGACCTCGACTGAGTCTTCGCCGCACCATCGTCCCAGGAAATTTGGCGTTCATGCATTCTGCGAGCGCGCCCCGTGCAACCAATCTTCGTCATCCCGGTTATGTCGCCAAGCAGACACTTGGGGGCTAATGTGGCTGAAAGACAAGACGACGAACTGATGCATGTTGAGCAGCTCCGGCAAGAGCTGGAACAGGCTCTGCGCGAGTGCCGCGAACAGCTCGCGCGCACTGAAGTCCTGTTGCGCGAAGTGAACCCGGAAAGTGCTGGCCTTGAGGCTTCTGCGGTCTCTGCCTACCCTCCCGTCCGCAAGTAGGCGGCGCCGGGCGAGTGAATCGTGCGCGCACCTCCGTCCCCAGAAATTTGGTGATTACGTATTTGACAAACCCAGCGCTCAAAGATCGAACGTGCCGCGCTGTTTCTTCTTGGCGAATGGATAGGCGAGCGCCGGGAGTAGAAGCACTGGAACCGTGAAGGCATCAAGTGTGATCGTGCTCCAACCCATTTCGACCACTGCCAGCAATCCGAAGAGCATGACGAAGCACCACACGGCCACGACAATCCAATACCAAGGCCTCACTCTGGCTTCTCCACCGGCTTGTGCTCCACCAGCTTCCGCATGCGCTCGTCAAAGCGCGCTTCATCATCATCGCACTCTAGCTCGCGAGCGGCTTCTTTGAACTTGCCGGATTGTGCAAAGCTGCCTTGCATCGGATCGGTCTATCACGACTCGAGATTGAGAGCGAAACGCCATCGATCCCATCCGAATGCCGCCGCGAGTGAGTCCGCTGCGCATCTCCACTCACAGTATTTTGCTCCGCGTTAACTTTTTCGCTTGGCTTCGCGACTCGGATGATTCATTGATTCTTTCCGACAGCTCAACGCGTTGCTTGCTTGAGGGGGATATTGGCCATGAGCATTGATTTCATCCGTCCGGAAGTCGACGAACTCCGTCCGCGTATCTCCGTGATCGGAGTCGGCGGTGCCGGCGGCAACGCGATCGCGAACATGATCCGCTCCGACGTGCAGGGCGTCGAGTTCATCGTCGCCAATACCGACGCACAGGCGCTCAACGCTTCCGCGGCCGACCATCGAATCCAGCTTGGCCTCAAGATCACTCAGGGCCTCGGCGCCGGCTCCCGTCCCGAAATCGGCCGCGCCGCCGCCGAAGAGACGATCGAGGAAATCGAGCGGGCGCTCGAAGGCGCGCACATGTGCTTCATCGCGGCGGGTATGGGTGGCGGCACCGGCACCGGCGCTGCTCCCGTCATTGCCAAGACCGCACGCGACAAGGGCATCCTGACCGTCGGCGTCGTCACCAAGCCGTTCGCCTTCGAAGGCTCGCGGCGCACGCGTTCGGCCGATGCCGGCATCGCCGAGCTTCAGCAGCATGTCGACACGCTGATCGTCATCCCGAACCAGAACCTGTTCCGCCTCGCCAATTCGGACACGACCTTCAAGGAAGCGTTCGAGATGGCCGACGAAGTGCTCCAGCAGGGGGTTCGCGGAATTACCGATTTGATGGTCATGCCGGGCCTCATCAACCTCGACTTCGCCGACGTGCGTTCGGTGATGGGCGAAATGGGCAAGGCGATGATGGGCACCGGCGAAGCGTCGGGCGACAATCGCGCGATCGAAGCCGCTGAAAAGGCGATTTCGAACCCGCTGCTCGACGGAGTCAGCATGAAGGGCGCCAAGGGCGTCATCATCTCGATCACCGGCGGCGAGGACATGCGCCTGATGGAGGTCGACGAGGCGGCAAGCCACATCAAGGAACTGGTCGACCCCGACGCCAACATCATCTGGGGTTCTGCGTTCAATAACGACCTCGATGGCAAGATCCGCGTGTCGGTGGTCGCGACGGGCATCGAAGCTGAAGGCGCCACGCAGGGCCAGGGCTCGTCCGCGGCGGCAGGCAAGGTGTTCACCTTCCCGGCCGGGCGCGCGACTGGTGCCCCGATCCCGCGCGCGGCGCCTGCGCCCGAGCCGCTGGTCGATGCTTCGGATGCGGACGACACGCTCGATCTCGGCGCAGACGAGGACAGCGAGGAATTGCTGCTCGACAGCGACGATATCCTCACCAGCCCCGTGACGTCCGCCCCGATCGCTCCGCCGGTCGACGAGGATTTTGCGGGTGACGAAGCTCCCGCTGCGACGCCGGCCCGTGAAACCGGCACCCTGTTCGAGCGCATGTCGAACATTGCGAGGGGCGCTGCCCAGGCGAAAGTGGACGAGGAACAAGCGCCGGGCAGCTTCCGCCGTGAGCCGCTCGACATCCCGCGCTTCCTGAACCGCCAGAACAACCAGTAAGGGTTGGGCCGTGCAGCCCGTCTCGTCGACGCGGCGGCACGGTTCACCGCCTTCGGCCTAGCCATAAAGCTTCGCGCAAGCTGGGTTGCGCCATGTTGTCGCTGATGGTCCAGAACATTGTGAGCCGCGGCCGGATCGCGGCGCTCGTCCTCAGCTGTGCGGGGCTCGCGAGTGCCGGCGAGTCGGTCATTGCACAGGTGAGTTATCCGATTGCCGCGACGCAGCCGGAGGGCGCGTCGAGCCGGCTCAGCCGCTACCTGCGCGTGCTCGCCAGCTCGCCGCGAGATTTCCAGGCGCTGATCGGGGCCGGGCGTGCAGCGCTGGAGCTTGGGGACTCACAGGCGGCGGCGGGCTTCTTCGGCCGCGCCGACGAAGTGTGGCCGACGAGCCCGCTTCCGCAGGCGGGAATGGGAGCGGCTACCGTGATCGAGGGCGATGCCGACGGGGCGCTGGTCTATTTCGCGCGCGCCCAGCGGCTCGGCGCCACGCCCTTGATGATGGGTTCGGATCGCGGGCTCGCGTACGATCTGCTTGGCCGCCATGCCGAGGCGCAGGCGGACTATCGCGCCGCGCTGTCGGGTGCGCAGAGCGACGAGGCGCGGCGCCGGCTTGCGGTCAGCCTTGCGATCACCGGGGACAAGGAGGGCGCGCTGACGACCCTGTCACCGCTGCTGATGCGCCGCGACCCGGCCTCGGTTCGGACGCGTGCGCTCGTGCTTGCGCTCAGCGGCGACACCAATGGCGCGCGGGCGGCGATCGAGGCCGCAATGCCGGGAGCATGGCCGCAGATGGGTCCGTTCATTGCCCGCTTCGGCACTTTGAACTCGGCGCAGAAGGCGGCAGCAGCCGACCTCGGGATCTTCCCGGGCTCCGGCCAGCCGGTCGGCGGCGCCGCGACAATCGCCCGCGTGGCTACGCCGCAGCCAGGGCGGGCGGCGCCGGGAGACCGCCTGGCCGATATCGACACGCTGCTGCGCACTCCTCCACCGGGCGAGCAGCCTGCGGCTGGGTCGGCGGGGATCGCGACCGCCCCGGGCGCGGCAGCTCCGCCTGTGAGTGCGGCAGCGGCGGCCGCCTCGATGACCCCGGTTGCACGGAAGCGCGTCTGGCTTCAGCTCGCAAGCGGCCCCAACAGCGCTGCTTTGCCTGAACAGATGCGACGGATTCGAAGTCGGAGCGAAGACCTGCTGAACGGGCTCAGCGGCTTCATTGCGGAGGAACCCGGCAAGGCCCGATTGCTGGTCGGTCCGTTCCGCAACGCGAAGGACGCCGAGACCTTTGCCGAAGACCTTGCAACGGTCAGCATCAATTCGTTTATGTGGGTCAGCGCCGAAGGCCAGCCGATCAGGAAATTGACTAGCGAATGAAGCTTGCCCCAGGCCTTGCCGCGCAACCGTCCCAATCGCGCGGCCGGGCTCACCGGCAGGAGGACGTGGGCCCGCGCGGTCCGCGCGACATCTTCCAGCGCGACCGCGACCGGATCATCCACTCGGTCTCGTTCCGGCGTTTGCGTCACAAGACGCAAGTGTTCGTCGCGCCGGACGGGGATCATTTTCGGGTTCGCCTGACCCACAGCATCGAAGTCGCGCAGATCGGGCGTACGATTGCGCGCGCGCTCGGCCTCAACGAGGATTTGACCGAGGCCTTATGCCTTGCGCACGACCTCGGGCATCCGCCGTTCGGCCATTCGGGTGAGGATGCTCTTGAGGCCGCGCTCGCCGACGTTGGCGGGTTCGACCACAACGCGCACGCGGTCCGGCTCGTCACTCGGCTGGAGACGCCCTACCCGGAATTCGACGGCCTCAACCTAAGCTGGGAAGCGCTCGAGGGCCTGGCCAAGCACAACGGTCCGGTGACGACGCCCACCTGGGCGATGGTGGAGGCTGATAGTGCCTTCGGTCTCGACCTCGGCAGTTGGCCAAGCCTGGAGGCGCAGGTTGCCGCGGTGGCCGACGACATCGCTTATGACAATCACGACATCGACGACGGGCTGCGGGCGGGAATCCTCAATCGCGAGGAGCTCGTCGCACTTCCATTCGTGCAGCGCCACTGGAGCGCCATATCGGATCGTTATCCGGGCATTCCACTGGACAAGCAGCAACGGGCCCTCGTCCGCGATCAGATCGGAACTATGGTTGCCGATGTGCTCGACGAGACGGGTCGCCGCGTCGCCTCTTCGGGCGTGCGCTCCATCGAGGAAGTACGAGGGGCAGGTCGGCAGCTTGTGGGATTCTCGCCGGGACTTGCGAGCGAGGAGCGGGAACTCAAACGCTTCCTGTACGCGAAGCTTTATAATGCGCCGGAGCTGTTGAGCGTCCGGCGCGAAGCCCAGCGAATCGTCGCGGGGCTTGCCGCGGCCTATCGTGAGGACGGACGATTATTGCCTCAGGAATGGCGGCGCGACGATGATGAAACCGAGCGCCTGCGCACGATCGGCGACTTCATGGCGGGCATGACCGACCGCTTTGCGATCGCCCGCCATGAAGAACTGATCGGCCCGGTGGAGCTGCCCGACCGATTCTAATAGCCGGAAGTGCCGGTCTTCGGCGTTTCGGATGTCGGAGTTGCGCCGCCGCCGTTCTTCTTGGCAGCGGCAGCCGCCGCCGCAGCTTTCGCAGCATCAGCCGCGGCCGCTGCTTGCGAATGCTGGATCGCGTCGGCTTTGATTCGCGCGACACTGCTGGCCCACAATTTGTCCGCCTCCGCGCAATCCTTGCCGATCAGCGACTGTTCGAGCGCGGGCAGTTGATCGTACACAAAGAAGAAATTGTCCGCCACGGACCGGTCCAGTCCATCGGCATAGGAACGCCAGTTGGTCAGCACGTCTGCGGGAACAAGGCTCTCCTCGGTCAGGCGCGGCAGCTGTACGGTTCCGCTGAACGTCGATTTGACGCTCTTGATCGTGCAGACGCCGTTGGTAGTGATTCTGTTCACCGAAGCAGCGACGTTCCAGTTGCTCGAAACCGCGGAGAATTGCTTCGTCGCGCGGTCGGTACGCACCGACCTCAGATTTTTCTCGATCGCCTTACCGTTCTTCCCGGCCACGTCATAATAAGTGATGGTGACGTTCGGCAGATCTTTCAGGCGGCGCGCGCCAGCGGCGGGCGTGGCAGGCGAAGCCTGAGTGACTGCAGCAAGTGCGACGATCATGCCAAGCATATGATTTCTCTCCTTAAGGCGGGACTTCTAACGGCTCGCCCGGCGAGGGCAAGGCAGGTGGTGCAGCACAGGTGACGCAGGGCGGCCCCTGCGCTAGAGGCGCTGACTTGCCCAACTTTTGGTGAGCCGACCCTTGAGCCTCTACGCCGAATATGCGGCGCTCCTTGACGGGGTGCTGAACGAGCTTGTTGCCGAAGGCGCGCTGCCCGCCGAGCTGGCGCGTAGCAACGTGGCGGTCGAGCCGCCGCGCGATGCCGCGCATGGCGATCTCGCGACTAACGCCGCGATGGTGCTTGCCAAGGGCGCAGGAACGAACCCGCGCGCTCTCGCTGAGCTAATCAAGGCAAAACTGGAGAAAATTTCGGCCGTCACGTCGGTCGAAGTGGCCGGCCCCGGCTTCATCAACCTGCGGCTTCGGCCGGATGCCTGGCGGGACGAGCTGCGCACGATCCTCGTGCAAGGCGAGGCTTACGGAGTGTCGACTGCGGGCCGCAACGAGCGGGTCAACGTCGAATATGTCTCGGCCAACCCGACCGGGCCGATGCACATGGGCCATTGCCGCGGGGCAGTCGTCGGCGACAGCCTCGCGCGACTGCTGGAGGTCGCGGGCTTCCACGTCACCAAGGAATATTATGTCAACGACGCCGGGAGCCAGGTCGATACGCTCGCCCGGTCGGTGCACCTTCGTTACCGGGAAGCGCTCGGCGAAGAGATTGGCGACATTCCCGAGGGCATGTACCCGGGCGATTATCTTCAGCCGGTCGGCACGTTGCTCGCGGCGGAATTCGGCGACCGCTACGCGAATGCGCAGGAAGGCGAGTGGCTGCAGCTGTTCAAGCAACGCGCCGTCGCGGCAATGCTGGAGCTGATCCGCCATGATCTGGGGCTGCTCGGCATCCATCACGACAAATTCTCTTCGGAAGCCGAGCTTCAGGCGTCCGGCGCGGTCGGACGCGCGATGGACAATCTCCGCGCGAAGGGGCTCGTCTATGAGGGCGAGCTCGAGCGGCCCAAGAGCATCGACGAGCACGACGAGTGGGAGCCGGTCGAGCTGACCTTGTTCCGGTCGACGCAGTTCGGCGACGACCAGGACCGGCCGATGAAGAAGTCGGATGGAAGCTGGACTTATTTCGGCGCGGACGCCGCCTATCATTTGCAGAAGGCGCAAGACGCCGACCATCTGGTCAATATCTGGGGTGCCGATCACGCCGGCACAGTCAAGCGCGTGCAGGCGGCGGTGAAGGCGCTGACGGACGGGCGCGTCGATCTCGATGTGAAGCTGGTGCAGATGGTGCGGCTGTTCCGTGCCGGCGAACCGGTCAAGATGTCCAAGCGTTCGGGCAGTTTCGTCACCCTCGCCGACGTCGTTCGCGAAGTCGGCAAGGACGTGGTCCGCTTCATGATGCTGACCAAGCGTGCCGATACGCCGCTCGACTTCGACTTCGCCAAGGTGGTCGAGGCGTCGAAGGACAATCCGGTCTTCTACGTCCAATATGCGCACGCGCGGATCGCTTCGCTCAAGCGCAAGGCGGCGGACTCCGGAGTCGATTTGGGCTCGAAGGCCGACCTTGGCTTACTCGACGACGACGAGCTCAAGCTGGTGAAGACTGCCGCGCAATATCCCCGCGTGATCGAGAGCGCGGCACTGGCGCATGAGCCGCACCGGATCGCCTTCTACCTCTACGATCTCGCGGCCGAGTTCCACGCCTTGTGGAATCGCGGCAACGATGATTCGGAAAAACGCTTTCTCGTTGAAAACAATCCACAACTTTCGCGCGCGCGGCTTGAGCTTGCGCTCGGAATCCAGCAGATCATCCGCAGCGGCCTCGCCATCATGGGAGTGGAGGCCGCGGAGGAATTGCGGTGAGAGGTGCTCATGTGATCCGGGTCGATCCGGATCGGCTGCCCTGGCTCGACGATACCGCTTCGCCGACCCGTCGTGACGGATATGAGGCGGTTTGGCTTTTCCTGATTGCCGCTGTGCTTGGGCTCGCGGCGCTGTCCTACTTCATTGGCCGCAACACGGTGCCTGAAGCGGTCGTTGCGGGTGCTGCGGGCGACGCAACGATCGATTTGCCAGAGGCCGTCGCTCCGAAGGAAATCGCCGCTCCGCCGCGTGTGGCCGAGGAGGCGTCCCTTGCACGACAGCAGCCGGTCACGCGGTTCACTCCGCAGCGCCAGACCAAACAGCGCTGGCGGCCGCTGCCCGCTCCGAGTCATGAACTTGCCAATTCGGAGCCAGACGACCGCCCGCAGCAGGCGGAGTCCGAAGCCGAATCGCCATCAATCGCAGAGATTCGGCCTGCCGCACCGGCGGCGGCTCAACCGCAATTGGTTGCGGCCCCGCCAACGATCGCGCTTCCACCGGTTCAGAACGCGGCGCGGATCGGGGTTTTCCGCACCTCGCGTCAGGCCAAGGTCGCATGGACTCGGATGGTCCGCGTCTATCCGGGCATTACCGGCCTGCGGGCGATGGTCGTGCCCGCTCGTTCGCTGCGCAATGGCCAGATCTATTATCGGCTACAGTTCAAGACTAGCTCCCAAGCGCATTCGGTGGTGCTATGCCAGCGCATGCGTATCATCGCTCAGAGCTGCGTTGCCGTCAGCGTCTGATGCGCTGCTGACGGGGAGGGAAGAACAGGATGGCCGACGGCCGCACCGCTTATGACGAGCAATTGCCGTGGCTTCAGCCGGTCGACGATGAGGATGGGCCGCGCGGCGTTTCAGCACGCAAGATGCTCGTCCTCGTGCTGGTCGTGCTTGCCGGAGCACTGCTGGTGTCGGCCGCCTTCTTCTGGGTTGGCCGGCGCGATGCCGGAGCGGACGGCGCTCCGGAACTGATCATGGCGGAGCCGGGGCCGTACAAGGTCAAGCCGACCGATCCGGGCGGGCTGGATGTGACCGGCGACAGTGAGACTGCGTTCCAGACCAGCGCGGGCGAGGACCATGATGCGAAGCTCGACCTGCGCAAGCTCAACCAAAAACCTGCCGCGCGCGAGGTCGTGAGCGCCAAGCCGCAGGAAACGTCTGCGACGCCGGATGCCGCAAAGCCCGTCGAGACCCCGAAGCCCGAACCCGCGGCGACCGACGCTCCGGGAAGCACCATCCAGCTCGGCGCCTTCAAGAATGCAGCGCAGGCCGAGCGGGCCTGGGCTGCTTTGTCCGCGCGCTTCCCGACGGTGGCCGGAATGAACAAGATGATCGTTCCCTTCCCCGGCGGCATCCGTCTTCGCGCCGGCGCCGGCTCGCCCGACGCAGCCCGGCAAGCCTGTGCGACCGTCGCGGCGGGCGGCGAGAATTGCTTCGTTGTCCGCTGATGCAGGCAGCGATCTACGGCCTTTCCGGCCTCGTTCTCACCGACGACGAACGCGCGTTCTTCCGCGACGCCGACCCGGCGGGCTTCATCCTGTTCAGGCGCAATTGCGAGGATCCGGAGCAGCTGCTCGGCCTGACGGACTCGCTGCGCGATGTCAGCGGTAGGCCGGACGTTCCGATCCTGATCGACCAGGAGGGCGGGCGCGTTGCCCGGATGCGGCCGCCGGCATGGCCAGCTTTCCCGACCGGCGAGGCTTTTGCGCGGCTGTACCAGGCGGCTCCGTCGTCGGCGATCGAGGCTGCCCGTTCGAACGCGCGGGCGATCGCGCTCACGCTCAAGGCGTCGGGCATCAACGTCAACTGCCTGCCGCTGCTCGACGTGCGGCAGGAGGGCGCGCACGACATTATCGGCGACCGTGCGCTCGGGTCGGAGCCGATGCAGGTGGCCGCACTCGGGCGCGCGGTTCTCGACGGCATGGCGTCGGCCGGGGTCGTCGGAGTGATCAAGCATATCCCAGGCCATGGGCGCGCGCTTGCCGACAGCCATGTCGAACTTCCGGTCGTCAGCGCCAGCGCCGAAGAGCTGGAGGTCGATCTCGAGCCGTTCGAGCGCCTCCGCAATGCGCCGATGGGGATGGTTGCCCATGTGGTCTACACCGCCTGGGACGCCGATCTGCCGTCGAGCCTGTCGCGGCGGATCGTCGAAGGCATCATTCGGGAGCGCATCGGCTTCGACGGCTGGCTGATGAGCGACGACATCAACATGGAGGCGCTCAGCGGCACTGCCGGCGAGCGCGCCGCCGGCGTGGTCGCGGCCGGCTGCGATGTCGCGCTGCATTGTTCGGGCGTGCTCGCGGAGATGGGTTCGATTGCCGAAGCCGTGCCCCAGATGACCGCCGAAGGGGACGACCGCTTGCGACGGGCGATGGCGACGGTCCTTACTGAAGACGAAGGGCCGAACCTCGCCGAGGCGTTGGCGAAAAGGGACGAACTGTTGGCGCTAGTTTGAAATCCTCCCCGGGACGGGGAGGGGGACCGGCGGCGCAGCCGACGGTGGAGGGGGCCTGCCCGTCCACCGCTTTTTGCAGCGAATAGGTCGCGTGGTCTCCAAGGCGGGGCCCCTCCACCATTGCGCTTCGCTCCATGGTCCCCCTCCCCGTTCCGGGGAGGAACTTTCTTGCAGGGAGGGGTGGTTGCATTAGTGTTGCCCCGATGGATGAGTCTTTCGAATTGCCGCTTCGGCAGAACGACGAGCTGCAGCTCAATCTCGACGGCTGGGAAGGGCCGCTCGACCTTTTGCTGACGCTCGCGCGGGCGCAGAAGGTCGATCTCGCGCAAATCTCCATCCTCGCCCTCGTCGAGCAATATCTGGCCTTCCTTGGAGAAGCGCGCGCGCTGAAGCTGGAGATTGCGGCGGATTATCTCGTGATGGCCGCGTGGCTTGCTTATCTGAAAAGCTGCCTGCTGCTGCCGAAGGATCCCGAGCAGGACCCGAGCCCGGAAGAGATTGCGCTTCGTCTTCAGCTTCGGCTGCAGCGGCTCGATGCCATGCGGGAGGCGGGCGCGCGGCTGATGGGCCGGGATCGAGTTGGCCGCGACGTGTTCCTGCGAGGTGCGCCTGAAGGCCTGAGACTCGTCCGCAAGTCGGCCTGGCAGGTGCGCGATTTCGACCTGTTCTCTGCCTATGGGATCGTCAAGGCCCGCACTCAGCCGGCGCTGCACGTCGTCCATGCCCGCGCCGTCCTGACCCTCGAGGAAGCGATCGAGCGCGTGTCGCGGATGATCGGTACGGCAATCGAATGGACCCGCCTCGAAAGCTTTCTTCCCCACACCCAGGATCCGCAGTTCCGAAAGTCGGCGCTTGCCTCGAGTTTCGTCGCCGCGCTTGAACTGGCCCGGCAGGGCGCCCTCGAAATCGCGCAGGACGGACCGTTCGCGCCAATCAGCCTGCGGGCGGCCTGATGGACGAGTTCACGCGCGCTGTCGAAGCGACCTTGTTCGCCTCGGCCACGCCGCTCAATCTCGATGAAATCGCGCTCCACACGGGCGAAGGCGACGTTCAGGCAGCGCTCGAAGCCCTTGTCGATCGATATACCGGTCACGGAATCGAACTGGTCGAGCGCGGCGGACAGTGGCACTTCCAGACCGCGCCCGACCTTGCGCATCTCCTCCGCCGCACGCGCGAGGAGCCGCGGCGGCTGTCACGGGCAGCGACGGAAACGCTCGCGATCATCGCCTATCATGAGCCAGTCAGCCGGGCCGAGATCGAGGCGATTCGCGGGGTGCAGATATCGAAAGGCACGCTCGACGTGCTGATGGATGCCGGTTGGGTAAGGCCGGCCGGACGGCGGGAGGGTCCGGGACGGCCCTTGCTCTATGCCACCACGCAAGAGTTCCTCACGCACTTCGGCCTTGGCTCGCGCCGCGACCTTCCGGGCATCGACGATCTCAAGGCGGCTGGCCTGCTCGACCCGCTCGACGAGGCGATGATGGAGTCCATGGGCCAACTGCAACTGGAAAGCGGCGAAGAAGAGGACTAAGTGGGCTCCAAGCAAAGATTGGAGTGCATGTCATGGGCGGTTTCAGCCTGATTCACTGGATCATCCTCGCGGTGATCATCATGCTGTTTTTCGGCGGCAACCGTTTCTCGTCGATGATGGGCGATGTGGCCAAGGGGCTGAAGAGCTTCAAGCAGGGCATGGCGGACGAAGACAAGCCAGCCGAACGCCCGCCGGAACCGCGCCAGCTTCCCCGTTCCGAGCAGGAGCCGATCGACGTCACGCCGCGCCGCACCGCCGATCCGGTACCGCCGGCCAGCGACGACACGCAGCGCTAAGCGCCCGCTGAAAGGCCGCCGATGTTCGGCGTCGACACTTCCGAGCTGCTCGTCGTCGCGGTGCTGGCGCTGCTGTTCATCGGCCCCAAGGAATTGCCGCGAGTCATGATGACTGTCGGGCGATTCGTGGGGCAGGTGCGCGGCTATGCCCGCCATTTCACGTCCGGCATCGAAAATGTGATCCGCGAAGCCGAACTTGAGGAGATGGAGCGCAAGTGGCGCGAGGAAAATGAGCGGATCATGCGCGAATTTCCTGCCATCGACGTGCAGGCTTCGCCGGCCGAGCTTCCGGCGCCGTCGACGGTGGAAGTGGATCGTGACGAGCCCGAAGGATCGCCTCCGGCCGCGCCGGCCGACCAAACCCACTTGCCGCCCGAACAGCGCGAGCTTCCATGAAGGATATCGACGACAGCAAGGCTCCCTTGCTCGATCATCTGATCGAGCTTCGGCGGCGATTGCTGTGGTGCGTCGCAACCTTGTTGGTGACGTTCTTCGTCTGCCTCTATTTCGCAAAACCGATCTTCGCGATCCTGGTTCAGCCGCTTCTCAAGGCCGGGCAGGGAAAGCTGATCTACACCGACATTTTCGAGGCGTTCTTCGTCGAGGTGAAGGTCGCTTTCTTCGCCGCCTTGATGATCAGCTTTCCGGTGCTTGCGACGCAGATCTGGAGGTTCGTCGCGCCGGGCCTTTACGCGAAGGAAAAGAAGGCGTTTCTGCCGTTCCTGCTGATGACGCCGTTCTTCTTCGCGGCGGGAGCGAGCTTCGCATATTTTCTGACTGTGCCGTGGGCCCTCCACTTCCTGCTGAGCTACCAGGGGAATGTCGGCGGCGTGACCCAGGAGGCGCTTCCGGGGATCGGCAATTATTTGAGCTTCGTTACGCGGTTCCTGTTCGGCTTCGGAGTCGCGTTCCTGCTGCCGGTGCTGCTGATGATCCTGGAGCGGGCGGGCATCGTCACGCGCGAGCAGCTGGTCAAGTCGCGCCGCTATGCTGTGGTGGGCGCAGCCGGAGTCGCAGCGGTGCTGACGCCGCCCGACGTCGTGTCGATGCTGATGATGCTGGTGCCGCTGTACGGACTTTACGAATTCGCGATCCTGGCGATCCGCCTCACCCACTGGCGCGCAAGCCGCCGCGCCGCCACTTCGCCCGCAGCCTCGGCTGGCGGGGCCACTCACTCAGATCAGGATGCTGGAAATAGTGAGGGCCCGGAAGCGCCACCGGGGGGGGGGAGGGTTGGCGGTTCCGGGCCCTTGTAAGCGGATAGCGAGAGCGGGGGGGCAAAAGGTCACTATCCGAACTGCATAACGCCCCTTCTTCGAAAGGGGTTCCGAGGGCCCGAAAGTTTTTTTCAGAATTGTGCGACTGGGTCAGGATGCCGGGAAGACCGGCAAATCGACGCAGTAGCGGCCGAGCCTCCGCTCCAGCGGCGAGCGCAATTGCTTTGCGAGGCCCGATACGATCCGTTCGAACTGCACCTTGCCCGGTTCTTCCTCGTCCTCGGGAACCAGTACGGGGCTGCTGATCGCCAACCGCGCCGTCAATTCGCCCGTTCGGCGGAGCGATACTTCCGCGGCATCGTGCGGCCGATGGAGCATCGCATATTCGACGATCTCGGTGACCAGAAACGAAACCGCGACCGCGACGTCCTGAGTGGTGTTCACGCTGTCGAGTTCGAGATCGATTGTCAGTCCCCGCGCCTCTTCGGGAGCGCCCGCGCGCAGTTCGGCGGCAAGCTCGGTCACCAGCGGGCGGAGGGCAATGCCGCGGTTCTCTTCCATCTCGGCGAAATGGTTGCGGTGGACGATCGACAGCGCGCCGACTCGGCGGCCGATCGCGGCATAGGCTGCGCGCGCCTCGACGGTCGGGGCGCTTCGTCCCTGGATGTTGAGCAAGGAGGCGACGACCTGCAAATTGTTCTTCACCCGGTGATGCACTTCGCGGACCAGCCGGCGCTGACCGTCGAGGGCGCTCGACATTTCATGTTCGGACTGCTCGACCCGGGTGAAGGCATGACGGAAGGCGGAGAAGAGTTCGCGGATCTCCGTTGCCGGACCCATCTTGCGCGGGGCGCTAAGCGGTTCGCCGGGCTGATACTCCGCGACGGAACGCTGCAGCAGGCGGAGTGGGCGGATCAGCAAGCGGCTGACGATCAGCCAGCTGATCAGCGCGGCGAGGACCCACATGAGCACCGGCATCAACAGCAGGGTGCGATCGACCGTCGTAATGCGCGGAATCGATCCGCCGATGCGGGCCGTGAGGTCCCCGTTGCCGAGCGGAAACTGCGAGTAAGCGGTGCGATGCTCGTTCGAATCGGGAAGGGCCGATTGAAGGATGTTCAGGTCGCGTTGATCGTCCCGCACGACGACCGAATTGATGTCGAGTCCGCCATGAGCCGCCGCAACGCGCAACTCGTCCATGTTGAGTGCACCGGTCGCCATTCCGCCGATTACGCCAACGCGAAAAACGAGCCCGCCATTGTCGGGGGCCACTCGCAACCGGATCACTCCGGGAGGAGCTTTTGGCAGCTCGCCGGTGCCGCCGATCGTTCCAATCTTGCAGATCGGTTCGCCGTCGGCCGATTCGAGTTCGAAGTTGCGTCCTACTCCGGGCGCAATCGACAGCGACCGCTGCGCGCGCTCACAGCTTCCGGCGGGGCCCGATGCGAGCGCCGCATTGGCTGCGACCCTGAGCGCAAGGGCGTTGCGGCCGATCAGCCCCTCAATCTCGCGAGTGACGACCCGTGCCTGGTCCTCGGTCCTTCCGCGGAGCGTGCGGTCGGCCCGCCGAATTTCATCGGCTGCGACATAGACAAGGCCCATGCCGATCGGCAGCAGCACGAATGTGAGGATCAGCAGGAGCTTTGCGGCAGTGGGAAGCGATCCGAACCAGCGGGCGGCGGCGTTCGTCATGCGCGAGCGCCTTCAGTTAAAAAATCAGCTGAGCTTGCCCAGCAGATCGAGGAAGTCGTCGGGAACGGATTCGCGCAGGGTGTCGTCATAGACGGAGCGCAGAGCTCGGCCGACATCGGCCACGGGCTTCCGCCGATCCTTCTTGCCAGTCGCTCCAGCGCCGGACGGTTCCTTGCCGTCCGTCTTTTGCGACTTGCTGTCTTGACTGCCACTCAACCTCTCGTCCCCCCACGCGGGTGCCGCGCGTCTCATACTAATCCGAATTAAACACGCAACCGGCTGTTCGTTCCGCCGGACTTCGGCGTGCACCAGGTTGAGACAGCCCATCGAGACCGCCTCAGCGGTTCCGACAAACAGGCTCAGCCGCCGTGGAAACCAAATCGCCCGTCCTTTGTTCCAGCGACGAGAGAATCTCTGGGGGCGAGGGAAAACCGAACCGAACGGCCGATCCTTCCAGGGTTGCAACAATGCCGCCGCGCCCGCAAAGGGCTTAGATTAACGATTCAAAGTACGGGAGATCCCTCACTTATGTCGCTTGGCCAGGAACTCGCGCCGCATCTGCCATTCCTGCGGCGCTATGCGCGCGCTCTTACCGGCAGTCAGACGCACGGTGACGCTTTCGTGCGGGCGACCCTCGAGGCGATCGTCGCAAGCCCCGAGGATTTCCCGCGCGATGTCGACCCACGGCTCGGGCTCTACCGCACCTTCCACGCAATCTGGTCGACCGCCAATATCGAGGAAGGCGAGGAGCCGCAGCGCGAATTCGCCGGCGCCGAGTCGATCGCTCAGGCGCGATTGTCGCGAATCACTCCGCTTTCGCGTCAGGCGCTGCTCCTGACCTCGCTTGAAGGGTTTTCTTCCGAAGACACCGGCTATCTGATCGGGGCGAGCCCGGCGGACGTCGACTCGCTTGTTGCCGAGGCACTTTCCGAGATCGAGCGGCAGACACTTGCAGATGTGCTGATCATCGAGGACGAGCCGATCATCGCGATGGATATCGAGACCATCGTGCGTGATCTCGGCCACAATGTGACCGGCGTTGCGGTGACGCGCGATGAAGCCGTGGCTCAGGCTCGGCAGAACCCCCCGGGACTCGTGCTCGCGGACATCCAGCTGGCCGACGATTCGAGCGGGATTGACGCCGTGAAGGACATTCTCGCCGAATTCTCCGTGCCGGTGATCTTCATCACCGCCTTCCCGGAGCGGTTGTTGACCGGAACGCGGCCGGAGCCGACCTTCCTCATCACCAAGCCGTTCCAGCGCTCGACGGTAAAAGCCGCGATCGCCCAGGCATTGTTCTTCGACGCTGCAACCGTTCCGGCCTGACAAGGAAGGAACATTGCCCCGTCAAGACGCGTTGGCGGGGCAAGTTGATATTGTGACGAGAGCTTAATGGCCGACCAACCGCCGGAACATGTGACCACGACCGAGGCGCGTGCAGGCTCCACGCCGCACATGACGCGCTATGTGCTTGGCGTCGGCCTCGTGCTGGTGATCCTGATTTTCGCCATCATCTTGTTCTCGGCTGGCTAAGCACTAGCTACTGTCACAAGATCCAACGACACAGATATGTGGGCCGCGCATTACGCGGCGCGCCGGTAAAGGGTGGGGTTAAGTTTGTCCGACGCCGATGACGATGAGGAATTGGAAGCGGAGGTTCCGTTCGAACCCACGCCATTGTCCGATCCCGAGTTCAAGGACCAGCTTGCGGCCGTCATCCCGCATCTGCGCGCCTTCGGCCGCTCGCTTTCGGGCAGCCGCGACCTTGCCGACGATCTCGTCCAGGAAACCTTGCTGAAGGCATGGGCGGCGCGGAAGCGGTTCCAGGCCGGCACCAACATGCGCGCCTGGACCTTCATCATCCTGCGCAACCTGTTCCTCAGCCAGATGCGCCGTGCGCGCTTCAAGGGTGAGTGGGACGACATCACCGCCGCCAAGATCCTCGCCGCTCCGGCAAGCCAGGACCGGCATATCGAGCTTGGCGACATGCAGCGCGCGCTAATGCACCTGCCACAGCCGCAGCGCGAGGCGCTGATCCTCGTCGGCGCGGGCGGCTTCGCTTATGAAGAAGCGGCGGAGATTTGCGGATGCGCCGTGGGCACGATCAAGAGCCGGGTCGCCCGCGGGCGAGTCGCGCTCGAAGGATTGCTCACCAGCGGCAAGCTGCCGTCGCGCCGCCAGCACAAGACCGATCCGGACCGGTCGGCACTCCAGACGATCATGGGCGAAGTCGACGAACTCAGCCGCGATCACGGGTGAATCCTCCCCGGCACGGGGAGGATCGTCACGGAGGATCAGTTCAGCTTACGCAGAAGTTCGTCGAAATCGCGGTCGCAGGGGTCCGATGCACCGGCCTCAAAGGCTCGGCGCAGCGCCGCCGTGATACCGGCGTGCGCAGGCGGAATGTCGACGCGGATGATTTTACGATCCATGCTGACTTCTGCCGCGCTAAGTGGACTCTCTGACTTCATTCCTGCTCAAAACGACCGAAGCGGCGGGGAAGTTTCAGTGGTTCGGCAGTTTTTGGGACGACATGCGCAAAGTGGACACAATTGCTGCAGGGTCGAATTCGCGGGCTGACGCGATTGATCGCGCGCGTCTTCATTCGCCTTTCCTGCGCGAGGCGATGAATGCGCGTGCGGACTTGCTCGAGACGTTCGATGGGCAAGGTGCACGTGCCGCAATAGCTGCGGCACTCGAGTCAACCGATCCGGACGTGGCCGTGGAACTGCGCCGGCGCCGGCAGGGACTGGCGCTGGCCGTCGCGCTCGGCGACCTGGCGGGCGAGCTCGACCTAGAACAAGTCACGCGGGCGCTGTCCGACTTCGCCGATTACGCGATCGACCGGGCGGTGAAAGCCGCAATTCTCGAGCGGGTTCCGGATGCGGAGCCGGAAGGGCTCGCGGTGATCGCACTTGGCAAGCTCGGAAGCCACGAGCTGAACTATTCTTCGGACGTCGACTTGCTGCTGCTGTTCGATCCCGATCGACTGCCGCGACGCGGACGCGACGATGCCGGCGAGGCCGCGGTGCGTGTCGGGCGGCGCGTGGTGGAGCTGCTGCAGGCGCGCACGGCGCACGGCTATGCGGCGCGAGTCGATCTCCGACTTCGGCCGTCGCCCGAGGCGACCCCGATCGCGCTCTCGCTCAATGCGGCCATCTCCTATTACGAGTCGAGCGCGCTTGCGTGGGAACGGGCGGCGTTCATTCGCTCGCGCGCCTGCGCCGGCGACATCGCTCTGGGCGAGCGCTTCCTGGACGCTATTTCGCCGTTCGTTTGGCGCCGTTCGCTCGACTTCGGAGCGATCGACGAGATCCGCCAGATCAGTCTGCGCATCCGCGACCATTATGAGCAGGTGCAGGCGTTCGGGCCCGGCTTTGACCTCAAGCGCGGGCGCGGCGGAATCCGCGAGGCTGAATTCTTCACTCAGGTGCAGCAATTGATCCACGGCGGCCGCGAGCCGCAGCTGCGCACACCGGCGACGCTCGACGCCGTCGCTGCACTGCAGGCGGCCGACCACATGGACGCGCAGACCGCTTCCGAGATCGCCCAAGGCTATCGCCTGTTCCGGACCGTCGAGCATCGCGTGCAGATGATCGCCGATCAGCAGACCCACCGGCTGCCGCGCGACGCCGAGGCCATGGACGAAGTGGCGCGGTTGCACGGGCTCGATGACGGCGCGGCGCTGCTCGGCCTGCTCGAACCGCATGTGACGGCGGTCGGTGCGCGCTTCGACCGGCTGGTAACCGAAACTGGCGACCGCCTGTCGAGCGACCCGGACGTGCTCAAGCGCGAGCTTGCGGAGCTTGGCTTTGCCGACGTCGAGCAGCCTGCCGCCCGCATCGCCGAGTGGCGCTGGGGCCGTGCGCGGGCGTTGCGCTCCGCCGCTGCACAGTCGGCGTTCGAGGCAATGCTGCCGGGCCTGATGCGGGCGATCGCAAGCGGGCCGCATCCGGAGCAGGCGCTCAACCGCTTCGCCGACGTCATCGGGCGAATGTCGAGCGGAGTGAACCTGTTTCGTCTGCTCGAGGCTCGCCCGGCGCTCGCGCGTGAACTGGTCGCGATCCTCAGCCACGCGCCGTTGCTCGCCGACCAGTTGGCCGCGCGACCGGATCTGCTCGACGGTCTCATCGACCAGAGCAGTTTCGAACTTCCGCGTTCCGCCGAAAGCGTGGCCGAGCGGCTGCGCGCGGCAATGGCGGGGGAGCCGTACGACCGCGCGCTCGACAAGGCCCGGCGTGTCGTCAACGAGCGGCGGTTCGCTCTCGGGGTCCAGCTGATCGCAGCGGCCGGCGACGCGCTAGAGGTCGCGGCGGGCTATAGCGATGTCGCCGAGGGAACGCTGGTCGCGCTAGCGGACGCGGCCGAGGCCGAGTTCCGCGAGGCGCATGGTGCGATCCCCGGTGGCGAGCTGCTGATGCTTGGGCTCGGGCGGCTGGCCGGGCGCTCCCTGACGCCGGTTTCGGACCTCGACATCATCTACATCTTCGACGCGCCACAGGGGGCGATGTCGGACGGACGCCGATCGCTCAGCGCGACCGATTATTACAACCGGCTCGCGAATCGAGTGACCTCGGCGCTCAGCGTCCCGACCGCCGCCGGCCGGCTCTACGATATCGACACGCGCCTTCGTCCGCAGGGCGCCAAGGGGATGCTTGCAGTCTCGCTCCAAGGGTTCGTGGACTATCAGCGCAGCGAGGCGTGGACGTGGGAGCATATGGCGCTGTGCCGCTCGCGCGCAGTGCGGGGTTCGGCGGAGGGCCGCGCCCGGCTCGAGGAGAAGCTTCACGCCATCCTGCGCGCGCCGCACGATGCGCAGAAGGTGCGCGCCGATGCCGTGCGCATGCGCGAGGAGGTGCGGCGCCACAAGCCGCCGTTCGGACCGCTCGACATCAAGCTCGGCCGCGGCGGGCTGGTCGATCTGGAATTCACGATCCACACGCTGCAGCTGATCCATGGCGCCGGACTGCACCCGCATCTCGAACAGGCGATTGCGGAATTGTCCGGGGCCGGGCTGCTGGAGAGCGCGTTGCAGGCCGATTTGTGCCTGCTGGCGCGGATGCTGGTCGTCCTTCGGCTGGTCTCGCCGGGCGGCGAGGAGCCGCCGCTCGAGTCGCACGAACTGATTGCGTTCATGTGCGGGCACGACAATTGGGACGCGCTGCTTGCCGCCCATCTCGAGGCGCGGCAGAGGGTGGACGCGGCGTGGCGAACAGTGAGGGACGGACAATGACCGAAGGCGACAAGGCTCCTGCGATCGACGTGGCGGCGAGCGACGGCACCAGCATCAACCTCGCCGCGCCGGGCCAGCCGCTGGTGCTCTATTTCTACCCCAAGGACGATACGTCCGGCTGCACCAGGGAAGCACAGGATTTTACTGAGCTGGCCGGCGAATTCGCCTCAGCCGGCGCTAAAGTCATCGGCGTGTCGCGCGATGCGATGAAGAAGCATGACAAGTTCATTGCCAAATACGAACTCGCGGTGCCGCTGGCGTCCGACGAGGACGGGCGGATCAGCGAGGCGTTCGGCACCTGGGTCCAGAAGTCGATGTACGGCCGCAAATATATGGGCATGGAGCGGGCGACGTTCCTGATCGGCGCGGGGGGGCAAGTGTTCAAGGAATGGCGCAAGGTGAAAGTGCCCGGTCATGCGGCGGAAGTGCTGCAGTCGGTGAAGAACCTCGCTTACGGCTGATTCTTACTCCTTGCGCGGCGGCGGCGCACCCATCCCGGCGGGGGCCGCTACCGGATTTCGTGAAAGCCAGACTCGCCCGGCCGCCAGATCCATCGTCACGATATAATCCTTCAAGAAAGGCATGCCGAGATTGCCGTCGAGTGTGATGTCGGCGGGTATGACGAACCCCTCGGCCCGGAACCCACCCCCAATCGCGAAGGTTCCGATCCGAGGCCCTTTGAGCGGGTCGAAGCCGAAGGCTGCGGCATAGGGCTTGGCAATGAGCAGCGTACCGCCGTTGCCGCTGTCGAGTTCGAACGGCAGTGCGCCCATGGGCGAAGGCACGTCAACATTGATCGCCAGCGCGCGACCGCTCATCTCACGCGTTAGGCTTGCGGGCAATTCGACCGCTTGAGCGATCCGTACCGCAGCACTGTCCGGTGTTTCCACGATCAGTCTGCCATCAGCTGCGTCCATCGTGATGGTTCGCCCGGCGAACAGATCAAGCGCGATCATCCCATCGACGTGCGCATTGGCAGCGTTGAGCGGACTGAGATCGTAAACACTGGCGACCGGGATGATGAATCGCTTTCCGCCGATCGACAGCGCAACATTGTCACAACGCGGCGCCTCAAGCTTGTCGCCAGTCATACGATAGCCGACCACGCGACCGCCCTTTTCGCAATTCAGCTCTTTCGCGATTTCGGGTGAAATGAAGCTGATGCCGGCCCCGGTGTCGAACTGAAACAACCGCGGCTTGCCAGCGATTTCAACGCGCATTGCCACCGAGCGCCGATAAGGCTCGAGCTTCAGATCAATGCGTTGGGCGGCAACCGAATTCGCGCAGCAGAGCGCGATCACACTCAATAGATACTTCTTCAACCTCATGTCCCTCCCGGTTCGAACATCGGGATTCTAGTCAGGGATTCGACCTTATTGCCAGATGAACACCGGCATCAGACGGTGCCGTGCCCCTCGGCGAGATAGCTTGCGCTGCGCATTTCTTCGAGGCGGCTGACGGTGCGTTGGAATTCGAAAGCGCCGTCGCCTTCGGGGTAGAGGGCTGACGGCTCGGCGTCCGCGGCTGCGAGAAGTTTGACCCGATGTTCGTAGAGGGCGTCGATGAGCGTGACGAAGCGCGCGGCCTCATTGCGCTTCTCGCGCGACAGTTTCGGGATGCCGACGATGATCACCGTGTGAAAACGTTGTGCGATGGCGAGATAGTCCGCGGCGCCGCGGGCTTCGCCGCACAGGCGCTTGAACGAGAAGACCGCGACACCCTTCAGGCTCTTGGGCACGTGGAGCGAGCGGCCGCCGCCGACGGCCAGTTCCTCGGACGGTACCTTGGCGCGGTCGGCGACGTCGTAATCGGTGAGCTTGAAGAAGGCCTCGCTCAGCCTGGCCGTCGCTTCGGGGCCGTTGGGGACGTGCCAGACGCGGACGCCGGCGAGGCGGTCGAGGCGGTAGTCGGTCGGGCCGTTGACCTCGACCACGTCCCAGCTGCGCTCGATCAGCGCGATGAAGGGCAGGAACAGCTCGCGGTTGAGCCCGTCTTTGTAGAGGTCGCGCGGGGGGCGGTTGGAGGTGGTGACGACCTTCACGCCGCGGTCGAGCAATTGCTCGAACAGCCGCGACAGAATCATCGCGTCGGGCGGGTTGTTGACCACCATCTCGTCGAAGCAGAGCAGCTTGGCCTCAGCTGCGATTTCCTGCGCGACATCGTGGATCGGATCGCCCTCCTCCCTGATACGGGCGCAGCGCAGCCGCTCGTGCACTTCGAGCATGAAGGCGTGGAAATGGACGCGGCGCTTGGGGGAGGCTTCGAGCTGCTCGAACGCCAGGTCCATCAGCATCGATTTGCCGCGCCCGACGCCGCCCCAGAGATAGACGCCGGTCGCGCCCTTCGGTTTGCGGCGGAGCAGGCGCGAGGCAAAGCCGGCAGGCCTCAGCGCGGTGGTGAGGCGGTCCAGCGCGGCAACCGCGCGGACCTGGGCATCGTCGGGCTTCAGCTCACCGGCAGCGACCAGCGCGTCATAGGCGGTGCGGATCGGCGTCAAGCGGCTCGTTCGGCAATCAGCTTCTTCGTTTCGGCGATCGCCTTGGCGGGGTTCAGCCCTTTGGGGCAGACGCTCGCGCAGTTCATGATCGTGTGGCAGCGGTACAGGCGGAACGGGTCTTCGAGCTGATCGAGCCGTTCGCCGGTCATCTCGTCGCGGCTGTCGGCGAGCCAGCGATAGGCCTGGAGCAGGATCGCGGGGCCGAGAAAGCGGTCGCTGTTCCACCAATAGCTCGGGCAGCTGGTCGAGCAGCAGAAGCAGAGGATGCACTCGTACAGCCCGTCGAGCTTCGCGCGGTCGTCCGGCGACTGCTGGCGCTCGCGGCCCGACGGCTGCGGAGTGGCGGTCTTCAGCCACGGTTGGATCGACGCATATTGCGCATAGGCGTGGGTGAGGTCGGGGACGAGATCCTTGACCACTTCCATGTGCGGCAGCGGCGTAATCTGCACCTCGCCCTTCACGTCCTCGATCGCGGTGGTGCAGGCGAGGCCGTTCCGCCCGTCCACGTTCATCGAACAGGACCCGCAAATCCCTTCGCGGCACGAGCGGCGGAAGGTCAAAGTCGGATCGATCTCATTCTTGATCCGGATGAGCGCGTCGAGGACCATCGGCCCGGTCTTGTCGAGGTCGATGGTGTACTTGTCGAAGCGTGGGTTGGCGCCACTGTCCGGATCGTAGCGGTAGATCTTGAACGTCTTCAGCCGCTTGCCGCTTTCGCCGGCATGGGTGCGGCCCTTGGTGATGCGGCTGTTCTTGGGAAGGCGAAACTCGGCCAAGGCGTGGGGCTCCTATGCTTGGCGCGCCGCTAGCATGGGGCGGCGTCGGTTTCAAAGGCGGCATGTGCTGTGCAATGAAAGAACCGGACTCAGCTAGGGAACGAAGCATGAGAGTTGCACTGGCGCTATTTGCCCTTCTGCTTGCATGGATGGTGCCGGGCAGTGCCAATGCACAGGCTCCGGTGCTCACCTCGGCAGACATGCGTCCACACCAGAGCCTTGACGGACCGTGGCACTGGTCCGTGGATCCTTTCCGCGACGGATTGGCAGGGTTTCACGGCGGCCCTCCGGGCGACAGCACGCGGCGTTGGGCCGACGCGGTTCAGGCGGATGTTGCCGCGCGCGATCCGCGCGCCTTGTTCGAATTCGACATGCAGCAGTCGCCGCAGGTGCATCTGCCGGCGTCATGGATCGGCCATGCTCCGGAGATGCGCTATTATCAGGGACTGGTCTGGTACCAACGGACGTTCGTGGCGGCGAAGCCTAAGCCCGGCACACGCATCTTCCTGCGCTTCGGAGCGGCCGATTATCGCGCCCGAGTCTATCTAAATGGCCAGCCGGTCGGCGAGCATGTCGGCGGCTTCACCCCGTTTGCCTTCGACGTGACGAAACTGCTTCGCGACGGCAGCAACCAGATCACCGTCGGCGTCGACAGCGCCCGCACCAAGGCCGACCTGCCGCCGCCCGTCACCGACTGGGAAACCTACGGCGGGATTACGCGGTCGATCAGCCTGATTGCCGTGCCGGACACCTACATCGACGACGCCTGGGTTAGGCTCACTCGCGACGGCCGGATCGCAGCGACGGTTCGGCTTGCGGGACCGAACAATGGCGGTCAGCCCGTGCGGCTGCGCATTTCTGGGCTCGGACTCGCATTAGCGGGAACAACCGACGCGCAGGGCGTGTGGGACGGCAGCGTTGCCGCCCCGCGCAACCTTCGCCGCTGGTCGCCCGAAAGCCCGACGCTTTACGACGCGCGTTTCGAAAGCGGCGGGGACGTGCTTCCCGACCGCGTCGGCTTCCGCACCATCGAAGTGCGCGGTCAGGACATCCTGCTCAACGGCAAGTCGATCTTCCTGCGCGGCATCTGCCTGCATGAGGAGGAGCTCGGAGCCAATCCCGTGCGCGCGATCACTCCGGCGGCGGCGCGCGCTCTGCTGACCGAAGTGAAGCAGGGCCTGCACGGCAATTTCGTGCGCCTTGCCCATTATCCGCACAGCGAAGTCACGACCCGAATGGCCGACGAGCTCGGCCTCCTCGTGTGGAGCGAAGTGCCGGTTTACTGGCTCGTCGACTGGACCAACGCCGAGACCCTTGCGCTGACGCGCCAGACGCTGCGGGAGAACATTCTGCGCGACCGCAACCGCGCATCGATCATGCTGTGGAGCGTGGCCAACGAGACGCCGATCGGCGATCAGCGCAACACCTTCCTGCGGACGCTTATTTCCGACGTTCGGACGCTCGACGACACGCGGCCGGTGACGGCGGCGCTGATCAACCGCCGCGAAGGTTCGGCCAACATCATCGACGATCCGCTGGCGGCCGATCTCGATGTGATGTCGATCAACACCTACAACGGCTGGTACAGCCCGGATCGCCTAGCCGACTTGCCGTCGTTGACGTGGCGCACGAGCCTCAACAAGCCGATGATCTTTTCTGAATTCGGGGCCGACGCGCTCGCCGGCTATCGCGACCAGGTGGCTGACCCGCACAAGTTCAGCGAGGACTTCCAGGCGGAATATTACCGGCGCACGCTGGCGATGGCGCGCAAGATCCCGTTCCTGCGGGGGCTTAGTCCGTGGATCCTCAAGGACTTCCGTTCGCCGCGCCGGCAGCACCCGGTTTATCAGCAGGGCTGGAACCGCAAGGGCCTGATCTCGCCGACGGGGCAGCGCAAGCAGGCGTTCGACGTGCTTGCGGAGGAGTATCGACGGATCGAATCCGAGGGGCGGTAGCCGTCTTAATGGGCTTCGCGATAGCTGTCGTGGCAGGCCTTGCAGGTGCCGCCGACCTCACCCGCCGCGGCGGCCACGTCGCCGTGCTTCGCCACAGCGGTTTGAAGTTCGCGGGCGGCGGCTGCGAACGCCTTGGCCTTGGCGGAGAAGTCTCGGCGGTTGGCCCAGATTGCTGATTTAGCGCGCGTCTTTGTGTCGACGTCGGGGCCGCTCCCGTCCGGAAACCACTTATGGACCTTTGAAGACAGAGTGTTGAGGTCCGCGGCGGCCGCGGCTCCGGCGGCGTCAAGGGTGCCGGCCTTGGCCTGCGCCATGATCAGCTTAAAAGCCCCCCCGATCTTCTTCATATTGGCTTTGCGCTCGACAATGACGCTGGCCGCATCCGTAGCCGCGACAGCCGTAGCTCCAATAGCGCCAGCGGCAAGCACGACCGCCAAGGTGAATCGACGCATTCAATCTCTCCCGAACGAAGCCAGTGTTTGAGCGCGCTTTTCGAAATCGGGCAAGGGGTCGAACGAAAGGCCGCGCGACAGGGGTGGGCCGCGCGGCCTAAACGCATTGCAGAGTGGGTTAGCGCAGAAGTGCGCTGATCACCTGCTGGACCAGCATGGTCTTGGGGTCGACCTGATAGAGATAGCCGTTGTTGTAATAATAACGGCCGTTCTGGTCGAACCTGTACTGGTTGCGCAGGTAATCGGGGATCTGGTTGTAGCTCCAGGACGTCCCGAAATTGCGGTTGTAGCGCTGGCCTTCGCGGTACAGGCGCTTTGCCTGGCCTGGGGGCATGCAGCCGTTATGCTTCTTGGCAAGGCCCGGAGGGCAGCTGCCGCGCGCGTCCATCGCATAGAGACGGCCGTAGCGGTCGCTGACGATGACGCCGTGGCTGCTCTTGCCGTGCTGCATGACCGCATGGCCCTTGCCTTGGTTGCCGTGGCCATTGCCGGGCTTCGCAAGCGCCGGGCCGGCGAAGGCGAACGCCGCGGCGCTCGCAAGCAGGATAAGCTTTTTCATATAGACCTCTCTTACGTTCAGTCATGAACGTGGTTGACGCGGGCCGTTGCCGATGCGGCCGACCGAAGCGCCATATTGCTGGTGAAACGATCTGCTCATGCGGCGGTTGCGCCGTTCATCTGGCCGCAAGAAGAAAGTTGAACGGACGTCCGGTAACTCGCCCGAAAATGGGGATATTAGCTCCGCGGTAAGTGACCGGGCCGAAAGGGCTTTTGCGGTTCATCCACAAAAGGTCCACAGCAGGTCCATCCGATACGGACCTGTAACGGAGACAGTGCCGCGCGGTCCGCCTTATGCAGGCGCATGCTCGATTCGCGGCACCTGCGCAGAATGGCGAACCATTGCCGGAAGCTTGCCTCGACGCGCCATACCGACGAGGCAAGCCAGCTGCTGCTGCGCATGGCGGAAACTTACGACCTGCAGGCGCGCGAGAACGAAGCGCCGCGTGGAGCCGCCGCTCAGGCGGCCATCCTCTAGCCTCGCGCTAGGATTTCACACCCGTCGGCGGTTGCCCCAGCGGAGTCATGGGGCTAAGCGGTCGCCCGAGCGCCGACGCTGGCGCTTCTTCGCTGCGGACGCACGGTCGCCCGCGCCCACAATCAAGGTTGGAGCTTAGGCCCAAATGGCTCGCAAGAAGATCGCGCTCATCGGCGCCGGAAACATCGGCGGCACGCTCGCCCATCTCGCGGCGCAGAAGGAACTGGGCGACATCGTATTGTTCGACGTCGTCGAAGGCGTTCCGCAGGGCAAGGCGCTGGACCTGTCGCAATGCGGCCCGATCGAAGGCTTCGATGCGAACATCATTGGCACCAACGATTATTCCGACATCGCCGGCGCCGACGTGATCATCGTCACCGCCGGCGTGCCGCGCAAGCCGGGCATGAGCCGCGACGATCTGCTCGGAATCAACCTCAAGGTGATGAAAGCGGTCGGCGAGGGCATCAAGGCCAATGCGCCCGACGCGTTCGTCATTTGCATCACCAACCCGCTCGACGCGATGGTGTGGGCACTGCGCGAATTTTCCGGACTTCCGCACAACAAGGTCGTCGGAATGGCCGGCGTGCTCGACAGCGCGCGCTTCTCGACCTTCCTCGCGCAGGAATTCAACGTCTCGATCCGCGACGTGAACACGTTCGTGCTCGGCGGCCACGGCGATACGATGGTGCCGGTCGTGGAATATTCGACCGTCAACGGCATTCCGGTGCCCGACCTGATCAAAATGGGCCTGTCGACGCAGGAGCGGATCGACGAAATCGTCAAGCGCACGCGCGGCGGCGGCGGCGAGATTGTGGCGTTGCTCAAGACCGGCTCGGCGTTCTACGCGCCCGCCGCCAGCGGCATCGCGATGGCCGAAGCCTATCTCAACGACCAGAAGCGCATCCTGCCGTGCGCCGCCTACGTCAGCGGCGAATATGGGGTGAACGACCTATATGTCGGCGTGCCCGTGCAAATTGGCGCCGGCGGCGTCGAGAAGATCATCGAGATCGAGCTCGACGACGCGGCAAAGCAGGGGCTGCAAGTCAGCGTCGACGCGGTGAAAGAACGGCTGGCGGCGTGTAAGCAGATTGATGGAAGCCTTGCGTAACGAGGCGTTGATATTGTTGGCTACGAGCGCCCTTATTTCGGCTTGCCATGCGTCTCACACCGGGAGCGATAGGCAGTTGCGAGCACTCGGAGCTTGCTTCGACCGTTGGGAAGAGAATTTCCCGGAGCTTCGTCCACCAGCTGATCGAGCATCGAGTCCGAAGCTCGGCGGAGTAATGTTCGATCAGGTTGAGTTTGATGATTACGGTAACTTTTTTGTGGAGCAGCCCCTGGCCGGAACCGGATCGCGTGTTGGGCCGCCAACTGCCGTCTGCCGCGGGAACGATAAGGCTAGGGAAATCACGTTCGTAGGCTGGAACGACGAGATCAAACGCCCGAAGGCCAACCAGAAATGGACTTTTGAATGAGCATTCTCGTTAACAAGAACACCCGCGTGATCACCCAGGGCATGACCGGCGAGACCGGGACCTTCCACACGCAGCAGGCGCTTGCCTACGGCACGCAAATGGTCGGTGGCGTCACGCCCGGGAAGGGTGGCACCACGCACATCGACCTGCCGGTGTTCGACACCGTCGCGGAAGCGGTTGAGAAAACTGGCGCGGACGCATCCGTGATCTACGTTCCGCCGCCTTTCGCGGCCGACTCGATCCTTGAGGCCATCGCCGCCGAAGTCCCGCTGATCGTCTGCATCACCGAGGGCATTCCGGTTCTCGACATGGTCAAGGTCAAGCGTGCGCTGACCGCCTCCAGGTCGCGGCTGATCGGCCCGAACTGCCCGGGCGTGCTGACGCCGGACGAATGCAAGATCGGCATCATGCCGGGCAACATCTTTTCCAAGGGCTCGGTTGGCGTCGTGAGCCGCTCCGGCACGCTCACCTATGAAGCCGTGTTCCAGACCACCAACGAGGGCCTCGGCCAGACGACTGCGGTCGGCATCGGCGGCGATCCGGTCAAAGGCACCAACTTCATCGACATGCTCGAACTGTTCCTCGCCGACGATGCGACCAAGTCGATCATCATGATCGGGGAAATCGGCGGCAGCGCGGAAGAGGATGCGGCGCAATTCATCGCCGACGAGGCGAAGCGCGGCCGAAGCAAGCCGACCGTCGGCTTCATCGCCGGGCTCACCGCCCCTCCGGGCCGCCGCATGGGCCATGCCGGCGCGATCGTGTCGGGAGGCAAGGGCGGTGCCGAAGACAAGATCGCAGCGATGGAAGCGGCTGGTATTAAGGTAAGCCCAAGCCCATCTGAGCTGGGCAAGACGCTCAAGGCATTGCTGAACGCATAAGAACCCGCACGCTCGCGGGGTACGGAAGGCGAAATGGACGATCCAAGCCAAATGTTCGAAGCCGAGGCGGGGCCCAGCTGGGCGCGGCCGAATTGGCCTGTTTCCGATCTGGACGAGGTCAACGCCGGGCTCGACCCGACGACCGCGACGATCGAGAAGGTCGTTGAAAAGGCGAAGGCCGCCGCGGTTGCTGGCGGTGCCGACGAAGCGGCGGTCAAGCGGGCGGCGAGCGACGCGATCTGCGCGATGACGCTGATCCGCACCTATCGCGTGCGCGGGCACCTCGCGGCGAAGCTCGACCCGCTCGGCCTGGTGAAGCGCGAACTTCCGGCCGACCTGACCCCGGAATATCATGGTTTCACCGCCGCCGATCTCGACCGGCCAATCTGGCTCGGCGGGGCGCTCGGGATGGAGCGTGGGACCGTCCGCGAGATCGTCGCCGTGCTGCAGGCCAATTATTGCGGCAATGTCGGCATCGAATATATGCACATCAACGACGTTGATGAGCGACGCTTCCTGCAGGACCGGATCGAGGGCAAGGACAAGGCGATCCAGTTCACGCCGGAGGGCAAGCAGGCCATCCTCACCAAGGTGATCGAGGCGGAGCAGTGGGAGAAAGTCCTCGCGCGCAAATATGTCGGCACCAAGCGCTTCGGCCTCGACGGCGGCGAAAGCGCAATTCCCGCGCTCGAAGCCGTGATCAAATATGGCGGCCAGCTCGGGATCGTCGAAATCGACGTCGGAATGGCCCACCGCGGCCGGTTGAATGTGCTGTCGAACGTGATGGGCAAGCCCTATCGCGCGATCTTCAGCGAATTCGCTGGTGGCGCGACCAATCCCGCCGACGTTGGCGGTTCGGGCGACGTAAAATATCACCTCGGCACCTCGTCGGACCGCGAGTTCGACGGCAACAAGGTGCACTTGTCGCTGCTGCCCAATCCCTCGCACCTCGAAGCCGTCGACCCGGTCGTGCTCGGCAAGGCTCGCGCGGTGCAGACGCTGAGCGGCGACAAGCATGGCAAGACCGTGCTTCCGATCCTGCTTCACGGCGACGCGGCTTTCGCGGGCCAGGGCGTGGTGTGGGAATGTCTCGGCTTCTCCGGCCTGCCCGGCTACGGCACCGGCGGCACGATCCACTTCATCATCAACAATCAGGTCGGCTTCACGACCAGCCCGCAATATGCCCGTTCCTCGCCTTATCCGTCGGATGTCGCGAAGGGCATTCAGGCGCCGATCCTGCACGTCAACGGCGACGATCCGGAAGCGGTAACCTTCTGCTGCAAGCTGGCGATCGAATTCCGCCAGACGTTCGGCCGCGACATCGTCATCGACATGTGGTGCTACCGCCGGTTCGGCCACAACGAAGGCGACGAGCCCAGCTTCACCCAACCATTGATGTATTCAGAGATCCGCAAGCATCCGGCGATCTCCGACCTTTATGGCGCGCGGCTTCAGGCCGAAGGCGTGATCGGCGGCGACTGGGTCGATCAGCACACCAAGGGTTATGTCGATCATCTCGAGGAAGAGTTCGCCGCCGCGACCTCCTACCTGCCCAACAAGGCGGACTGGTTCGAGGGCCGCTGGGCGGGCCTCGGGCGTCCCGACGAACCGGTGCTCGGCCGGCGCAATACCGACACGGCGATCGGCGAAGATCAGTTCAGCGAGCTCGGCCGGACCCTGACGAGCGTCCCCGAAGACCTGAATATTCACAAGACGCTCGCGCGTGTGATCGATGGCCGGCGCCAAATGTTCGATTCGGGCAATGGTTTCGATTGGGCAACAGCGGAAGCTTTGGCCTTTGCCAGCCTTCAGACCGAGGGTTCGGGCGTGCGCCTTTCGGGTCAGGACAGCGGCCGCGGCACGTTCAGCCATCGCCACGCGGTGTGGGTCGATCAGGCCACCGGCAGGAAGTTCATCCCGTTCAACAAGGTCGGCCCGGGCCTGTTCGAAGTGCGCGACAGCCCGCTTTCGGAATTCGGCGTGCTCGGCTTCGAATATGGCTATTCGATCGCCGACCCGAAAACGCTCGTGTTGTGGGAAGCGCAGTTCGGCGATTTCGCGAACGGCGCGCAGACCATCATCGATCAGTTCATCGCCGCCGGCGAGGCCAAGTGGCTGCGCGCGAGCGGGCTCGTGTTGCTGTTGCCGCATGGCTTCGAGGGGCAGGGGCCGGAGCATAGCTCGGCCCGGCTCGAGCGTTATCTGCAGCTGTGCGCCGAGGACAATATCCAGGTCGCCAACTGCACCACGCCAGCCAATTATTTCCACATCCTGCGGCGGCAAATGCTGCGCGATTTCCGCAAGCCGCTGATCATCATGACTCCCAAGTCGCTGCTGCGGCACAAACTGGCGGTCTCGTCGGTCGCCGACTTCACCGGCGAAAGCCACTTCAAGCGAATCCTGAGCGACCTCAATCCGCCGGCCAAGGGTGATACCCGGCGGCTCGTGCTGTGCTCGGGCAAACTGGCCTACGAGCTGCTGGAAGCCCGCGATCAGGGCGGTGATCTCGGCGTGGAGGTGCTGCGCATCGAACAGCTCTATCCCTTCCCGTCGGAGCCTTTGGTCAAACGGCTGAAGGCCATGCCGAACCTCGAAAGCGTGGTGTGGACGCAGGAAGAACCGAAGAACAACGGTGCCTGGTTCTTCGTCGAAAGCCTGCTCGAAAATTGCCTGAAGGAAGGCGGTTTCGAGGGCATGCGCGCAACCTATGCCGGGCGCGATGCGGGCGCATCCCCGGCGACCGGGCTTGCCAAGCGGCATGCGGCGGAGCAGGCGGCGCTCATTTCCGCGGCCCTCGGCCACTCGACAAATGTTTCCGGCGCAAGCAGTGAGCCGCTGGCTCGCAAGGCCAGCTGATAAAGGACGATCATGGCGACTGACGTTGTACTTCCGGCACTTGGCGAATCGATCACCGAGGGAACGCTCGCGCAATGGCTGAAGAAGCCCGGCGACAGCGTCGCGGCCGACGAGCCGATCGCAAGCATCGAAACCGACAAGGTCAGCGTGGAAGTGCCGTCGCCGGTCGCCGGCGTGCTGAGCGAAACGCTCGCCAATGAGGGCGACACGGTTGCGGTCGGAGCAGTGATCGCTCGCATCGGTGAAGGCGGCGGCGGGGCGGCAACTCCTTCCGTTCCGGCTCAGGAAGCGGCCAACGCCACGACCAACCCGGCGGGCGCCGGCGAAACTCCCCAGCTGCGCGGCACCGAGCATGCGCCCGAAGCGGAAGCGAGCGGCGAGCCCGCGCGCGAGGGGATCCTCACCATGTCGCCGGCGGTCCGCCGCGCCGTGCTCGAGCATCATGTCGACCCGACCAGTATTAAGGGCACCGGCAAGGACGGCCGTCTGACCAAGGACGACGTGATCGCGGCCGCGCAGGCGAAGAGCGCGCCGGCACCGCAAGCTGCCACCCCCGCCGCTGCACCTGCTCAGGCTGCTGCGCCTCAGGCAGGCGCCGCACCGGCCGTCGCAGGGCAGCGTAAGGAAGAACGGGTCAAGATGACCCGCCTGCGCCAGACCATTGCGACACGGCTCAAGGAAGCGCAGAACACTGCGGCGCTGCTCACCACCTTCAACGATGTCGACATGACGGCGGTGATCGAGGCCCGCGCCCGCTACAAGGATCTGTTCGAAAAGAAGCACGGCATCCGCCTGGGCTTCATGGGCTTTTTCGTGAAGGCGGCGGCGCTGGCCGCGCGCGACGTACCCTCGGTCAATGCGCGCATCGAAGGCGACGAGATCGTCTATAACAATTATCTCGACGTATCGGTCGCCGTGTCCGCGCCCAAGGGCCTGGTGGTGCCCGTGATCCGCAATGCGGACGCCATGAGCTTCGCGGAGATTGAAAAGGCCATCGCCGGCTATGGCAAGAAGGCCAAGGAAGGCACGCTGACCGCCGACGATATGAAGGGCGGAACCTTCACCATTTCCAATGGCGGGGTGTTCGGATCCTTGCTCTCGACCCCGATCATCAACCCGCCGCAATCGGCGGTGCTCGGAATGCACCACATCGAGGAGCGCCCGGTGGTCAAGGACGGCCAGATCGTCGCCCGCCCGATGATGTATCTCGCCTTGAGCTACGACCACCGCCTGATCGACGGCCGCGAAGCGGTCACCTTCCTCGTCCGCATCAAGGAAGCGATCGAGGATCCGACAAGGCTGCTGATCGACCTGTAAACTCGCAACGTCGAATGTCTGCTTTGGGTGGAAAGCCGACATTGCTTCCAATCGCGCCATGCGACGAGAATCTTCGCCCCCTTAAGTTGGATTTGCCTGCGGCGAATCCAACCGCGGATCGGGTCCGTATAGATTCTCGCCGACGTCGCCCTCGGTAAGCACAAAGGCGAAAAGAAGGAGCACCGGAATCAAGAGAAGCAATTTCCACATTCCGACGTCGAGCCATGCCGGATCGTATGCATGGAAGTTTACCCGCAAGGTTTCATAGATATTGAATGGGACAACAGGCAGCAGAACGGCTAACCACCAACCGGAGCGGCCGTGGTCGTGGAGTCGCCTCACAAATAGTGCGAAGAAGGGGATGGCGACGATGAGTTGCGCGACTTCTTTCGCTACCACTGACGACGGCCAACGCAGAGTGGCGGCAAGCCCGTAAATTAGCGCGTTCGTTACAAGGATCGACGCGATCCAATAGTAACCGATTTCGAGCCTTCGAGAGCGGCCAGCGAAGTCGAACGTATGGCTGATCGTCCGAGCGACCAATCCGAATGCTTCGCGCAACGTCTCTCCCATATGCCTCCTCGCTGCTCAACTTAGGCTTGGGTGGCTAATGTCCGCAATGGGTCGACGCGCGGACATTCGGCTATTTTGTCTCGATCAGCCAGGTCGTTGTTGTGCGCCCTTGCCGTTAGAGCGGGCGCCGGTCTGGTCGGCTTAGCGGTGAAGCGCTGGCCGATCCTTCCGAACAGGCGTATCGTGGACCGTCTCAAGGAGGCGACCATGGAAAGAATCGGCGACGAAGTGCACCTGACGGAGCGGGAGGCCTGTGGCGCCGAGCAGTATAATATCGGCCGCTGGGTGCTTGGCGTGTCCTTGTTTCTGGTGGTCGGCCTGCTCTCGGCAATCTGGATCATCGGCTCCATAACGCGCTGAGGCGCGGGAGGTATTTGGCGCCGCGATATCAATGATGGGGCGCTTGGTTCGGCGCGCCTGCCTCCGGAAGCCGTGACTGCATGTAGCGGATTTCCTCATGCTGGCTGCGGACGATCTGCTCGGCGAGCTTGCGCAGCTGCGGATCGCGGCCTTTCTGCAGATAGATTTCGGCCATTTCCACGCCGGACTGGTGGTGCGGCACCATCATCGCCAGGAAGTCCTGGTCGATGTTGCCGGTCATCCGCATGCCGCTCATATCGCTTTGCATCTTGTCCATCGCGCCCATCATCCGGAGCGTGGCCTCGTTGTCCGCTCCGCCGGAGTTGCCATGATAATGTTCCTGGCCGCGCCAGAATCCGCCGGGAGCGACACCGGCTTCCGCATGCGCGGGCCTGCGCGATTCCGGACGAAGCAGAGCGGCCAGCTGGCCGCTTGCGCGCTCGTAGATGAGATGATGCTGTCCTGAGTAAGAGACCATGGTCACGAACAGTGCCACCGCGAGCCCGACCGGCACCCACAAGGTAGCCCGCCGATCGCGCGGCACGACTTCAAGCGACCGTTCGCGCATTGGGTCGGCCAGGATGACCAGAAGTGCCGCCAGGATCGTAGCGTGGCCGATCATATCGACCCGGCCGAATGGATAAACAGCCGAAAACATCAGCGCGAACAGACCGGCCGCGCTCAGGCGGCGCACAAGCGGCGTCCACAACAGGCCGAAGCCCAGCGTGAACTCGGCGACGCCCGCCATGGTCGTATAAGGTCCGAAGGGAATGCCGAATGCCAGGAACGGCTTTTGCTCCAGCAGCGGCATGAACCACTGCGGGTACATGAATTTTTCCATGCTCGACCACATCAGGGCAAGCGCGATGCCCCAGCGCAGGACGGCGAAGCGGCGCTCGTGCCACGGACCGTCCTTCATTCCGGAGAGCAGCAGATAGCCGGCAAGGCCGAGCCCTAGCGCCAGATAATCGTACAGGTGGAACAGGTCGTAATCGCGCATCGTGACGACCCACAGGAGCACGATCGCGATCGCCGCCAGGGGCCGGGTTCGGCGTGCAATGATCAGCAGGGCGATGATCAGCTGCGCCCAGGGAAGCAGCTCGGATTGGGTTTTCAGTTCCGGGGTCAGATAGGTGCCCCCGACCGCGAACAAAGCGACGAAGAAGGCGCCGAGGACACCGACAAGGAACGCGTCGGCATGATCCCGCAGCGGCCTGGTCGCGCTATCCAGCACTCTGGTGGCGGCAAGACCCGGAGCGCGCCGCTCGATCAGCGTCGTCGCGACGAAGAAGAACAGGACCAGCGCGATGCCGACCCAGAAATAGGTCAGCGAAAGAATGGTCAGGATCGGAACCGGCTTTTGGGCGACCTCATAGGCCTCGAACCATTTGACATGGGCGTCCGCCGAAGCGGGAAGCAGGACGAAGGTCAAGCACAGTGCGCGGCGAAGCATAGCGACATCCCCAAATCCCGGTCGGTACGGATCGATAGCGCAAATCCAGACGGCGCGGGCACTTACTTCTTTTCGGCCAGCCAGATGCCGTGCTGTGCTGTGCTGCGCGTTTTGCCGAGTAACGAGGGTTTAACGCCAAACCGGTAATCAGCTTGCAACAATTTGTTGGAGAGCTGTGAATGTTTGGCTCAAGCACGTCCGTGCAACGGCACTGGCTGATGGTCGAAGTCGCGTCCGAACACGTAATGCGGTTCGGGATAACCAGCCCGTCGGCTCGACCCCAGGTGGAAAGAACCTGGGAGATCGACGTGCGAGGGCTTCCGACCTTTACCGACGCACTCCAGAAATTCGAGCGTGAATCCGGTATTCAACTTCGGGGGATCGATTGCGCGATGGCGTTTGCCGGCGCGGTTGCGGGCGAACAGCTTTCCCTCGCGCGGTCACGCTGGACCATTACGCGCGCCGGGATCACCGCCGTCTTCGGCAAGGAAGTCGACATCATCAATACGATCGCGGCGCGTGCATGGGCCGTGAAGTCCGGCACGGGCGATGTCGAGACGATCCGCGGCGTCGGGAGTCCGAACCTCGGCCGCGCGGGCCGATACGCAATGGTCCTGGTCGACCAGGGTGTGGGCGCCGCAATCATCGACGTGGATCGGGACGGCTCCGTGAAGATTCTCGAAACCGAAGCAGGGCACACGGACTTTCCGGCAACGAGCGAGCAAGAGTTGAAACTTGCCAACGCGCTCAAGGGCACACGCCAACAGGCAAGTTGGGAGCAAATGCTGAAAGCCGAAGTTCAAGCGCCCGAGTTCGCGCAAACTTACGGCGGTCTCAGTGAGGCCGAGCGCTTGCGAATTCCCGCCCGCACCTTGGGTCGTTTCTGCGTCAACCTCATGCACGTTTATGGCGCCTGGCACGGAATCATGATCACCGGTGGGCGCGGCGGTAAGATCCTGCAGAGCGGCGAGCGCTTCGCATTCGACGCTGCATTCAAGGAGCGGAGCCGCTTTAGCAGGCTGGTCGAGGCCTGTCCCGTATGGAAGGTCGAGCAGCGCAATGCGGTGCTCCAGGGTGCGGCCGAATGTCTCGCCCACAAGTTCAATCCGTCGATCCGGCACGCGGCCTGAGGGTACCCCTTACCGCTTTTTCGCCAGCCAGATCGTGTGCTGCGCGCCTTTGCCGTTGGCGCGCGCGCGGACCTTCGTGGCTTCTACCTTGAAGCCTGCCCCGCCGAGCCGGCGGGTGAAAGCCGGGTCGTCGCCTGCTGACCAGACGGCGAGGATGCCGCCATTCACAAGCGCCGACTTAGCTGCGGCGAGGCCTGCCTCCGAATAGAGCCGGTCGTTTTCGGCCCGCGTGAGTCCGTCCGGTCCGTTGTCGACGTCGAGCAGAATCGCATCGTAGGAGCCTTGCGCAGCGGCGATTACCGCCGCCACATCCTCCTCCGCGACCGTCACCTGGGGATCGTCGAGGCAACCGGCGGTCAGTTCGGCCATCGGGCCCCGTGCCCAGGCGATGATCTCCGGGACCAACTCCGCGACGACCACCGACGCGCCCGCCCGAAGCACCTTCAGCGCGGCGCGCAACGTGAACCCCATGCCGTAGCCGCCGATCAGCAGGCGCGGATTGATGCGGTTGTTCAGTCGCTCGCACGTGAGGGTCGCGAGTGCTTCTTCCGATCCGCTCATCCGGCTGTTCATCAGCTCGTTGCGGTCGAGGACAATCATATAATCGCTGTCGCGGCGGAACAGACGCAGTTCTTCGCCGCCGGGCACCCGCGCCGTCGCCAGCAGCTCGCGCACTTTCATTGACTAGGGACTATCTGCGGGCCTTGCGCGCGGCATATTTCGCGTCGCGCGCGGCCTTGCGTTCTTCCTCGGTTGGCGGCGGCGGCACGGCCGCCTCCGCGGCCTTGGCCGCCGCTTGGGCTTCGCGCGCAGCCTTCTTGGCGGCCGACTTCTCGGCTTCGCGCGCTTCGCGCTCAGCTTGTCGCGCAACGCGCTCGGCAACGACCTTTTCGTCCAGCGGCGGCTTGGCCTTCAGCTTGGCCAGGGCTTTCTCGCGGGCTTTCGCCGCGTTGTTGATCCTGTCCTGAAAGCTGTCGTTGTAGGTCACGCTGCTGGTCTCCGTCGGGGACGTGCAGGTGAAACTCTCAAGAGCCCGGCGCGCCGATGGGCACGCCCCTCGCAGACAAGCCCAGCCGGCGCAACTCCAATGTCGGTCAGGCGGCCTGTTGTCTGACCGGGACGCCGACGTTCTGCGCAAGGCATTCGGCGGCTCCCGTGAGCACTGCGTCGCGTTGCTCGACCCGCCAGGCGGGGCAGCCGATGACGAGGCGGCTGAAGTTGCGGCGCTCATTGAATGCGGCGTCGAACGCGGATCGCGTGCCTGGTTCGAGCATTCGACCGGCGCGCCCGCCAGTGATCATCACACCCTGCCAGGCGCCATAAGCGTGCATCAGATTGACGGCGAACCGGCCAAGCAAGTTGGCAAGCAGGCGCGAACGTTCGCCGTCGGCGACTTCGGGGCAGCTGTTCCAGGCGGCGGAATTGCGCTCCAGCATCAGCATCATTTCCCAGCTGGCATGCGGGGTGATGCCCCTGACGGCACGGGCAAGCTTTTCCTCGCGTTCGCTGCCGGGGGGGAAGTCCATATGCCCGCCCTCGGTCTCCAGGATGTGGACCATGCCGTCGCGATCGACGTCGACCACCGCGGCGCCGACGCCTTCCTCGACCATCAGCATGATGTAGCGTCCATGCCGGCCGAGGCTTGGAGCGCCGACCCCGCGCAGCGTTTCTGTCGTCGCGGACCCGGACTTGATTGCCCAGGACCGCGCCTGAACGTCGTTGAGGATCGTGACGGGCTTACCGAACACGGCAGCCAGGCCGGTGCGGGTGATCGTCCACCGCGAGCGCGCTGGCGACAGCGTTTCGCCGCTCACCGCACCTGCCACCGCCATCGCGCAATTCAGGCCGCGCAGCGCGACTCCGCTTTCGCGCTCATATTGCTGGAGTGCGTCGGTAAAGGTCGGGACGCCCTTGATATCGATCTGCTTGATGTTCTCGAGGCGCGGCCGTGCGGCCGGCTGCGCGGTCGCAAAGCGCAGAACGCCTTCCGCGGACGCTTCGATCATCAGCCACGGCTGAGATGACGACGTGTTCCCACCAAACATTTCACCACTCTCCAATGTAATCGGGTTTACCACGGTGCACGTTAAGTATCGGTTACCCCTCGACGCCATGGACGCCCTGCGGCCGAGAGCCTGTTCCACCCAAGTGGAAGTGACGACCGCTTCGCGGCGGGCGAAGTTCGGCCCACGCGGGCGTCGCTCGTCGGTCACGATGCCTCAAGCATCGCTCCCTCCTCGCTCCTACGCCTGAACCGGACTTCACTCCGTCACGGCGCTTCCACTTGGGTGGAACAGGCTCTAAGGGCCGCGCATTCCTTCAAGATCCGGAGCGGTGAATGGCCGAGGCTGATGATTTCGACGTGCTGGTGATCGGCGCCGGCCCCGGCGGCTATGTCGCGGCGATCCGCGCTGCCCAGCTCGGCCTGAAGACCGCCTGCGCTGAAAGCCGCGAGACATTGGGCGGCACCTGCCTGAATGTCGGTTGCATCCCTTCGAAAGCGCTGCTGCACGCGTCGGAGCTTTTCGAGGAAGCCGCGCACGGGACGATGGCCAAATGGGGCATCAAGGCGACCGGCGTGGAGATCGACGTCGGGGTGATGCAGGAAAGCCGCCGCGAGGCGGTCAAGGGCCTGACCGGCGGTATCGAATTTCTGTTCAAGAAGAACAAGATCGAGTGGCTGAAGGGCCTCGCCACTTTCGAAAGCGCCGATAGCGTCAAGGTTGGCGACCGGACCGTGCGCGCCAAGAACATTGTCATCGCCACCGGCTCGTCGGTGACTCCGCTGCCAGGCGTGACCGTCGATCAGGAGCGGATCGTCGACAGCACCGGAGCGCTGGAACTCACCGAAGTGCCGGGCCACCTTATTGTCATCGGCGGCGGCGTGATCGGCCTGGAGCTTGGCTCGGTCTGGCGGCGCCTTGGCGCGAAGGTCACCGTCGTCGAATTTCTCGACCAGATTCTTCCCGGAATGGACGGCGAAGTCCGCAAGGAAGCGAACAAGATCTTCAAGAAGCAGGGCTTCGAGCTCAAGCTGTCGACCAAGGTCACGAAGGCGGAGCGGAACGGCGATGCCGTGACCCTGACCGTAGAACCCGCTGCGGGAGGCGCCGCGGAGACAATCGAGGCGAGCCATGTGCTGGTCTCGATCGGCCGTCGCCCGAACACGGATGGACTCGGCCTCGAAAAGGCGGGGCTGCAAGTCAACAAGCGCGGGCAGATCGAAACCGACCATGACTTCCGCACGAGCGCGCCCGGCATCTGGGCGATCGGCGATGTGATCCCGGGCCCGATGCTCGCCCACAAGGCCGAGGATGAAGGCATTGCCGTGGCTGAGAATATCGCGGGCCTTACCGGCATCGTGAACCACGATGTGATCCCCAGCGTGGTCTACACCATGCCCGAGATCGCCGGCGTCGGCCTGACCGAGGAGCAGGCGCGCGAGGGCGGCGAGGTCAAGGTCGGCAAGTTCCCGATGATGGCCAACAGCCGGGCGAAGACCAACCGCGAACCGGACGGCTTCGTGAAGGTCATCGCCGACGCCAAGACCGACCGCGTGCTTGGCGTGTGGATGGTCGCGTCAGTGGCGGGGACGATGATCGCCCAGGCGGCGCAGGCTATGGAATTCGGCGCCACGTCCGAGGATATCGCCTACACCTGCCACGCCCATCCGACGCACAGCGAAGCGTTCAAGGAAGCGGCAATGGCGGTGACCGGCAAGCCGATCCATATTTAGACGGCGAAGTCCGAATAAGGCCGAGGCTCGGACGGAGGCTCCGCGCGCGGGGCGAGGTCCTTCTGCCAGCGGCCGACGTCGGCCCAGGTGCCAAGCTTGAAGCCGCAGCCGCGCTCGATCCCCACCAAAGTGTAGCCCAACGACTCGTGCAGCGCGACGCTTGCCGGGTTCGGCAGGCCGACGGTGGCGAAGGCGGCGACAAATCCCTGAAGCGTTAGAAGGTCGAGGTGCGCGGCGAGCAGATTTCGCCCGAGCCCGCGGCCTTGGGCGTCGGCACGCAGATAGACGCCCGTCTCGACGCTCCAGCGATAGGCCGCCCGAACGCGCATCGGCGAGGTCGATGCATAGCCTGCGACCGCGCCGCCATCCTCGATCACCAGCCAGGGATGGATCGGATTGGCCATTCGCCGCACGATCTCGGGCGCGTCCGGGGCCTGCTCCTCGAACGTGATCCGCGTCGTCTCGACATAGGGCGTGTAGATCCGCGCGATCTCCGGCGCATCGTCGGCCGTCGCTAGCCGAATCAGGACAGCCATGCCTTGATCAATGCAAGCAGCGAACGGTCCTTCGCGGTAACCGCGGGCGGCGCGGACAGGGGGCATTCGAGGCAGCGGGCCTGGATGCTCGGCCCGGACAGGATCTGGCCCACTTCGCCGAGGGCCTGCGCCATCATCACATCGGGCCGTCCGGCAAGTCCGGCGAAGGCATCGCTACCGTTGCCGGCGTCGCTGTCGTCGGAGGCGAGCATGTCCAGCACGCTTTCGCGGAAGCTCGGCGCGCGGTCGAGATAGCGCACGTCGCGGTCATCCTTGCCGAGCTTGGCGAGATCGGCGGCCTTGGCAATCGCCTCCTCCATTCCGCCGAAGCCGTCGACGAGGCCGATCTGCCGCGCCGTCCCGCCGTCCCACACGCGGCCCTGCGCAATGCGGTCGATCTCGGCCGGAGACTTGTGCCGCGACTGGGCGACGATGGTGAGGAAACGCCGATAGGTGCTTTCGACCCCGGCCTGGATCAACTGCCCGGCCTCGGCCGAGGGACCGCGCAACAGGTCCGGCTCGCCGGACATCGGCGTCGTCTTGATGCCGTCGGCGCCGACCCCGAGCTTGGCGAGCGTGCCCTGGAAACTGGGCAAGATTCCGAACACGCCGATCGATCCGGTGATCGTCGAAGGCTCGGCAAAAATGAAGTCTGCGGGGGTGGCAATCCAGTATCCGCCCGACGCGGCGACATTGCCCATCGATACTACGACTGGCAGCTTCTTCTCCTTGGCGGCGAGGATCGCCTGGCGGATCCGCTCCGACGCCATCACCGAACCGCCCGGGCTGTCGACACGAACGACGAGTGCCTTGAGGTTGTTGTCGCGAAGTCCGGCCTCGATCGCATTGGCGATGCTGTCGCCGCCGGCGGTGCCCGCGGGCGCTTCGCCATCGACGATCATCCCGGCCACGGTCACGAGCCCGATCTGCCCCTTGCGATGCGCGGGAACCTTGTCCTTGATGTAGGCGGCAAGCTTGATCGTCTTGAAGCCCCCGTGGGCGCGCCGGTCCTTGCCGCCGAGCTGCGTGAGCTTTCTTTCGAAGTCCCGACGATCGGCGATCTTGTCGACCAGGCCGGCGGTCAGCGCCGCCCGTGCAAGATCACCGCCCGCCGCGCGCACGGCGCCGGGCATATCCTTCATATAGGCATCGACCTTCGCCTGGGGCCGGGCCTGCAGCACGTTCTGGCGCCAGGTTTCGAGCAGGGCATTGCCGAAGCTCTGGTAATTTTCGCGCGCTTCCGGCGACATGTCGTTGCGAATGAAGGGCTCGACCGCCGACTTATAGGTGCCGACCCGGTAGACGTTCGCGGTCACTCCAAGCTTGTCGAGCAGTCCCTTGTAGTAAAGATTGGTGCCGCCGGGCCCCTGCAGAACGACCGCTCCGAGCGGGTTGAGCCAGACCTCCGAAGCCGCGGCCGCGACCTGATAGCTGTCGTCGGTATAGGCAGTCGCATAAGCAATCACGGGCTTGTTGGCAGTGCGGAGGCGGCGGATCGCATCCGACAGGTCGGACATCGCGCTCATGCCGCCACCGCCAAAGCCGTCGAGGTCGAGCGCGACCACCTTGACGCGGTCGTCCGTGCGGGCGGCGTCGAGCGCGGCAATCAGATCGCGCAGGCTATATTCGTGAATCCGGCTGCCGCCCGCCAGTTCGCTCCATTGCGCTTTCGCCGGCTGCTCGACGACCGGGCCGGTGAGGTCGAGCGCGAGCACCCCGCTTCCGACCGCCGCAGGACGGGCGGACAGGCCGGCATAAAGCAGCCCGAAGAACAGCAGCATGAAGATGAGGACAAGCGCGTCCTTGATTCCGACCAGAAGCTTCCAGATGGCGCGTGCGAACTTCATGGCTTGCGTGGTCCTTCGTTTCGATCGGCGCTGGCTAGCGGAGGTGCGAGCGAAGCTCCAAGCCTTTTCGACAGGCGGGCTCGCGGCTAGGCGAGCGCGATGGATGCGGTAACGATCGGGCGAAGCGATACGGGCAGCTGGTTGGAAGAGCTCCGCGCGACGCTGTCGCTCGCCTGGCCGCTGATCCTGTCCAATCTAACGATGCAGGTGATCAACGCGACCGACGTGGTCCTGCTCGGCTGGCTGGGTCCGCATCAGCTCGCGGCGGCGGCGCTGGGACTGAACCTGACCTGGGCATTCACGCTGGCTGCGATGGGGCTGATCACAGCCAGTTCGCCGATGATGGCGACGGCGCTAGGCGCGAGGTCGCATGCCGTTCGCGATGTCAGGCGGACCTTCCGCCAGTCGCTGTGGCTGGTGGTCAGCGTGACGGTCCCCTTGTGGCTGCTGTTATGGAACGCGGAAGCCGTGATCCTCGCGCTTGGCCAGCAGCCCGACCTCGCGGCGCAGGCCGCCTTGTTCCTCAAAGGTTATATGTGGTCGGTCCTGCCCTTCCTCGCGTTCCAGGCAATGCGCAACTTCCTCTCGGCAGTGCAACGACCCGGCTGGATCTTCGCCATCAGCGTGATCGGGATCGGGTTGAATGCGGTCGTCAGCTGGTCGCTGATCTTCGGCAAGTTCGGCCTTCCGGCGCTGGGCATCTTGGGCGGTGGGCTGGGCAGCTCGATCGTGTGGGGCGTGCTTGCGACCGGTCTTGCGATTGTGCTGCTCACCGACCGCAAGTTCCGCCGCTTTCATCTGTTCGGGCGCTGGTGGCGATCGGACTGGCCGCGCCTGGCCCGTCTGCTTCGGCTGGGGCTTCCGATCGGGCTGACGATGGGGTTCGAAGGCGCGGTTTTCAGCGCCGCCGCTTATCTGATGGGGCTGATCGGCGCGGACAATGTCGCCGCCCACGCGATCGCGCTGCAGATTGCGGCGATGACCTTCATGGTCCCGCTTGGCCTCGGCCAGTCGGCCACGGTGCGGGTCGGACGAGCATTGGGTGCCGGCGACAGGCACGGCATTGCCCGCGCTGGCTGGACCGCCTTCGCGCTCGGCGTCGGCTTCATGGCAGTGATGGCGCTCCTGATGTGGACCATCCCGTACCAGCTTGTCGGTTTGTTTCTCGATCAGGGATCGCAGGGCGGCCCGGTAATGCGGATTGCAGTGTCTTTCCTTGCGGTGGCGGCGGCGTTCCAGATCGTGGACGGGGCGCAGGTCGTCGCTTCGGGAATGCTGCGCGGCCTTCACGATACGCGCGTGCCGATGCTGTTTGCACTGGGCGGGTACTGGGTTGTCGGGCTTGGATCGGGCGTGTGGCTGGCGTTCGGCCGGAGCTGGGGCGGGGTCGGCATCTGGACCGGACTGGCGATCGGACTTGGGTTCGTGGCGGCATTGATGATCGGGCGCTGGATTCTTCGTGACCGCCTCGGGCTGGACCGCGGGCATAGTCCGCTCAGCGGTTCATTGGAGTGAAATTTTTCGGCTCCTCAACGGTTGACGCTCTGCAGACACCGACCCATATGCAAGCCGTCGCTGGCACTCTCGAACCGGGAGTGCCAGCCGCTTATTTTCAAAAGCAACAGATAAGGGGCTTATACTATGGGTTTCAGGCCGCTTCATGATCGCGTCCTCGTCCGTCGGGTCGAGGCCGAGGAGAAGACCGCCGGCGGGATCATCATTCCCGATACGGCGAAGGAAAAGCCGCAGGAAGGCGAAGTGATTTCGGTCGGTTCCGGCGCTCGCGCCGAGAACGGCACGATCACGCCGATGGACGTCAAGGCCGGCGACCGCATCCTGTTCGGCAAATGGTCGGGCACCGAGGTCAAGGTCGACGGTGAAGACCTGATCATCATGAAGGAAAGCGACATTCTGGGAATCGTCGGCTGACGCCAACGGGCTCGGGATCAATCTTTTTTTCTTCCAATCTCCCGGCTTTGAACCTGCTCAAAGCCGAAGTTTAGAAAGGGTAGCCACATGGCAGCCAAAGACGTGAAATTCAGCCGCGACGCGCGTGAGCGCATCATGCGCGGCGTCGATATCCTCGCCGATGCAGTGAAGGTGACCTTGGGCCCCAAGGGCCGCAACGTCGTGCTCGACAAGAGCTTCGGCGCTCCGCGCATCACCAAGGACGGCGTCACCGTCGCCAAGGAGATCGAACTTAAGGACAAGTTCGAGAACATGGGCGCGCAGATGATCAAGGAGGTCGCCTCCAAGACCAACGACAATGCCGGTGACGGCACCACCA
>JBDSMG010000051.1:0-27801 GCA_039915925.1 Sphingomicrobium sp.
ATCGGGCGGTCGAAATCACCTTCCCGAACGGGACGGGCTATCGCTTTGTAGGTGGTCAGTATCTTGCAGGATTTGCACTACCCAACTTCTTTTTTCACGCCACGACAGCTTACGCCATTCTGCGCAACGTCGGTGTGTCGCTGGGCAAGCCGGACTTCCTGCAGCACCTCGGGTCGCCTGTACTTGGGCGTGAAGCAAGGGCGACAGTAAGGAAAGAATTCTGATGCAGCTTGGGTCCGCTTTCGGCCCGGTTCGGAGATTAGTGATCCATCTCCGCTCTTGACCCACTGCGCGGCGGGCGAACCCACGCTGTCGGCGCCGCCGCTCGTCCATTAGCCCTCCGAAAATGCTGGGGAGAGATTGATCGACTGCAAAGGAACCTGGCGGCTAGGGCGCGATTCCTAGATCTCGCTTATGTTGCTCGATCCAATGGTCGCGCGCTTGGAACCAGCTTGCGCGCCGAAGCGCCCATTGACCGGCAGTCAGATCTCCCCCGTCCGTCAGCAATTTTTCGCGGATCGTTCGATACTCGCGGCTCTGGACGTCAAAGGCATCGCGCCAGTCGACCAGATCCTGTTCGAGTTCCCTGCGCAGGGTCGCCGGAGACACCTCAACCCGCTCGCCGCGTTGCGCCGCCACACCGAGGGCGAACGCCTCTTCCCGGCGTCCCTTGGAAGCGGAGAGGAAAGCCGCCGCCCGGTTCGCGAACCTTTTGGCCTCCGGTGAACCTGACTTCTCGAAGGCGAACTTTTCGAGGTCGTGTATATAATCGAGCGTTCCGGCACTCGCCCCAGTGTCGGCCCGCTCTGCGGGAAAACCGCCAAGCGGACCGACGGGGTCGGGCGCCCCTCCGACCTGGGCTTGGGCCATCGCGGGAATGGCCAGGATAATGCCAGCCAAGCAGTACAACCGGTCGCGGGTTCTGGAGCATTCCTCTCGCTCAGCCCTTTTTCGACGATCTCCATACCAAGACATAGAGGCTTTCTCCGGCACTGAGGCGAGCGACGCTAACACCATTTGGAGTGGAGTTAACGGCCGCGGACGAAGTATAACCCGACCGAAGCGAACGTCCACCTCCCGCCAATGCGGACATTCGCCCGAGCAATCCCGTGACATTCGCGCCCGCCATCTGTTAGCGCGGCCCCCATGCCATTGTCCGCTTCCTCTTCCGCGCGCGAGATCCTGACCGGTCTGCACGAGATCATGGCCAAGCGCGGGTCGGCGCAGTCGAAGCTCGACCGGGTGGTCGATCTGATCGCCGCGGCGATGGGCAGCGAGGTCTGCTCGATCTACCTGTTGCGCGACAATGTGCTCGAACTGTTCGCCACTCACGGACTGCGCAAGGAAGCGGTCCATGTGACCAAATTGCGCATGGGCGAGGGGCTGGTCGGGACGATCGCCGAGGGCCGCATCCTCAACCTTGCCGAAGCCGCCGATCACCCGGCCTTCGCCTACCGCCCCGAAACCGGCGAGGAGCGCTTCCACAGCTTCGCCGGAGTGCCCATCGTCCGGCTCGAAAGCCCGATCGGAGTGCTCGCCGTCCAGCACGCCGAGCCGAGGATTTACCAGAATGTCGAGATCGAAGCGCTTCAGACCGTGGCGATGGTGTTGTCCGAACTGATCGCCGGCGCCCGCCTGGTCGATGGCGCCCGCCGCGGTCGCCTGCGCAGTGCCGGGCCGTTGCGGATTTCAGGGCTAAAGCTGGTGTCCGGAATGGCCAAGGGGCAAGCGGTGTTCCACGAGCCGCGGGTGGTCGTCGAACATACCGTCGCCGACGATGTCGAGGCCGAACGGACGCGGGTCTATGGCGCGTTTCGAAAGATGCGCGAGCAGATCGACAACATGGCGCGCGAGACCGAATTCGGGACCATCGGCGAGCATCAGGAGATCCTCGAGACCTATCGCATGTTTGCTTATGACGAAGGCTGGTCGCGGCGCATCAACGAGGCGATCGACAGCGGCCTTACCGCCGAAGCGGCGATCGAACGCGTCCAGCAACGCACTCGCTCCCGCATGCGCGAGATTGACGACCCGCTGCTGCAGGAGCGGATGCACGACCTTGAAGATTTGTCGAACCGGCTGATGCGTATCGTCTCCGGCCGCATGGGAACGGCCGCGCAGACTGGGCTGAGCCGGGACACGGTGCTGATTGCGCGCAATCTTGGACCGGCCGAACTGCTCGAATATGACCGTCGGCGCTTGAAGGGCGTGCTGCTTGAGGAAGGGTCACTGACCGCGCACATGACCATCGTCGCGCGTGCCATGGGCGTACCGGTAATCGGTCGCCTGTCGGACATTCGCCACAGCGTCAACGAAGGCGAGACGATCCTCGTCGACGGTGACAATGGCAGCGTCATCATCCGGCCGAACCGTTCGCTGGCGTCGAGCTTCGAACATCGCATGGCGGTTAGCCATAAGCGGCGCGCAGGATATGCGGCGATCAAGGGCCTGCCGGCGCGAACGACAGACGGCGCCGACATCAGCGTGATGGTCAATGCCGGTCTCGCTGAAGACGCCGATGCGCTCGAATCGTCCGGGGCCGACGGGATCGGCCTTTTCCGAACCGAGTTCCAGTTCCTCGTTTCGGCCACGCTGCCCGGACGAGACAGGCAGCAGAAACTTTATACGAAGGTGCTCGATGCGGCTGGTGATCGACCGGTGGTGTTTCGTACCGTCGACATTGGCGGTGATAAGGCGCTGCCGTACCTCACAGACATTCGCGACGAAGCGGAAAATCCCGCGATGGGGTGGCGCGCTCTGCGGCTCTCGCTCGACCGTTCGACCTTGATGAAGGCGCAGGCGCGCGCCCTCATCGAGGCTTCGGCGGGCAAGGTGCTGCGCGTGATGTTCCCGATGGTCTCGGAACCGTGGGAATATGAAGCCGCGCGCAAGATCATCGAGCGTGAACTCGCCTGGGCCGAGCGGAACCGCAAGGGCATGCCGAGCCGCATCGAATTTGGGGCAATGCTGGAGGTGCCGAGCCTCGCGGAAATGCTCGACGTGCTACTTCCGCGCGTCGATTTCCTGTCGATCGGAACGAATGATCTTACCCAGTTCCTGTTCGCGGCCGACCGCGCCGACCCGCGCCTGGCCGAGCGCTACGACTGGCTCAGCCCGGCGATCCTGCGTTTCCTCAGGCGCGTGGTGAAGGCAGCGAACGAAGCCAACGTGCCGGTGCGCATTTGCGGCGAGATGGGCGGACGTCCGCTCGAGGCGATGGCCCTGATCGGGATCGGCGTGCGGAGCCTCTCAATCACGCCGGCTGCGGTCGGTCCGGTCAAGGCGATGGTGCGCTCGCTCGACGCCTCGGCCATCAGCGTCCGGATGGAGCAACTGCTTGCCCGCCCGCCGCGTGACATGCGCAAGGCGCTCACCGAATGGGCGCGCAGGCATGCGATTGTCACCGACTAGGCGCCAGACGCTGTTGACACCCCGCGCTGCGGCTTCAAGAAGGCGGACGAAGGTGAGAGACAGCCGATGATCGAAACGGAAGAAAGCCAAATCGCTTCGGTCGGGGAAAGGCTGCGTGTCGAGCGCGAGGCCAAGGGGCTGACTCTGGAGGATGTGGCCGCCCAGACCCGGATCCCGCGTCGCCATCTGGAAAGCCTTGAAACCGGGGATTGGTCGGCCCTGCCCGCGCCCACCTACACGATGGGATTCGCGAAGAGCTATGCCGTCGCGGTCGGCCTTGATCGCGTAGAAATCGGCGATCAACTGCGCGCGGAAATGGGCGGCGGACGTCCGCTGTCGAGCGACGCCGAAGTGTTCGAGGCCGCCGATCCGAAGCGGGCCATGCCCAAATGGCTAGTGCTCGTGGCACTGCTTGCCGTGATCCTGATCGTCGTCGGCTTGACCTGGTACAATCGCCGGTCGCTCGACAGCAGTGATGAGCCGCAGGTCGCGGCGCCCGAGTCCTCGACACCGGTCGCCGCCAACGCTGCAGCGCCTGGGCCAACTCCTCCCGTAGCGCAGGGACCAGTCGCCATCACCGCCAACGAACCCGTCTGGCTGCAGGTCTATGAGCGCGGCGGTAAGACGCTGTTCGAAGGTGAACTCGGCGCGGGGCAGCGTTTCGACGTTCCGCCGACTGCGACCGCACCGCTGCTGCGCACGGGCAAGCCCGAAGCGCTGCGCATTTCGGTCGGCACCGCCGACGCGCCTGCGGTCGGCCCAGCGGCTACGACCGTTCGCGATGTTAGCCTGCTCGGTCCGGATCTGATGAAAGGCCCGCAGACCACGCAACCGCAATCACCGCCGTCAGGCACGCCCGCGCTGCAATAAGGTTCAGGCGCGCGAAGGCCGGCGGCGTCAAACGCTAGAGCAGATGAGCATCGGGGAAGATCAATGCGTGTGGGAATTGCCGTTTCGTTGGCCGCTTTGGTTACGATTGCCACACCCGCGGTCGCCCAGAACCAGGGTACGCCCGAGCAGCGCATCGACCGGCTCGAAAAGCAGCTTCGGCAGGTCCAGGGCCGAGTCTTCGTGCGGGGCCAGCCGGCGGACACTGCCGGCTTCGCCTACGACCCGGCGGCGACCCAATCGTCGGTCAGCGCAATCGCCGACCGTTTGACCGCGCTCGAACGGCAGATGGCCGACATCCTCCGCCAGTCGGAAGAGAACGGCCATCGGCTCGTTACCGTGGAAACTGCGGTGACGCGGTTGCGCAGCGATCAGGAAGAGCGACTGGCGACCCTCGAACGCAAGGTGCGGGAGTCAGCCGCCGCACCGCCGCCGCTAGTGGCGGATTCGTCCGGCACGCCCGTCGTCGCGCCGCCTCGTGCAACCCCGTCAGCGGGCACGCCGTCCGCCAGGCCCACGCCGTCCGCCAAACCAACGCCTTCGGCAAAGCCGGCGACCGCCTTGGCCGCTCCCGCCGATGATCCTGGTGAAGCGGCTTACAGCGAGGGGTTTCGCCTTTGGGAAGCCGGAAGCTACAGCCAGGCGATCGCCTCGCTTCGCTCCTTCATTGCCGCTTATCCGAAGCATCGCCGGGTCAGCTTTGCGAACAATCTGGTCGGCCGCTCCTTGCTTGACTCCAATCAGCCGCGAGCTGCCGCCGAAGCCTTGCTCACGAATTATCGTTCCAATCCTCGCGGTGAGCGGGCGCCCGACAGCCTCTATTATCTCGGCCAATCGCTGATGAAGCTCGGCCAGCCTGCCCAGGCGTGCAAGGCCTATGCCGAGCTTCAGGATGTCTATGGCGGCAAAATCCGGCAGGAGCTTGCAAGCCTGTTGCCCGCAGCCAAAGCGCAAGCCGGCTGTAGTTGACGCCCACCGCCGCTCCAGTGATTGACGCTCACTTGCTTGAGCGCTTCCGGAGCGACCTCGACCGGCTCAATCCAACCGGAGCGAAGCTGGGAGTCGCGGTCTCGGGCGGACCGGATAGCCTTGCGCTTTTGCTGCTCGCATCCGCGGCGTTGCCCGGTCGGGTCGAAGCGGCGACCGTCGATCATGGTCTGCGCGACGGGAGTGCGGACGAGGCGCAATTCGTCGCGTCGCTCTGCTCCACTCTCGCCGTCGAACATCGCGCGCTCCGGGCCGATTGGGTTGAACCACCACAAACGAACATCCAGTCGGCCGCGCGCGAACGTCGATACGCACTGCTGGCGCAATGGGCTTATGAGCGCGGCATCGACAGGGTCGCAACCGCGCATCATGCCGATGATCAGGCCGAGACCGTGCTCATGCGGCTTTTCCGCGGCTCGGGAGTGGCCGGCCTGGCCGGAATCCGGCCTGTCCGCGACCTCGACAGCAACGTAAGGCTGATCCGCCCCCTGCTCGGCTGGCGGCGATCCGAGCTTGCCGCGATCGTCGATGCCGCCGGCCTGCGGGCGATCGCCGATCCGTCCAACGCGAATGAGCGCTTCGACCGCACCTCGGTGCGGCGGCTGCTCGCGTCTGCCGAGTGGATCGACCCGGTGCGCCTCGCCGCGACGGCAAGCCACGCCCGCGACGCCGACGAGGCGCTGGATTGGATCGCTTCGAACGAGTTTCGGTCGAGGAGTGAGGGCGCGAACGACTGCCTGATGCTCGACCTTGCCGGCTTGCCCCGCGAGCTCAAGCGGCGGGTTCTGCTTGCCGCGATCACGAGCAGGGGCGTGGCGGAGCCAAGCGGGCCGGATCTGATCAATGCAATCGAGCGGCTTGAACGGGCCCAAACAACAACGCTCGCGGGCCTCAAGCTCGAGCCCGGCCCGAAGTGGCGGCTGTCGATCGCCAAGCCGCGCCGGTCGCAGGCGGCGACTGCCGTACGGCCCTAAGCCTTACTTGGAACCTGGCTTCGTTTTGTCCATTTCTCGGCAAACGTTGCGATCACGAAACAGGTAGTACGATGCCATCCAGGAGTTCACCCTCGAGCCCGCCAGACACTTGGCGGTCTCGTGGTCTTTCTAACCTCAATCAAGGACTTGCGTGCGGCCCGCGGGTAGAAGCGGGGTTAGTACGCGTTTTGGGGGGCTTGGGCGTTTCTTGCTAGACGGCCACTTTCTCGCGCCGCTCATCGGGCGGTGGGCGAGGCACACGAAACTGTCGGCGGAGGACAGAAGGGCGATTGAAGCTTTGCCGTTCACGCGCAAAGTGTTCGGCAAAGACGCTTATCTCGTCCGTGAAGGCCAGCAATCGACCGATTGCGCGCTCCTTTTGCGCGGCTTCGCCTTCCGCCAGAAGCTGCTGCCCGACGGCCGGCGGCAGATCATGTCATTCCACATTCCGTCCGAATTCGTCGATCTGCAGAACGCGCTGCTCGGCGTTGCCGACCACAATGTGCAGAGCCTCAGCCGTTGCGAGGCGGCACTGATCCCCAAGCGGTCGCTCATGGCGCTTGCCGACGGGTGGCCAGCCGTTCGTAAAGCGATGTGGATCGACACGCTGATCGACTCGTCCGTGTTTCGCGAATGGATCGTCAACGTCGGCCGCCGCGACTCCCGAGCGCGCATCGCCCACCTCCTGTGCGAGCTCGCCCTGCGGCTGAACGCGACCGGCCAGGCCGACGAGGACGTCTACGAATTTCCGGTGACCCAGGAGCAGCTCGCCGACGCGACGGGAATGACCCCGGTTCACACCAACCGCACGTTGCAGGCGTTGCGCAAGGACGGTCTGATCCAGCTGACTTCACGCTCGCTGGTGGTGATGGACTGGCAGAGGCTGCGCGAAGCGGGCGGCTTCGACGAGCTTTACCTGCACCATCAGATTTGATCGGGCGTTTAGGTTAGCCGAGCACTTCGAGCGCGGCGGCATAAGCGACGGCATTGAACGGCCGCCGTGGCAGGCTTAGCCCATTCGGGCGCCTGGTCTTCGAAGCATCATTGCTCCGGGTCTTCTTGAAAGTCTGATTCATCATTTTCGCTAATTACTGGGGTTGTGTGACTCGCCTGTGACGAGCCGCCGCGCATTTTTTCGGTTCGCGCGGCGCGTTCGGCGAGGAGGTTCCACGCCTCTTCCGATCGGCGGCAACGGTCGCGCACATTGTCGAGCGTTGCAGCTTCGGCATCCGCGTTCGCCTGGGCGGCGCGGGCAAGATAGAATTGAAGTTGAGGCGATTGCGCCATCGGGCAGCCGAGCAGGGGCGGACTCGAAAGTCCGCCCCTTACCCCGTCAGGCCTGTTGCAGGTTGACGGCGCTGGTCCGGCCGCGCCGGTCTTCCTCAAGCTCGTAGCTCACGCGCTGGTCGGTATCGAGCGTCGCCATTCCGGCGCGCTCGACGGCGCTGATGTGAACGAAGGCGTCGCCTTCGCCGGTGTCCGGCTTGATGAAACCGAAGCCCTTGGTGGCGTTAAAAAATTTTACGGTGCCGATTGGCATAGTCTTTTTCCTTGTCAAAGGAGGACCAAGAAGTGGGTCCTCTCCTGCTAAGAGAAGCGTGAAGAGAAGGAAAAAGGAGCCGCAAAGCGCCAGAGACCGTCAATTTGCGACTGGTAGCAAGGCTTACATAGGCCGGTTCGCAACAAATTGTAAGTGCCTACAGTCTCAGGGACGCGCAGAAAGGTCGTTGGTTCAGCTAAAACAGTTCACCAGCTGTTGACCTTCAGCCCTGTCATCGCCACAAAAATGCCTCACCTTTCCCTGTAAGCGCCCGCAAACCTTAGCCTTTCAAGGGCTCCAATGAACGAACTCATCACCGGAGCCGCGTTGGCGGTGCTCGGATCCTCGATCGTCGGCAGCGCTGCCGCGGCTGAACCGGCGCCGGCAGTTGCTGTGGCCGAGCAGCCGGCCCTAGTCGAGCTCAGCCTCGAGGAAGCGGTGCAGCTTGCGGTAAGCCGAAGCTTCCGCACCGCGCGAGCGAAGCGCAGCGAGGATGTGGCGGTGCTGCGCCGATCCAATGCGAAGGCAGGTTTCCTCCCGCGCCTGGATGTTGGGCTGACCGGTGACCAGCAGCAGCGCTCCTATGAAGAAGCCGGGATCGACTATGATCCCTATGCCGGCCGAAATTTCCGCGGCGGACTCAACAGCAGCCTGTGGATGCCCGTCGATGTTTCGGGTGTGATCCGGCGCCAGATCGCACAGGCGGCTACCCAGTATCAAATCTCCGAGCGCGAAGTCGCGGACACGATGCTTGACGTCGCCTACGATGCCCAGAACAGTTATCTGAATGCCTTGCGCGCGCAGCAGAACGTCATCGCGGACGAGCGTGTTGTCGAGCAGATCAAGCAGTTGCTCGATCGCAGCCGCTCCCAGGCGCCGGGAGTCACGCCCTTCCTCGAAGTCGAGCTTGGCAATGCCCAGCAATCGCTGACCAACAGCAGAACCAACGCCGACCAGGCGCAAGACGGTTTGAAGCAGGCCCTGCGCATGCCCCTAGAAACGAAGCTTCGACTGACCACCGAAATGACTCGCGAGCAGCAATCGGCCGACTCACGCAATTTGTTCCAACAGGCGATGTCGCTTCGCCCTGACGTCCAGCAGGCGCGGCTGCGCATCCGTCAGGCGGAGATTTCCGAACGGCAAGTCACCGACGGCCGTAAACCGAGCCTGAGCATCGGCGGATACATGAACCGCGAATTCGTCGGCAGCAGCCCGATCGATGAAGATCGGCGGCAGATCAGCAATCGCGGCATCGGCGTCAACGTAAAGCTCCCGATTGCCCAGTTCGACGGCGGCCAGCTCGCGCGCCAGAAAAGGATCGCCGGGCTCCAGAAGGAGCAGGCGGTCGCGGATGCGGAGGAGTTGCAGGAACGCGTCGGCTACGATCTCAGGCAGGCGCTTCTTGCAGTCGATCGCGCAGAGAGCCGGATCGAAAGTGTCCCCGACAAGCAGCAGGCATTCGCGGCGCTGAAGCGGGCCGAGGAACAGATGCTTGCCGCGCCGGACGGCCAGGCGCAGTCGCTGCTCGCGCAGGTGTCGAACGCCCGCGGCGCGTGGCGGTCGGCGGAAACTGCATCAGCGGACGCCTACATCGACTACAACCGCGCATTATTCCGGCTGAGGCGAACGATTGGCAACGTTGATGCCATCGGCAAATCGACGACTTCGGATTTGCCGGAAGTGCCCATCGTCGGCAGCGGCGCCTTCTAAAAAGACCGGAATAGTCGAAAGGGATGCCCAACGAGATGCGCCGCTGCAAGCGGACTCATCGAGCGCGCGCGGCCAACAGTTCACCTTGGCCTAAGGCTGCATTGTTATTGAGGGGCAAACGCCTATCTTGGGCGAGCGCAATGATCCGAGAGAATCGATGAACGAGAAGAAGCCCGGGAACCCCTGGACCAAGAGCCTGCTGATCTGGGTCGGCATATTGTTCGGGCTTGTCCTGTTCGTGCAGATGATCGACGGGCCGCGCACGCCCGCCGGCAATCCGATACCCTATTCCGAGTTCGTCAAGCAGGTCGATGAGGGGAATGTCCGCTCGGTCGTTACTGCCGCGACGGCAAGCCGGACTCAGACCATCACCGGCAAACTGGCCAATGGCGAGTCCTTCCGCACCACCGCCCCCTCCGATGCGCAGGTGACGGAACGGCTGATCAAGGCGGGCGTGTCGGTGCAGGCCAAGGAAGCCGAGGAAGGCAGCATCTGGCTCTACATGCTCTACAATTCGCTGCCGTTCCTGCTGATCCTGGGCATCAGTTTCTTCGTCATGCGCCAAATGCAGAAGAACGCCGGCTCCGGCGCGATGGGCTTCGGCAAGAGCCGTGCCCGGATGCTGACGCAGAAGGAAGGCCGCGTGACGTTCGCGGACGTGGCCGGCATCGACGAGGCTCGTGAGGAGCTTCAGGAAATCGTCGAATATCTGAAGGATCCGGGCAAGTTCGCCCGCCTTGGCGGCAAGATCCCGAAGGGCGCGCTGCTCGTCGGCTCGCCGGGCACCGGCAAGACTTTGCTCGCCCGCGCCATTGCCGGTGAGGCGGGCGTGCCCTTCTTCACTATTTCGGGCTCCGACTTCGTCGAAATGTTCGTGGGCGTAGGCGCCAGCCGCGTGCGCGACATGTTCGAGCAAGCCAAAAAGTCAGCCCCCTGCATCGTCTTCATCGATGAAATCGACGCCGTCGGCCGCCACCGCGGGGCCGGGCTCGGCAACGGCAATGACGAGCGCGAGCAGACCCTCAACCAGTTGCTGGTCGAGATGGACGGGTTCGAGGCGAACGAAGGCATTATTATCATCGCCGCGACCAACCGCCCGGACGTGCTCGATCCCGCGCTCCTCCGTCCCGGCCGTTTCGACCGCCAGGTGGTGGTGCCGCGGCCGGACATCGACGGCCGCGAGCAGATTTTGGCTGTTCACATGAAGAAGGTGCCTCTGGCGCCGGACGTCGACCCGCGCGTGATCGCGCGCGGAACGCCGGGCTTCTCCGGTGCCGACCTCGCCAACCTCGTCAACGAGGCCGCGCTGCTTGCTGCGCGCAAGGGCAAGCGTCTGGTCGCGATGAGCGAGTTCGAGGAGGCCAAGGACAAGGTCATGATGGGCACGGAGCGCCGCTCCATGGTCATGACCGACGACGAGAAGAAGATGACCGCCTATCATGAAGCCGGTCACGCCATCGTCGCCCTGCACGAGCCGGCGTCCGACCCGATCCACAAGGCGACGATCATCCCGCGCGGACGAGCGCTCGGCATGGTCATGCGGCTGCCAGAGCGGGACAATTATTCCTATCACCGCGACAAGATGTACGCGAACCTTGCCGTCGCGATGGGCGGCCGCGTCGCTGAGGAAGTCATTTTCGGCTACGACAAGGTGTCGTCGGGCGCCTCGTCGGACATCCAGTACGCGACCGGTCTCGCCCGCGACATGGTCACCCGCTGGGGCATGTCCGACGAGCTTGGCCCGCTGCAATATGCCGACGCCGACGAGGAAGTATTCCTCGGCTATTCGATGAACCGGCAGAAGCAGATGTCCAACGAGACCGCCCAGGCGATCGACAAGGAAATCCGCCGCATCGTCGAGGCCGGATACGACCGCGCCAAGCATGTGCTCACCGAGCATAGCGAAGAACTCGAGACCCTCGCCAAGGGGCTGCTCGAATATGAGACGCTGAGCGGTGACGAGATCAAGACGATCCTCGCGGGCGGCTCGATCGACCGCGGCGGCTCGTCCAAGCCGTCGATCCCTGCGGCTGGATCCTCGATTCCCAAGGCCGGTCGCAAGGCCCAGGGAGTCGGCGGGCCCGCGGCTGCCGGCGTCTGACGTTCAACCGGCGTTAACCGGATGCGCAGTTCAGTCACGTCTTCTCGACGAAGGGGGGATCGTGGTTGCGTAAGCTTTTCTTGATGGCAGCTTTGATTGGAGTACCGGTCGCCGCGAGTAGCCAATCGATGAATGCGGAAGTCTTCTACAAACGCGCAACCGCGCTGCTAAAGAAGGGTCCGCTCGCTATCTTCTCGACCGGCGAGATCAACGCCCTGATGGCGGAGGGCGAGGCCGCCGGTAAGCGCGCCAGGGAAAACAGACTTGCCGCGATTAAGGCGGGCCGGAAGCCACGTTACTGTCCCCCCGACGGCCCGCAGAAAATGGGCAGCGACGAGTTCATGAGACGGCTCGGCGAAATACCGATGGCTGACCGGGCGCGGATCGACATGACTGAGGCGACGACGCGGATCGTGACGAAGAAGTTTCCCTGCCCGAGCTAGTCCATCACGCCGAGGCCGATAGCTTCGACGTCCGGCATCGATCTCCCCGTCGCGCCTAATAGGCAGAGGTCGCGATCGCATGCTAGCGCTCTCGAACAATGAAACGCATTGGTCTCCTCGGCGGATCGTTCAATCCGGCCCATCGCGGCCATCGCCACATCAGCCTCGCGGCGATGCGGGCACTCGGGCTCGATGAAGTCTGGTGGCTGGTATCGCCGGGCAATCCGCTCAAGAGCGAGGCCGGCATGGCTCCCTACGCCGCCCGCTTGGCCTCGGCGAAGCGGCTCGCTCGCCACGCGCCAATCCGGGTCAGCGATTTCGAGGCTCGAGCGGGCACTCGGTTCACGATCGATACAATAAGAGCGCTATATCAATCGCATCCGCATGTTCAGTTTATCTGGTTGATGGGAGAGGACATCCTGCCCGAGTTCCACCGCTGGAAGGATTGGCGGAAAATCGCGCACATGGTTCCGATTGCGGTGATTCCGCGGCCGGGCTATGATGGCGCTGCCCGTGCGGCGCGCGTGATGGGCTGGTTCCGCGGGTTCGTCCGCCCGAGAAGCCAGGCACGACTTTGGACGGAGTGGAGTGCACCGGCGATTCTGCTGCTTCGCCTGCCGCCCGACCCGACCTCCGCGACCCGCCTTCGCGCGCTTAACCCAAATTGGCACAAGTCCTTGCGATCGTTCCGAAATGGAACCGAAAGCACGGCCGAGCCTTCCTAGCCAGACGAGGAGACCACTTGCCCGATCCGACCGACAGAGCCCCCACCGGCAACGAGCCCGCCGGCATCGCACCCGAAGTCGAAGAGCTTCATGACCTGGTGTTGCAATCGCTTGACGACGACCAGGCTGTCGAGGTCGTGTCGATCCCGTTGGCTGGCAAGTCCAACATCGCCGACCACATGGTGATCGCATCGGGCCGATCGACGCGGCAGGTGGCGTCCATGGCCACCAAGCTTGCGGAAAAGATCAAGGCAAAGGTGGGACGATCGCCGCGCATCGAAGGGCTGCCCGCTGCCGACTGGGTGCTGATCGATGCCGACGACATCATCGTGCATCTTTTCCGGCCCGAGGTACGAACTTTTTACAATTTGGAGCGCATGTGGGCTTTCGGCGACGAGTCGAAAGCGAGCGCGGTCACTGCCTAAGCCCATGCGGATCATTGCAATATTCCTTTCGCTGCTGCTTTTTGCGCAGCCCGCCGCGGCCAGCTCCACACCAGGGCTGATCGATCTCGAGCAGCAGCTTATTGCCCTCGTCACCCAGAAATCCGCCGACGTCGGCATCGCGGTCCTCGACCTCAAAACCGGCAATACCGTCGATGTTCGCGGCAATCGGCCCTACCCGATGGCAAGCACGGTGAAGATCGCGGTCGCGGCCACTTATCTCGCGCAGGTCGAACATGGCCGGCGGACCCTCGACGACAGGATCGGCGGTTCGACTGCCTCGAGCCTGATGGAGCGCATGATCATCCACAGCGACAATGCGGCGACCGACATGTTGTTACGCGATCTTGGCGGCCCAGGCAGCATCCACACGTGGCTGCAGGACAACGGCATCGCAAACATTCGGGTCGATCGCACGATCTCACAGCTGCTCGGCGCAAAGCGGGACCTGTGGGATATGCGCGATTCAACGACGCCAAATGCGATGGTCGAGCTTCTGCGCCGAATCGACAGCGGGCAGCTCCTTCAGCCGCAGAGCCGCCAATATCTGCTGGGGCTCATGAAGCGCTGTCAAACCGGCAAGAATCGGATGAAGGCACTGCTTCCATGGGGAACGCCGGTCGAACATAAGACCGGTACTTTGACGGGTCTGTCAGATGACGTCGGCTTCATCACCATGCCCGACGGGCGCCGTCTTGCCGTTGCCATCTTTGCCCGCGGAGGAACCGACCGCCCGCGCACGATCGCCGAGGCTACGCGCACAATATATGACGCATTCTACCGATGGGTGTGGACCCCTGGCGCGACCGTTCTAACCGCGCGATAGATGCTGCTTCATATTGTTGCGCGCGGAAAGATCGGCCGTTCTCCGGAGGCCGAGCTGGTTGAACGCTATCTGAAGCGGATCACCTGGGCGACCAGAGTTACCGAGCTTCCCGAGCGCGGCGGAGTGCCGCCGCCACCGGCGGGCAGTTGCGTCACGATCCTGCTGGACGAGCGCGGACCGGCGCTTTCGTCGATGGACCTCGCGCGCAAGCTCGAAGCCTGGCGAGACGCCGGCCGGCGTGAAGCGCGTTTCCTGATTGGTGCTGCCGACGGACATCCGGCGAATGAGCGGGACGAGGCCGACCTGCTGCTCGGCTTCGGTCCGGCCACCTGGCCGCACATGCTCGCGCGGGCGATGCTCGCGGAGCAATTGTTCCGCGCAACATCAATCCTTGCGAACCACCCCTATCATCGCGAAGGTTGAGCGATGCGGCTCGCATTTCTCCCGATTGTGCTGATGGCACCGCTCGCGGCGGCGGCGAGCACTCCGGTGCAGCCGGTGGTCGAGCCCTCCGACATCACCCTGCAGCGCGCGCGTGCCGAGGCTCAGGCGGCGGACGCGCAAGTGCGGGCATTGCAGCAGGCAGCGAGTAAGGCGCTCGGAACGGCCGCGCGCCTGCGTGCCCGGCAGCTTGCCGCTGCTCAGGCTATCGACGCCGCCGAAGCGCGCATCAGCGTGGCGGATTCCGAAATGCGGCTGGTCACTGCGCAGCAGGCACTGCTTCGGGCGAGGCTCGAGCGCGAACAGCAGCCGGTGTCGTCCCTTCTCGCCGGGCTTGCGATGATGGCGCGCCGACCGCCCTTGCTTGCGCTGGCCGACAACAGCAGCACCGATGAACTGGTGCGGGTCCGTGTTCTGCTCGATTCCACGTTGCCCGCGATTCGCGCGCGGACCGCAGGCCTGTCGCAGCAGATCGCGCAGGGTGCGAAACTGCAGCAGGCGGCCGTCGCCGCGCGCGCGAAGCTGCAGGCGAGCCGCTCGGAACTCGACAAGCGTCGTTCCGAATTCGCTGCCCTCGAACGCCAGGCATTGCAGTCGGCCGCCGCGAGCAGCGGGCAAGCGGTCAGTGCCGGCGATGAGCTATTGGCCGCTGGCGAAACGGTCGAGGCATTGGCCAGCGCCGCCGATCAGGCGCGATCGGTTTCCGGCCTCGTGGCTGCCTTGGCGGCCAGTCCCGAGCCGCCGCCTGCCCCGCTCGGCCGCCGCCCACCACAGTCGCCCGGAATCAATTATACGCTCCCAGCCGACGCACCCGTTATTACCGGCCTTGGCGCGGTCAGCAGTAGTGGAGTGCGTTCGCGCGGGATCGCGCTTCAGACCCGCCGGGGAACTCCCGTCCGCGCTCCGGCGGACGGCACGATCCGCTTCGCCGGCCCATTCCGCGATTATGACGGCGTTCTGATCATCGATCATGGCCGCGGGTGGATGAGCCTGCTCGTCAATGTCAGCGCTCAAGGCAAAGTCGGTGATTTCGTCCGAATGGGCGAGCCGCTTGGCCGTGCTCTTGGGCCGCTCGAAGTGCAGATCTCCAACCACGGCCGGCACATCTCGCCCGCTCTCATCGCAGGTTCATCTGCAAGCCTGTCAAAAGGCGGCAAACGAAGCTAAGATCGACTGTTTTTCAAACGGACAGGCATATGACCACGACCCGCAGAATGCTCCCGCCGCTTGCCCTCGTGGGCGCGCTTGCGCTTATGCCGATCACGACGAGTTCGCTGGCGGCAGCCGATGTCGCCAATTACCAGGAGCTCGAGACGTTCATGAGCGTCTACGAGCGGGTGAAGGCCAATTACGTCGACAAGGTCGATGACCATACGCTGATCAAGGGCGCGATCGACGGAATGCTCGCCGCCCTCGACCCGCATTCGAGCTATGCCGAGAAGTCCGATTACGACACTTTGCGCTCCACCACCGACGGCAATTACGGCGGTCTGGGCATCACCGTCTCGACCGAGGACGGCGCGATCAAGGTCATTGCGCCGACCGAAGACACTCCCGCGTGGCGGGCGGGGGTCAAGGCCGGCGACTATATCACCCACATCAACGGCGAGCTGGTCTACGGGCTTTCGCTCGACGAAGCGGTCGAGAAGATGCGCGGGGCTCCCGGTTCGGCGATCAAGCTGACCTTGGTCCGGCCGGGCCGCAACAAGCCGCTCGAACTTTCGATGGTGCGCGAACGGATCCAGCTCCGCCCAGTCAAGTGGGAAATCAAGGACGGCGTCGGCTACATCAACATCAACACTTTCTCCGGCAACGTCGCGGACCAGACCAAGTCCGCGCTCGTCGCCATCGACAAGGCGACCGGCGGCCATCCGCTCGGCTATATCGTGGACTTGCGGTCCAACCCCGGCGGCCTGCTCGACGAGGCGGTATCCGTCAGCGACGCCTTCCTTGAACAGGGCGAAATCGTTTCCCAGCGCGGACGCGAGAAGACCGACATCGAGCGCTATTATGCCCAACCCGGCGACATGGCTCACGGCCTGCCGGTGATCGTGCTCGTCGACGCCGGCAGCGCCTCGGCGTCCGAGATCGTCGCCGGCGCGCTTCAGGACCATCGCCGCGCCTTGATCATGGGCGAGCGCAGCTTCGGCAAGGGCTCGGTCCAGACCGTGATCCAGACCGGCCAGAATAGCGCTCTCCGGCTTACGACCGCGCGCTATTATACGCCGTCCGGCCGCTCGGTTCAGGCGGGCGGGATCGAACCCGACATCGTGGTGCCGCAGCTGAGCGATCCGGACTACAAGGACCGGCCGGCGGTTCGCGAGGCAGATCTGCGCCGCCATTTGGTCAGCCAGGCCAATGTGGACGAAAAGCTTCTGGAACATGACGACACGGCCGATCCGCGCTTCAGCGCGACCGCGGCCGAGCTGGAGAAGAAGGGCATCAAGGACTTCCAGCTGACTTATGCGGTGAACACGCTGAAGCGGCTTGCCGCGACCGCTACGGCGGCGGCGCCGGCTGCAAAGGCGCGGCTCTAGCGTCCGAATGCCCGAAGCGGTTCTTCCATCCTCAGCGGCCCGGAGCGCGATAACGCCGCCTGCCCTGGCGCGCCTTCTTGCGCTGCTGCTCCCCGCGTCGCTTCTCGCCGGAGCCTACGGGTCGCAATATTTCGGCGGCCTGATCCCGTGCGAGATGTGCTGGTGGCAGCGCTACGCGCACTTCGCAGCCCTCGCCTTGGCGCTGCCGGCCTTTGCCGCTCCAGCTGAAACCGGCCGGGCCCGCACATTCACAACATTGGCCGCGCTAGCAATCGCCGCCTCGGGTGCGATCGGCTTCTATCATGCCGGCGTCGAGCTCGACATTTTCGAGGGGCTCACCACCTGTACTTCGACCGCTACCGGCGCGACCACGGCTGAACTGCTCAAGTCGATCCTCAATGCGCCGCTCGTGCGCTGCGACGAGGTGCAATGGTCCTTCCTCGGTATCTCCATGGCCGGCTGGAACGCGATCATCTCGCTTGGCGGAGCGGCGCTGATCATCTTCCTCGGGCTGAAGGCGGCCCGGCGATGAACCGCTGGCGCCCTGGCGGCAGCCGGCCCGATGCAGCATCGATGCTGCGCGTCAATCAGGCCGGCGAATATGGTGCGACGCGCATTTATGCAGGCCAACTCGCGGTGCTGCGCCGCAATTGCCCGGAATCCAAGCTCGTTGCCCGGATGGCGAGCCAGGAAGAGCGCCACCTGAAGCGGTTCAATGCCCTGATGGCGGAACGGCGGGTTCGCCCGACGGCGCTTCAGCCTTTGTGGAACGTCGCGGGCTTCGCGCTCGGCGCCGCGACCGCCCTGATGTCGGAACAAGCGGCGCTCGCCTGCACCGAGGCGGTCGAGACCGAGATCGACAAACATTACGGAAGCCAGCTCGACGAACTCGGCGATGACGATCCGGAGCTTGCCGCGGACATCAGCGCGTTCCGGGCCGAAGAGGTCGAGCATCGCGACGTTGCACGCGAGGCCGGTGCGGCCAATGCCGTTGGCTATCCCTTGCTCACGGCGGTAATCCGTGCCGGATGTCGGGTGGCCATCGGACTGTCGAAGCGGATTTGAGGAACTTATGGCGCTCGTTGCCGCTGTAAACGATTGAAAGGATGGCAATGGCCATGTTGAAGCTCGCACTTTCCATCAGCGCCGGAGCGGCGCTTGCCGCCGGCATCGCGGCGCTGCCGACCGCGGCGGCCGCCCAAAGCACGCCCCGGGGCGAGATCATCGTCTATGGCGACGATCCCTGTCCTCGCTCAGCCGACGATGAGGTCGTCGTTTGTCGCCGCCGCCCCGCCGAAGAGCGCTATCGCATTCCCGAAGCCTACCGCCCAAGCGGAACGCGCCAGCAGAGCCAGTCCTGGTCGCAGAAAGCACGGGCGCTGGTGACCGCCGGAGCAACGGGTGTGAACAGCTGTTCGGCAGTCGGCCCGGGCGGGCATGTCGGCTGCGTGCTTCAGAAGAACGAGGAGTGGGCTGCCGAGAAGGAAGAAGCCGAAACACAGGCAACCGCACCGAGCAAATAGGCTTGCACGCCGCTGACGCCCTGCCGGACGATCTTGCTGGGCAAATCAAGTTCCAGCTTCTGACACGCGTCGGGTTCATCGCTCGTGGCGCTCTCTACATCGTCATCGCCTTGCTGGTGCTCGGAACCGGGCGCACCGAGGATTTGACCGGCGCGCTGGAATATGTCGGCGACGGGTCCGGGCGAACTTTATTGATCGTCATGGTTTTGGGAATGGCAACCTACGGCCTCTGGCGGATCGCCGACGCCGCACTGGGCATGGAGAATCGCGGGAGCGACGGCAAAGCTTATCGCAAGCGGGCGGCTGCCGGCTTTATCGGCTTCATTTATCTCTACCTCGCCTACAAGGCGGTGCGCGTGCTGCTTGGCGAGCATGTCGGCGTCGGCACCCAGCAGCAGGCCGGCAAGGCGCTCGACCTTCCGGGTGGGGAATGGGTGCTTGGCCTCGCCGCGGTGGTGATGCTCGGTGCCGGGCTCAACCAGCTGCGCAAGGCTTGGAGATGCAGGTTCATGAACAGACTCGATCCCGAAGCCCAACGTCCGCTCGTCGAGTGGCTTGGCCGCATCGGCTACAGCGCGCGCGGGGTCATCTTCGTGGCCGTTGCCTATCTTATGGCCCGTGCGGCGCTGACACACAGTGCCTCAAAGGCAGGCGGAATGGAGCAGGCTCTCGACGTCCTCGCCGGACCGGTCGAATATGCGGTGGCGGCTGGCCTGATGCTGTTCGGCCTATTCAGCCTGGTCGAAGCCAGATACCGCCATATCCACGAGCCGCCGGTAAGCGAGTTGAAGCAGGATGTGCGGGACGCACTGCCAAGCTGACCTTGACAGTCGTTACGGCCACGCCTAATCGGCCGCTCCCTTTCGCCCCTGGCGATAAGGATTAACGGAGCAAAGAGTGACGAACTTCAAACATTGGAGCATTCGTCCAGCCTCCGTCCGGCTGCTGCCCAAGCGCTAGTCGCTCGGCCGGCAATCGGACCGGCTGACGAATTCCACAGACAAGCGAGAAAAGGCGCGGCCGCGCGATCGTGCGCGGCTGCCCGCCAGGAATGGACATGGGCAAGAAGCTGATGGCGCAGCGCGTGCTTACGCTGCTGCGCGACACTGTGAGCGGGAAGTCGCGCGAAGCGGCAGCCGCATTGGAATGGGTGGCGGACAAGCGCGACTGGCTGTGGCCAGGGCGTTTTTCAGTGCTGCCCGATGCTGACGATGCAGCAATCGGCTGGGATGGTCTCGCCGGTCTGCTGACGTGCGTCGACGACGGCGACGACGACCCCTTGTTCGAGACGATCGACACTGTCGCCGAGCTGTTGAACCTTGGCGTATTCGACCGCGACCTCCTGCTGGTCACCGCAGCTTTCCAGCGCCTGCCGCCGCTCAGCGGGTTGCGCATGAAGCTCGCGCACTCTGGTGTCGACATGGTTGCGCTCCTGGGGCAGCTTGCGGGAGCGGACGCCGGAGCTTCGGCGGCGCGGGTGCGCCGGTCGGAGGCGATGTCGCTTGGGCTGATCTTGATCGACCGCGACATGGGCACGGCCGACCTCGCGCTCGACTGGAAGTTCGCGCGCTTGCTCGACGAGGCCGAAATCGACGAGGAGCGGCTCATCGATGCCCTTTCCGGGGTACGGCAAGAGGCAGTGCTCGGACGCGCCGACTTCGCAGAGCTCGATGCCGACTTCGACCTCCTTTCCCGGCTCCTCAAGGGCGCGGTCGAAAAGCAGGTGAGGGGCATTAACGTGTTGATCCACGGTCCCCCTGGGACCGGGAACACCGAGTTCGCGCGCGCACTTGCCGCCGAGATCGGTTCGACGTTGTTCGCGGTCGGCGAGTGTGATGCGGACGGCGACGAGCCGACCCGGTCCGAGCGTCTCTATGCGTTGAACCGCGCACAGCGCCTCCTCCGCCGGCGCGGCAAGAGCGTCCTGCTGTTCGACGAAATGGAAGATCTCTTTGCGGAGGCTTCCTGCTCGACGGGCGGGCAGCGGCGCTCGGGATCGAAGATCTTCGTCAACCGCTTGCTCGAGCAGGTTGCGGTGCCGGTGATCTGGACGACCAATTCGGTCGACTGCATCGACAGCGCGCACCTGCGGCGGCTCAGTTACGTGCTGCGCATCAGCCACGCATCACCGCGCGCCCGTTCGCGCATTGCCGCTCGAGCGGCCGATGCGGAGGGTGTGTCGGCCGCTGCGGACGGCCTTGCGCCGCTCATTGGCCGTGAGCCGGACAGCGCCAGCGTTGCTCGCGTGGCGCTGCGCACGGCAGCGCTTGCGGGTGGCGGGGCCGATGATGCCGCCGCTGCAGGCCGGTCGCTGCTGATTGGCATCCGCGGTGGGCGGGCGCTTTCGCCGGCGATCGGCCAAGCCTCGCTCGACCTTGACCTGTTCGAGGCGGACAGGAACGTCGAACGACTGCTGGAGCAGGTAAGCAGGGCCGGCGGCCCGCTCGACTTCTCTCTGCTGCTGACCGGGCCGCCCGGGACCGGCAAGACCGCGCTTGCGGCGCATCTCGCGGACCGGCTCGATCGCCCGCTCGCGGTGAAGCGCGCGTCCGACCTTCTGTCGAAGTGGGTTGGCGAAACCGAGGCGAACATCGCCGAAGCTTTCGCGGAAGCGCGCGACAGCGGGTGCGTGCTGCTGTTCGACGAGGTGGATTCGCTGCTGGCGGACCGAAGCGATGCGCATCATTCGTGGGAGGTCACGCAGGTCAACGAGCTGCTGACCTGGATGGATGCCCATCCACTGCCGTTCGTTGCGGCGACGAACTTCGCACGTCGCCTCGATCCGGCGGCGCTGCGCCGGTTCGTGTTCAAGCTGGATCTGCGCCCGCTTGGAAGTGCGCTCCGGGCGCGTGCGTTCGAGCGCTTCTTCGGGTCATCGGCGCCGGCCGGGCTGGCGCGGGTGAACGGTCTCACCCCCGGCGACTTTGCGGTTGTGAAGCGTCAGCTTCGCTATCGTGAGGCCGCCGTGGGCCCGGCCGAGATCCTTCGCCTGCTTGAGCGGGAGGCAGACGCGAAGCCGCATCGTTCGAGCGCGATGGGCTTCTAGAGCGGTGGCTGGGAAGCAAGCTGTCGGTCTGCTTCCCAGCCGCCGCATCCGTATACGGCTAAACGCCTGTATGGACAGGGGAAGTTTAGGAACATGGATAGAACGGGTGGCCCAACTCGATGTCCAGGCGAAGCTCGCGATCCTTGCGGATGCGGCGAAATATGATGCTTCCTGCGCATCCTCGGGGACTGCGAAGCGCGACAGCCCCGGCGGGACGGGGGTCGGGTCGACCGAGGGCATGGGCATTTGCCACGCCTATGCGCCGGACGGCCGCTGCATTTCACTGCTGAAGATATTGCTCACCAACAGCTGCATCTTCGACTGCCATTATTGCATCAACCGCAAGAGCTCGAACGTGCGGCGAGCGCGCTTTACGGCCGAGGAGGTGGTCCGGCTCACGCTCGCTTTCTATAAGCGCAATTATATCGAGGGACTGTTCCTCTCCTCCGGTATCATCCGGTCGTCAGACTATACGATGGGGCAGCTGGTCGAGGTTGCCCGGTCGCTTAGCGAAGATCATGATTTCCGCGGCTATATTCACCTCAAGACGATTCCCGACGCGGATCCGGAGCTGGTGCGGCAGGCGGGGCTGCATGCCGACCGCGTGTCGATCAACGTCGAACTGCCGACCAGCGACGGGCTAATCCGCCTGGCTCCGGAGAAGGACGAGCAGCGGATTGCGGGCGCAATGGCCGACATGAAGGGCGCCATTGTCGAGGCGAAGGATGCATCGAAGCGGTTCAAGTCGGCGCCGCGCTTTGCGCCGGCGGGGCAGTCCACTCAAATGATCGTTGGTGCGGACGCTGCTAGCGACGCAGACATCGTGACGCGCGCAAGCCAGCTCTACGACCGCTTCGACCTGCGCCGGGTTTATTATTCCGCTTTCAGCCCGATCCCGGACGCGAGTGCCGCGCTGCCGATGAAACGGCCGCCGCTGATGCGCGAACACCGATTGTATCAGTCCGACTGGCTCATGCGCTTTTACGGCTTCAAGCCGGCGGAGGTCGCTTCGGCTACCGACGCTGCGGGAATGCTCCCGCTCGACATCGACCCGAAGCTCGCCTGGGCGCTGCAGTTTCGCGAGTATTTTCCCGTCGACGTCAACCGCGCGCCGCGCGAGGCGTTGCTGCGCGTGCCGGGGCTGGGCACGCGTGCAGTCGACCGCATCATTTCGTCCCGTGCATTGCGCAAGCTGCGCCTCGACGACATCGGCCGGATGACGGTTTCGATCACCAAGGTGCGGCCGTTCATCGTCACAGCGGATTGGCGGCCGATGCTGCTGACCGACCACGCGGATCTCGCTGCCCAACTGCGCCCGCGCACCGAACAGTTGGAGCTTTTCTCTGCAGCCGCTTAAGGAGCGGAACGGGAGAGATATATGAGACGCCTGATCTTCGCCGCAGCAGCATTCGCCTTCCTCGCGAGCCCTCTGCAGGCTGCGCCCGAAAAGTGGCAGCGCATCTTCGACGGCAAGTCGCTCAAGGGCTGGACGCCGAAGATCGCCGGCCACCGGACGGGTGACAATTACCGCAACACCTTCGTCGTCAGAAACGGCGCGATCCGCGTGTCTTACGCCAACTACAAGAACTTCGACGGCCTGTTCGGCCATCTAGCGTGGAAGCGGCCGGTCGGCGCTTACCGCATCCGTTTCGACTATCGGTTCTACGGCGAGACGCTCGCGGGCGTGGAGAATTGGCAGTTCAGCAACAGCGGCCTCATGATGCTCGCGCAATCGCCGCAGAGCATGACACTAAATCAGAAATTCCCTGTAAGTCTCGAAATGCAGCTGCTCGGTGCGGAGCGGCCGGAACCCTCGCCGACCGCGAATCTCTGTACGCCTGGGACCAACGTGGTCATGAACGGGAAGCTTCACACGGAGCATTGCACCAACTCGAACAGCCCGATTATCCACAATGGGCGATGGGTGCATGCGGAGGCGGAAGTCACGCGCGACGGCAAGGTCACCCATTTTATCAACGGCAAGCCGGTGATCACTTACTCGGAACCGCAATATGACCCGACCGATGCGGACGCGAAGCCGCTGATCGCGGCCGCCGGCGGCAAGCTCGCGATCAGGAAGGGCTATCTCTACCTCCAGAGCGAAGGCCACCCGATCGAATTTCGCAACATCGAACTTATGGAGCTGAAGTGACCGACCAGCCGATGGTGACCCTCAATGACGGGCGGCAGATGCCCCAGCTTGGCCAAGGCGTGTTCCTGGTGCCGCCCGAAGACGCGCGCGTTCTGGTGGAGACGGGCATCCGTGCAGGATATCAGGCGGTCGACACCGCCGCTTTCTACCGCAACGAGCGCGGCGTCGGAGAAGCGGTTCGTGCTTCCGGCAAGCCGATCTTCGTGACCACCAAGCTGTGGAAAGAAGACCAAGGCGGCGACAAGCCACGGCGCGGGCTTGAGCAAAGCATGAAGGAACTCGGGCTCGATTCGATCGACCTCTATCTGCTGCACTGGCCGATGCCGTCGCTAGGCTTATATTCCGACACCTGGAAAAAGCTGGTCGAGCTTCGCGACGAGGGCCTCGTGAGGTCGGTCGGGGTTTCCAATTTCACCGTCGCCCATCTTCAACACATCATCGTCGAAAGCGGCGTGGTGCCGGCAGTCAATCAGGTCGAATTGCACCCCGGCTACCAGCAGCGCGAACTGGTCGAATTCCACGAGCAGCATGGTATTGTGACCACTAGCTGGTCGCCGCTTGGCCGCGGCGCGCTGCTTGACGATCCGCTGTTCGCGGAGCTTGGGCGGAAGCACGGCAAAACCCCGGCGCAGACCATCCTCCGCTGGCATCTCGATCGCACCCTGACGATCATCCCCAAGGCCTCGAGCGAAGCCCGCCTGCGCGAGAACCTCGACGTGTTCGACTTCGCGCTCGACGAGGAAGACATGGCGCGGATCGCCGAACTCGACGGAACCTCATTCATCGGGCCGCATCCCGATTCCATGTAGCCGATGACAGGCACGCACCGGGTTACGCTTGCAGCCGAGGACGATTTCGACTCCAACTAGCATCCAAAAACCTAGTTGCAATTGCGACTAAGTCGCATTAGCTCCAACTCCGAAATATGACGGTAAGGGGCAATATGAAACGTGTGATGATGATCGGCCTGAGTCTGGCAGGAGTGGTTGCAACTCCGGCGTACGCCGACGAGCAATATTTCGGCTACACTTATACCGCCGAGATCTTGCCCAAGGGGAAGACCGAAGCGGAGCTGTGGGCAACGGACCGGCGCGGCAAGGCGAACGGGCATTTCGATGCGCAGGATTATCGGCTTGAGCTGGAGCACGGCGTCACGGATCGCTTCTCGGTTGCGGGGTACGCGAACTTCGCCAGTCATCACATTCGGGACGGCGCAGACCGGACGGACCGCGATTTTGCGTTCCAGGGCCTCTCAGCTGAATTTAAATATCAAGTGCTAAGCCCCTACAAGGATGGTTTCGGATTAACGCTCTATGCCGAGCCCGCCTGGTCGCGGATCCACGGCGGTGGCGAGAAGGGGACCGAACTCGAGCTTGAGTTTAAGGCGCTCCTTCAGAAAAACTTCCTTGACGATCGGCTGATCTGGGCCGGAAATCTAACTTTCGAACCCGAATGGGAGAAAGAAACAGCGATCGATCCGATCACCGGTAACATCGAAGCCGAGTGGGAAAAGGAATTGAAACTCCACGCCAGCACCGGCCTTTCCTATCGCGTTGCGAACGGCTGGTATGCCGGAGTCGAAGGCCGCTATTCCAGCGTCTATCCGAACTGGACTGAGGGGTTGCACCGGGAGACCTACGCAGTTTTCGCCGGACCGGCGATCCACTATGCCGGGAAAAAGGTGTGGGCGACTTTGTCATTCCAGCCGCAACTGTTCGGCTCACCGAGCCCGGGTGACAACCGCGCGCTCGACGAATTCGAAAAACGCGAACTTCGGCTGAAGGTTGGCTATAACTTCTAACATGGCACATGGTTGCTCATGGTTCACGGCCCTGCCAGCTGCGGCGATGGTCTTGGGATCGTCGTCAGCGACTGCGACGGTCTACCTGACGATTCCCGCGGCGCAGCAGGCCATGTTTCCGGGCGCAAGTTTCGTGCCCCACGACCTCGCCTTCACGCCCGAGCAGCGCAAGCTCATCGCCAAGGCCTCGGGCGTCGGCAGGTTCGACAAGGTGCAGCATGTGTGGGACGTGCGGTTGAGGAATGGCCGGGCCGGCTGGTTCATTGTCGACCGGGTGCTCGGCAAGCACGAGATCATCACCTATGCGGTCGCGCTGACTCCGGACGGTGCCGTGAAGCGCGTCGAAATCCTCGAATATCGCGAGACTTACGGAGGAGAGATTCGCAACCCGGCGTGGAAACAGCAGTTCATCGGAAAGCGCTTCGGCTCGACGGTCCAGATCGGCAAGGATATCAAGAACATCTCCGGCGCGACGCTCTCAAGCCGCCACGTAACCGACGGAATTCGCCGGCTGCTCGCCACGTACCAATTGCTGCTGCGCAATGCCTGAATTAATCCGCCGCTGTCGGCCGCTGCTTGGCACGTTTGTCGAGATCAGCGCCGACGACGAAGCGGCGATCGATGCCGGTTTCGATGCCGTCGACCGGGTTCACAAGCTAATGAGTGCGCACGAGCCCGGCAGCGACATATCGCGGGTTAACCGGTTCGGGCACCTTCGCCCGGTGCAGGTGCACGACTGGACCGTGCAGGTTATCAATCGGGCGCTGTTCTGGTCGAAGCACAGCGAAGGCGGGTTCGACGTGCTTAGCGCCGGCAAGGCGGCAATCGGCAGCGGACTGCTTCCGCGCCACCCGGATCAGCCGCAGCCTGAAGGGCCGCACTGGACATGGATCGAAGTTCAAGGGGCTTCGGTGCGCTTGCTGGGACCAGGCTGCATCGACCTTGGCGGCATTGCCAAGGGGTTCGCGGTGGATCGCGCCGTGGATGCGCTGCGAGCAGCGGGTTGCGCGCGTGGGTTGGTGAATGCTGGCGGCGACATCTTTGCTTTCGGCCCGGAGGCTTGGGACATCGAAGTCCACGACCCGCGCACACGCCGAGCCGCCGCTTCCGTATCTCTCCACAATCAAGGACTGGCGACCAGCGCCGGCTTGCCTGACAGCGCCGGCAAGTTGTCGTTCGGGCACTTGGTTCAGCCGAATTGTGAGTGGATATCGGTGACTGCTGCGGCGGACACTTGCACGGATGCGGATGCGCTCACCAAGGCGCTATGGTCCGGCGCATCGAACGCAGCGAGCCTGCTTCAACGAGCTGCGGCCAGCGCTTTCGTAATCACTCGCGCAGGGGCGATTCGGCCCGTCGAGCCGGAGCTCGAACCCGCATGAAAGCACCCCGTCGGCCAACCCGGCTCCCGCGCTGGCAGGAATGGTCAGTGTACCTGACCTTCGGCGTTCTGCTCACGACCGGTATCGGCTGGCTCCTGCTGGATTGGCTGGTGCGCGTGCCCGGCGATTTCGGTCCAGAGCATCACCCCGCCGAGCATTGGCTTCTGCTCTTTCACGGGGTCGTTGCGTACGCATTCCTGATTGTCGCAGGCACAATCATCCCGGCGCACCTGCTGCCCGGCTGGAAAATCGGCCGCAATTTGAAAAGTGGGGTTAGCTTGGCCGCCGCATTTCTGCTGCTCACAGGGACTGCGCTGGGACTCTATTATTTAACCGGTGATGCAAGCCGGAGCTGGGTGAGCATTGTCCATTGGTCCATCGGCATCGCAGCGCTGCCGGTCCTGCTTGTGCATGCGCTCAAGGGTCGGCGTCTGACCTGATCATTCCGCCGCGAGGAGAGTCTCCGCTGCTCCCAAATCCACCGAAACCAACCTACTGACTCCCTGCTCGATCATCGTCACGCCCTACAGCCGATGCATCCGGCTCATGGTCACCGCATTGTGAGTCACGCAAATAGCGCGTGTCGATAGGGACTCGCATAGCGTTTATTGATCAACTCCTTCGATTCAACAACAGGCGGAGCCCGCCCTTCGGACGGAGGGTCACCATCCCTGACAGCTGCACGTCATGCCCGGGCACTGGTGCGAATCGCCAGTGCGAGAGCCAGTAAGCGAGCATCGTCAGGGCCTCGTCGGTCGCGAGCTTGGCGCCGACGCAGGTGCGGGGGCCGCCGCCAAAAGGCAGATATTGAAAGCGGTGGCGACTGCCCTTTTCCGCAAAGCGATCTAGGTCGAATGCATCGGCGTCGTCC